>JAKIUK010000044.1 GCA_021647585.1 Methylococcaceae bacterium
GCCGGCTTAATGCAAAGAGCTGCATAAAAAGGCTTTCTGTTTAAATAATTCTGCTAAGCTAACTATATCCTTTGCGTTAAAATAATCAAAATCAGCATTTACTTACATATATTATTTTAAAATCAGTTTAATATGCCGCATTGAATATGGATTGTCAGCAGATTGTCTCTGATATTTGAGGAGAGACTCATTATCAAAACTTTGTAAATAGTGTGAATTCTTAAAAAAATGAATCAAGACATAGGGAAGAGAAATATGCAAGACCTAAAATTATTAGAAACCAAGTCAACAAGCATACTGACCTTTATTTTGGATAAGGAAATATAAAATGCAAAATGAAAGACGTGAGCACACTGCTCATTTCCTGTTCCTAATATTTCTAACTTGGAAAGGCATTAAGATGGAAAACAATACACCTCAAGCTATCTTTTATCCATGAAAATATTTAAAAAACAACATAAACCCATTCCAGAAAAGGAAGACCTAGAACCATGGAAAAAATTTCTGTTTGATGCAGACAGTTGGATGGACTCCATTTCGCTCCTTCACCCATATTCAATTGCAGTTGTCTTGTTGAGTACGCTGTTATTTGTGATCTTACCGGACGATATTCTGTCACGCAGTCCAATCCTCAAATACTATACCGACGTGATGGGCTGGCTGGTGCCCGGCGTACCTGCATATGCTGAAAATACCGGTTCAGAGCGGGTATTATTACTGCATGCCTTCAACTGGATGTTTGTCCCTTATTGGTTATGGCTGACATTGCGACCCTGTGCCTGGCCGGTCTATCTTGTCCAGTTTAAGCCTGAATTTAAAATTACCCGTTCGCCCCGGTGCATTAAAGACTATGCATCCATTCCCAAATTTAACCGTACTCGATGGCGTACTTTTCTCATTATTTTTCTATCTCCTTTTGTATGGGGAAGTCTCATTTGGGGGATCTGGAGTGGGTATATATTTATCGGCGGACCACCCATGCTGGCACGGGGATTGGTTTATGAAAACCTGTTTCAATTTACCGTCTGGAATTGGTTTTTACCGCAAACGTTTATCGGTTCGATTTATATTTTAGTACTCTATACCGCGATGCTTCCCGTATATATTCGCTATTTTCTGACAGGAGAAATTAAATGACAACAACAAATTTAAGCAATTCAACGAACACGACGGTGCCACTCTGGCAGACTATTTTAAATACCCCGTTTGCCAATACGCAATATTCATCGCCGTTTGGAACTATGACTGTCACAGCCTGGGATGGTTTGGCGGCAACAGCCGGGTTAACTACGGGCTATAAAATTGCGCAAGCTGCTGATGCACTACGCTGGGCGAAACAGGAAGAAATGCAGGCCGGTAGGTTGGGTTGAGGAACGAAACCCAACAAACCCATACACAACTGTCGATTAAACTATGCAATACCGCCGAGCCAATATTCCAGGAGCGTGTTATTTTTTCACGGTCAATATAGCTGAACGGAATAAATCATTATTAATAGATCATATTGATGAATTACGCGGAGCATTCAAAAAATCAAACAAAATCATCCGGTTATTATTGAAGCGATTGTTATTCTTCCAGATCATATTCATACGCTTTGGCAATTACCTGAATATGACGCTGATTTCCCTACTCGCGGGCGATTAATTAAAAGTGCATTTTCTCGTGCATTGCCACAAACTGAACGTATTGCAACAAACCGAAGAAAAAAAGGAGAACGTGGAATTTGGCAACGTCGTTATTGGGAGCATTTAATCAAGGATGATAAAGATTTTGAAAGGCATGTGGATTACATTCATTATAATCCGGTAAAACATGGCTATATTCAATCACCTGTTGATTGGCCTTATTCAAGCATACTTTGTTATATCCAGAAAGGGATAATCCAATCGGATTGGGCGGTGAAAGGTGATTTCGAAGGTTGTTTCGGTGAAGTTTAACTATTGTTGGGTTTCGTTCCTCAACCCAACCTACCGAGCTGGTGCTATTGTATTTTGTGAATCATTAGTGATTTTATCCATGTCAAACTATATAGTTGGCAAAATTTGTATCTGGTATCATTGCTATTGGAATAGAGGCACTTCGTCACTATTTACATCACTATAAAGAGCCTTTTGTGACTACTATCAAATTTTCATCTCTTGCTTTAAAGACTTCCTTGTTAGAAAATATTGAATCAATGGGTTATACTCGGTTAACGCCTATTCAGGCGGAGAGTTTGCCACATATTCTTGAGGGCAGGGATGTGATTGCTCAAGCAAAAACAGGGAGTGGAAAAACGGCTGCTTTTGGTATCGGCCTGCTATCCAGGCTGGATGTTACCCGCTTTAAGGTTCAGGCTATGGTTGTTTGTCCAACCCGGGAACTTGCAGATCAGGTTTGTAAAGAGATTCGCAGATTAGCCCGGTTCACCCAAAACATTAAAGTATTGAGCTTGTGTGGTGGTACTCCTTTTGGACTGCAACGAGGTTCTTTAGAACATGGCGTACATGTGATTGTTGGTACACCGGGACGGCTACAGGAACATTTAACTAAAGGCAGTTTATGTTTGCAACAGTTAAAGGTGCTGGTGCTGGATGAGGCGGACCGTATGCTGGATATGGGGTTTGAAGAAGCTATAACGGATGTAATCTCTTACACACCAACACATAGGCAAACATTATTATTTTCAGCTACCTATGCTGTTGCTATCAGAGAAATGAGTCAGAAGTTTCAGTTTAAACCGCTGTCCGTCAGTATAGACACCAGTCATCAGGACAGCACTATTGAACAGCATTTTTATCAGGTAGAAAAGTCAAACAGGATTAATGCGTTAGCTTATCTTTTATCATACTATCGGCCTGAATCAACCGTCGTGTTTTGTAATACCAAAAGAAATTGCCAGGATGTGGCGAGCACACTTGCAAATATTGGTTTTTCAGTTCAGGCGTTACATGGGGATCTAGAACAAAAGCAGCGGAATCAGGTATTAGTCCGTTTTGCCAATAAGAGCTGTTCCATTTTGGTTGCCACCGATGTTGCTGCGCGGGGATTGGATATTAAAGATATGCAAGCGGTGATTAATTATGAGCTGCCATGGGACCCTGAGGTTTATGTACATCGGATTGGGCGTACAGGTCGCGCAGGAAAAAAAGGTCTGGCACTTAATTTATCTACAGAAAGAGAATTAAAGCGGGTTGAAGCCATAGAAGAATATCTTGATAGCCATGCCAGTTGGGGCGAGGTTGCACCCTTTCAAATGGATCACAATCAAAGATTTGAACCGCCCATGGTTAGCTTGTGGATAGATGGCGGACGCAAGAATAAAATACGTCCAGGAGATATTTTAGGTGCTTTGACGGGTGATACAGGGGTTTTAGGTAATGAAGTAGGAAAAATTGATATTTTTGATACCCATGCATACGTGGCTATTTTGCGAAATTGTGCTGATAAGGCCCTGGATTGTTTAAGAAATGGCAAAATAAAAGGACGTAAATTAAATGTTCGTAAATCTCAGTGGGATTGAGAGTTTTGTATTAACAATACATTGGGGTTACATTTCTGCTCAGTATAAACATAACTATTGGAGTTTCTCTATTAAGCATTGAACCATTTATTATTGCGAATCTCAAAATTTTGAACTATATATGTACTTGGAAATATAATCCTTCCTGTAATTGTATTTTTTATATATAGAGTTAATTACATTGAAACTTAATTAAATCTGACAGCAACCACCATGATTTAGTTATCGCTTGAACTATCTCTTAATAGGTATTGTGGTTCCATAGCAACCTAACAAAATGCTGAAAATTTTCATGAATACAGGTATTAGGATACTTTCTTTTTTTCTTAACCTTCGAGGCAAATAAGCATTGGACTCTTTCGGCCTATATAGTTATGTAGCATCAACTATTACTTATTTTTTATTACTCATATTTGCATTAGCTAGAGTTAATAAAAACCCGCTTGGCATTCCCATAGTTATTGCGCTCATCTTTTCGTTATTTTGGACTTCTTATATAGTCTTGATTCTACAAAGTAATGAACTCTATATTCAGGATACTTTTCCCGTTGAAACTTTACGAAATCTAGCTTGGTTTTTTTTTCTAAGCGTATTGATTTCTAAACAACAGTTCAATAGTAAATATTATTTAATAAAGAATTCATGGCAAGTACCCTTTATACTTTTGTTAACAATCTGTGTCGTAATATTAGAGTACTTTTCTGAGTTACGTTATCAAATTCAGCAATTCACGGGCTTTGATTTTCGTCTTTTTGCTCATATTTGTTTTGCAATTATTGGGTTAATGTTAGTTGAGCAACTTTATCGAAACGCATTACATGAACAACGCTGGGCTATTAAATTTCTAAGTCTGGGGTTGGCTGCAATATTTGCATTTGATTTTGTTCTTTATAGTAAATCTTTATTATTCAATATTCTGGATACATCGTTATGGGAGTCACGAGGTATTGTTAATGCATTGACTGCACCTTTGCTCGCTACTTCGATAATTCGCCAAAGCCAAGAACAAATTAGAGTACAAGTATCTAATAAGGTTATTTTTCATACAACTGTATTGTTAGGTGCTGGAGTTTATCTGCTGTTGATGTCTTTAGCGGGTTCCTATCTTAAGGTTTATGGTGGAAGTTGGGGGGCTGTAGCCCAAATTAGTTTTATTTTTTTAGCAATATTGCTATTGCTGGTCTTTTTTGTTTCAGGAAAAATAAGAGCAGTAGCTAAGATTTATCTAGGCAAAAACTTTTTTCAGCACAGGTATGACTATAGGGATGAATGGATTAAACTCAGTAAAAAAATTGCTGAATTAAATTCATTAGATGATTTATCACCTTTTATTGTTCACACACTGGCAAATTTTGTTGATAGTTCGGGCGGTGGTTTATGGGTCAAAAATGATCAAGGGGATTACTTTCTTAGTTCAGAACACAATTTAGGTAACCACTCAAGGCAATTAGTCGGTGAAAGTGAACCTTTGATAAATTTTTTCAAAACAAAACAATGGGTTATAGATTTTGTTGAATATTTTAACGACCCGGATATTTATGCGGGTTCTGGATTAGACAAATGGTATGCAGAATTGAAAGAAATTTGGTTGATTATTCCACTATTTCAAGAAAACAACCTACAGGCATTTGTTGTTCTGACACAACCAAAAGTATCCAGACAAATTGACTGGGAAGATCATGACCTTTTAAAGACAGTTGGTATGCAGTTAGCTAATGCTTTAGCCTTAACTCAAGCCAGTGATGATTTAACCCGAGCAAAACAGTTTGAAGCATACAACCGGTTTTCTGCATTTTTAGTTCATGATTTGAAAAATTTAGTGGCTCAAATATCACTTATTGTAAAAAACTCAGAAAAACACAAAAGAAACCCTGCGTTTATCGATGACTCAATTGATACATTGGAAAATGTTGTGAAAAAGATTGATCAGATACTTGGCCAATTAAAAAAAGGAAAAATACGATCAATTTATACCTCAAAAATTAATCTTGCTAATATTCTGGAAGAAGTAGTAAAACAGCAAGCATCAAATTCTCCCTCTCTTTGTATTGAAATGGACGACGATGAATATATGGTGATGGGGGAAAAAGAAAAAATGATCGCTATACTAGGGCATCTGGTTCAAAATGCCCAAGAAGCGACTGCCGATGATGGTATTGTTAAAATTGTAGCCAATAGGAAAGAAAATGATATCGAATTAAAAATTATTGATACAGGATGCGGCATGGAGGAAAAATTTATTCAACAGCGGTTATTCAAACCGTTTGATACCACCAAAGGTAATGCGGGTATGGGGATTGGAGTATATGAAGCACGAGAGCTTATTTTGCAGCAATCTGGGAAGATATCAGTGGAAAGCAAGTTAGGACAAGGCACAACTTTCACCATATATTTACCGGAAGCAATATGAGTTTGATCAATATTTTAATGGGCTACTGCAAAATTTATTGTAGTTTTGTTTTTTGCATTGAATAACGTTGCGTGTTTTGATCTACTATACTTAAATATTTACGGTTAACCCATTAAATCCAAAATAAATATTTTTAGCTATCTAAACTGCAACATTAAAATAATTTTTGGTACTACCAACTAAGACGATGGATGAAAAAAAAGTATTACTCATAATAGAAGATGACCCTGGGCTACAAAAGCAACTAAAGTGGAGTTTTGAGAAGTATCAAACAATTATTGCAGGCGACAGGAAAGAAGCTATTACAGCATTAAGACGCTTTACGCCAAGTGTAGTTACTCTAGACCTTGGATTACCGCCTGATCCGGCCAATGCAAGTGAAGGACTGGAAACATTAAAGGAAATTCTGCAATTGGCACCTACCACTAAAGTAATAGTGGTAACAGGAAATGATGAAAGAGAAAATGCCATAATTGCTGTGGCAATGGGAGCTTATGACTTTTATCAAAAACCAATAGACATCGATGTCCTGACTTTAATTATAGAAAGAGCTTTTCAGTTAGATCAGTTAGAAAAGGATAATTTAAAATTACTACAGAATTCTAATGAACCATTAGCAGGAATAATTGCCACTAGTCCACAAATGCAAAAACTATCACGCATGATAGAAAAAGTTGCACCTACAAATGTTACAACTTTATTGTTAGGTGAAAGTGGTACTGGTAAAGAGGTACTTGCAAAGGCAATACATGGTTTAAGCAATCGAGCAGGCAAACCTTTTGTTGCTGTTAATTGTGCTGCTATACCAGAAAACCTGCTTGAAAGTGAATTATTTGGATATGAGAAAGGCGCTTTTACTGGGGCAACGAAACAAACAAAAGGAAAAATTGAATACGCCAACGGGGGTACTTTTTTTCTGGATGAAATAGGCGATTTACCGTATTCATTACAGGCTAAATTATTAAGATTTATTCAAGAGAGGGTGTTAGAACGTTTGGGCGGTCGGGCGGAAATCCCAATTGATGTACGAATAATCTGCGCCACTCACCAAAATGTTCAACAATTAATTACAGAGGGACTGTTTAGAGAAGATTTGTATTATCGCATTAATGAAATATCTGTGAGCATTCCACCGTTAAGAGAAAGAGATGGAGATGCTATAGTTATTGCAACTTCACTACTAAAGCGATTTAATGAAGAAAATGGAAAAAATATAAAAGGGTTTAGCAAGGAGGCTGCGCAATTAATAGAGACCTATGAGTGGCCTGGGAATATCAGGCAACTTGAGAACATAATTAAACGTGCCGTTATTATGGCAGATGGATCAATTATTTCAGTGGATGACCTGGAAATTGAACCATCTACTGAAGAACAAATCCCTATTAATTTAAAGTCAGTGCGAGAAATTGCTGAGACAAATGCGATAAAAAGAGCACTTGCATATACAGACAATCATGTATCAAATACAGCCAAGTTATTAGGTGTTACCCGACCAACACTTTATGCTTTATTTACTAAATATGGAATCAATGTTTAATGTGAATAATATTATGAAAACAATGATTTTTTGTTTTGGGAAGGTCAGATGCTATCGGTCTGCCTATCTCTTGGCCTGAAAGTACTGAAGGCAACAAAGTTTATACTTCCACTCAAAAGCACAACAAGTAAAAGACTTCCAAAGAAGTGGAGTTATTTAGGATTTTTATTATTCAATATATTATTATTTAATTAAATAGTGCTATGGTTGAGTTGAACACTACATATTTTATTAAAACGTATATGACTATGGATTTACTGTATAAGAAATTGAGCAATATTTACATTTGTTTGCATATTGATGCAATTGAAGTATATGACAAATGATGAATCCAATGTTGTACAAAGTTTCAAAGAGTACTTCGTGGTGGAATTTGCAAAATCCGAAGAACAAAAAAGAAAAGCGTACGGAATAAGATATCGAGTTTACTGCGATGAATTTAAATATGAGTCTGCCGATCAATATCCTGATCACGAAGAAAAAGATGAAGCAGATGATTATTCTTTACATTGCATTATCATACACAAAAAAACAATGAGGCCTGCTGCTTGCGTTCGTTTGATTCCTGCTTTTAAGAACAACGGTGAAGAAATTCAATTGCCTTTCGAACAACATTGTCCTGAAAGTTTAGATAGAGCGTTTATTGATAATTTAAATCTAAAACGGGAATCTGTCTGTGAACTTTCTCGATTAGCTGTTGATCATTTGTTTAGAAGGCGGCCAAGTGAAGAATTTACTCGCTATGGTGAATTTGAATCGTTTCAGTTTTCAAAACATGAACGGAGAACTTTTTCATTGATCTCTGTTGCAAATTTTCTCGCTGCAATTGCGCTGACGGAGTTATCAGAGAAACCAAACGTCTTTGCAATGATGGAACCTTTTTTACCAAGATTGTTAAAAAGATCCGGTATTTATTTTCAAAAAGTAGGGGTAGATGTCGACTATAGAGGTATTAGAGCGCCCTATTTAATGCAAAAAGAGTTTACTTTAGAACATATGCAGGGCGATGTGAAAGAACTGTATTTCTGGATTTTAGAGCAAATAAGGGCAACGTATTAATTGACTGATTATCAATCATCGGTAAGCACTTTTACCGATTCTATAGCTGAAGTATATTAACCACTGAGTATTTCCTGACATCATTGTTCTTAAATGAAGTCGTTTATATTGGTCTATACTTAATTTATTATATGATGGGAGTTTTTATGGCTAGCTGTAAACAATGTTTGATTTCTGATGCTGTAGCAGACGTAATAATCAATGATTCTGGTATCTGTAATTTATGTACGGATTACAATCCTGCTACAAAGATGCAGGAAGAAGAAAAGCGAAAAGAAAGGGAGACAGATCTTGAAAAAGCGATTCAAGATTGTAAAGGGCAGGCTGAATATGATTGTCTAGTACCTGTTAGTGGTGGAAAGGATAGCATTTATTTACTGTATAAATTGAAGGTTGAATATGGATTAAATGTTCTAGCATTCACTACAGATATTAATATTCCAGTGATTGCCTGGGATAATATGGTTCGTACCTTAGATGCGCTAGAAATCGATCATGCGATTTATCGGCCTTCGAATAAATTCTATCAAAAACTTTTTCGATATTTACTCAAAAATCAGGAACAGCGAGGAGCAGTATATTCCATTTCCTATGTTTATGCCCCTTTATTTGAGGGAGATGCTATAAAATTAGCGATAGAAAAACAGATTCCACTTGTTATGGCAGGATATTCCCCTGGACAACCCGAACCAGAAAGAATGTTATATGAATTTTCAAGACATTTAATCACTGAAGTAGATTGGACACCGCCGGGCCTGAAAAACTGTAATGAATTTGATGAACAAGAACTTTCTCGTTTTTTAAACCCGTTAACATATCCAAAAAACACACAATTCCCACGTTATCTGGCACCCTTTCATGCCTGGGCATACAATCAAGATGAGATTATGCAACAGGTTGTTAAATTAGGTTTAGTTAAGTCAGCTAAGAATGCAAGTCCTATTTTTAGTAATTATCCTATTAACTGGTTGCTTATGTACTCGGATTTGAAATACTTTGGCTACAATCCCTATTTGCCTGAATTTGCTGAATTAATTCGTGAGGGTAAAGCGAGTAGAGCTCAATGGAAGATATTGTTTCCCATACTTGATTTTATGATTAACCATAAAGTGCTGCTAGGGAAAGAAACTAACAAAAGTTTGAAATGGTTAGAAATGACAGAAGATGAGTTGACTATCAACCAGCCTAAAGGTGTTTACGATCCACCCGTTTAATCAATTAGGAGCGAGGATTCAATAATATACGAAAGCTTGAGGCAGAGTTTTTGGTCATCTTCAAGGCGTAGCGACAGCAACATAGCAGACTATGAAACTGTTGCTACGCCTTGAAGATGACCAAAAAGACAAGTCTTCGTATATTATTGAATCCTCGCTCCTTTGCATAACAGCTCTTAATATGAAACCAGTAAATACGCTACCTCAGTTGTTAGAAAACCGAGCCTTGCAATCACCACATGCAATTGCTTTTTGGGTACGTAACAACGACAAGGAATGGTCATCGATCAATTGGCAGGCTTTTTATATCAAGGTTAAAGTCTTAAGTAGTGGGCTAAACAATGAAGGTTTTGGTGTTGGTGATGTGATAGCCATTATGGCTAATACCTCCGTAGAATGGGAATTATTTAATCAGGCCGTCTTAGCTATAGGCGGGGTTGTGGTCGGTTTGGACCCTAATGAATTGCCAGAGCAACTTGAGAGTGTGGTTATAACTTCAAAAGTAAAAGCCATAGCGGTTGATACCCTTGACAGGCTCAACAAATTTAATAAGCAGACTCGTCGTTCATTTAGTAAAGTAATCACATTTCAAACGAATGAATTAGAAACTGAGTTTTTGCATGCCATTAATCTGGATGAGCTTATTAAACATAATCAGATTAACAATGATTTACCTGACATTAGGCCTGATGACATAGCAACAATTGTGTTTACTTCCGGTTCGACAGGAATACCTAAAGGAATTGTTTATCGACATAAACAAATAGTTTTAGCAGTAAATACAATATTGCAAACCTACCCAGAATTAAGTGAACGGTGTAATTTGGCCTGTTGGCTACCATTATCAAATTTATTTCAACGCATGGTCAATTTATCTGCAATATCTTGTGGTGCGCAAACTTATGTAGTCAATCATCCAAAGCAAATTATGGAATATCTGCCACAGATTAATCCACATGTTTTTTTTGCTGTTCCGCGTTTTTATGAAAAACTCAATCAAGCTCTTGAAGCTAAATTAAATAACCGTTCTTTCATACTACAATATCTATTGCGATTTAGTTTATTAACAGCAGAAAAAAACTCAATGGCTGGTTTTCTGTGTGAGCAATTAAATTATTTTTTCTTTCAATCATTTAGATCGCTATTTGGTTGTAATATTCGATATATGATCAGTGGTTCCGCACCAATGCCTGTTTGGCTATTAAGGCGATTTCAAGCGATGGGATTGTTAATTTTGGAAGCTTATGGTCAAAGTGAAAATGTAGTTCCTATTTCAGCTAACCGTAGGGATCAATACCGGTTTGGGTCAGTAGGACAAGTATTACCGGGGAATGAAATCAGACTTGCAGAAGACGATGAATTACTCATCAAAGGTGATGGTGTATTTTCTGGTTATTTGGAAAGTAATAACAAAACTAATTTAGATAATGATGGTTATTTAGCAACTGGAGATTTTGCTGAGATCGATAATGATGGGTTTATTCACTTAACAGGGCGGAAATCAGAAGTTTTCAAAACATCTACTGGTCGAAAAATTGCGCCTGTATTTATTGAATCTAAAATCCAGCAAGTGAAGCAAGTTGAACATGCAGTTGTTTTCGGCCAAAATAAAAAGTTTTTGATCGCACTTATTTCTGTCAATAGTTTCGATATTGAAAATCATCAAAACTTAACCGAATATGGCTTACAGTTTTTAAGGTTTCTACGGATTTATATTAAAGATTTACCTCATTACCAAAAACCCGCAGGTATCGTTTTATTAAGAAAAGAATTTTCGGTTGCCGATCAGGAGTTGACCAGTAATTTAAAATTGCGACGAAAAAATATTCAGCAGCATTATGCGACTATAATTACAAGCTTGTATAGTGAATTAGAAAATCCGCTGTCTAAAATTCACATGCAACCTATTAATTTGGACAACATGACTCTGCTGCTTAAGCTATAAATTTGTTTAATTCAATCTGATGTATTTTTTAAAGAGGAATAAATTTGTCAAAACACTATTTTGTGACTGGTGTTACCGGTGCGGTTGGTAGTGCTTTATTGCCATTATTACTTGAACAGAAGAGTAATAAAATATGGCTGTTAATGCGAGCTGATTCAGCTGAACATCTACAACAACGGTTGCATGAATTGATCGTATTTTGGGATATGGACTATCAACAATATCAAGATGATTTACGACGTATCACGCCAATACAAGGAAATACAGATGAAGAAAATTTTGCGCTTGAAACAGAGCTTTATCGAGAAATTGTTGTTCAAACCACTCACATTATTCATTGTGCTGGTGTAGTTAAAATGAATTTGCCGCTACAGGTTGCTCGGAAACATGCGCTTGGCGCTACTAAGAATATTGTTAATCTGGCTAAGGCTTGTCAATCATCGGGGAAACTGCAAAAAATTGAATTTATTAGCACGGTAGGTGTAGGAGGGCGATTGCCAGGTGTCTTACCAGAGTTTTGGATAACACAAGCTAGAACATTCCATAACAGCTACGAACAAGCAAAAGCAGAAGCTGAAGACTATTTGCATGAACAGATAGAAAAACATAATTTACCAGTCACTGTGCATCGACCTAGCATGGTAGTTGGAGATTCCAAAACAGGAAAAATCATCCATTTTCAAATTTTTTATCATATTTGTGAGTTTTTAGCAGGACGGCGTACCTTTGGGCTATTGCCAAAATTTGGTAATGTCCGCTTGGATACGGTGCCTGTGGATTATGTTGCGAGTGTTATCAAGTGGAGCTCTGAACGCCCAGACTGCAAGGGTCAAATATTTCATTTGTGCTCAGGAGCCAACACTGCAATTAAATTAACAGAATTGCAAAACGTTGTGTGTAAGGTTATGCAAACACATGGACTTAAGTTGCCAATTATTTTCAGTTTATCTTCAGCCTTATTTAATCTGGTTATTAAAGTTGTTTCACCATTTTTGAATAAAAAAAAGCAGCGAGTGGTAAAATCATTTCCTTTTTTTCTTGATTATATAGAGGATGACCAAGGCTTTTCAAATGAAGAAACAAAACGTTTTTTGGGTGAACGATCAGCGATAGAGATACCTGCTCATGATGATTATTTAAAAATTGTATTGAATAATTACTTAAACAATAAAACATATTAAAAAAACCTGGCTTCAGTATTTACATATTTAAACTGTATCTCAGGATTGAACATGACGATGATAATAGCAATTACTTTCAATAATTATCATGGCTATGAACTAACTACAGGTTGTGGTTGAAAATAGGTTCATAATTATCAGCATAATTTTAAGCGTGGAAGTGAGGCTTTAGCCTCGCCTGAATCTTGCGAGGCTAAAGCCTCACTTCCAAAAGATAATCAGTGGTTTGTATATAGCCATGATAATTATTAACCTATTGCAGGCTATTCTCGATTTTGACATTTGTAGGTTGATTTTACAAACGGTGTCATTCCGACCAACGGGAGGAATCGTGAGTCTAAGCACAATTTGAGCAACAAGATTTCTCCTGCTGGTCGAAATGACAACTGATTTAAAGTTTGACCTGAGCTTTGTTAATAGTCATATTCCATCAAGTGCTATTTTTACCATCGATTAATGAACTAGGATAAAAAATGAACAGATTAATTTTATTTACTTTTCTTGTGGGTTCCTGGGGGCATACTTTTGCAATAACAGCAGAGCAGCGAGGGTTGCAAATTATTCAACAAGTTGATATTCGAGATACTGGCTTTGGGGATAGCGAATCTGATTTAAAAATGATTCTGCATAATCGTAATGGTGATGAAAGTACGCGTGTTTTAAATATGAAAACTTTAGAAGTTAAGGGTGATGGTGATAAAAGTTTAAGCGTTTTTAGTAACCCTCGTGATATCAAGGGAACTGCTTTTTTAAGTTTCACCCATGCTTTGGAAGCGGATGAGCAATGGCTTTATTTACCCGCACTGAAAAGAGTTAAACGTATTTCTTCCAGTAATAAATCTGGTCCGTATCTGGGTAGTGAATTTGCCTTTGAAGATTTAACTTCGTTTGAAGTTCAAAAATATCATTATAAATATCTAACAGATGAAATTTATAAAAATATAGATTGTTTTGTTCTCGAGCTTTACCCACAATATAAACATTCTGGTTATACCAGACAAGTTGTATGGATAGATAAAGAACGTTATATCCCATTGAAAATTGATTATTATGATCGTAAGAATGCTTTATTAAAAACCTTGGAATATAACAGTTATCAACAATATTTAGATCAATATTGGCGTGCTGATAAAATGTTAATGACAAATCATATTACTGGAAAAAACACACTGTTATTATGGGAAAATTATAAATTTAGAAATAACTTTACTGATCGTACTTTTGATAGGAACTCTTTAAAGCGATCACGATAAGTCACTAGAAGGCTGTCCAGCCATTTAGATTTTATTCAGTTGTTTAGGGCGTCAGGAATTAATAAGTTCCAGAAGTTTGGCGTAGGATTTTGGCTTCTGTGGTGTCAAAAATCAAGTCGAAACTGGGAGTTATTAAATTCTCGTTCTTTAGGATGTTCGTGGTAATTTGGAGCGGTATTAAATGGGATTAGAAAATATTAACATAGCCATGATTGGACTTGGTTATGTCGGTTTGCCATTGGCGGTGGAATTTGGTAAAAAATATAAAACGATAGGATTTGATATAGACCCTGTACGTGTTGAAGCGCTTAAGTCTGGTAACGACCAGACGCTTGAAGTCAGTAGAGAGGAATTAGCCGAAGCAGTAAAATTAAAATACACTACGAATATTGAAGAAACAAAGACATCTAATGTTTTTATTGTTACTGTTCCAACGCCAATTAACGAGTATTTGCAACCTAATTTAGCGCCGCTGAAAAAAGCCAGTACTATATTAGGAAAGGTCATTAAACAGAATGATATTATAATTTACGAGTCCACTGTGTATCCAGGTGCAACAGAAGAAGTTTGTGTACCGATTTTAGAGCAGGTTTCCGGGCTGGTTTTTAATAATAATTTCTACATTGGCTATAGTCCTGAGAGGATTAATCCTGGGGATAGAAAGCATCGAGTTACTAATATTTTAAAAGTTACATCGGGTTCTACAGAAGCAACTGCAGAGTTGGTCGATCTGCTCTACAAAAGTATAGTCACAGCAGGAACACATAAAGCCAGTAGTATAAAAGTCGCAGAAGCGGCAAAAGTAATTGAAAATACTCAAAGGGATGTCAATATAGCGTTAATTAATGAACTGGCTATAATTTTTAACCGTTTAGGCATTGATACGGAAGAAGTATTAAAAGCGGCTGGAACTAAATGGAATTTTTTACCATTTCAGCCCGGTTTGGTTGGAGGACATTGTATAGGGGTAGATCCGTACTATTTAACGTATAAGTCACAATCAATCGGCTATACCCCTGAAATTATTTTATCTAGTAGGCGCATGAATGACAGTATGGGGGAATACGTGGCATCGCGCTTAATTAAACTAATGTTAAAAAAGCGTATTCATGTACAACAATCTAATATTTTAATCATGGGCTTAACTTTCAAAGAAAATTGCCCGGATATACGTAATACACGCGTGGTTGATATTGTTGATGAATTACGAACTTATGAGGCCGATATACATATCTATGACCCATGGGTTAATCCAGATGAAGTTAAAACGGAGTATGGCATTCAAATCATGACCACTCTGGAAGAAAATAAATTTGATGCGATAGTATTGGCCGTTGCGCATGATCATTTTAAAAAAATGGACATTAGACAAATTAGAGCTTTAGGTAAATCTAATTCAGTCATATATGATCTAAAATATTTATTTCCTGCCGAACTAACTGATGAGAGGTTATAACAATATCAAAGCATACAAAATTCAAGACATAAAAAATAATATTATTTAGCAAAATTTCAACTATTTGTATACTTGGTATAATGGTTACAACTATAGAGTGGGTTTCATACTGATGAAATAGATCAATATGACAAATGACACTTTAAAATCAGTAATTTAATAAGGTTAAGCAAGTTGTGCTAGAAATAAGGTATGAAGTTGAGAGATAAGCTGAAATTAAGGGTTGTTTCTCTATTGGGTCTATTGATGATGAGTGCATATTTGTATGCACAACCTACTCAGTTACTATCAATGAATTATGATGATACAAAAAACAAACAAATTCAAATCAGTTATTTATTGTCAACTTCAACACAATTTAATGCGTCCATAGAAACACATCCTAACCGATTAGTTGTAGATTTTTCAGATTCTGTTTTAGCAGGAAATTTTTCATTTCCATTTTCAGATTATCTTCTGCTAGAAAAAATACATTGTTTTCTAATAGGTAAGAATGATTTAAGAATGGTGTTTTACTTTCAACCAGGCTTAGATCTCGTTATTCAAAATGTTAAGAAAGATATTTCAGATGAAATACATTTACTTTTAAACATATCTTTAAATCAAGAACCATCAGGTTTTAAACAAGATGATAGCGTCAAACTGAGCAGAGACTCTAATTCCACAGCCAAATCTAATTTAGATGTTGAATCTGCTAATATCACAAAAAGTTTTTTATCCGATTTGGAATTGACAGGAAAAATAAGTATTGAAGATTTGGGGTTTATTCATAACAAACTGGATTCACGCCAGCATAATAATTATATTTCGGGAGCTATTGAACCCGAAATTTATTATCAATGGGATAATGGAAAACAAAGTTTTACTTTTGTTCCTTTTTTTAGATATTCACAACACGATAGTAGACGGACTCATTTTGATATACGAGAACTCACTTGGTTATTAGCTGAGGATGATTGGGAATTACGAGTGGGTTTTCGAAAGGTTTTTTGGGGTGTCGCTGAAGGACTGCATTTAGTTGATATCATTAATCAAACTGATCTTGTAGAAAATAATGATACGGAAGACAAGCTAGGCCAACCCATGATCAACCTGGCATTGATAAGAAAATGGGGGACAGTTGATTTATTTATTTTACCCGGTTTCAGGGATCGAACCTTTGCTGGGGTAGAAGGGCGCTTACGGACTTTTCCCGAAGTAGATATTAGCAATGCTATTTACCAAAAACACGGAATTGAAAAACATTTAGGCTTTGCTATACGTTGGTCGCATGCAATAGGAGCCTGGGATATTGGCGTTTCACATTTCTATGGTATGGGGCGTGAACCAACATTTAAATTAAATAATTCGTCAAACCAGCCAATTAAGTTAATCCCTTTTTATCAGTTAATTAATCAAACAGGTATTGATATACAGCTTACTTATGAGGAATGGATATTAAAGCATGAAGCGATTATCCGTTCAGGGCAGGGTAAAACATTTTATGCTTCAACATCAGGTGTTGAATACACCCTGTTTGATCTTTTTAGTTCGGGACTAGATTTAGGTGGAATTGTTGAATATATGTATGACACAAGAGGCATAAACAATGTTTCTGCTCCATTTCAGGATGATATCTTAGTGGCCTTGCGTTTTGGTTTTAATGATATACAAAGTACTGAAATATTAGCGGGTGTTTTGTTTGATAGAACAAATAATACAAAGTTTTATAATATTGAAGCGAGTAGGCGTTTGGGAGACAGTTTTACAATAGACGTAGAAATGCGATTGTTTAGTGGTGCACCAGCTACTGACCCAGCATACTCTTTTCGTGAAGACGATCATTTCAGAGTTGAATTGGGATATCATTTTTAAGGGGTAAAATAACCATACATTTTACGTCCCATGTCATTCTAAATAAGGCATTGTTAAATTAATATAGTTTTTATATCCTGTTGTTTTTCTCTGAGAGAATAACAATGACAGCTTGTCCATCTTGAAATGCAGAAGGATGTACTAAAGACGGTATAGTTAAAGGTAAGCAAAGATATAAATGCAAATCATGTGGTTATAGGCATACAGTAAAATATTTAGGAATGCCATTATTCTTATTATTAGGAACTGCACGAAATAATTTCGACAACTAGCTTGCTATGCGCCTGTTGCCAAACTTATTCCCTGCACGTTCCTATATGTTTATGTTATTGATCAGACTTAACTGTTTCGGTTTTATTGTTGTCTTTCTCAACCTTTTTTTTCACTTCTTTAACTTCGGTATCTGATAAGGATGTAATATATTCAGCAAACCAAAACAATCCTTTTACATTCTGCAGGTCACTATCATTGATAATGTTTTGTTCGTCTGGCACTAATCCGTGATCTCGGGCATTTTCCAAAGCATTTAAGCAGGCATCTGCCTTATTTTGAAGGGCATAAATACAAGCCAGGTTATAAGAAGCAGAGCCCAACTGAATTTTTTCAGCTGTTTCAAATGATTCTTTTGCTTTGCTATAAAGTTCGTTATTCAAGTCTACTAATTTGATTTTGGCTAATCCCAACAAAGCAACTCCACCATCTATCGCTGCTCCTAAATGCTTAGGGGTAATATTTTTACAAAAAGAAAATTTATTAATAGCTTCTTCAAATAATTTGATGGCCTCATCAGAGGATTTGGTCTGCGCTTGATGTAAAAGTGAAAAGCCCCAATAATAAAGAGTATCAGAATAATTTGAAGAAGACTCAGAAATTGATGAAAAACTATCATAGGCTTGTTGAAATAATTGATCGGCTTTTTCACCCTGTTGTTGTCGCGCATCATGGGTTGATTTTTTAGCTTTTTTTAATAGACTACCACTCAATAAATAACCTAAAATCGACATACTTTTTTCCTGTAAGTTAAAGTCTGGAGTATAAATATCCAGAAAAATAATATTAAAACATAACGCAGTAGATAACTGTTAAAAATTTTATCAGCTATTTATTTACCTCAAGTACTATGGGACTACCTCAAAGGGGAAAACCACTAGTTTAATATCTCATCATCATAATTCCTGTGTTCTTGTAGTAATAATTTTTTTATTCAGCAACTTCTCAAAAATCCTTGTATGCGGGGTTAAAAAAAGGGCTGTAGTTTAATGTTAAGATTTATATAGTACAAAGTTAACTTTTTCTCACTTTCTTCCACCAACTAGATAAAGTACCTGTGAAACTGGGGGACTCTATTGGCATAGCTGAATCTTTGGTTACAATTTTTAAAGAAGTTTTGTGTTTCAACGAAGCAATATACCCCATTCCCAAGATAAACTTTGCCCGTATAAAAGAAACAGCAAATAAAGCCACCATCAAAGGAAAGAATTCATAAAAGATTCCCGCTGCGGTCGATTGTTCACCCGATATTTCACTGGACAGTTCACCTGCTGATCTTTCAGTTGGCATATATCCTTGATCTGATAAATCGCTAAGAATTGCTTGATCTAATGATCCTTGAAACCACCCAATCATTGCATAGCCTAGGAATTTAAAGGCAAGAAAAGAAATACCGCCTATAGCAGCCCACATTAGAGCTTGTTTCTTAACAGAAGCTGCTGAAGAGAAAAACCAGACAGCAATTATAATATTAATTATTCCGAAAATAACACCCATGACCCGACCCTCATTTTAAATAAAAAAACTGTTCTTGAATTTTAGTAATATCAGCATCCTTGTTCTCTAAATACATCTAGGAGGCTGTCCGAGAATAGAAATCGTCGCGAGGGAAAGCCCTTTTGAGTCAGTTTTTTCGTTCATTTGAGGCGAATAGTTGTACTATTTAACGAAAATGAACGGAACAAGTGGCCAAAAGGGCTTTTTCCGTAGCAGATTTTCTATTTTCGGACAACCTCCTAGTAACTGTTATTATAAGAATCAAAACTGTCAATAACCTTACAGCTAATGAATATTTTATTAATAGAAGATGATGATGTTCTAGCCGATGGCCTTACTCATACGCTATCTGATAGTGGCTACTGTGTGACTGTAGCTAAAACGGGTACATATGCTGAGCATTTATTAAAAGCAGAAGGTTTCGACCTGATAGTATTGGACTTGGGGTTACCTGACATGGATGGCTTACAATTATTACGTAAACTACGCAGCCAAAAACTATCCCTACCTATTATGATTCTGACTGCACGAGATGATCTAAATGATCGTATTGAAGGTATCAGTCAAGGTGCTGATGATTATATGACCAAACCGTTTGAACTTAGAGAACTTGAAGCACGCCTACATGCTTTGATTAGACGTTGTTATGGTGGTTTCAGTCATATCATTGAAGTTGGAAGTCTACAATTAGATACTAGCAGTCAGAAAATTTTAGCAAAAGGCGAATTACTATCATTGTCTGCCCGTGAATATGCAGTATTAGAATTATTGTTGATGCAAAACGGAAAAGTTATTAGTAAAGATAAGTTTGCTCAACATTTATCATTACAGGGGGATGCACTAACTGATAACGCTATTGAAGTTTATATTCATCGCATAAGAAAACATATAGCACCTTACGATGTTGGTATTAGGACTTTTAGAGGGTTAGGATATCTACTGGAAAATAAACTTAATGATTAAAGTAACTAGCCTTAAAAAAGCCATTGTCTATCGATTGATAATTCCAATTATAATTTTTATTATTTTAGAAACGGCTTTATCTTATTTTGTTACCTTACATTATGTAGAAAAAACTTATGACCGTTGGTTACTTGATTCCGCACACTCGCTAGTACAAGAAGTCAAAGTTATTGATAATAAAGTCTCTGTTCTGTTGTCAGACACAGCGCTGGAAATTTTTAAATGGGACGATATTGATACTACTTTTTTCAAAATTAATGCTGAAATGCAAGGCTTTATAGTGGGTGATTTGATGTTGCCAGCCCCAACAACCACAATAATTAATGGTTACCCAGTCTATTCAAATGTCAATTTTGATGGGAACCTAATTCGGATGGTGTCTTTGCAAGTGCCTGGCACATTACCAGACAAAGTTTTTATTCATGTTGCCGAAACCTTAAACAAACGTCAGGACATGATAGTTGATATATTGCTGGCAGATTTAATCCCACAAATTGTATTAACTTTACTCATTAGTCTACTGATTTACGAAGCAATTAACCATGGTCTAGCGCCTCTGCACAAATTGGCTGATGACATTTCAAAACGTTCACCCAGTGATTTAAGTCCTATTTCTGAATCAGATGTATTTACCGAGGTTAAATCACTTACTGATACCATTAATGATTTATTGAGGAAGTTATCTACTGCTATAGCGTCTCAACAACGTTTTATTGCAAATGCTGCACATCAATTACGCACGCCATTAGCCGGACTTAAACTACAAGCGGAACGCGCTCAAAAAGAAGAAAATGTACTCGCCATGAAACCGGCTTTGTCACAAATTCAAAATAGTGCCGATAGAGTTTCGCATTTGATTACCCAGTTATTGGCTTTAGCGCGTTCCGGCCCGATAGAGGGATGTCAACAGTTTGAAATCATCAACTTATATGAACTGGCAAAGAATGTTTGTATTGAATGGATACCCAGAGCATTAGAGAAAGACATCGAGTTAAGTTTTGATGCTGTAGAACAAACGTGTTTTGTTAAAGGTGACAGGGTATTATTAACTGAATTGCTCACTAACTTGCTGGACAATGCCATTACTTACGGAGATAAACAAGGTAATATTCAGGTAAGGTTGACTAATCAACCGAATCTTTGTTTGAGCATTGAAGATGATGGTCCAGGCATCCTGGATTCTGAAAAGGATAAAATATTTGAACGTTTTTATCGCGTTCCTGGTAGTTTGGGTAATGGTTGTGGCTTGGGATTGGCAATTGTCAAAGAAATTGCAGACTTGCATCAATTGAAATTATTGCTACTAAATTCTATTAGCGGTGGTACCCGAATAGATGTGGAATTCGATGAAATTGGTAAAACATTAAATGACTATTAATCTATTGCAGGTTACTCTTGATTTTGACGTTTCTAGATTAACTTCACAAACGGTGTCATTCAGACAAATGGGAGGAATCTTGAGTCTAAGCACAACTTGAGCAACAAGGTTTCTCGGCAACACCGCTTCGCTACTCCTCGGTCACTGCTTCTCGACAACTGCTCCTGCGTTGTTTTACTACACACAGTCTAGGTTTTATGCGTGCCGTCCATGACATTATGAGGTTAATTAACTAAAAGAATGGTTTGTCACAGCAGCCTTCTGTAGCCCTTACTACTCATACTCTTTAGACGAAATATCTATTTTCAAATCTGCAATGATATTTTCTATAAGCTGTTGAATGTTAATAACATCTCCCCTGTTGTAAAATTCATACTTTCCAATAAAGCTGATATGCTGCCAAGCAACAGGTGAAAAACGTATTATTTCTTTTGCCTTTTCTGGATCAACCGAGCTGTAGTGCAGATAGAGCATTGATAATAAAGTAGCATTATAAAAGCCTCAGTATTAATCTACCAATAGCCAAAAAATTTATTTGTTTTGCCTTCGCTAAAAGTGTTAACGACCTCACAATTATTAATCTTTCAGCATAGGCTTACTTTTTTTATCTGCGATTAAGGTTAGTCTTCGTTAATAATGATACAAAAACCAACTTCAGACCATTCTCAAAGTATAAAGAAATAAAAGCTAAAAAAAATCAAAGGGTCTGAAGCAAGTCATAAAATTAAATTTATACTAACTCCAAAATTATATGGCTCCTAATCATTAAGCTCTTCATGTAGAAGCATACTAAATCAAAGAGACGGAATAATCATGATAATACACAAGCAGACTACTAATAAACGTATCATCACAAAATTACTACAAAATATAATCTTTGCACTAAGCCTATTATTAATTCCAGTTGAAGGCGTTATTGCCTGTTCTCTGCAATTTACCCTTCCCCAGCGCGGCATCACTGTTTTTACTCCTACGATAAATGTTGCAGGTACGGGTTCTGGCACAGCCAATTCTGGTGCGGTGGGTTCGGTTTCGGCGACTATCAATGGATTCGTTTTTTTTCAACAAAGTGGCACGTTTACCTCACTTATTAATTTTTTTGGCTCCGGTAGCGCTATAGTTAGCCTTAAAGAAGGCATTAACCATCTCAGAGTCAATGGTAGTGTCGAGGGGTGTAGCGCATCCGATAGTATGGTCATTTACTATGAACCTCAGCTAAATGTATCTGATAAAAACCAAGGACCTGCTGATTGCAGTGTTGGAAATCCTATCAATACAGCTACAGGCAATAAGTATCAAGTTGAAATAGATTATAGAGGAAATAATCTTATCCCTTCCTTTCAACATTCATACAATAGTGACTCGGCAACTCTAGATTTTGGCATAGGTTATGGCTGGACATCTATTATTTCTAAACGCCTCGTTAATGATGGAAATACCATGTTAGTGCATTATGACTCTGGAAAAAGTGAGTCTTTCGTTAAACTAGGTGGTATTTGGCAAGGTGATGCCGATAGCAATCTGATTATTCGGGAAGATAGCACGGGTTTTATAGTGGAAACACCACAAAACCAAGTTGAACGATATGACAAGCAAGGCCGATTAGTGAGTGATACAGATCGTTTTAACCTGACAACACATTATAGCTATGGTTCGTTAGGTTTGATAAATTCAATAACAGGACCCTTTGGGCATACTATACAGCTAAGTTATTCTACAGATGGACATTTGGATGTAATGACCGACCCCCAAGGTAACGATTACACATACTCTTATGATAATGTTGGTAATTTACTGTCAGTTACATACCCTGATAATACTCCCCTGGATAACAGCGATAACCCAGCACGTGTTTATCATTATGAAAATTTAGCTTTCCCTCATCACCTCACAGGCATTACAGATGAAACAGGTATTCGTTATGCAACATGGGCTTATGATACTTCAGGTAGGGCTGTCAGTTCAGAACATGCAGGTGGTGTTGACAAATCAACCTTAATATTTAATACCGATGGTAGTGTCACCACGACCAACCCACTAGGCAAAGCGACTACCTTTCGATTTACCACCATACATGGCGTTAAAAAAGTGACTGATGTCTCGGGTCATGCCACGGCTAGTTGTGTAGGTGCCAACCAAGCCTATACGTATGATATCAATGGCTATCTTGCCAGTAAAACAGATTGGCAAGGCAACGTAACTACTTATGTGCACGATACTAGAGGTCTAGAAATCAGTCGAACAGAAGCAACAGGTACGCCGCAAGCAAGAACCATCACCACAGATTGGCATGTTACGTTTAGGTTACCCGTTAAAGTAATAAAACCTGGACAAATCACTGACTATATTTATGACACCCAAGGACGTCTAATATCTCAAACAACACGCACTATACTGTAATTGAAAGTAGAGGAACTACAGATGAACTTTCGTATATCAAAACTCGCTTTTTCCCTTTCAGCTATCTCTTTGCTATTGTTCTTGTTATCGCCACAGACACAAGCCAACCAAACAACCCGGTATACCTATAATGTCAGCGGGTTAATTGAATCAATAGATGGGCCACGGAAGGATGTCAATGACATCACAACCTTTACATATGATGCTTCAGGTAATCGAACCCTTATTACTAATGCACTAGGCCATGTCACACATATAACAGCCTTTGATTTAAGCGGACGACCACTGACCATAGTGGATGCCAATGGTGCCATTACCACCTTAACTTATGATGCCCGTGGTCGATTGTTAAGCCAAGACACGGCTGGACGATTAACGACCACCTTTAACTATGATAAATCGGGCAATGTCACCCAAATCAGTCAAAGCAACGGTCAAATACTGACATATTATTACGATGATGCTCATCGACCGATTGGTTATAGCGATCACTTTGGTAACCAGGTTTCTTATACACTCGATAATGCAGGCAACCGGATCAAAGAGGACATTTCCGATCCAACCAACCAACTGACAGGCACCCACCAATTTATTTATGATGAACTCAGTCGGTTAAGAGCTGATATGGGGGCTAACGCTCAAACTACTACCCTTGAATATGACACAAATAACAATCTGATTGCTCAAACCGATCCGAACGGAAATACAACTCAATTTGCCTTTGATGGATTAAACCGTCTGATTGGGACGACGGATGCCGCCAATGGCAGTACAATTTATACCTATGATGAACGAGATAACCTTAATTAGTGTAACCGATCCAAAGGGACTGATCACCACTTATAGCTATGATGTATTTGATAATGTAATAGAGCAAAATAGTCCTGATACAGGTATTACAAGTTATACCTATGATGATGCTAACAACAAAATAAGCCAAATAGATGCTAACGGTATCATCAGTACTTACAGTTATGATGCTTTAAACCGACTCACAGCTATTGGTTATCCACACAGTAGTTTAAATGTGACCTATGTTTATGATGAAAATACTAATGGTCAAAATGGTATAGGTAGACTGACTACTGTCATTGATGCCTCCGGTACGACATACTACCGTTACGATATCAGGGGTAACATCATTCAACAGAATTGGCAAAATACAGCCCTTATCAGCTATGCATATGATGATGCCAACAGGGTTCAGCAAATTACCTATCCATCTGGGCGAGTCGTAGACTACAGTCGCGACATTTCGGGGCAGATAACTGGAGTGACTACCTCCTTTAATGGGAGTATACAAACCCTGGTTGATAATATTACTTATCAAGCCTTTGGTCCGGTAAATGCCATGACCTATGGTAATGGTTTGCTCTACAGTGCAATCCATGATCTTGATTATCAACTCGATAAGCAAACCCTAGGCAATATATTACAACGAGACTATACCCAGAATAACGTGGGTAATATCAGCACAATAACGGATCAGATTGACTTTAGTAAAAATCAGGCTTTTGGGTATGACGAACTTGACCGTCTCATAAATGCCCAAGGTCACTACGGGGGCCTTGGTTATGGTTATGATGCCAACGGTAATCGGCTGGAAAAGATCATCGAAGGCAACATAGCCAGTTATGGTTATGTCATGCAGAGTAACCAGTTGCTAACCATCATTGACAGCGCAATCAGCCAAATCTACCAATATGATGCCAACGGCAATACCTTAAATAACGGCCACAATCAATTCAGCTATGGCGACGACAATCGTCTGCACAATGTAAGTCAGAATGGCGTAGTTATTGCCAGCTACACATACAACAGCAAGGGTGAGAGAGTCATCAAGGTTAATAGCACACAAACTCGTTACCACTATGATTTAAACGGGCAGCTGCTGGCAGAAACTGATAATAATGGGCTAACACTGAAAGAATATATCTATGCCAATGGCCAACTGATCGCTTTTCATCAAGGCGAAGGTGATCAGGATCAGGACGGCATTGCCGATCAGATCGACAACTGCAGTCTAAACCCTAATCCGGCACAAATTGATAGCGATCAGGATGGTTTAGGGGATGGCTGTGATAACGACTTTGATAACAACAGTACAGTAGACTTTGGTGATGTGGTTACTCTATTAGGCTTTATCGGCTCTGCTGATGCAAAATATGACCTGGATGTAAATGGTGTTGTCGATTTCGGTGATGTCGTATATATCCTGGGTTATATAAATCAAGCACCAGGCCCCGGTCCAAGTAACGGAATCTACTATGTTCATAACGATCATCTGGGTACACCACAGACTATTACGGATCAAAACCAATCCGTTTTTTGGCAGGCAAATTACAATCCGTTTGGTAAAGCCACCATCACCAGGCAAACGATAACCAACAATATTCGTTTTCCAGGGCAGTATTTTGATCAAGAGACAGGACTACACTATAACTATTACAGATACTATGATCCGAACACCGGTAGATACATTACCAGTGACCCTATTGGACTTCAGGGTGGGTTAAACACCTACGCTTACGTTGGCGGTAATCCTTTAAGTTATTCTGATCCACAAGGATTATGTCCTTGGTGTATTGCTTATGCTGTTTTTGAAATTGGATTAGCAGTATATGACACCTACGACACAGCTAGTACAGTTTTCGATTCTTGTTCTTCTGGTCAGGAAAAAGCTATTGCTGGTGGGTTATTCATTGCTGGGGCTTTATTGCCTGGAGGGGGCTATAGCAAGCTTGATGATATTGGTGTTGGTGGTATAACTGCGATCAATAAGAGTATAGGAGGCTTAGCTGATGGCTCGCCTATTTTAGGTAAAGACGTTTCAACTGTTTTGGCAAATGCTGCATACCATGAGGGAGATGTTAATAAAGCGGCTTCGGTAATTCGTGATATTGCTGGAGGCCATTTATTTAAAGATGGAAATAAGCGTACAGCTCAAGCATTAATTGAATCACTCAACTTGAAAGGTGTTTCATCAAACCAGATAAGAAATGCTATTGATGGAACGGCAAATGGAACGCTTAAAAATGTTGATGATATTGCTAAAGCTTTAGGAGGTAGCTAGATTATGGAATCACTCCAAACTATTTTTAAAAAACTTAACCTTGATATTCTTGATGGAGAAAACCAGGGTTGGGTATTTATTGTGCCAATCATTCTTAAGCTGCAAAGTGAGGGTGCTACGGTCTTTATAAAAACTGATGGGGGGCGTGAAAAAAATATTTTCACGATAATGATTGAAGGCGGTGCTTTGGAAAATGATTATATTCGTTGTGAAACTAGTAATCTTGAAGAAGGTATTAGTAAGGTTATATCTGAATATTCCGAGATGTTTTGGAGTTAATTGTTTTTAGCAATTTTGTAAATACTTTTAATTCCTGCCAACATTTTTGATCTAGCAGGGGTGTTGGCAGAGTGAACTTTGATTATTGGTGGGTTCATTTTATTGAGTGCTACTTGTTCTTCAATCCACAAAATCACATCATAGCCAGTTCCGATAGAATCATCGCCTAGATCATGATCTAGGCTTATCTCTTCAACGTAGCCTGATTTTAGAAGGTATATTGCTTCTTCAGGCCAGCGCACTAGTATCCAGTCTGTAGGGGGTTCCCTTTCGTCATCAAGAAAAACTTTCATTGTTCACATTGAGCTGGATAAGGTAAGCCTCCGTGCATTGATGGTAATGCATTGCCTCTGCTCCTTTCATCTATAGTCCATTAGCCGTCTGATTCAATAGACTCAATTTTGATTAATCCCTCAAACCGCTTAAAATCCTTAATATTGTGAGTCAGCAAACAAGGAATATCATAAGCCAGCATAGTTGCCACAATATTGGCATCATGTACCTGTTTACCACCAATTTTAAAATCACTTAGCAATTTGAGCAGTTGCTCAGTCACCAATGAATTATCATCAGCCACCAGAAACTGTTCCTCTAAATACTGTACCCGTTCAATTACAATCTCAGGCGCTGAAGGTTTAGAAAAAGTCTGTGGTCGGGTTCGGGCGGAGATAAACTCCCGCAAAACCTGGCGACTAATCCACAACGAGCGTCCAGATTGCTGAGCTAATGTGAGCGCATCAAGTGCCGGCTGATGAAAAGGCGCACTGGCAATATTGGCGTAAATCAGAATATTGGTATCAATAAAAAGTGGTTCAGCGTCCATCGTCGCCATACATGTCCTCTCTGCTCAAGCTTAATCCTTCTGGCCAAATACCCAAATCATCCACGGGAAAATCCAGCGATTGCTTGCCAGTTGTTATTGTTTTTCTGGTTTTTACTCGCTCCTTTAGAAAATCCACAAAATCTTCCACCTCTGTAATCCGATCATTCGGGAGAGATTGAATCTTGTCCATCAATATCTGTGTATTATGCATAGTTATTGCCATTATTAAATCCTCATTCTTACTTTGAGTAACTGTTGTTCCCTTATCTTTTGTCCGCAACGGCTAACTGACTGGCCGTATGTTTTAAAATCATGCCGTCAATTAGCGATTGAACTGTACGTTGGTCTTCATCTGACATCTGAGTAACCGCTTCAAATTTTAATTGCAGACTGTTAGGTAAGTCCCGTTCGTTTTCCTCAAACACCAGCCAGTCAGTTGTAACATGAAAGGCTGTAGCGATCTTTTTAAGTATCTCAACGGATGGCTATGCCTGTCCTGACTCATAACGTTTTACTTGGGTAATATGCATACCCACGGTATCAGCCATCTGTTGCTGGGTCAGTTTATGCTCTTTTCTAAGCTGAATAAATCGTGTCGGGAAACTCATAGTAATAAACACCAGTATCTGTTTATTCATAATTATCTCCTATGGTTCTAAAAGGGTTTGACATAAGTGTCTATGTTGGAGCTTATAATAATACCTTTAGAGAACCTTGACAAGGTTCTAAGTAGAACTCTTTTAAGGAAGTTACTATGGCTCGTATTCCCGAAGACCAAATTCAACGCCTAAAACAAGAAATATCTTTGCAACGTGTGGTTGAATCCGCTGGCATTATTCTAAAAAGGCATGGTGCTGATTTGTTGGGCTTATGTCCCTTCCACAATGACAAAACCCCGTCATTGGTGATTACTCCAAAAACCAATCTCTGGCATTGCCTGGGAGCTTGTCAAGTTGGTGGTTCTGTCATTGATTGGGTAATGAAGGTCGAAAGTGTCTCATTCCGTCATGCCGTAGAGTTACTACAAAATGACAGCTTTTCCTCTTTAGCCGCTGGCTCTTGCTCTTCTCCTGTTACATCATCGACATCCAAACCCATCAAGCATTCCACCGTGCAAAAATTACCGACTTCATTAGCCAACAATGCCGAAGATGACAAATTATTGGTTCAGGTGATTGACTATTATCACCAGGCATTAAAAGACAGTCCTGAAGCATTGGCGTATCTGCAAAAACGCGGCATTGGTTCTTCTGAAGCCATTGATCGCTTCAAATTGGGTTTTGCTAATCGGACGTTAGGTTATCGTTTGCCTTTGAAAAACCGCAAAGAAGGCGCAGCCATCCGAGGACAATTACAGCGTATTGGCTTATTACGCGCTTCGGGACATGAGTATTTTAATGGTTCCATTGTGATGCCAGTGATTAATGAAGCAGGCCAGGTATTAGAAGTCTATGGTCGCAAAATCAATGATAACCTGAGAAAAGGCACATCTACGCATTTATACCTGCCAGGCGCACATGCAGGTGTATGGAATGAAATCGCTTTAAAAGCTTCACCCGAAATCATTCTCTGTGAATCACTGATTGATGCTTTAACTTTTTGGTGTGCAGGGTTTAGGAATGTGACCGCCAGCTATGGCATAGAAGGTTTTACCGCTGATCATCTGGTTGCTTTTAAGAAAAATAATACCGAACGTGTATTGATAGCCTATGATCGAGACGAGGCTGGAAATAATGCGGCCGAAAAATTAGCCGAAAAACTGATTGAATCGGGTATTGACTGCTACCGCATTCAATTTCCTAAAGGCATGGATGCTAATAGTTATGCTCTGCAAGTACAGCCAGCCAATAAGAGTTTAGGCGTGGTTATCCGTTCTGCTGTTTGGTTGGGAAAAGGTAAATACAAGACTATTACAACTTCGATTGCACCTCAATCAGAAAATGCAAAAACAGAGCAAGCGACTAACGTACGGGGAAGTACTAATGCTGGGGGCGCAGGAAGCGCAGGAGCAGTGAAAAATAAAAAGAGTGCAAAATCTTTATCACCAGAAATCAGAACAGATGTAGATGAATCTGAACCAGAAGATAATGCCATCCCTTCTTTAGCTGCTAAAACAGAAAACGAAGCAGTAAAAGAAGAATCAATAGTTGCCACGCCCATTCCAGCAAAACCAGCCCTGATGATCGAAGCTGAAATAAAAACCCTGGGTGATATGGAAGAACTGGTGATTAATTTAGGCGATAGACGCTATCGCATTAGAGGACTGGATAAAAATCAGAATTACGCACAGTTAAAAATTAATTTATTAGTCTCACGTCCCGCTTTTGACTGTGCAGGGGAAGCAGTTCACGTTGATACCCTGGATTGTTATCAATCTCGCCCTCGTAGTGGTTTTATCAAACAAGCGGCGATTGAATTAGGCATAAAAGAAGACATTATCAAACACGATTTAGGCAAAATCCTGTTAAAACTGGAAAGTCTGCAAGAACAACGCCTCAAGTCTTTACAGGAACCCAAGACAAAAACAATCTCACTGACGGATGAAGAAAATCAAGCGGCATTAGCCCTATTAAAATCCCCCGACCTGTTAACACGCATTCAGGAAGATTTTAGACACTGCGGTATTGTCGGCGAAGATACCAACACCTTAACGGGTTACCTGGCTTGTGTCTCACGCAAACTGGATAAACCGTTAGCCATCTTAATCCAGAGTACCAGTGCCGCTGGGAAATCGGCTTTGATGGATGCCGTGCTTAACCTGATGCCAGAAGAAGAACGTATCCAGTACAGTGCCATGACAGGGCAGAGTTTATTTTATATGGGGAAACGGATTTAAAGCATAAAATATTAGGCATCGCCGAAGAAGAAGGCGTAAGTGAAGCCAGTTATGCCTTAAAACTATTACAAAGCCAGGGCGAAATCACCATAGCCACCACAGGCAAAGACCCACAAAGTGGAAAAATGGTCACTCAGGAATATCATGTCGAAGGCCCGGTGATGATTTTTTTAACCACCACAGCCATTGAACTGGATGAAGAATTATTAAACCGCTGTTTAGTGCTGACCGTCAACGAAACAAGAGAACAAACCGCTGCCATTCAACACCAGCAACGCTTTGAAGATACCCTGGAAGGCTTGCTGGCTAATCAAACCAAAGAAAACATCCTCAAGCTGCACCGAAACGCCCAACGCCTATTAAAAACGTTAAAAGTCGTCAACCCCTACGCTGACCAATTAACCTTTTTATCGGATAAAACCCGCACCCGAAGAGATCACGCCAAATACCTGACCTTAATCAAAACCATTACCTTACTGCATCAACACCAGCGAGAAACAAAGCTCATTAATCATCAGGGACAAGCGGTCGAATATATCGAAGTCACTTTAGACGATATAGAAACCGCCAATCAAATAGCCCATGAAGTACTGGGCAGAACACTGGACGAACTGCCACCACAAACCCGAAGGTTGCTGAATCTGATTAACCAGCACATCAATCAGCAATGCAAAGAACAAGAACTACAGCGCAGTGATTACCGCTTTAGTCGCCGAGAAGTCAGAGAGTTTACCGACTGGGGCAATACCCAGATACGGGTACACATGGATAGACTAACAGACATGTAATTTCTCATTGCCCATCGAGGCGGCAGAGGCCAGTCATTTGTTTATGAACTGCTTTATGACGGTAAGGAAGCAAATGATAAAGCCCATCTAAATGGACTGATTAATACAGGGCTATTAAAAAACCAGCATTACGACAATAACAACGCGGAGAAAACAGCCGTATTAACGGGGTCAAAACGACCTCAAAATGGGGTGAAAACGGGTAGTTCGCGGACAGATAAAACCAAGGCTAAAGCCAGTAATAATAAGGCACTAGATAAACCAGACTCCGAAACCGAAGAAAATGTACTTATTAAGGTAAATAATAATCCTGCATCGTACCTCGGACAGAAAGCAGACACTCAAGAAACGTTGAGCATCAACTAATGGCCAGAAAAAAGCGCAGACCCTCAGATAAACAGCCAGAACCCAGTCCTATTGCCAATCACGGCATGATGTCGTATTTAAAACTGTTCCTGGATAGCTCAGCAGCCAGTGGATTAAGTCCCAGAACCATTGAGCTGAGAGAGCGGGTATTGAAAATATTTATGCTTTGGTGTGATGACAGAAACCTGGATAAACCCCAAGACATCACCCGACCCATATTGGAACAGTATCGGCGATACCTCTACCACTACCGTAAAAAAGACGGCAACCCGATCAGTTTTGCCACTCAGCAACAGCGATTAGTGCCGATTAAAGCCTTCTTTAAATGGCTAACTAAAGAGAATTACATCCTGTACAACCCAGCCGGGGAACTGGAACTGCCGAGAGTTCATAAACGCTTACCCAAGCACATTCTTACTGCACAGGAAGTTGAACAAATCCTGAATCAAACCGCTTTGCATGGCGATTTAGGGATACGAGACCGGGCTATCATTGAGATGCTGTACAGTACCGGCATACGCAGAGCTGAACTGATTAATCTGAAGCTTTACGATGTGGATATTCAAAACGGCATCTTAATGGTCAGAGAAGGCAAAGGTAAGAAAGATCGGATGTTGCCATTAGGCGAGAGAGCAGGACTGTGGATTAATCATTATATCGAAGAAATACGCCCTGAATTGATCACAGGGAACGATGATGGAACCCTGTTCTTGCATGAATTTGGTGAAGCATTCCATAAAAATAGACTCACAGACCTGGTGAAGAAATACATTGAACAGGCAGGGATTAATAAATCAGGTTCCTGTCATATCTTCCGCCATACCATGGCCACCTTGATGCTGGAAAATGGGGCTGACATTCGATTTATACAAGCGATGCTAGGGCATAGCCAATTATCGACGACTGAAATTTATACCCAGGTCAGCATTAAGAAATTGAAAGAGATCCATACATTGACGCATCCAACGAGAATGAAGCCCGAATCTGAAACTGAGAACAAAACATGAGCCAGAACCAAAACAAAAGACAGAGCCAGGAATCCGAGTGCAAACCGCTGCTTACCGCCTGTCACAGTGCTTGCATCGCCCAGCAACAAGTGCGCCGCCATCCATGGCGCAAGTCACACTTCTTGCAGGTTGGGCAAGCACTGCGCCAGGCTAGGACGGCCATCCCTAGCCGGCTTCGTTCAAGTCCATCGTATTGTTCAAGACGCTCGGCTTCCTGCCTCTCGGTTGTGTCACACCTGCTATCGCAAGTGTAACGAAGTGAATTTACGCCAGAAAACAGAAAGGCAAAAAGCCGCCTTACTGTTCCCTGGCTTATCACCCCCAACCCCCTCAAGGGGCTTTAGAGCGGCCATCAAGCCCTAAAGGGTTAACATAACGCGGGATTATGCGCAATTGCCTGACAACACAAGCCCACAAAAGAAAAAGCCGTGGGCAGCGTTGCCAGACAACGGTTCGCTTCGCCGCATAATCAGCGCTATGTTAAATGGACGCACGGGCTGTCCTGCCCGTAAATGTTCGCTGTTCCCTACAGCGTTATTTTTTGAATGCCCGCCCACCCCAGTCAGCCAAAGTGCGCTACAGCCCGTGCAAAGAGCCACACGGTCTTCCGTCCGCCCTTTGTCTGCCTCCCCTAAAAGAAAAGGAGAAATAGAGAAAGTAAATCGAGTAAAAACTTTACTAAACATAGTGGCAGGTTAGCACCGTGCTCAGACTGTAAAGGCCAAGCCCTTCGGGTGCTTCGCTTTGCTACGCAGCCTTGACAGCCCTGCGCGCGATGCCAACGGTAACTATGTCCAGTAAAGCATTATTGGGCTGAATCCAGCCATTAGATAAGGAGTAACATAAGATGAACAATCCAATACAAAAAATAATAGAGGTAAGCTGCGAGTTAAAGCAGACAGGTACAACAGCTGCCAGCACAGGTGAGAAAATTGCCGCCGCATTCGTACTGAACAGAATGGATTATCTGCCAGAAGGCTACAGCGATATAATCGAAGCCTGGGATTTTCTGGGTGTGCAATGGCAAGGCTACGTCAGAATGATCAGGCGAAATGGCAGCTACCCAATAAATAATCCATAAAAAGAGTAAAGAAGCGGGAATCCTTCCGCTTCTTTTTACTTTGCCAGCAAATCCCCCTCTCTTCTTTAGTTGCTGTTCTTGCTCTAAAAAAGATCAAAAGAAGCGGCTAAAAGGGAAAAGAAAGAAAAAATGCACTCTGAACAAAACCAGTGTTAAAATCAAAACCGCACTAGGGGCGAAATTTGGCTTTCGAGGAGTGTGCTAGAGGAATTTTATTGCTAAGTGGTTGAGTGAACTAAGGAAAATGGATGGTTAGCTGAAACCGGTCGTAGGGCCTGTTACATTATAACTACTTTAGGTACTATGATCCCAGCACCGGGCGATACATTACTAGTGACCCGATTGGATTAGCTGGTGGATTGTAAGCGGCTGTCGCTACCACTTAGCTTTTTTAGGCAATTTCTGCTTTATCGCATCTAAGTCATCAGGTGCCAAAGGCAGCAATTCATCAATACGACAGTTGGGCCAGCCAGGCAATTTTTCCAGGG
>JAKIUK010000045.1 GCA_021647585.1 Methylococcaceae bacterium
GCTTCTTCATAGTGGGAACACCTCCAACGATAAGGGTTGTTTGTTTACAAACAAAAACCCTATTCTGAGGGTTCCCACTTCTTTTTGCTGGTTCTTACTATAGCTGACTAGAAAGATCAGTTGGGCGCGGATTTATAGTGCAAGCTATTGGTTTCACAGTGATTTAAAAAAATCTGAGCTTCACCCATTAGGTTAAGCGGGCATTTTTTGAAGTGCTGTGGAATCAAGAACTTGTGCTAGAAACCGTGAGCCAACTGATTTTTCTAGGATTATGCATTGCCCTAACTTCTGTATAATTCACATGGAGCAATATCTGCTCATGCAGTCGTCCCGTTGGCCGGAACTTATTAAATCCTCACTCCTTAAGATAACATCGATTTTAAATTCGCAAGATTTGCTTTGCCACGTGCTTTAATCACCTCCGGTTCTAATTGTTTTTTATTGCTCCATTCAAGGTCCTCCTCCGGTAATTCATTTAAAAACCGGCTGGGTTCACATTCACTCACTTCTCCATAGCGTTTTCGGTGCGTGCAGTAACTAAAGGTACAACTTCTTTGTGCGCGAGTGATTCCGACATAGGCCAGTCTTCTTTCTTCTTCTATATTATCGGTTTCTATGCTGTTTTGATGGGGTAGTAAATTTTCTTCAATACCAATCAGAAAGACATGAGGAAATTCCAGGCCTTTTGAAGCATGTAATGTCATTAAACTGATCTGGTCACCGGCCTCTTCTTCCTGGTTCCTTTCCAGTATATCCATCAATAGAATCTTGGATATGATTTCGGCAAGTGATTTTTCATCCTCTGTTTCTTTGTCAGCAATACGTTTTAACCATTCAATCAGGTCATACACATTTTTTATTTTACGTTCGGCTGCTGCTTGGGTTTTACTGTTTTCATGTAACCAGGCTTCATAGTTTAATTGCTGAATGAAGCGGTCAATCACCACAAAAGTATCACCTATTTCAATTTTTTCAGCCGTATCTATGATCCAGTCAGCAAACTTTTTCAGTCTGAATACTGATTTTTCAGATAAGGATTGAGCCAGTCCCAGCTCAAAACAGGCCGTGAATAGACTGATGTGTCTTTTATTGGCATAAGCACCCAGCTTTTCCAAAGTCGTTGGACCAATTTCTCGTCTGGGGGTGTTTATGATACGTAGGAATGCGGCATCATCATCCTGATTAACAAATAAACGTAGATAGGCAAGAATATCCTTGATTTCAGAATATGCGAAAAAAGAGCTGTTGCCACTGATAAAGTAGGGCACATTATTTTCCCTTAAGGTGCGTTCAAATAAGCGGGACTGATGATTACCTCTATATAAAATGGCATAGTCGGAATAATTACCGCCATGTCTAAATTTGTGATGAATGATTTCTGAAATGATTTGTGTGGCTTCTGAACGATCATCTTTATGACTAATCACTTTTAAAGGATCACCAAAGCCAAGATTACTCCATAATTTTTTTTCAAAAGTATGGGGGTTATTGGAAATAAGCTGGTTAGCGACTTTCAGTATACGACCTGCAGAGCGGTAGTTTTGCTCCAGTTTAATCACTTTAAGCCGGGCATAATCTTTTTCCAGTTGCGCCAGATTTTCGGGTTGGGCACCTCGCCAGGCATAGATGGACTGATCGTCGTCGCCAACAACTGTAAACCGCCCTAAATTGCCTGCCAGTATACGAACCAGTTGATATTGCGTAATATTGGTATCCTGATATTCATCCACTAGCAGGTAACGAATTTTATTCTGCCATTTTTCTAAAATTTCCGGGTTTTGTTGAAACAATAATACAGGTTTCAGAATCAGGTCATCAAAGTCTACGGCATTGTAGGCCTTTAAGTTTCGATTAAAATCATTGTATAGCAAAGCAACCGCATGATTTTCATCAGTTGCAGTACTGATGGCACGCTCAGGTGTGATAAAAGCGTTTTTCCAGTCGCCTATTTGTTTATTGTAAAAATCAACGGCATCAATATCGCAGTCAGTCAAGCCATGAGCAATAAGGTTGCGCAGTAGCGTTAGTTTGTCTTGATCATCAAACAGGGTAAGCCCTGATTTATACCCCAGCGCTTTGTGTTCTTTACGCAGAATATCCAGACCTAAAGAATGAAAAGTGGATACCCTAAGTCCTCTGCTTTGTTGGGAATCTAATAATTTAGATACACGCTCTTTCATTTCCCTGGCAGCCTTATTGGTAAAGGTAAGTGCGGCAATATAACGGGCAAGGGTGCCTTGTTGCACAAGATAGGCTATTTTTTCAGTAATTACGCGCGTTTTACCGCTACCCGCACCGGCTAATACAAGTAAAGGGTGGTCGATGGTTTTAACAGCGGCCTGCTGCTGGGGGTTTAATGCTGCCATGGCTAGATTGTTCGGTCTAGCTTTCGGTAAGAGATCGCTTCGCTTAGGTGGGCAATTTCAATGGCTTCTGAATTTGCCAGATCGGCAATGGTTCTGGCCAGCTTTAAAATGCGGTGGTAAGCGCGGTGAGATAAACCAAATTGATCCATGGCTTGTTCCAGTATTTGATGGCCTTGTTCAGATAGAGGGCAGTATTTTTTAACTTCAGCAGCAGTGAGCTTTGAATTGACTTTGCCTTGGCGTTGCAAAGCAATGTTTTGAGCAGCAATCACACGCGCCCTGATTTGCGAACTGCTTTCTTCACCTTCAGGTGAACCATTGCGCAATACGGCATGAGCAACGCGAGGTACCTCAAGATGCATGTCGATGCGGTCCAGCAAAGGTCCGGATATTTTAGCTCTGTATTTTGTAACCTGTTCCGAAGTGCAATGACAACGTCCTGATGTATCCCCTTGATAACCACACGGACATGGATTCATCGCGGCAATCAGTTGAAATTTAGCAGGAAAGTCAGCTTGCCGGCTAGCACGTGAGATAGTGATGTGACCCGTTTCCAAAGGTTCACGTAAAACCTCTAATACTTTACGGTCAAATTCAGGCAATTCGTCAAGAAAAAGAGTACCGTTATGGGCAAGAGATATTTCGCCCGGTTTGGGATTACTTCCTCCACCAACCAGAGCCGCAGCGGATGCAGTATGATGGGGCGCACGAAAAGGCGGCTTAAGCCAGTGCTTAACATCAAGTCCCAAGTCACTAATGGATGCAATTGCTGCTGATTCCTGAGCTTGTTGCTCGGTTAACTCGGGGATAATAGTAGGCATTCTTGAGGCCAGCATGGATTTTCCAGTTCCAGGGGGACCAAGTAACAGCAGATTATGAGCACCAGTAGCGGCAATTTCAAAAGCTCTTTTAACATGAAACTGTCCTTGAACATCAGCAAAATCGATTGCATATTCAATCTCCTTTGCAATTACTTCAGGAATATGAGTAATTAATGATTTTTGTCCACTGAGATGAGCACACACTTCAAGCAAACTGGCTGCGGGGAAAAGCTCAGCCTGTTTAATTAAAGCGGCCTCAGCAATGTTGTCTTCCGGCAAAATCAGTTTTCTATGGGCATTACGAGTATGGATGGCGATCGGAAGTGTGCCAATAACAGGGCGTAACTCTCCGCTAAGTGATAATTCACCGACACATTCATAATCAGCAAGTCTGGTTTTAGGGATTTGATTGGAGGCTGCTAAAATTCCAAGCGCAATGGCAAGATCAAAGCGACCGCCTTCTTTAGGTAAATCGGCAGGTGCCAGATTAATGGTGATGCGTTGAATCGGAAATTCAAAGTGAGAATTTATAATAGCCCCACGTACCCGGTCTTTACTCTCTTTTACTGCAGTCTCAGGCAAGCCAACGATTGATAGCTGAGGTAATCCGTTAGTCACATGAACCTCAACGGTTACTAAAGGAGCATCAATTCCAGATCGACCTCTGCTATATACAATGGCTAGGGACATATAATGGTTAAAGTAAAGGAATAAGTTTGTTTATTGTACGGGTTAAACAGAACGTGATTTAATAAATATTGCGTTGCTAAGAGACTTTTTGATTAGGCTTTGGTCGTAAAGGATAAAAGATCTGTTTTGAAAATTGATAGTTTTTAATTTAGCGAATAGTCATAGAATATTATTTGTATAGATAATATATGGAACAGAAATGGAACAGTTAAAAAGTCTCATTCCTAAAAGCTGAACCCGAATCCGTAACTCCGCTATTGCACAGTACACAAGTTCATGATTTCACAGTGGGCAAAAGAATACCCACTTAACCGTCGGGTGAAGTTTAGATTTTTTTGTTCCTATTAAAAAGCAATATCATACGCCCTGTTATCCACATGAAAGTCACGGATTCAGGGTTACAGTCAATGACATGGTATAGGATTTAAGGATAAAGAATTTTTGCTAAGTATATACAATGGTTAAATAGAATTAAATTTTTTTAGTCAGCACCCAAATATATGCTGTAACCAGCACATGTCATTGTAGGAAAATGAATTTTAAGATTGTATTCATTTTTTCCGTTGATTTTTTTTTGTCACTGCTCCTATCCATAGAAGTCCGGAGGACATCAACCAAAAGGCAGTAGGTACAGGAACTGTAGAGGTTACGGCCACAGACCAGAGAGCATATGTTTCATTTGAAACGTCAAAAGTATTGATAAATGGATCGCGTATATGGTTCAGGTCAAAATCATCATTGAAGCCTAGGGTATCGATACCATCCCGGTAACGGGTTGCAAGAACGCTTACAAGAGCACTGTCATAAGAAAAAGGTGTAATGATATCAGCAAAAATATTACTGCTTATGCCATTAATTTTTGTAGGATCATTATCATAGACAGGATGTTCGTTAAATGCCAATTTTAGTGCTAAGGCTGCGCTATCTCTAGAGAGACTCACGAATGGGATGGATACATTTGTAGGCGTTCCATCACTAAAAATATCAAAAAATGTACCATCTACAAACCGAACATCAAATGTTTTTGTTCCGACAGCTATATTGTCAAAGCCAAATAGTATGGTCCCATCATTACTAGTGACTGCTATCGTTGTTGCCTGCGCCTTGCAAATAAGCAAGAGCAATAAAATAGATGCTTTAAAAAGATTTTTTATTATCACTTTATGTACTCCTGAAATAGTTCACTGAAGGAATTTATAATTGGTTGGTTTGGGTGTGAGCTTAATGAGCTTAAAGTCCTTTGTTGGAGAACCTATTTCATTAGTTCTTGAATAAGTATAGTAAAAGCAAGGATAAATACAACTAACGAGGTGTTGTGAGAAGGAAATCCTAGTAGAAAAACTATAAACCTAGAAAAATCAATGAATGGATAAAACTATCAGTAATGATTTTGAACCTAGAAAGATAAGCTGAGTGATTAACTATAGTGCAAGGTATTGGTTTCACAATAAATTAACAGGAGCACATTTCTGATAAATACAATGGAATTATAAAGTCGTATTGTAAATTGTGAGCCGGTTAAATAGTACAAGTTAATGTATCAGAAGCATTTTTCTGATTGATTAAGTGGAAAAATAATTATCAGAGTTTCAGACATGTTCCTCATGATAAAATCAGTTTCTGGATAATTCCCCTTTGAGTACGTCTATCTTTTTTTGTTCAATCATCCAATCTGACTATAATTTAAATCCCACCCCAAACTTCCAAGACATCATATCTTCACTCCCTGAGTGCCTGCCGCTGTTTCCAGTTAAACCAGCCCTGGGGAGAAATGATATTCATTAGACGATCTATGGGGGACATTATCAGCAGATTATAGTAACCAAGAAGTTTCCCGTGCCATGTATGATTAACGCAGCGAAGAGAGATTGAATAGCCGGGCTCATCATAGACAATGTGATGCCAGTATCCACTGGGTATATACAGGGTTTCTAAGGGTTCAAGGGTAACTTGATAGCCTTTTAATCTTTTCAATCCAGGGAATTGTTCGAAATCTGGTTGTACAACATCTACGTAACTTCGGCAGGTGAATGGATAGCGGTGCAGATTTTTTTCCTGTTCGTAAGGGAATAGGTAGACAGTCTTTTTTCCATGCATAGCGGTATGGAAAACATGTGACATATCAATATCAAAATGCATCTGTGTTACAGAATCTTTGCAGCCAAAAAACATAAAAACAAAATTTCTCGATACACCATCAATTAGCGTGGGGAAGATAATATCATCAACCAGTTCCGGGATCTCGGATTTAATGTTATATAGAAACATGCGCAGATTTTTTGATGTTGACAGCACCGTGTTGATAAATTCGCTCAAAGGAATAGTCTTTAGCTGACTCATGTAATTTTTTCCAGCGGTCACAAAACTGTCATCGTATACTTTGACCTGCTTGTTGCCATGTTGGGTTTTAAAGAACTCTGGAGTCCATTTTTTTGCTGCGGGCCACGATTTTGTCAGGTCCCTGATCACCAGTGGTTTTAAAGGTTTGAAATATAAAGCAGAGAAATCTTTCTGCTCGATCAATGAAACCTTATCGACAGCTGATAGTTCTATTTGGGGCATAGGTGCAGTTTAGTTTAAATGTGTTTACTAATTATCTGGCAAGGAAGTCGCTGTATGTGTGGAGAATATCAGGTTGCTCCCAGTGTAGGAAATGCCCTGCGCCACGAATCATTTTAAATTCACAATCTGGAATTCTTGCTGAAGCCTTTTCGATTTCACTGGAGTCAAGAATCGCGTCAAACTCACCACTTACGATGAGAGTGGAGGCAGTGATGTTTCCGAGATCAACAAAGTCTCCAATGTCCGTTGCTTGTCTGACAAATTCACAATGATCATAGAAACTGAGGAATTGTTCTCTGGTCATGCCACGGAATTGTTCAATCATCTGTTTTTTATGGGTCTCGGGTATGAGCTGACCAAATTTTTCAATCATCAAAGGAGCAATGTCGCCAGTTTGATCATTGTCGAATAATTTTTGGCCCGCCTGAATGACCTCTATAACTGCTTTGCTGGGCTTGGCTCCAAAGCTACCCAGCATCAGTTTATCGATTAAATCCGGGTGACGTGCTGCTAACGCAGCAGAGATTATTGTTCCCCAGGATGCAGCTGCCAGAATTACAGTACCGTTGCGGTTGGTTTTATTGACGATGTTGTGTAGTACATCAATTTGTTCGTCAAATGTAATACTGGGGCTGCCTGATTTTATAATAGCGCGACCTTGGCCTGGTAAATCGAACACCACAACTGAATATTCATTAACAAAGTGACTAACAAAAGAGCGCCAGGCAGCCATTGTTTGTTTTGCTCCACTGATGCAGATAATCGTTTTTTGTGCCTCACCATAGATGCGGTAAGGGACAAGAAATCGTCCGAGGTTAAGCTCTCCTTTAACAGTTTTCATAAGCGGAATATTTTTATATTAGGATTGATTACAAATAGGTAAATTTATCCAGTATATCACTATATAAATACAATGAGTTATGAAGAGCAATATTAAAGTCAGTTTGTTGATTCAAGAACTGATTAACAACTCCTTGATCAGAGATTTTCTATCTACCACAGAAAATTCTCCAAACCAGATAGCCCAGAGTGTTTTAGCAAAAACTTTATTTTTGATTTGGCTGATCTGTTTTCCCTGAAATAGCGAAATGACGGTTCCATCCGGGAGCCAGCGAATAGTAAATTCATCATTTTTCTTAACATCAGCATAGATAGCATGCATGAATTGCTCAACCTGTGACTGGATTTTATGGAACTCTGTTTTAGTGGTATTTAATTTAATCCCTGATCTAAGCGATGTTTGAATTTGCTCCGCAGATAATGCTCTCAAGAAAACCATCGAAATCTGTTTAGTACTGCTGTTTTGTAATATATTTTTGTATATATTTTCATCCGAAACTTTTAAAACAGTAGAGCTTGGTTGGTTTTGCAGATAGTGCGCTATGGAATAAATATCCAGAAAATATTTTGTACGGGTTGTTAATCCAGTTAAAGACAAGTCTAACGGTTCGTGGTTATACTCAAAAAACACATTATGTGGAAAATGTTTACCATCTTGCATTTCTGGATTACTGTCACTAGCTTGGGCAACAGACAAAAGGCAGATGTAAAGCAGAATATGTTTTAAAATTGATCCTGGAACGAGCATAGTTACTTTTGAATTGATGGTATGTTTTAATACTTTTTTTGACTTTTTCTCGCAATGAGCGAGTTTTTATCCCTGGCACGCTCCTTATTAGCTTTGCTGTTGCTCTATGTTTGCTACACGCTTTTCCAAATCTTCCAGTTTAGATCGTGTTTTAGCTAAAACGGCTTTTTGTACTTCAAATTCTTCACGGGTAACAAGATCTAACTTGCCTAATGCACTTTGTAGAATAGCATGGAAGTTTTTTTCCATATCTTCTTTTATACTACTTAAACCTGGAGGAATAGCATTGGCAAGGCGGTTGGCAATATCGTCTATTGATTTTGTGTCAAACATGGCTGATTCTCTTTGTTTTTTATTAAATTACCTTTATTTTAGCATAGGTTTTGCTTTCTTAAAGTGACAGAGTTTATCCGCTTTGGGATTTGGCAAAGTATAGTTGAAAATTTTCGGAGAAATGAATGAAAGCAGGTATGATTGGTATAGGTGCAATGGGTTTAGGGATAGCGAATAACATAGCTCAAGCAGGATTGTTAGAGATTGTATTTAACCGGACAAAAAATAAAGCGGATATGTTGGCGGCAGAATTGAATTTAAAATCCGCTGACTCTCCACAACAATTAGCGGAACAAGTTAATTTAGTGTTGATCTGTGTATCTGCTGATGAAGATGTATTGCAAATGGTTACCGCTATAGCAGAAACAATTAATCCTGGTTCTATTGTGGTTGATCTGTCAACCATAAGCGGTGAAACAGCTATAAAGGCCGCTACTATTCTGTCTGAAAAACAGGTTTATTTTCTGGATGCACCTGTTTCTGGAGGTGTGGAAGGTGCCAAAAATGGGACTTTGGCTATGATGGTGGGGGGGGATGAAATTGTTTTGGAAAAAGTACGCCCTGTATTGCAAGCATTGGCTGGACGCATTGTTTATATGGGGAGGACAAGTTCCGGTCAAGCTACAAAAGCCGTTAATCAGATAATGGCTGCGGGAATTAATCAGGCGGTAACAGAAGCTTTGGCTTTTGGTCAGGCCCAAGGCCTGGCAATGGATAAAGTGATTGATGTCATTTCAGGTGGGGCTGCCGGGAACTGGTTTTTGCAGCATAGAGGGACTACTATGACAGAAGGGACTTTCGAGCCAGGGTTTAAACTGGCTTTACATCATAAAGATTTGAAAATTTGTAAAACAATGTCTCAAAAAGTCAAGGTGTCGACCGCTTTGGTAGACAAAACGTTGGCAGATTATGAAAAACTGATGGAACTCGGTTTTGGAGATGAAGATATTTCTGCTTTATATCGGTTAAAGCAGAATTGATTTCCTTTCAGGCTGATTGTTATTGGATCATCGCATGCCTCTACGCGAGAGTATCATTATCCTAGAAAAATCAGTTGGATCACGGATTCTAGCACAAGCTCTTGATTCCACAGCACTTCAAAAAAATGCCCACTTAACCTAATGGGTGAAGCTCAGATTTTTTTAAAACACTGTGAAACCAATATCTTGCACTATAATTCCGCGCCCAACTGATCTTTCTAGGAGTATGGAGCGAGGATTTAATAACTTCCGGAACTTATTAAATCCTCCCTCCTAATTTAAGGCCTATATCACAAACTTAGTTTGATGGTATTGATGTTGAGGGTGAGAGAACATCAATATTTCTTTTCAAATGATACCCTTTTCAATAACAGGTAATACCCAGTAGTTGATACCAGAACCAGAAAATTCATTTTTTAATCGATTGAGTAGTTCAGATAAATCCGGCTTGGCAATATACATTTGAAAACGAATTTTACGTTGTCTGCCTGTAACCTGTTCGGAAGCAGATAATCCTTCATTTTTATGATCATGCGCACTGACCGGAAAACTGCTAAAGCCATGCTCAGCTTCAAAAATCAACAGGCAATCAACAATTGCCTCTTCAAGGCTAGGTGGAACATTCAAGGTGATTAAAAATTCTTCGTTATCCATTATTTATCTCCTGTTTATTATCGCTAAATAATTGATACAGTATCGGCAGTAATATTAAGGTTAAAAGGGTAGAAGAAACCAGTCCTCCGATTACTACAATAGCCAAAGGTCTCTGAATTTCAGAACCTGGCCCCGTTGCGAATAGCAGAGGAATCAAGCCAAAAGCGGCTATACTGGCTGTCATTAGTACCGGGCGTAAACGGCGTACTGAACCGATAATAACAACTTGAGCCAGATCCATGCCGGTTGCACGTAATTGATTGAAATAACTGACCATTACTACACCGTTTAGTACAGCAATACCTAATAGGGCAATAAAGCCAACTGATGCTGGGACGGATAGATATTCACCTGATATCCATAAGGCAAAAACGCCGCCTACCATGGCTAAAGGTATGTTTGAAAGTACCATACCCGCTTGTTTAACGGAGCCAAAGGTTGAAAATAGTAACAGAAATATCAGTCCTAATGACACAGGAACTACTAATGCTAGTCTAGCAGCTGCACGTTGCTGATTTTCGAACTGCCCGCCAAACTCCACAAAATAGCCTGTCGGCAGATTTACTTTTTCGGCAACAACTTGGCGGGCTTCATCAACAAAACCTACTAAATCACGACCTTCTACATTACTTTGAATGACTACAAAGCGTTGGCCTCTTTCTCTATCAATTGAAACGACTCCTTCAACACGTTCTAATTTGGCTATCGCAGTAATAGGTACATGTCCACCGTTGGGTAGCGTTAACTGTAAGTTCTCAAAATTAGACGTATCACTGGCACCCCGTAAAATTAAAGGGGTACGTTTTATGCCTTCTTGAATAATACCAACATTTAAACCTTCAATTTGAGCACGTAACATGGTTTCAATGCTGTCGTTACTAAGTCCCCAACGACCAGCCGCTTGACGGTCTATAGTTAGTTGCAAGAACTGCATGCCTTCATTTTCACTGGCAAAAACATCTGTCGCGCCTGAGATGGTTTTTAATGCGCTTTCAATATCTTTGGCTTTACTGTTTAACACATCAAGATCAGAACCAAATAGTTTGACTGCTACATCACCACGAGTTCCGGTTAACATTTCTGAAACCCTCATTTCAATTGGCTGAGTAAAACCAAAAGCAATGCCGGGTGTTTGAGACATCACCTTACGAATTTCCTCAACCAGTTCTTCCTTACTTTGCATGCGCCACTGGTCTTTAGGCTTTAAAATCAGAAAACTGTCAGTATCATTCAAGCTCATAGGATCAAGTCCTAACTCATCTGTACCCACTCGTGACACGACATTAAGAATCTCTGGTATGTTATTAAGCAGATTTTTTTGTACTTGAATATCCAACTCTATTGTTTTTTGCAGAGAGATAGAAGGTAATTTTTCCAGTTGTACAATAATATCGCCTTCGTCCAGTGTTGGCATAAAAGTACTGCCAATTTGGGTGAAAACTATAATAGTGGCAACTAAAAGGCCGGCCGCTGTTATAAAAACCTTTTTTGTGTTTTTCAGGCTCCAGATTAAAGCGGGATGATAAAGTTTTTGTAATTGTCTGGGGAGCCAAGGTTCTTCATGTGAAACCTGTTTTAACATATAGGAAGCAAGCACAGGAATAACCGTCAGAGATAAAACCAGTGAGCCACTGAGTGCAAAAACGATTGTCAGAGCAACGGGGGTAAAAAGTTTGCCTTCCAGGCCTTGAAGGGTTAGTAATGGCAGGAAAACTATGATAATGATTAAAATACCTGAAGTAACCGGGGCTGCAACTTCCCGAGTGGCACGGTAGATAATATGTAAGCGGGGTAAACGTTGTGCTTTTTCCTTTTCAGCCAAGTGGGTAATGATATTTTCTACTACAACTACCGCACCATCAACAAGCATACCTATTGCAATGGCAAGCCCTCCTAAGCTCATCAGATTTGCTGACATGCCCATGCTTTTCATTAGAATAAATGTAACCATGGCGGCCATGGGTAAAGCAAAGGCTACAGTTAATGCTGCTCTCAAGTTACCGAGGAATAAAATCAGTAAGATAACGACGAGTACAATTGCTTCCAGTAATGCTTTAGCAACTGTGTTGACTGCTTTATTAACCAGTTTTCCTCTGTTATAAAAGACATTTATTTCTACGCCTTGAGGAAATCCGGGACTGATTTCAGCCAGTTTTTTTTCTATATCAATGATTGTCTGGCGGGCATTTGCACCTCGTAAACTTAGTACCAGGCCGGTAACTGCTTCACCTTTTCCATCTTTTGTCACCGCTCCATATCGAGTTAAAGCGCCTATTTTAACTTCAGCGACATCACCGATAGAAATAGGTGATCCATGACCTTGAGCCACCACAATAGAGCGAATATCTTCTAATGATGTAATTCGGCCTTCAGCACGCACAATCAAGGTTTCTTCTCCCTCTGTCATTCTGCCTGCGCCATCATTGCGGTTATTTGACTGTAACGCTTCAATTAACGTTGCTATATCGATGTTTCTGGCTGACATACGTGTATTGTCAGGGGAAACCTCAAAGCTACGAACTAAACCACCGAGAGCATTCACATCAGCAACACCAGCAACAGTACGGAGTGCAGGGCGAATCACCCAGTCCAATAAACTACGGCGTTCCATCAGCGTTAGGTCGCCACCTTCAATGGCAAACATAAACATTTCACCTAGTGGCGTGGTCATTGGAGCTATGCCACCTTCAATCCCTTCCGGTAAATCACCCCATAAGGTATTAAGACGTTCTGCAACTTGCTGGCGAGCCCAGAATATATCGGTGCCTTCTTCAAAATCTACAGTAATATCGGTTAAGGCATATTTTGCCAAAGATCGTAGCATGGTTTGATGTGGAATACCCAGTAACTCAACTTCTATGGGTGCTGTTATACTGGCTTCAACTTCTTCAGGTGTCATCCCATTGGCTTTAACAATGATTTTTACCTGAGTAGGAGAGACTTCTGGAAAAGCATCAATGGGAATATTATTTGCAGCGTAATAGCCTGCCCCGGATAATAGTAATACCACTAAAACTATTAGTATCCGCTGGGACAGCGCAAAGCGGATTAGATTAGCCATTATTCACTCCCTCCAAGGCCTAACCAGTTAGCTTTAAGAGCCACTGCACCCTGAATGGCAATTTCAATGCCTTCGATTAAGTCATTGTTACCTGTAATAACGGAGTTATTTTGTTGTTTACCAATGACAGCTATCGGGCTGACAACAAATCCCGTTGAACTTTGTATAAACAGATAAGCTTTTCCTTCATTTTGAGCAATAGCGGTATTCGGAACGATATATGTTGGTTTATCACTCCCTTGAATAATTTGAGAATTGACATTTTGTCCTGCTCTAAGAGTCGATTGTTGATCATTAATAACAGCCCTGGCGAGTATGGTCTGGTTTTGAGTGTTAACACTTTGACCTAATAAACTGATTGTTGCAGTAATATCGGTATTTTCAATAAGTACTTTATCGCCTATTTTTATGCTGCTCATGCGCTCTTGAGGGATATTGATTTCTAGCCATAGTTGCTCAAGGTTGGCTATCCGATATAATGGTGCAAGTATATCCAGTCTTTCACCTGCAACGACCATCCGGTCTAATACAACACCTTTAATGGGTGACCGTATATTTAGTTGACTGGATAAACGATGAGAGTCAGCAAGTTTTTTGATGTCTTTTGCCGACATACCAGCAATTTCCAATAATTGTTTGGCTTCGTTGGCCTCAGCTGCAAATGAGTTATATCTACTACGACTTTCTTGCCAACGACGATCAGAAATAACACCTTCTTGTAAAAGTTTTTCATTACGTTGAAAACTTGCCCGAGCTAGTTGTTTTTCACCATTGGCTTTAAGTAATTGACGTTGTAAAGATAATAGTTCAGGGCTATTAATATGAGCCAAAACCTGGTTTTTCTCTACACTATCTCCAATAGTAACATTGAGTTTACTGATTAAACCTGCTTGGGCTGCGCTGACAATGTATTCCTGGCTGGGCGGAATAACTACTTTTGCTGGAGCATATAATAAGGGGATATGATTAATGGTTTTTAGTTTGCCAGTTTTTACACCCAGATTGTACAGTTGAACTTTGGTTATTTTGATTTCATAGTCGTTGGCAATGACGGTATTTGCATAGGCTAATAAAATTAAAGGGAGTAGTATTTTTTTCATGGGAGTTCTCCTACTGCCTGGTTATACATTGCAATATTTTTTTGTAACATTACTTCACGTTCTTTTGCATGGCGAATAGCATTGTAGGCTCTGGCCTGAATTTTTAATAAATCCAGTAAATTTATTTCACCGGCAGAAAAGCTGAGTTGTGTCATTTTTAAATGGGCTTGGGCAATTTGTTTTAATTCATTCGCAATTTTTAGTTCAGCACGGGTAACTTGCAAAGCATGTTTTGCCTCGTGAAGCTCTTTTTCCAGTGCTCGGAAAAGACGGGCTCTTGCGGTCAGTGCTTCAGTCAATTTCAGATTAGAGGTAGCAATATCAGGTGCAAGATGCGCGCTTCCACCAAATGGCATGGAAAATGTAACGCTCATACTTTCTATATCGTCATCATTTTTCCCCGCTTTTTCACTTTTGCCGCCAATAATAAAGCTACTTTGACCAGAACCTGCAGATTTTACCCATTTGAGTTCTGCCTGCTTACGCTGAATTACTGCATTTAGTACTGATAGTTTGGGATGGTGTTCAGATATTTCCAGGATAGAACTCATTTTTTCTTTATAGTCTGCCGGGATAACAGTCATTTGAGTTAGACTGATATAACTTTTGCGAGCGTGCATTAATTCGGCTTCTACTTGTGTCAGTAGTGATAGTTTTTCCAAATGGTTGCTTTTTGCAAGTAACAAGTCTGAACGAGGTAAATCACCTAATTCAACTCTACGTTTAATTTTATTACTTAGTTTTTTAGAAATATCAAATATGGATTTGGCTTGTTCGTAGCGAATACTTTCCAGTTCCATTTTCCATAAGGCATTTCTAACCCGGCCTGCAACATCCAGTTTTATAGCTGCAAGCTGTTTTTCAGCAGAATTATGCGCTTGTACTGCTACAGATTGCCCAGCAGAACGTTGTCCCCAGTTCCACAAGGGTAATTCCAGCTCATATTCCATTTCCCTGGAACCTATATCATCACCCGGTAAATCATCCTGATAACGCATTGAAATATTGGGAGCACCCGCCAACCAGCTATCACCTCTTTGTTGCAATGCATTTGCTTCTTGCATAAGTGCGGCACTTAAAAGACGGTCTGGATATTTTTCCAGTGTTAAGTCTACGAGTTGAGCAAGAGTCAATGTCTTGTCAATTTGAATACGGTCATGATGGTCAACAACAGCAGGTTCATGTGCATAGGTTTGTGTTGTTGTTAACAGAAATAAAAATATAGACCATTTAGTATGTCTAAATTTAGACATAATGACACTCCAGGTTAAGGTTGTTTGTTTATGAAATGATTCGAGTTTTATTGGAGAGGCATTGTTACGAAAAGTTCTAATGCCAGTATTCAATGCTTATTTAGTAAAAACAAGACTTTAAATACAATCAATTTCATGCAGATGTAATTTGAATAATTTGAGCTCCTGATCAATCAAGATGCTAGAGTCTCAAAAAAATGATGGAGGTGCTCGCGCAGGCAACAAATAATAGTGCCTGGCTTGTATATATGATTGTTGTATAGGCGGGTGCTTAATGGAATGCTGTTGAATAACCGATATGATGAAAAAAGGATTCGCTGGAAGAAAATAAGGTGTTGAATGATGGGTAATATTTTTTTTATGTTGAATAGCAGACCCAACAGTGATTATAGAACTGGCATCAATATAATATAGGGCTGTTAGTGCCTGAAAAACAGGGGAAGAGTCGGAATTTACGCTAAGATATTCAAACTTAGGGAGGTGGACGTTTTGGCTGGAATGTTGTACACCGGTGTGAGCATGAACTAACGGTGCCACAAACTGTAGCAATGCTAGTAAAATGATCAAAAACTTTATCGGTGATGAAAGCATTTATGAAATGAAATGTTAGTGAAGAGCGAGACAAGGGTATAATTGTAACTCTAAACATTAGAAAATACTACTATTTCAGTTTTAATGCTGAAAGTTTAATAAAGTTTATACGAGAGTTTATGAAAAAAACCACAGGATTTTTTGCAACAGTACTGTTTTGCTTTACATTATTGCTAGCAGGTATTCCCGATGTTGAAGCTAAACGATTTGGAGGTGCGCGCTCTTTTGGCGGCAAATCTTCTTATAGCTCACCTTTTCGTCGCTCAACAACATCAAAACCAATGCGTTCGGCAAGTCAGCAAAAAGCCTATACTCAAAATCAGACTGCCAGACAAAACATGAATCAACGAGGTGGATTTATGGGCATGTTAGGTGGTCTGGCTTTAGGCGGCTTATTGGGAGCGATGTTTTTTGGTGGCGCTTTTGAAGGCATTAACTTTATGGATATTCTGCTGTTTGGCGGTGTTGCCTATCTGTTATACAGATTATTTGCAGCTAAAGCGGGTGCTAGATCAAGGCCGCAGCCTGCTTATAGTAGAGATAACTGTAGCTCGCAGCAGAATGGGGCATCAGCTAGCAATCCACAATATAAACCACAACCCTTTGGCGGCTCATCTCAACGCAGGTCAGCAGGTTTTGATACCGATATTCTATTTGATAAGAATACAAAAACGAATTATTCTTCTGCGTCTGATTTGCAAAATGATGCTGATTTTGAAGAAGCTATTATTCCGGCCGGTTTTGATGAGGCTGACTTTCTTGCAGGTGCAAAAGGTGCGTTTAAAGATTTACAAAAAGCCTGGGATAATCATGAGCTTGCCGAAATTAGAGGTTTGACTACAGATAAAGTTTTTGCTGAAATTCAGGAGCAATTAAAAGATTTAATCGAGAAAAATAAAACGGATGTGCTAAAAATTGATGCTGAATTATTGAGTATTAGAGAGATAGACAATGAGCTGGAAGCAGTGGTTTTGTTTGATGCTGTTATTAGAGAAGATGTTAATAAACAAGCCCAGCATGTGCAAGAAGTCTGGCACTTTATTAAGTCTAAAAATAGTATGCAGCCGAAATGGTACCTCGATGGTATCCAGCAGTTAGAAGATTGAGTGTAATGCATATCGACAGCGAAAAAACTAAACATAGATACGACCGTCTTGCACCCTATTTTGACGTTCTGGAAGGTTTTTTAGAAGGCTTGTTTTTTAAACAATGGCGAAAAACTTTATGGGATAAGGTTATGGGTGACCATGTTCTTGAGGTAGGTGTTGGTACAGGAAAAAATTTTCCATACTACCCTGACAATACTCAGGTAACAGCGCTGGATTTTAGTGAGAAAATGTTGGAGCAGGCGAAAAAAAAACAGGAAGGTAAAAATATTTCCGTTAACCTGGAACTTATGGATGTACAGTCTCTATACTATGCTGATAATAGCTTTGACACAGTGATCGCGACATTCGTTTTTTGTTCTGTACCGCAGCCTATTAAAGGGCTACAAGAATTGTATAGAGTTTGCAAGCCGGGTGGGCAAGTTTTGTTGCTGGAGCATGTATTAAGTTCTAAACCACTAATGGCCAAAATGATGCGGCTAATGAATCCACTGATAGCATCTGTTTTTGGTGCTAATATTAATCGGCAAACGGTTAAAAATGTACAGGCTTGTGGTTTTAAAAAAGTGCTTTTAGACCCGGTCAGTAGTGATATGGTAAAGTTGATTCAGGCTATAAAGTAGAGATGTTCTTAAACCTAGAAAAATCAGTTGATCGCTGAAATTTTACAAAAGCTATTGAATGTAGTGGATAGTCAAGTTTAATATGAGTCACCTCTTTGCTGGGGGTTAACCGCTCCATAGTTTTGTGAAAAATCTGGACAAAAAATCCTGCAGAATCACTCTTGATAAGGACTATGGCCATTATCTGCGAGAGATTATTTGCCTTTTTTGCCCAGATTTCCCACAAATTCCATGTCCAACTGATTTTTCTAGGTTAAACCAAAGAGACTAATTTTTTATTATTTTAGAGGCATATACGTTATTGGCAGTTTTAGTAAAATAATCATTAATTAATGGGTTGTTGATCGCTAGCAGTGATTCTGATAAATTCAGATTTTGCTCTGCTACATAGGTCTGGTGACTCGCATTATCGACTAATATCCTATACCAGGGTTGTTGCTTGGAAGGTCGGCTATGAGCTACATTATTGTACCAGTCATCAGTACCTGAGAACTGGAAGTCAACATCAAAGATAATACCTCTGTAATTAAACAGCTTGTGTTGAATGATTTGACCGATAAAAAAATGGGTTGTTTGCATACCTTTTTGGTATATCTCTTTAATGATGGTATTCAATAACTATAGTTGGTTATTGGCAAAATTCTATCAGTCAATTGTAAATTTGGCGCATCTTCTGCTTATAAATAGTAAAATAGAAACAATTGAAAAATCTAGTTACTCATGTGAAACCACAATTAAAAAATTTAGTTCAGACTCGTATACCGACAGTTCACGGTGAATTTGTCTTACATTATTACAGTAATAACCTTGATAACAAAGAACACATTGCTTTTGTAAAAGGTGATGTTGTCAACAAGCAGAGTATCCCGGTACGTATTCACTCTGAATGTTTTACCGGTGATGTTTTAGGTTCTCGTCGTTGTGATTGTGGCGAACAGCTAGACATGGCATTGCAATTAATAGATAAGGCAGGATGTGGAATCTTGATTTATTTACGCCAGGAGGGGAGAGGAATCGGGTTGTTAAAAAAACTGCAAGCCTATAACCTTCAAGATGACGGGTTGGACACTGTAGATGCTAACATTCATTTAGGACATTTAGCAGATGAACGAGAGTATGATCTGGCAGCACTGATGCTGGAAGATTTAAAAGTTAAATCCATCGCTTTAATCACCAATAACCCGAATAAAATAGAAGAACTGGGTAAATTAGGTGTGCAGGTTGACAGGCGCATTGCGATAGAAACCAGCGTGCATGGTGATAATCAAGAGTATTTAAAGACCAAAGTTGAAAAAATGAGTCATATGATGTCTATGCCGGACAGTAAATCGAAACTTTAAGGAGCGAGGATTCAATAATATGCGAAAGTTTGACGCAGGATTTTGGTCGTCTTCAAGACGTAGCAACAGGCGCATAGCAAGCTACGAAACTGTTGCTACAACGTAGAAGACGGCCAAAAAGACAAGTCAAATTCGTATATTATTGAATCCTCGCTCATAAGTAGAGTTTTCTTGTGCTTCATTCTCTTGCTATAGATATTTGGAACTCCTCTGTTTATAGGCTATATTTTAAAGATAAATTTTGTACCCCGGCCCTATAAAAGAAATACTTTTCTTAATTCAGCGGATATTGAGCCTGCAAATTAGTACGTGTCCCTGTTATTCCCCATAGACCCAACAAATCATTTCATTTAGTTCTCCTATGACTGAACACTTAAAAGTACCAGTAGCTTCGTTAACATTAAATATTGAGACAGATAGTTTTGTTATTCCTGAAATATCCAAGCAATGCGATACAATTTTAGGGCAGTCTCGTGCTCAATCGGCTCTCGAATTTGGTGTGGCGATGAAAAACCCTGGCTACAATATCTTTGTGATGGGCGCTCCTGGGACAGGGCGTTTATCAATGATTACAAACTATTTGGCTCATGCGGCTGAAAAGCAAGATGCCCCTCCTTCATATGCTTATGTTGATAATTTTGAAAACTCCAGAGAACCTATTTCTATTCAACTTCATGCTGGGCAAGGGCAGAAATTTACTAAAGATATAGAGCAACTAATAGATAACTTATTAGCCACCTTTCCAGCCGTTTTTGAAAGCCCTGCTTATCAACAGAAAAAGTCAGCAATAGAACGGCGCTTTAATCAACAATATAACGCAGCCATTGATTTGGTAGATAAGAAAGCCGAAGCAATGAGTGTTGCTCTTTACAGAGAAAGCGATACCATTACTTTTTTGCCTATCAGAGATAATAAAGCACTGGATGAAGATCAATTTACCATGCTGTCACAGCCCGACAGAGAAGCTTTTCATAAGCATACGGAAGAGCTGGAAGTTTATTTGGGAAATGTATTGCTAGAGTTGCCTCAATGGCGCAGAACCATGGTTGATAAAACCAGGCAGCTGGATATTGAGACTATAGGAAATGCTATTGATCCGTTGTTTGATGAATTGAATCACAGCTATCAAAATACCGATGATGTTATTACTTATCTGGCAGAATTTAAAAAAGATGTAGAAAACACCATTACCGATTTTTTAATGCCGTCACGTGTTCAGGAGATCAAAGATAACACGACCAAACGGTTAATAATGACAGAGCAATATATGCCCAATATTCTGGTTGATTATAAACAGGATCAGGGTGCACCTATTATTTATGAGTCACACCCCACCTATCAGAATTTATTCGGACGTATTGAATATATGAGTGATCAAGGCGCTTTGATTACGACTTATCGCAGGATTTGTTCAGGATCTTTGCATAAAGCCAATGGTGGTTATTTGATTCTGGATGCAGAAAAAATACTGACGTATCCTTTTGTCTGGGAAGGATTAAAGCGGGCATTGAAAGCAGGCAAGATAGAGATTGAGTCACCTTATTCAGAATTTGGTGTAAACACGATCACCTTGAAACCTGAAGTAATACCACTAAACGTTAAAGTGATACTTGTCGGTTCTCGGGATATTTATTATCTATTGGAAGCTATGGATAGTGAATTTAATGAAATGTTCCGTGTTCTGGCAGACTTTGATAGTCATATCAGGTTGACTGAAAATTCCATCGAACAGTTTGTTAATTTAATGGTTAAACAAGCTTCAGATTCTGGCGCTTTGCCTTTAACGAAAGCCGCTATTGCTCGTTTAATTGAGCATAGTTGCAGGCTTTCCGAGAACCAATTTCGTTTATCAGCACGTATAAATGATTCTTTGGAAATCATTGGTGAAGCTAATTTACTATGTACAGGTGTAGGTATAACTGAAATTGATAAAGCTCAAATCGAATTGGCTTTATCTGCCAAGGAAGCGCGTAGTGGCCGAATTGCTGAAGAAATTCTTGAAGAAATGATCGATGGTACTATTTTGATTGATACTGAAGGAGAAGCTATAGGAAAGGTAAATGGGTTAACTGTTATGGAAGTGGGGGGTAGTAGTTTTGGTGCGCCTGCACGTATAACTACTACGGTTTATCCAGGCTCACGAGGCATCGTGGATATTGAAAGAGAAGCGGAACTTGGGCAGGCAATACACTCTAAGGGCGTGATGATATTGACCGGGTATTTAGGAAATAGTTATGCACAGGAGTTTCCTTTAGCGATATCAGCCAGTATTGCTCTGGAACAGTCCTATGGTTATGTCGATGGAGATAGTGCATCACTGGCTGAATTGTGTTGTTTGATTTCCGCTTTGACCTGTACACCTATTAGACAAGGTTTTGCTATAACCGGCTCAATTAATCAATATGGTGAAGTACAAGCTATAGGTGGAGTCAATGAAAAGATAGAAGGTTTTTTTAAGCTGTGTCAAGCCAGGGGGTTGAATGGCCAACATGGGGCCATTATTCCAGTTTCAAATAAGCGTAACTTGATGCTTAAACAAGAAGTGATTAATGCAGTTGAGCAGGGCTTGTTTAGTATATATACCGTATCTAATGTGAATGAAACTATAGAATTATTGATGGGTAAAACAGCAGGCTGTTTAGATAAAGAGGGCCATTATCCTGAGGGAACTATTAACTTTAAAGTGGTTTCTCGATTAAAAGAAATTTCGGACATGGCGTCAGACAGTGAGGACGGTGATGATGAATAGTTGTAGCTATGAGTCATGAATTTTTTTCTTGTGGGCCAAAACACAGAGAATGATTAGCGCTGTACCCAAAAGATAGACTGTGGCAGGAAAGGGTACTGGCGTCGTGTTTTGGGGATTATTCATAAATCTTTGATCATCCTTGGTGCATACTCCAAAGTCACTTAATCCTTGGGAATACGGTGGATTTATGTACAAAGTACTTTTGTGCTTATTGGCAGGCACAGAAAACTTAATATGCGCATCAATTAAGATAGTATCCTGGCTTGAATTGTGCGCATAATTTCCTTCGATTATCATTGGAGTAGTGGAGATCGAAGGGTTGCTGAAAAAACCATTGAATTGATACGTCTCCAGTGTAAGGTTATTAGATAGGTTAATAACATCCAAAAGTGCGAGAGATATACTTTCAGTTACATCCTCAAAATTTTCTGATACCTTTTCATCCGCATTATATGGAATATTAAGACTCTTTGAATGTGAGAATTGTTTTGTATTGTTACTATTAACGAGTCCAAAGTCTTGAATGGAAGGTTTCACTATATGATTTACGTTAACAGTCGCTGCTGTACAGATTACTCCCGCTAACAGTAATAAAATTAAAATGTATATTCTTAACATCATAAACCACGCCTAATTCGTCCAGCACAATGCCGTTGAATTCTTGCCCCTGTAGATTTATGAATTTTGTTCTTCTATAAATTTTTTTGTTGAAACAAGACTTAAAGGTTACTTTAAATTATTTTTCAATAAAATCATACTGTACTGGAGTACAGTTCTTTCGATTTCTTTCATTTTTATTAATGACTAATAACCTATCGCAGGTTACTCTCAATTTTGACGTTTGTAGGTTAAAGTTTGACCTGTGATATGTTCATAGCCATGTTTTTTAAAGATGAAAAATATGGCCTTCTGATTATGCGCAGTAAATATAGTAGAAAAATCCTGCTTTATTTTGTGAGGCAATTTGAGTATCTTCTGCAATATAGTTTTTTCATAGAGCATAGACTATGATTATCTAATAACGTTAACTGGATGCTGTAATGAAATTGATCAGTCTATCTGTTGTAGTAAGCTCTCTTTCTGAGAAATAAAACACTGATTGCTAAAATATATCAATCTAGAGCGTTAATTGAGGAAAAAAATCAAAAACTTCTAGTAATGGCGCATTATGATATTTTAACTCAATTACCTAATCGAGCATTATTTGCTGATTTACTTAAAACTGCAATTGCAAAAGCTCAAAAGAGTGAGCAATGGCTGGTGCTTTTTTATAGATCTTGATCAATTCAAATCAGTAAATGATTCGTTTGGACATCAGGTAGGTGACTAGTTATTACAGAGTGTGGCAGATCGTTTGACCGGGATAGTTGGAGTAGAAGACAACGTGGCTCGATTAGCTGAGGATGAATATACCGTTTTACTTGCTCCAGAATATACTCAGCAACAGGCGCTTGAGATTGCAACTCATGTTGCAAAAAAAATGCAGATCGTTCGATGTGCGATGTAAAACAAAAGGGGAAAATAATTTTCGATTTTTTTCTAAAGACCTAGAAAAATCAGTACAGCGTAGATTGTATCTGGAAACAGAATTAAGGTATGCATTTAATCAAAATGAACTGGAGTTATACTATCAGCTTCAATGGGACTATTAAAATAGGTTCATTGTTTGGCTTAGAAGCTTTAGTGCGCTGGAAAACCACCCACAAAAAGGCATGATTTTTCCTGCTGAATTTAATGCTATTGCAGAAAACTGTGGATTAATCCATCAGTTAGATATGTGGGTGTTAGAAACGGCTTGTAAACATCTTAAGCAATGGGAATCAGATCGGGTTTCACCCAAACAAATAGCGGTTAATCTATCGGCTATACAATTTTTAGAGAAAAGTTTGGTAAGAGATATTGCAGGTACATTGGCGCATTACCAGGTTGATCCCAAAAAAATGGAGCTAGAGATTGTTGAATCAATATTGATGAAAAATGCAGAACATACCTTAATTACCTTGGATGTTCTCAAAAGTTTAGAGTTGCGTATTGCAGTGGATGATTTTGGTACAGGTTATCCTAGAAAAATCAGTTGGATCACGGTTTCTAGCACAAACTATTGATTCCACAGCACTTCAAAAAAATGCCCACCTAACCAAACGGGTGAGGCTAAGATTTTTTCAAAGCACTGTGAAACCAATAGCTTGCACTATAAATCCGTGCCCAACTGATTATTCTAGGGTTATACTTCTACGGCATATTTAAGCAAATTCCCTATTGATACCCTCAAAATAGATCGGTGTTTTGTTAATAGTCATTTAAATTAATTGAACGATAAGTTTGTGTATAGCTGCTTGAGTATGCGATTATTAGCCACTTGCCTGTTTGGGGTGGTGATGTTCGTTTCACTACTTTGTGAGCAACATATTAGCTTTTAATCTCGGTCACTATCACGTCAATTCCACTTTTCCTTAATCTCTTTTTAATCGTGGAAACGCTGGATGAACGTGTATAAGGACCCATTTTTACTCTGTTCCAAACTACATTTCCAACTTTTGCTTTTTCTACTCTGGATTCTATGCCCATTAATGCAAGGCGAGCTCTAAGCTTATCTGCTTCGGAAAAGTCTCTGAATGAGCCTGCTTGCATAATGTATTTACTGGCTTTGCGTTTCCCAAGCCGTTCTTCCCGACTACGCGTGTTAATTTCATAATCAGGAACTACAATTTCTGTTTCTGGCAGAATAGTATAAAAATCAAAGCGTGGTTCTACAGGTTTTTTATTTTGATGTTTAGGGGGCTTTGGTTTTTTAGTTTTTTTAGAAATTGACAGCGTTTTTGATTGTTGCTGAAGTTTTACTTCAGGCGTTGAATTCCGTAAAAAAACTAAAAAAACCACAAACAAAGAAATCAATAAAATGATCAAGCCCCATTTCCACCAGGCAACTTTGGCTTGTTGCGGCTTTTTTCGATTTTGATTTGCTCTGTATTTATAATCTCTGGCCATTACATAGACTCAGGTGTGTTGATATTTAATAGTGATAAACCGTTTGCCAAAACTTGTTTGGTTGCACAAATAAGGTTTAATCGTGCATTACGCAATTTCACATCGTCAACCAGAAATTGGTGTGCATTATAATAAGTGTGAAAATTATTTGCCAGTTCCCGGAGATACTGAATTAACACGTGAGGTTCATGTTGCAATGCTGCGCGTTCAAGAGTTTCTGGATATTTAGACAATGTTGTAATGAGAGTTGATTCATGCTCTTCAGCCAGCATATACAGATGTTCCATACCTAAAAGTAAGTCTTTTTTCCAGCCTTTTTCATCCAGTTGACGTAAAACACTACAAACACGGGCATGCGCATATTGTACATAGAAAACCGGATTTTCATTAGTTTTTGAAGTGGCTAATTTTAAATCAAAATCCATATGCTGTTCAGATCTACGCATCACATAAAAAAAGCGAGCGGCATCTTTACCTACTTCACTGCGGAGTTGGCGTAAAGTGACAAACTCACCTGAGCGTGTTGACATAGGGAGTCTTTCTGTTCCACGATAGAGTATTGCAAACTGTACCAGTAATACTTTGAGTTTTGATTCATCCGCTCCCAATGCAGTCATAGCTGCTCTTACCCGGGGAATGTAGCCATGATGATCAGCTCCCCAGACATTGATAATTTGATCAAAGCCACGATCCAGTTTGTTCATATGATAAGCAATATCTGAAGCAAAGTAAGTAGACTGGCCATTCTCTCTTATCACTACCCGGTCTTTTTCATCGCCTAGACGGCTGGATGAAAACCAGGTTGCACCTTCTTTTTCATAGAGATAGCCAGCTTCATCCAATCGTTTTAAAGCTTCCTGTACAGAACCATCATTCATCAGCAAGCGTTCAGAAAACCATTCATGATAACTTACACCAAACTCTTCCAGGTCTTGCTTAATATCGTCAAGTATGACCGTTAAACCAGCCTGGAATAAATCAGAGTAAAGCGATGGTCCGAGTAAGGTTTTTGCTCTATCGATTAGCGCATCTATATGTTTTTCTTTGTCGCCACCTTGTGAGTCATCAGCGGGAATATCTTCCACAACCAGTTCGGCCGGTCTACGGTAATCATTACCCGTGTTTTTATGAATATTAAAGGCAATATCTCTGATATATTCACCTCGATATCCATTGCTTGGAAATGCAACAACCTCTCCGCATTCTTCCAGGTAACGCAACCAGATACTGGTAGCCAGTATATCCATTTGTCGACCGGCATCATTGACGTAATATTCCTTGGAAACGTCAAAGCCAACGGCTTGTAATAAATCAGCTACAGCCGAACCATAGGCAGCACCCCTGCCATGTCCCACATGTAGGGGGCCTGTTGGATTCGCTGAAACAAATTCCACCTGAATTTTTTTTCCTGCTCCAATATTACTTAAACCGTATTGCTTTCCAGCATCATGAATTTGTTTGATAACTTCATTATGGGTGTCGGTATTAATAAAAAAATTAATAAAACCAGGTCCTGCTATTTCTATTTTGACTATGGCTGAGTCAGTAGCAAATGAGGAAATTATTTTTTCTGCTAATTGTCGAGGGTTAGTTTTAGCCTGTTTTGCCAGTATCATCGCCAGGTTAGTAGTAAAATCGCCATGACGAGTATCACGTGCGCGCTCAATATTGATTTTTGGGTTGTCATCCTGATTCAGGATTCCTTCTGATTTTAATGTTTCAACGGACTGTTGAAGCAGAGTTTCCAACTTATGTTTCATTATATTTTGAGGCGGTATTTGGTATAGCGAACTCTCTATTATCCATGAAAAGTATAAGTTTCGCCAATGTACAGCTCCGTTTTTTCATAAAGTGTTTAATTGAATAAAACTAGATGGCAGTGAAGAATTAAGTTAATATCATCTATGTAATTTATCACTTACAAAAACGGTAGGTTAGAGTAATGAATAACGGAAAAATTAAAATTATAAATTATAAGGATTTGATTTTTATTGATCTTTATTCTGATGATAAGGTGACTAGAGAGGATATTCACTGGTTATCGGATTCGCTAAAACAGAAGTTTAAAACAAAACGCAATGTGATTGCTTTAATTAGTGGCAGTTATAATTTGTGCTCTTCTGCAACAGAAGCTATTGCCATGAAAAAACAATTTATCGGTGATGCCATTGCTTTTGTCGTCCAGAATAGTAGCGATAATATTAATGATCTTTATTACACCCAATTCTCCTGTTTAAAAGGCAAGAGTATTGCTTATTTTAACCAGATTACTGCCGCCTATGACTGGGTTAAAGAAAAACCTGTTCAGGCATGATCTCAACAGTAAACATTTGTTAGAGAGATATAAAGTTAGTAATAGATTAGTGTTATGGTGTAACCATTATGTTATTACAGTAGCGTGAATTTGCATAGAAATTTTCAGCATAAATCCAGTAAGGCAGCTGGCAATAAATGACCTACCCGGATTGCACAGGATTTTTATTTGTATTCAACTAACACATGGATGTGTAGGTAGAACAATGTATATTGCCATGGATGGCATGTAGTAGGGTAACGCATAACACCATGGACGGTGCGTAGTAGAACAACGCAGGAGCAGTTGTCGAGGCGTGGGAACAGGCGCGAAACACATGGATGTGCAAGTGTCGCTTGAAGCAGGATGCTGGTGCGACCATAGCCAGCTACGCAACTGATTCAGCAACGCAGCTATCGGCAAAAACTAAGTCGTTAGAAATCCGCATCCGTAACCGTGCGAAGTATATATGCGTTTGTTTGTTCCAATATTAGAGAATCAAGCCTCTTCATACGATTTAGTATAAATCCACCGGATCAACATCTAACGACCATCGTATTTTTTTGGCTTCCTTAATTGTATATAATTGTGGAATTAACTGATCTAACAAGGACTGTAAGTTTTTTCGTTTGGCGTTCTGTAATAAAAGCTGGAAATGATGGTTTCCCGCGCGTTTCGCCATAGGTGCTGTTACAGGGCCTAATACCAGTGTACCCAAGTTGTTAATGGTTTGAACAATATTACAAACAGAGATTAAAAATTTTTGTGGGTCAGCAGGGTTTGTAGCATATACTCTTAATAAGGCTTGAAAGCTGAAAGGAGGTAAGGAAGCTAGTTGTCGTTCGGCTAACGCTGTTTTAGCAAATTTGTTATAGCCTTCTTTGAGTAAAACTGTTAATAAAGGATGGTCGGGTTGTCTGGTTTGTAAAATTACTTTCCCGGGTTTTTCTGCTCTACCTGCACGACCGGCTACTTGAATAATTAACTGTGCGAGTTTTTCGGTGGCATGGAAGTCAATGCTGAATAATCCGCTATCTACATCCAGAATTGCTACTAAAGTGACATTGGGAAAATGATGGCCTTTAGCCAGCATTTGAGTGCCTAGAATAATATCAACTTTTCCCTGGTTAATTTTATCCAGATGATCTTCAAGCGAGCCTTTTCGTTGTGTTGAGTCTCTGTCTAGGCGAATTATGTTTTGTTCTGGAAATAGTTCTAACAGACTTTTTTCCACACGTTCTGTACCTAATCCAAGTGGTTTCAATTCCCCTGAGTTGCAGGAAGGACATTGATTTATCAAATGTTGTTGATAACCACAGTGGTGACAACGTAATTTTTTTTCATCATAGTGTATGACTAAACTAGTATCACATCGGTGACAGCGTGCTACCCAGGCACAGGAATGACAAATGAGAACGGGGGCAAACCCTCGACGGTTTAAAAATAGTAAAACTTGTTCTTTTTTAGCCAGTGTTTTTTTGATTTGTGCGATTAAAGGCTCCGATAGTCCATCCTGTAATTTTTTATTACGAATATCGAATAATAAAAATTTAGGTTTAATGGCATTACCTGCTCTTTCAGATAACTGCAACAGCTGATAACGTTTTTTTTCTACGTTATAGAGGCTTTCCAGTGAAGGTGTTGCCGTACCTAATAATACGGGGATATTGAGTAGCTTTCCCCGTACAATGGCTAAATCGCGTGCAGAAAAACGGAAGCCCTCTTGCTGTTTGAAGGATGAATCATGTTCTTCATCCAAAATAATAAGCCCTGGGTTTTTGAGTGGGGTAAATAATGCAGAGCGGGTACCTAAAAGAATACAGCTGCGTCCCTGTTGCATTTCTAGCCAGGCACTATGTCGTTGAGATTCTGTGAGCTTTGAATGTGATAGTGACAGAGCAACGGAAAAACGTTGTTTAAAACGTTCTTGTAATTGAGGCGTCAGTGTGATTTCAGGAAGCAATACAATAACTTGTAGTCCAAGGTCTAACACTCTTTGAATCACCTGCATATAAACTTCAGTTTTTCCGCTGCCGGTTATACCTTCTAATAATGAAACAGAAAAATGACCTAACTCTGCGCTGATTTGGTTGATAGCATATATTTGCTGTGCATTGGCAGGTAATGGTGATTCTCTAGGTGTTGAAAAGTTAATGACTGTTGTTGCATGTGATTCAAGCGAAATTAACTCTTTGTCTAGCAATGCTTTTACAGCAGGCCGCCAGTTTTTATCCCATAGATTTAAAGTAGTAGCAGAGACACTTTTGTTTTTAGATTGAAACAGCTCAAATACATGTTTTTGTCTGGGTGAGCGTTTTAATTGATCAGGGTTTAAACATTCACCTTTGGCTGACAGTTTGTAATGTTTTTCTTCAGCGAGTATGGCTTTTTTGCCTTTTCTGAGAGAAGCAGGAAATGCAGCACTAAAAACTTCGCCTAGAGGATAGTGATAATAACGACTGGCCCACTGTAGCAGTTGAAAATCTTTTTCACTAATGAGGGGGGATTCATCAAGAATGGCAATGATTGGTTTTAAACGCTCTATTTTTAATTCACTATTATTGGTATTGTTGATAACAAAGCCTACCTTTTTTGTTTTGCCAAAAGGTACAAGTACGCGGGTACCAGGGGGGATTTGATCAATACCTTCGAGTGTTAAGTAGTCAAATAAACGATTTAACGGAACAGGAATTGCTACTTTAACAATCGGCGGATTTTTGCTGGTAGAGTTAGCCATCAAATATGATTTTTTTTCGACGAAGAGGAGCTAAGTGCTTAGTGTTATTGAATAAAAAGAGTTACCCACAGAAGTTGTGGATAACTCTGTGGGTAACTACTTTTTAACGCACCTTAATGCCCATTTTTATTGGCTTGTAATTAGATTGCCTGATTTTGATGCAGGAAATATAGTCATTGCATATCAATTGCTTACGTGATCAGTACTAAAGGCTGATGTTTTTTTAGCATTATTTAGAAGGAAAAAATCAGCAATGTGTATAAAGTATGTGATATGACTCAATAAGTTGTTAAGGTTTGATAAATTTAAGAGTCATGCGATCACTTTCACCTATAGCCAAATAACGAGCTCTGTCTTGCTCTTTTAATCGTAATGATGGCGGTAATGTCCAGACGCCTTTTGGATGAATTGTGGTGTCTTTTGGGTTGGCATTGATTTCTGATTTTGCAACAAATTTAAACCCTACCTTTTCAGCTAATGCAATGACATAAGACTCAGTGACATAGCCAGAGATAGCTTTTGGATCCTGCTTGGTATCTGCTGGAGCCCGGTGTTCGACTATTCCAAGGATTCCTCCGGTTTTTAGGGCGTCAAACATGGCGATAAATACATTTTCTGCCTGCTCATTTTTTATCCAGTTATGTACATTTCGAAATGTCAAAACTCTGTCAGCGGAACCTTTTGGTGCAATGTTCAATTCTCGGGGAGGTTGCAAAGCAGTTACTCTGACATCACTATAGATTTCTGGCTGAGCTTTAATTTTATCGTTAAACTTTTTCAAGTTCTTGGTGAAATAAGGGATTTCTGAGTTAGCAGAGTAGTTAGCGGCATATAACGTGCCTTTTTGTTTGAGAAAAGGTGCCAGAATTTCTGTATACCAGCCTTTACCCCCCGGCCATATTTCAACGACAGTCATCGTTGGCTCAACCTGAAAAAAACTGAGTGTTGCTAATGGATGCCGGTATTGATCACGGTTTTTATGTTCTGTTGATCGATGATTGCCATCAATAGCTTGTTGTAACAAAGTGTTTTCAACGGCAAAAACAGTTGTATATGAAAATAAAAGTAAACTTGCTAATAAATAACGTTTCATTGGGATAACCTACGAAGTGAGTTTTGGTGTGTTCCATTGTTGTAGCAGACTCAGTGCGGCCAGCGCTAAAAAAGCCACTAAAGTCCAGCCTGGAATACTAACACCTAAAAATGTCCATAAGATGTCTGCACATTCGCCAGTTCCATTGAGCATTAATTTAAAGGTATCAAGAAGTGGAAAGTTCTCAAAAACATATTCAAGCCCGGGTCCACATTCAGGTACTTCATCGGCTGGCAGGTTCTGTATCCAAACATGACGGGTTGAAATACCTGCTCCGCAAAGCGCAGTAATAGTCCCTAAAATAGAATAGACTTTTAATCCGTAATGTTTAGGGTTGTGTACAGCTGCGATAAGAAAAACCAGGCCAGTGATCAGGATGGCAATACGCTGAGAAATACATAAAGGGCAAGGTTCCAGTTCTTCAACAAACTGAAAATAAGCCCCTGTTGCTAACATAAAAAAACAACTGGCAAAGCCAAGTAAAAACCAGATTCGAGGATTAAATTTTATTAGACTGAACATATTCGACTTCTTTTTTAAATGCCTTAATTTCCCGTGATGGGCCCATTACAACTATTATATCTCCTGGGTCAAGTTTATGGTCTTTCTCGCCGATAGAAAAGTGCAGGTCATCACCTAATTCTTTATCAACGATGCCCAATAATACCAAATTATGCTTTTCGTTGAGAGTCAGTTCACTGGTAAAGGTATTATCCAAATAACTGTTTTCAGGAATAAGAATTTCAGCAACATGTAGATCATTTCGGCCAAAAACAGTGTGATCAATAATGTTAGCTATGTCAGGTTTGGTTATTAATTCGTGTATTTTTTGTCCACAAATCTGGTATGGGTCGATAATTTTATTTGCCCCAGCTGCTATTAGTTTTTCTGCAGATTGAGCCGTATCCACAATAGCGATAATATTTAGGTTTTGGTCAAGGGCACGAGCAGAAAGGGTTAAAAAAACATTTTCAGAGTCTTCGGGGAGGAAACAAAAGATAATCTCAATGTCTTTACCCAAGCCAATTGAGTTTAGTGCTTCGTCACTACGAAAATCAATTAATGCTGTTTTATAGCCCTTTTCTTCAGCTAATGCAGCTAATGATGAATCGGGTTCAACAATTAGAAGATCATATAAATTTTGATCAAGCCTTGAGATAGCTTCGAAAGATCGGAGGTTATAGCCGAAAATTGCAATTTTTTTCATGATCCTATATTTAAACTGCTTTTTTTAATCTGATCTTGAAAATATTCAATTGAATATTTTCTACCTAAGACCACAAGAATATCTTGTTCTTGCAATTCAAAGTTTTGCTCAGGGTTAAAATAAAAATGCTGATTTTTAACCTTATAGCGGTTTCTGTGTTTTCTGTGTTTTTGATTGGTACTGATAACGCCAACCAGCATTAACTTTCTGTTTTCAAAATCAAGTTTGCCTATTTTCTGCTTCTCCAGCAAACAATTGGGCTGAACTATCAAGGTTTCCATCGAAATTTGTTTTTGGTCTTGCAAAATCCCCAGGATTGCTTCAAATGCAACTGGTTGGCCTATATATTCTGCAGCCAGTAATCCGGCTATTTCAAAAGGTTGAATGACTGTGTTGGCCCCCGCCTGATATAACTTACTTACATTATCCTGTCTATTGGCTCTGGATATAATGTTGATTTCAGGGTTAAGGTAACGGCTGGTCAAAGTGATGTAGACGTTAATGACATCATTGCCAGTTGTACATAAGACTGCTGTGGCTCCATTATTGATACCGGCATTAATCAAAACAGCGTTAATGCTGGCATCATCATGAATCGCCAGAAATTGTTGTTCTTTAGCGAGAAAGATATTGTGTTCATCTTTATCAATAATGACAAATGCTTGTTGATCTTTTTTAAATTGTTTGGCGACTTCCTGTCCGACTCTTCCAAATCCACAAATGATGATAAAGTCATTATAGCGACTTAACTCGGCATAAGTTCTGTTTTCACGTAAGGTATGCATTTTGTCACTGAATGCAGCGACTATGATTGAAGTAAAGAAAGCTAATACCCCTAACCCGGTCAGTATAAGGGTGATAGCAACTAGTCGTCCGCCAAAAGTTATTGGCGTTATATCTCCATAGCCAACGGTAGAAATGGTAACAATAGACCAATAAAAGGCATCATACAGATGTCTGACATTGCCACCACTGGAGTTGTTTTCAAATAAATAAATCGCAATACTGGAAATAAAAACCAGAAACCCCATAAATATGGCGAGGGTGATTAACTCGAAACGTTTACTGGCTAAAACATCGGCAAATACTTTGATGCTATTGGAATATCGAAACAGTTTAAACATGCGAAAAATAAGCAATATCCGCAAAATTCTTAACGGCCGATAGCTGGGTAGTATTGCTAGTAAGTCGATAATGGCGAAAAGAGATAGCATGTATTCAAGCTTTTTAGCAAACACCAGCCTGAGTGTATTCAATAAATTGAAGCGAATGTTTAAGTATTCAGTTTTTTCATATTCCTTAATAATAATTTGATGAGAGTCGGAAAATAACCAGGCTCTTAATAAATATTCACTAATGAATATAAAGACCACAACTTGTTCAAAAAACTCTCCAGTGGTATTAAGCGTGTGTTCAACACTGTAAACCAGAAAAAATACACTGAGCATGACCAGACAAATCATAAAAACATCAAAATAAGACTTCATTTTGCTTTGCGGGTTTTCTAGCAGATCGTAAAAAAATCGCTTAGTCTGTCTGTAACGATCAGATGTTTTTAAGAAATAACAGAAATAAACGATTATTCGTGCAAGCATTAGGACTGTGTCTTAAATTTGATCACTTTATTAGCTGGATTCAGGTTGATTTCATCAATTACCATATTTTGATTTGAGTTTAGTATGTAATTTACCGTTTCGGCAATATCTTCAGGCAATAAAGCATGACTTTCATTATCTCCAGGCTGGAACGTCAATGATTCAAAAAAAGCGGTATTGACCATGCCAGGGTTAATTAAGGAGATACGAATACTGCTGTTGCCACATTCTTCTCTTAACGCCTGAGTAAACCCCCGTAGAGCAAATTTACTGGCACAGTAAATTGAACCTTTTCTGCTGCCTTTTAAAGCAGCCTCAGAACCAATATAAATCAGATTGCTGTGAGCTTTTCTTTTTAAACCGGGAATAAGTGCACGAGTTATAACAGCCTGGCTAGTAAAGTTAACTGTTATCAATTGTTCTATTTGTTGACAGGAAAACTGTTCAAGAGAACCAAACTGCCCATAACCTGCAGAAAATATAATAGTATCCAACTCTGGGTGTGTTTTCTCTATAGTCTTTATTTTAGTAGAAATTTGATCAAGCAGAGAAAAATCGATTTCTATAAAACTAAAATTTTTATGTGGTGTATCAAATTGTCTGCAATGTCGAGAAGTACCAATGACGACGTGGCCTTGTTGTAATAGCTTTTTTGCAACAGCACGGCCAATACCCGAGCTGGCTCCTGTGACTAGGATCGTTCTTTTTATAGGGTGCATGGGAAGAATTTTGACGGCGGGATATAGCTTAACAACAGTTTGCTACAGTATTGCATCATTTCC
>JAKIUK010000046.1 GCA_021647585.1 Methylococcaceae bacterium
GCCGACCCTGTCGATTTCTTGATGACTCATTTCTAATGTCCTTTTGGTCAATTATGTCCTCCTTTTTGAAATTAAAAGCGGACATTTTAACTTGGGTGAAACCGGACATTACTACTTTGCTCCTACAAAAAGCAGAAACTTACTTGACATACATGCTGTTAACACTTACAAAGGATGTCTTAAAAAAACAATAATTATTAGGGACGGTCTGTTGGCCAAAACCTGAAAGCATTTTAAGAGAGGAAAAATATGTCTTTATTAGACACGATCAAAAATTTATTTTGTAGCAATAGTTGTGAAAAGGTAGAAGCTGAGCAAGACAATAAAGCATCTGAAACAGTTGAAAATACCGTTTCTGAAGCTAAGTCCGAGGTAACAGAAGTCGCCAAACCTGCTGCTAAAAAAGTGGCTGCAGCAGGTCTACAAATACCTGAAGATTCTACATTGAAACGTCATTTTATTTCGGCTTTAAGGGTAGAAATAGAATCAGGTATGCCTCCTCGGCCTACTGATACCGCCTTAAGAAATCAATATGATGCAGAAGTGCAAGTTGAACTTGATAAGTTATTGGGTTGATAAATAGTTTCATTCCCATGCTCTGCGTGGGAATGTATTCTGAACTAGCTATGTCCCTGGTTATAGCTCATTCAGCAAGCGTTGGTAGATGCCACCAAAGCTACCATTACTCATCAGTACCAAGTGACTATTGCGAGTAGTTGCTTTTTTTAAGTTATTAATAATAGCCTCCACAGAGGTACATATCTCAATGTTTTCAGCATATTTTTGTAGCTCTGATAAATCCCAATCCAGGTTTTCCGGTTGAAAAATGATGGCTGAATCTGCTAGATATAAAGATTCTGCGAGTGACTGGGTATGAATTCCCATGCGCATAGTGTTGGAACGTGGTTCTACAATAGCAACAATTTTTTCAGTTCCGACTTGTTTGCGTAAGCCATCCAGCGTAGTTTGTATGGCTGTTGGATGATGTGCAAAGTCATCATAAATAGTCACGCCGTTTATCTTGGCAATGACTTCCATACGTCGTTTAACATTTTTAAATTTTTGCAGTGCCTTAATTGCATCAGTGGGTAATATGCCGATATGTTTAGCGGCAACTATCGCTGATATGGCATTATAAACATTGTGTTCTCCTGTTAATGACCAATCAACCATTCCTTGTTCAATTCCTTCACACAGTATTTTAAACTGGCTACCATCTGATTTAATCAACCGGGCTTGCCAAGGTGCGTCATTATTAATAGCAGTTTTGGCAATGGGGGTCCAACAGCCCATATGCAACACATCGGAAATGTTGTTATCACAGTCAGGCGCAATAATTAAACCATCCCCAGGAATGGTTCTAACCAGGTGGTGGAATTGTTTTTTAATGGCATCAAGGTCATCAAAAATATCAGCGTGATCAAATTCCAGGTTATTTAAAATAGCAGTTCTAGGCCGATAATGGACAAACTTTGAACGTTTATCAAAAAATGCAGAATCATATTCATCGGCTTCTATGACAAAAAAATCAGATTCACCTAAGCGAGCCGAAATTCCAAAATTTAATGGAATACCACCAATTAAAAATCCAGGCTTAAAACCTTGATATTCCAAAATCCAGCTTAGCATACCGCTTGTTGTAGTTTTACCATGGGTGCCAGCGACAGCTAACACCCATTTATCTTGTAAAACATGTTCTGATAACCACTGTGGGCCTGAGATATATTTGAGTCCTTGATTTAAAACAGCCTCAACTTCTTCATTTCCTCTAGACAATGCGTTACCAATCACTACTAAATCAGGTTTGCAGTCCAGATTTTCAGCTCTATATCCATTCATTAATTGGATACCCTGCTGTTCGAGCTGGATACTCATCGGTGGATATACATTTTGATCAGAACCACTGACTTGATAGCCTAATTCCCTGGCAATTAATGCCAGGCCGCCCATAAATGTGCCACAAATCCCCAGAATATGGATATGAAATGGCTTGTCCTGATTAGATTTATTGGTCATTGTTTATTACTCTTCCTTATTTTCAGCTTGTTGTTCTTTAGTATCCGTAGTTGATTTTTCGGCTGAATCATCCGGCACGGCTTCACCTTGTTCTGCAATTATAGTTTCTAAAATTTTAATAATATTGTCATTATGTGTTTTTTTAGCTTTTTCTATAACTGATACATTTTGTTTGTCTACTGCATTAACATTTGCTCCCGCAGTGATAAGCAGTTTAACTAATTGTTCTCGACCATATATCACTGCATCCATTATTGCAGTGGATCCCTGGTTATCTGCTAAATTGACATCTGCACCGTAAGCCAGAAGTACGCGAGCAACTCGTACATTGCCGTTAAAGCAAGCACCCATAATTGCCGTACGTCCGGTTGCAGTTCTGCCATTAACATCAATACCATCAGCCAAAATGGATTTAACTCTATCTGATTTCCCCAGAATAGCCGCTGAAAATAAATTATCTGCATCGGCTGAGAACACTGATTGCGTTAAAAAAACTGGAAGTAAAAAAAATAAGTATTTAATTTTCATTGCATAAAGTGTGTTGTTATTTACTGATTGATAATGAACATATATTTCGCGCGGTCACAACTGCGGTTTTCTATCGGTTGATTTTTGCCAATAGACTACGTTACTGAAATGGTTGCGTAGCTTGCTATGTGCCCATTCCAGCGTCTTACTCTTGACAAAAATCAACGCACTATAAATTCCGCCCGTGACCGCGCGAAGGATAGCTAAATCACCGAGAGGGTGGCTGGCAACCAGATAGTTGCACAACGGCCCGCTTTACATGTTTTATGCCTAAAGAACACCAGCGAATTATAATAAGTATGTTAAGTATAGTAACCCGAATTGTTATATCATCTAAGCATGAGCAAAAAAAATAAAATAATAGTAGAAGCTATGCCTCAATATATTGAATCCCAGTCTTCTCCTGACAAAAGTCGTTATGTGTTTGCATATACCATTACCATTACTAATGCTGGATCTACTTCGGCAACTTTATTATCCAGGCACTGGCTGATTACTGATTCAAATGGCAAGATTCAGGAAGTCAAAGGGGATGGAGTTATAGGGGAAAAACCTTATTTAAAGCCAGGCCAGTCATTTCGTTATTCTAGCGGTGCCATGATTGAAACACCTGTTGGTGTGATGCAAGGTAATTATTTAATGGTTTCTGATGATGGCGATAATTTTAAAGCGTTTATACCTAAATTTACTTTGTCTATTCCACGTACATTGCATTAAACCGAGCTCAATATAATGGCTATTTATGCGATTGGTGATATTCAAGGTTGCTTTGACGACTTGCTAAGATTACTGGATGTTATTAAGTTTAGTGAACAGTCAGATCAGCTCTGGTTTGCCGGGGATCTGGTAAATCGTGGACCAAAGTCTTTAGAAACTTTACGATTTGTTAAGGCGCTAGGAAAGTCAGCAGTTACGGTGTTAGGTAATCATGATCTGCACTTATTGGCCAGTGCTTATAAACAGCGGCAACCACGTAAAAAAGATTCACTTTCCCAGGTTCTTCAGTCGCCTGATTGTGATGAACTACTACACTGGTTAAGACATCAGCGGTTATTTCACTTTAATGATGATTATTGTTTAGTGCATGCAGGGCTGCCGTCACAATGGAACTTTTCTAAAACAAAAAAAATGGCTTTAAAAGCGGAAAAAGTGTTGCAAGGTGCTAAATACATGGATTTTTTTAAAGCTATGTATGGAGACAAACCTGATGTCTGGAGTCCTCAGTTAACAGGGTTGAACAAAATACGTTTTATCGTTAATTGTTTTACCCGCATGAGATATTGCGATGGTGATGGTCGACTGGATTTTAAACATAATGGCGCTGTAGGCACCCAACCTGGCCATCTAATGCCTTGGTTTACTGTGCCTGGGAGAAAATCTGCTGACCTTAAAATAATTTTTGGGCATTGGTCTACTTTAGGATATTACCAGGGACATAATTGTTATGCGATAGATACAGGCTGTCTTTGGGGTGGACAATTAACCGCTATAAAGCTGGGGAAAAAAGTAAAACGGATTAGTATTGATTGTGCAGGTAATTTGAAGCCAAAATCATACAGATAGCTATCTTGAAAGGGGAAGTAGATTAAAAAAATTTTGTTTTCAAGTTGGCTGACCCCATGGTTTTTTCCATGGTTTTTTAGGTTTGGTGAAGGCAGGTTAACTTCACAAACGATGTCATTCCGACCAACGGGAGGAATCTTGGGTCTAAGTCTATTATTGAAATAATTGGGGTCAAAGTAACATTAATTTGAGAATTGTGGCAGTTTTTGAAACAAATAGTCTTATTGGTGGGCAGAAAAGTTTGACAACTTACCCGTCAAAATATATCTTACTCTGACCCCGAATATTTTCAATATGATCTATTAATAATGATTTATTCCGTTCGGCTATATTGACCGTAAAAAAATAACACTCTCCTGGAATATTGGCTCGGCGGTATTGCATAGTTTGATCGACAATTGAGTATGGGTTTGTTGGGTTGGGTTTCGTTCCTCGACCCAACCTACCGGGCTTAAACGAAAACCCCCCATAAATACGGGGTTTCCTCTAATGTAAATGTCGTAAAATTTTTCGACTACAACTTTCGGTGCCTATAAATCATCGAAATAGCCACTCCTATACAAAGAAACACTTTCCAAAATATCTTGTGGGCAATAAAAAGTCAAACCAATCGATTCAAAGTTATACCCACCATCATCAAAAGGAGCAACAAAACCACTTTTTTTCATCTCGTTGACGCAACTTGATAAATTTATAGAAAAAAAATTTATCTTTTGAAATTCAGCAGTTGATGGTCTGATTATTTCAATATACTCAAGCTCATCATTTTCATCATACCCAAGAATTAAGCCTTCTTTCTCATAGAAATCATTTTCAGGCTCATTTATCTTTGTCAAAGGTTTTGTTTCTATTAAATTTCGAATTGTATTCCTTTGAACACTAAATTTTAGGTTATTAGCACCTACATTTGGCTCTAATAAAAAATGCATACTCATTCCTTTAATTATTATTTCTTTTTAAATTTAGACCAATCGATTGAACCGTCAGGCTTCTTTGGAAAACTGTTTTCCATCTGCTCAATATGAGTATCATACTTACCTGGGTTTTGATCTTTAATGTCATCAACACCCATTTTATAAGCTTCATCATGTTTTCCTTGCTCAATTAATTCTTTCTGCTTTGCTCTAAACCGTTTGGATGATTTACGACTTCCCCAATTTCCAGTACGATAAACATGATCATCAGTTTCCATCCTAATTGCTGGTGCATCATTGGTTGCAATATCGCTTACATCGTCAGCAATTGGGTGGTGTGATTGAGTACCATTCTTATTCCCATCAATCTTTGTATCTCTATGCCGACCACCTAATGCTTGTTTAGTATTCTTTGCCGCATCAACATTCTCCACAACCTTCCCATCAATTATACCACTCTCTTTTTCGCTAGAAACTCCTTTTTTTGGTTTCTCCTCTATATTTGTTTGTTTAGATTTAGAGGGAGTATTTCCACTTTGCTTAACTTTTGGACTGCTGTTTTTTGAAGAATTGGCAATAAATTCTCCGACAGTTTGGTTTGCTGTTGTACCACTGGAAGCAGGCTTTAAAAAATGATCTATTTCACGTTTAATTTGACTCAGAGTTTTATTGGCATGCGGGGGTAATTTGTTAGCACCCAACTCATAGAGCTGATCTATCACTTTTTTTAATGGGATAAATAGCCTTTTTAATGCATTAGACCAATGAAAATCTGTTCGGGCTATACGTATGGCTTTTTTTATTGATTTTAGGTAACGGGGTAATTTACCTAATTTAGCAAAGTCACCGACATAAGGAACAATACTGACTACACTAATTACCGCATCAATCCATCGTCCTCTGCTTAGAGATATTATGGCGTTGGTACCATCAGAGGCGGGTGTGGGATCAATAATCCCTGTCATATCCAAAATGAATTGACATATATCCAGAGCAATTTCTTTTTTTTCTAATTCTATTTCTAGTTTTTGTTTAAGCTGATATTCACAATGCGAGCCTAATGGACCCGGTATACGCTGAGGTTGTCTGGTCATTGGGTCGATTGGCAGTTGTTGTGAGTGGTTCATACCCAATGGTCCAGGGATTCTATAGTTAGCCATTGTATATTTTTCAGGGCTTAGTTATGTCAAAAAATACGTGACTCTACATGTTAGACTGGTAAAAGTAAATATAAATTAAAGGCTCGCTCCTTATTAATTAACAAACTGAAAGACATTTATTTATCGTATCATTGCTTTTCCAGTTTTAAAAAACTGTAGCTGAAATCAACTGAAGTATCGTGAGTAATATCCTCTCGGGCAACTTCTTTCCATTCATTTATGTTGATGGCAGGAAAAAAAGTATCGCCTGCAAATTCTGTATTTATTTGGGTAATATATAGAGTGTTGGCTCTGGGTAACATGGTTTCATAGAGTGTGGCACCACCAATCACAAATATTTCATCATACTCACGACAGACAGTGATCGCTTTGTCAATATTGTCAAAAACCAGACAATCCCGTTGCTGATATGATAAATTGCGACTAATAATTATATTGCACCTTCCTGGTAATGGTTTACCTATAGATTCAAAGGTTTTTCTACCCATTACGATAGGAGAACCCATCGTTATTTGCTTAAATTTTTTAAGGTCTGCCGATAAATGCCAAGGCATTTTATTATTTAGTCCAATAGTTCGGTTGCTAGCCATTGCAACAATTAGCGATATTTTCATAGTAGCTATAATAGTGTAGGAATATATGGTATGCAGGTTTCAAGCTGCCTTGTTGAGTACGGACTTTGTTTTACATGGTATGAAGAGTTAATGTTGTTTTTTCTCTGTCTTTTTAAAAATGTTGAGAGTGACCAAATTGTTTAATTATCAAGCCAGGTACCGGCAACGGGTTCTTTTGCAATTTTATCAGCGCCCATAAACTTAAATGGAACTGAAACCAGTTCCATGCCTTTATTCACCTGAACAGCAAAATGTAAATGCGGACCAGAAGAAAAGCCAGTATTTCCCGAATAACCAATTAATTGCCCGGCAGAAACCGTTAATCCCGGAAATACTTGAGCTCTTTCCAAAACTAAATGTGCATACACGGCCATAGAGCCATCATTATGCAAGATTCGAATACTATTTGCCCTACTCTTATAGGCCTGTTCTGTGCCACTATTAAAAAAGTCATTGTTAACTTCCATTACCATGCCTGACCTGGCGGCATGTATTGAGGTATTAATAGGCATGACGAGATCAACAGCATACTGATTTTGTTTGTCAGTATGGCTAAATTCACCGTTAAAAGCCTGAGAGATAAAGAATTTTTCATTATTAGCAAACGGAGGGGAATAAACAGCATGATTATCATGAACAGCAAAGGGACTACCAATGATGTATGAATACTGTAATGAATAGCTCCATGATTTAAATCCATCAATACCCGTCATTTGAAACAAATCTTCTGATTGACCGGGTTCCACGACAAAGTGTTTAGGTAATTCGGGCTTGGAATATACATTGTGCTTATCCCTAATGCTGACTTCAATTTCTACAGGGCCATAGTAATTGTTAATAGCAAAGTATTTCGGTTTATGTATATCCCCGGTTTTTTCCAGCCAAACAAAACGTTTGTGGCTCGCTTTTAACTGTCTAACTTCAACGGGTAGATTTGTTTTAGGAGAGCGGTCTGAGAAATGCCAATGGCCTTGTTCATCTTTATATTTGTATAATTTTTTTGCTTGTACTGGTAGTGGTTGATGAAGTAGACATATTGCCAGAAAAAATAAAATTTTTTTCATGATACTGGTAAGCTTAGGAAAGTGGTAATAAATAATCATCCAATCTCACTTTGGCAGCTGGCAATAAATAACCTACCCAGATTGCGCAGGATTTTTATTTGTATTCAACTAACACATGGATGTGTGTAGGTAGAACAATGCAGGAGCAATTGTCGAGGCGTGGGAACAGACGCATAGCCAGCTACGTAACTGTTTCCACAACGCAGAAGACGAATAAAAAGACCAGTAAGATGGGTGGGTTATTTGTTGCTAGTTGCCTTAGTCTGATGTTTTTTATAATAGCAAAAAAATAAACTATACTAAATATTTACTACACGCGGTCACGATTGCGGATATCTATCGGCTGATTTTATGTCGATAGAAATCCGCAATCGTGACCGCGCGAAGTATACTAAGCAGTATTGTAGCGGTAAAGAGGAGTCGTTTTAAAGTGTTTAGTTCTGAATCATTGTGTAAATGTGGTCTTGATCTGGAATATGAGTCATGCTGTCAGCTCTTTCATGATTATACCAAAAGGCCTGTTACAGCAGAGTCTCTAATGCGCTCACGTTTCACAGCATATGCTATGCAAAACAAAGCTTACTTATTGGAAACATGGGACTCAAGCAAGCGACCTGAAAATATTGATTTTTCCAGAGAAAAAGTTATCTGGACAAAGCTGGAAGTGTTAAACACAAAAAAAGGAAGTGAAAAAGACAATAAAGGCATCGTTGAGTTTAAAGCTTATTACATGCAAGACCAAGAGACTTATGTAATGAACGAGATTAGCCGTTTTAAAAAAATGGCCGGCAGATGGTTTTATCTGGATGGTAAGGTAAAATCAGTTGGCAGGGTAGGAGAGCAAACAAATCAAGGTAAAAATGCGCCATGCGCTTGTGGTAGTGGAAAAAAATTTAAACGTTGCTGCGGAAAATAATATGATTATTATTTTAAGACGGATACCTGATAACACTCAAAAACATGAAATTTCCAGTTATTTAAACCCTGTTTTACAGGGTGGAATATTTCAGAAATCAGGGGTCATAGAACTTATAAAAATTCAGGTTATAAAGGATACTCGAACCAATTCCCTGGAACATCATGCCTTGGTTACTATTGACTCAGATGTGGCAGCTGAAAGAGTAATAAAAAAACTTAATGGTAAGGCGTTTAAAGGTAAGCATATTGCAGTTAGGGAATATGTTTATCGGTCATGGCATAATGACCCTAGGGGTTCTATGGGTAAGGAAAATGCGGAGCAACAAGAAAAGCGACAAACAGACAGAAGGCGGAACAAGCTTGAAGTGGTTGGCAAGGCTTCAACAAAGTTTAGTGGTGATGAGCAGTTTCATCGGACTTTATGAGATTTTCTATTAAAGGAGCCAACATTTTTAACTGACGGTTTTTTTCTAATCTATGGCTGCTAATAATGCTACTTAGCTCGGCCAATGCCTGATTAAAATTATCATTCACAATCAAGTAGTCAAACTCATTACAGTGGCTCATTTCGTTAACAGCATCTTGCATTCTGCGTGCAATAATATGTTTACTGTCTTGTCCCCTGCTTTCTAATCTTTGCTGTAATATTTCTATAGATGGCGGCAGTATAAATATAGAAAGACAATCTGGTTGCATTTTCCTAACTTGCTGAGCGCCTTGCCAATCAATTTCTAAAATAACGTCAATTCCATCTTCGAGAGTGGATTCTACAGTGTGCTGAGATGTGCCATAAAAGTTATCAAAAACTTGTGCATGCTCTAAAAATGCATGATCAGCGATCATCTGTTTAAATTCATCAACTGAAGCAAAAAAATAATCCTTTCCATGTGTTTCCCCCGTACGCCTTTTCCGAGTAGTGTAAGAGACGGAAACGGTGAGCAGATCTATATTCGCTATTAATTTCTTGACCAGGCTGGTTTTTCCTGCGCCTGAGGGGGCCGAGATAATATAGAGCTTGCCTTTATTCATTGCTGTTCCTGCTGTCCTAATTAACGAGGTCTAAGGTGGGTTGACGAAATAAAGTTATCAAACTTACTTGTCTTTTTATTCCTGACTAAACGATCTCAATCGTTACGTAGAATAACTATGCGCCTCTTGAGATAGTTTAAGCAGAAACAAAATTCTTCGCAATCTTGATAACTTTATTCCATCAAACCACCTCACTTTGTTGCTGATAACTACATTACTCAATATTCTGTATCTGTTCGCGCATTTGTTCAATTAATACTTTAAGGTCAATTGATATTTGTGTCATTTCTTTATCAGCTGATTTTGAGCCTAAAGTATTGGCTTCACGATTCATTTCCTGCATCAGAAAATCAAGGCGTCGCCCTACCGGTTCATTATTATTCAATATACTTAAAACTGCCTGAACATGAGCATCTAGTCTATCCAGTTCTTCTGCAACATCCAGTTTTTGTGCCAGAAAAACCATTTCCTGTTCCAGTCGATCGAAATCGGGATCTGTCACTAATTCTGTAAGACGTGTGTTAATTTTAGTACGTAAATGTGCGAGTACTTCTGGTAGACGATTATTAGCTGAAACAACTAAATCTTGTATTATTTTGCATCGTTCTTGAATAAGCAGTTTCAGTTGTGCACCTTCTGCTGTTCTAGCAGTTAGCAATTGTTTTAGCGCATCTTCAATTAAACCTTTAATACCTAGTAATAAGGAGTCCTTATTCATTTCAGGTTGTTGCTGAATGCCAGGGATATTCAATATCTCCAGCGCAGTAAAAGACTGTTGAGTATGCATGTGCTCTTCAATTAGAGAAGTCGCATGTAATAGGGCTAATACTGCATTTTCATTAATGGTGATATTTTCTATACCATTGCTCTGTTTTTTGTAACTTAATGAGCACTCTATTTTTCCACGTTTAACAACTGAAGAAATCGATGAACGGATGGCAGCTTCTGTATAGCGTAATCTTTCAGGTAATTTTAGAGTAATATCACAATAGCGGTGATTGACGGATCGTAACTCGCAATTTATTATTAAGTTTTCAATTTCTGCTTCGCTACTAGCAAACGCAGTCATACTTTTTATCATTATTTAACCTATACTTGTCAACAAACGAGCATTCCATATAATCCTAACCCAAATTTTCGGATATGATTAAACTCTTACTTCTAACCAACGCCCTGCAATATTAAAGTTATAAATCGATGGCTGAATATTACGACCCGGAAACTTATCCTAAAGAGTGGAATTATCTTCAGTCGGGCACTATTATAGACCAGTATATGATTGAACGTGAACTGGCGCATGGAGGCTTTAGTTCCGTTTACCTTGCCAGACAATTAAATGATCAGGTTCAGGTTGCAATCAAAGAATATTTACCCCGTAAATTGGCTCATAGGACATGGAATAATGCGGTTACTCACCATAGTGAAGAAACTAAAACCTTATTTATAAGAGGTAGAGCCCTTTTTTTTGAAGAGGCCAAGGTTTTAGCCAAATTAAAACATCACAATATAGTGAATGTCATTAATTTTTTTCAGGCTAATGATACTGTCTATATGGTCATGGTTTATGATTATGGGGTTACTTTAGATAAGATTCTAAAAGAGAAGAGTATGGAAATAACGGAACAATTGCTGGTTATGATTTTTAATCAGCTGCTTACCGGGGTAGGTGTTATTCATAAAAACCATATGGTTCATCTTGATATAAAACCGGGCAACATTTTAATCCGCCCCGATAATGATCCGTTACTACTCGATTTTGGTGCAATTCAAAAATTTCCAAATTCACATAAACATCAACAAACTAAAGTTTTGACTCAAGGTTTTTCGCCTGTGGAACAATATTCAAGCAAAGGTCATTTAGGTCCGTGGTCAGATATATATGCAGTGGGTGCGAGTATGCGTTCATGTCTGGATTGTAAAACGCCTATCTCTGCAACGAATAGAGAATCTAAAGATACCATGACTTCAGCGGTAAAGGCTTATAAACGTAAATATCCAAAATATTTATTGCAGGCTATTGATTGGGCCATGGAGATCGAAGCAGATAAAAGACCCCAGACGGTAGAAGAATTGCAACATGCGTTGTCCAGTGAGATTGGATGATTATTTGTTTCCACCTTCCTAAACCTCAAAAAGCAGTTTAAAAAGAGGAAAGCAGGTATACTGAGCGGTTTTTTCTATGAGTGACACAATGAGACCCAGTGGACGCAATCCGGATCAATTACGAAATGTTAATTTTATCTGTAACTATACTAAACATGCAGAAGGCTCTGTTATGGTTGAATTTGGCGATACTCGCGTTCTTTGTACAGCTTCTGTGGAAAGACGGGTCCCCCGGTTTTTAAAAGGTAAAGGTGAAGGTTGGGTGACGGCTGAATATGGTATGTTACCCAGGTCAACAAATGAGCGTATGGGGCGAGAGGCCAGCCGAGGAAAGCAAGGAGGACGAACTCTGGAAATTCAGCGTTTAATTGGCCGCTCTCTACGTGCTGCTGTTGACTTAAAAGCGTTGGGTGAAAATACCATCACCATAGATTGTGATGTGATACAAGCTGATGGTGGTACACGCACAGCGTCAATTACAGGTGGGTTTGTTGCCTTGTCAATTGCTATACAACACATGCTAGCAAAGAAGCAAATAAAAAAGAACCCGCTTCATGGTCAAATCGCATCAGTGTCTGTAGGAATTTATAAGGGTAAACCTGTACTCGACCTGGATTATGCGGAAGATAGTAATGCTGAAACTGATATGAATGTAGTGATGAATGACGCAGCTGCTTTTATTGAAGTACAAGGTACAGCTGAAGGACATGCGTTTAGAAAAGATGAATTGAATTCTATGCTGGAACTTGCTGAGCATGGAATTAACCAGTTATTGGAAAAACAGCGTGCTGCTTTGGAATCAATTAAATAATGAGATCCGAAAGCAGGAAAGCTAATGTAGATTTGTTTTAATAATACAATAGTGAATACCCATGACTTTTTCAAACAATCAAAAAATCGTTTTAGCCAGTGGGAATCAGGGGAAAATTAAAGAAATTCAAACCATTCTTAAACATCACCCGGTCATTCCTCAGTCTGATTTTAATATTGAGGAAGTAGAAGAAACAGGCTCAACATTTGTTGAAAATGCCATTATTAAAGCTCGAAATGCGGCCTTGCACTGTAATCTTCCTGCAATAGCAGATGATTCAGGCCTGGTAGTAGACGCACTAAATGGTGCTCCAGGCGTTATGTCTGCTCGATATGCAGGGGTTGGAGCAACTGATCAGAAAAACTTGTTAAAGTTGCTGACAGACCTTGAGGGTATTCCTGTCGAACAGAGAATAGCACGTTTTGTTTGTGTTATTGTTTTTATGCGACACGCTAATGACCCCTTACCTGTTATTGCTCAAGGAACCTGGGAGGGTCGTATTTTAACAGAAGCCATTGGCGAAAATGGTTTTGGTTATGATCCTGTTTTCTGGGTTCCTACGCATCAAAAAGCATCTGCGGAATTAGCCCCCGCGATTAAAAATTCTCTCAGTCATCGAGGCCAGGCCTTGCAAATTTTGACTGCTGCAATTCAGCGGTTATAGCTTGCTGAACCAACTGGCTCGACAAGTTTGTAAACAGTTTTCCAATTCCGCAATTAACGAAATAAAAGCCTTAGGCAATGGTTTAATAAATGATACTTTTTTGGTAACAACCAGCAAAGAACAATTTGTTTTACAACGGATTAATTCTCAGATTTTTCCTCAGCCTAATTGGGTTATGCAAAACTTGTTGTTGCTATGTCAGCACATCAGGCAAAAAAAGACGGCAGAAATTAAATTAAAAGTGCCGACGATTTTAACTACGAACGATCAGAAAATTTTTTATATTGATGAGAAAAATGCTTATTGGCGGGCATTGGAATATATCAAAGATTCTGCAAGTAAAGAGTTAATCCAAAATCAGCAGGAAGCAGAACAAGTGGGGTTTGCTTTAGCTCATTTTCATCGTTTATTTAGTGATGTAAGCATAGAGCTGTTTCATGATACCTTACCTGGCTTTCATATTACACCCCGTTATTTTCAGTACTATCAACGTATTAAAAAACAATATCAGGGAACTTGTGATTCTGACAAAACTCAATGGTGCCAAGAGTTTATTGCCGGATTCCGAGAAAAAATACACATCCTCGAAAAAGCCAGGCAGCAAGGGTTACTTTCAGACCGTATTATTCATGGGGACCCCAAGTTGAATAACTTTTTGTTTGATATTCAATCTAATAAAATTGTTAGCCTGATAGATCTAGATACTGTAAAGCCAGGATTAATACATTATGATATTGCTGACTGTTTGCGATCTTGCTGCCATATTAATAACTCCAACACATTTGATTTAGAGCTATGTAGCATTATTTTAAACAGTTATTTGCAAGAAGCAGGTGTGTTTTTTACAAATCATGATTATCAGTTTTTATATCCTGCCATACAACTGATTCCTTTCGAATTGGGCTTGCGATTTTTTACTGATTACCTGGAAGGTAATCAATATTTTAAAGTCGCTTTTCCAGAACAAAATTTAAACAGGGCAATAGCCCAGTTTTATTTGTGTGAAAGTATAACAGCGCAGGAACAAGAAATTAGACAGTTAATTGTAAAGGTTAGGGCTGTAGCCTTCAGTACGACAAATTTGAAAAATGCCAATTGACTGCGGGCTGGTTTGGGCTGTCAAAAAACCCTGTTTTTTGATGGCAGTGAGGCTTTAGCCTCACTTCCTAAATCAAATGCTATTTCAATCCTATCTAAAAACAAATAAATATATAAAATAGCCCGAGCATAAGCATTATTTCAACAGCCTGGGACTGAGTTTAAGCTTATGTAATTACAGTAGGCTCCGTTCTACCCGTGCGTTTTTTAATTTCACAGAATTGTTCTGCTAAATTAATTAAAAATGATAAGGCCTGCTGAGCATCCTGGTCATGTTTACTGGCATCAGCTTCATATTTTTCAAGATAAATTCTTAAGGTTGCACCGACTGTCCCAGTACCTGATAAACGATAAATGATACGCGATCCATTTTCAAAACCAATACGGATACCCTGATTATTACTCACACTACCATCAACGGGGTCTGTGTAGCTAAATTCATCTGCATATTTGACTGTATACTCCCCAAAAGATTTACCTGCCAGTCCTGGTAATAAACGGCGTAAGTGATCAACAATACCATTGGCAATGTCTGTATCTACTGCTTCATAATCATGGCGGCAATAAATATCACGACCATATGTTTGCCAATGTTCAACTACGATATCTTCGACTGACTGACGCTTTTTGGCAATGAGATTCAACCAGAATAATACCGCCCATAAACCATCTTTTTCCCTGACATGATTGGACCCCGAGCCAAAACTTTCTTCACCACATAGGGTGATTTGGCCATCATCCAAAAGATTACCAAAATATTTCCAGCCTGTTGGTGTTTCAAAACAAGGTAAGCCTAGTTTTGCGGCAACTCGATCAACGGCCTGGCTAGTCGGCATTGAACGAGCCACACCGGAAATTCCTTTTGCGTATGCTGGAATCAAACGTGCATTTGCGGCCATAATCGCCAGGCTATCACTGGGAGTAACAAAAACATTTGCCCCCATAACCATATTTCTATCGCCATCACCATCGGAAGCTGCACCAAAGATGGGGGGATTATCTGCAAACATAATTTTGGTTAGTTCTTTGGCATGGGCCATATTGGGATCGGGATGACCTCCGCCAAAATCTTGCAGAGGAACTTCATTTATGACTGTGCCTTTGGGTGCTCCTAAAATATCTTCCAGAATGCGCGTGGCGTACGGTCCGGTAATGGCATGCATGGCATCAAAACATAAGCTGATATAATTAGATGAAATACAATTTTTAAGTAAATCAAAGTCAAAAATTGAGGCCATCAAATCAGCATAATCTGACACAGGATCTATGATGGTAATAATTAAATCATCAATTTGTTGCTGGCCTATGTTATCCAGGTCTACATCAGCAATATCCGCAATTTTATATTCTGTGATTGTGGTAGAGTTTTCATACAGAGCATCAGTAAACTTTTCTGGTGCAGGGCCACCATTGCTGACATTATATTTAATTCCAAAGTCTTCATCCGGCCCACCAGGATTGTGGCTTGCTGAGAGAATAATCCCACCAAAAGCTTTATTTTTTCTAATAATATGTGATGCAGCGGGGGTAGATAATAAGCCACCTTGCCCAATGATGAGTTCACTAAAACCATTAGCCGCTGCAATTTTTATGATAATTTGTATCGCCTGGCGGTTAAAATAGCGTCCATCTCCACCTAGAATCAAAGCAGTTTCCTGGAAATTTTCTAAGGAATTGAAGATAGATTGAACAAAATTTTCCAAATAGTTGGCTTGTTGAAAAACGGTTACTTTTTTTCTTAACCCAGATGTACCTGGCTTTTGATCAGTATAGGGAGTGGTTGAGATGGTATCTATTTGCATTGTTTAACCTTATCTACGACGTTGGAAAAAGTTTGTTTAAAATACACCAAATCATTATTTATTTGTAGGTTTTTTATGAGGCGAATATCGCTAATTGGATTTTTATTACTGAATTATGCTTTTTTTTCTGTTCCAGGATGGGCAGGTGAAAAGGTCTGGTTGCTTATAGATACAGAGAAACAAAGTCTTGAAGTTAAAAAAGGCAATAAAACCATTACTATTATGAAAGATATTGCCATAGGACGTAATGGCGCTGGGTTTAAACATCACTTAGGTGATGATGTAACACCTGTTGGTACTTATAAAATTGGCTGGATAAATCGTAAAAGTCCATTTCGCCGGTTTTATGGCTTTGATTATCCCTCGGTAGAAAATGCTGATGAGGCTTTACTCAATGGTTTGTTGAGCAAAGAGAAACATACTGCAATTATCAAGGCCCATAAAAGAAACCAGATCCCTCCACAAAATACGACTTTGGGAGGTAGAATTGGTATTCATGGCTTGGGGACAGCAGATAGATTTATTCACAAAATGATGAACTGGACTCATGGCTGTATAGCCTTAACAAATGAGCAAATTGATCGGCTGGATCGGTGGATTACCAAAGGAATGAAGGTAAAAGTAAAATAATACTGGCAAAACGTTTAAAAAAAAGGCAGAATTACACCTATAACCTAGGTTATTATAGGTTTTTTAGTGGCTTCTATACAATGGAAAGGAAAATAAAATGATGAAAATGGTAAAAGTTTCAGCTGTTATTCTTGCAGCAGGTTTAGCAACGGGTTGTGCAAGTACTTCAGATATTGAGGGGTTGCAATCACAAATTAATGGTTTAAATTCTCAAATTTCAACAGCTTCTTCGGATGCTGCTAAAGCACAGGCTGCAGCAACATCAGCTGCTTCAAAAGCTGCTGCAGCAGAAGCCGCTGCAAATCGTGCTGCACAATACGCTCAGGATACAAATAGTAAACTTGATCGTATGTTCAAAAAATCAATGATGAAATAGTTTGGTTTGATAAATAGCCCGGTAGTTTTTTGTATCGGGCTATTTTATAGTTCATGATGTTCTAAAGACAGAAATCGTCTATCAAAAATTGCAACGGGAATCCCATTACTTTGCTGTAATGCCTGTTTTAATGCATTTCCATAAAGAACAGGAAGTTGACCATTATTGGCCAGCTCGATTAAATCTAGGGATTTATTTAACCTTTCTCCATAATCAAGCTCGTTACCTTCAAGCTCAGGGTATACCTCAATATATAGTATATTGTTAGACCATCCGACTTTAATCGCCTGATTAACAATATATACAGATGTACCTGTTTTTACTTGTGGAAACAGTTTTTCAATATCTTCCGGGTACATGCGGATACAGCCATGACTTACCCGCATACCAACACCATAAGGTTTGTTGGTACTATGAATTAAATAACCAGGAACAGCTAATCTAATTGCAAACAGGCCTAGAGGATTATCCGGTCCGGCAGGAAAAATTTTGGGTAATATTTCTCCCTGCTCTGCATGTTCCTCTCTGATAGACTGGGGAGGTATCCAAACAGGGTTTCGGTTTTTAGCAATAATTTTGGTTTTTCCGAGTGGCGTATTCCAGTCAATTCGCCCTATGCTGATCGGGTGAGTAATAACAACTCTAGTCTGATCTTTATCGGGTTTTGGATAATAATATAGGCGAAACTCCGGTAAATTAAGAACGACACCTTCGTGTGGGGTGTCGGGCAGTAGACGACTGTTAGGTATTCTTACTTTAGTATTCTCACCAGGCATCCACCTGTCTACATTCGGATTCGCCAGTAAGATTTCATTTTGACCCAAATCAAATTTTCTAGCGATATCCAGTAATGTATCTTCATGTTTGGCTAGCGTGAAATGAGCTTCCTTTATTTCATCAGTAATAAGTATATCCCCTGGGTTTTCAGGGTATGGATAGCTACTAGCCAGTATGGCTTTGCTGGTGAATAAAAATAAAAATATTACATTCTTGTTAATCATCAAACTGTTGTTTTAATTGGAATGATATCCACTCCTGGATTAATTTAGACTTTATTTTCACCACCAAATATTTCTAGCAAGCGAGGTAAAAAATTAGCAAGTTCTAAAGACATGATGGAAAAGTCTACATCAAACTGGGCTATTTCGTCATCAGCTTCTGTATCAGAAACCTGATCTTGAATTAAATCAAGAAATTTGAGACGTTTAACGGATAGATTTTCATCAATAATAAATGACATGCGATCCGTCCAGTTAACAGCAAGTTTAATCACTTGTTTACCATTATCCAGATGGTTGGTTATTTCAGGTAAACCAAGATTATGACGTTTGCAACGTATAATACTGCTCTCATCTTCAGTAGAGCGTAGTTCACATTCATCCTCAATTAACAGATCTTTAGGGACAGAATTGTTATCTACTAACCATTGAGTCATTATTATTGCAGGTTTGTCAATCACATTGGCTGGAACTACTGGTAAAGAACCAATACTCTTACGTAGATGACTTAATAAGTCTTCGGCTTTTTTTGCTGAAGCAGCATCAACAATAACCCACCCTCCTTTGGGATCAATATATGCATAGGTCTTTTTAGAAAATGAAAAAGCACGAGGTAACAGCTCAAAAATCAATTCATCTTTTAAGGTAGAACGTTCTTTTTTGCTTAATTTTCTAGCTTCTTGCTGTTCTTTTTCAGAGATTTTGTCCTGTAACATCTCATTGATAACACCGGCAGGAATCACTTTTTCTTCTTTTTTAAGACATAACATGATAAAACTATTAGAAGCATGGACAAGTTGTTCTGTCATATTTCCCGCTGGCGAAGTCCAGCCTAGACTAAATTCATCATGACTGGCACAAGGGCGAAATCGTTTATCATTGAGTTTTTCTTCAAGTTGGTCAGCAGCTAAAGTAAAAGGCTCGGTAAAACGGTAAAGGGCAAGATTTTTAAACCACATGGTTATTCTTCATCATCAACAAAAAAGGCGAGCATTATCTCAAATTTGTCGACATCGTGAATTATTTATTCTAATAAATTAAAAAATGGACAATATCTTCGGTTTCCCCCCAATAGCTAAAGAAAATGCAAAAATATTGATTCTGGGATCAATGCCTAGTGATATTTCTTTGCAAAAACAACAGTATTATGGGCACCAGCGCAATGCTTTTTGGCCAATAATGCTTTCGTTATTTAACCAAGTCAGCAATCTTGAAGGTATTGATTATAGTCAACGCAAAAAACTTTTGATTGAACAGCATATTGCTGTGTGGGATGTGTTGCAACATTGTGTTCGAGCTGGGAGCCTGGATACTGCGATTAAAATGGATTCAATTAAGGTGAATGACTTTCATCCTTTTTTTTCTGTCCATAAAGCAATTAAAAAAGTTTGTTTTAACGGAACCAAAGCAGAAGGTATTTATGTAAAATATGTTCTGCCCCATATAAAAGATCAGTTTGATTATTTACAATATGTAAGGCTACCCTCTACCAGTCCTGCGCATGCAGCCATGACCTTACAGCAAAAAATTGAAGTCTGGGGAAATGAAATAAAAACTGAGAGCTTAGGGCATTGACTATAATTAAACACTTATAAAGGTAAACGAATGGAATTTTCACTATGGGAAAGTCTTTTGTTAGGTGTGATGGTGCTGGGAATCATTTTTTGGATGAGACCCGGTATTAAAGCATCTATGAATGTGAGCAGAAATGCAAAGTCAGACTGGGTGGGGTTACTGATCCCGATAGGTTTTGTGATAATGTTTGTATTTTTTCTGGTCGCGATGGTTTAACCTAGAAAAATATTTGTTGAGTACAGTTTTTTACAACATCGTTATACAAATATAAATTGTTTGTGGGTGATCCTGATGCAAGCTGATTAACATTACCTTATAATGCACTCTGTCGCAGTCAATTGATGTTTTTAAGGTTTTTTTAGTATGAGAGATAATAATGAAGTTGCATATGGTGGTGGTGAAGAGCCAGAATATGATGAAAATGGCGATTTAATTGAATATTATGCAGTTCGTCCTAATAAATCCCAGATAAAAAGAGATATTACTGAAATAGCTCAGTTAGCAGAAGAATTAACCCATTTAACAGAAGCGCAATTGGCGGCTATGGGAATGCCTGAAAACATAGAAAAGGCGATTCTAGCAGCAAAAAAAATGTCAGCGACAAAGCCCGCGAGAAAACGGCAGCTTAAATTTATTACCGGCCATCTTCGTAAAATAAATCTGGACGCGATTATAGAAAGCCTGGAACGATTAAAAACCAAAAGTGCCCATGGTGTTAGAGAACATCATCAAGCTGAAAACTGGAGAGATAAACTGGTAAACAGTGAAGGAAATGAAATTCTGACTGAGTTATTAAATGAATTTCCAAATGCAGATCGTCAGCACATAAGGCAATTACAACGTAATGCTCAAAAGGAAGCCAAAGCAGAGCATTCGCCTAAATCAGCACGGATTCTATATCAATATTTAAAAGGATTGATTTCGAATTGAAACAGGGCTATTCAAACAAGTCCAGCTGCTGATAATTATTAATTTGAGAAGGGTTCTTCTGTAGTGATGACAAGGAAACGCCCAGTAGCCGAATCTTACGTTGCCCTACCTCGGTATTATTTAATAAGTCTTTAACTACAGGGCCTAGGTCAGTGGATGATGAAATTGACTGGGATAAAGTGCGGCTACGTGTTATTTGTACAAAATCATGATATTTAATTTTTACAGTTATAGTTTGCGCCGTCATACTTTTATCATGCAGTTTTTTTAATGCTTTATCTAATAGTTTGTGTAAGTGCTGTATAACCTCGATTCGGTCATTAATATCCGTCTGAAAGGTAGTTTCAACGCCAACTGATTTGCTGATCCTGTGGTTATTGACGGGACGGTGATCAATGCCTCTGGATATATTGTAATAATACTGTCCTGCTTTACCAAAGGACTGAAGTAAAAAAGCGAGAGACTGGCTTTTCAAATCCTTACCGATTTTTATCCCCAGAGCATGCATTTTCTTTTCGGTAGCCTTGCCGATACCATGAAATTTACCCACTGCCAGTTGTTCCGCAAATTGACTCCCTTGTTCGGGTGTAATTAAATAAAGTCCGTTGGGCTTATCCATGTCAGAAGCAATTTTAGCTAGAAATTTATTATAGGAAACCCCGGCTGAAGCCACTAAACAGGTTTTGTGCAGTATAGATTGTTTGATTTCTTTGGCAATGAGCGTGGCAGAGCCTTGATGAGAGCTATTGTTACTGACATCCAGATAAGCTTCATCAAGAGATAGAGGCTCAAATAAATCGGTATAGTTAGAAAAGACTTGTCGAATAATATTAGATGCTTCTTTGTATGCTTCAAACCGGGGATTTACAAAAATGGCCTGTGGACATAAGCGGTATGCCTGGGAAGATGGCATTGCAGAATGAATGCCGTATTTTCGAGCTTCGTAGCTACAAGTAGCCACTACGCCTCTGGAATCTGGTTTGCCGCCAACAATTAGCGGTTTGTTGTGGTATTGCGGATGGTCACGTTGCTCGACTGCGGCAAAAAAGGCATCCATATCGATATGAATGATTTTTCGGCATGCGTCCGGCATTGTGAGTTATTTTTTTATTTCGGGCAATTCCAGTTCTTCAGTCAAGTTCCAATCTTCGAAGGGAAATGGTAGCTTATCGGTATTGTAGGTTAAAAATAATAGTATGTGATACAGATAGGCAGAAAGTTTTTTACCAAAGCTCAAAATATTTTTGTTTGGCTCGCCCGTAAATAGCGCTGATGCAATTTGTAGCAAGATAACCGCCCAAAGCAATATTCTGATTAACCCTACAATCACTGAAAAAACCAGAAGGAAAAAGATACGTTTCCAGGTATTAATTTTTTTCAGGTTATCGTTGATTTCCTGTTGCATGGTCTTACCCTAGCCTTTGTTCATTAAGTCACGTAAATCGAGTGCAGCAGCATTTGCTCTGGCGATATAATTGGCCATAGACAAAGAGTAGTTAGCAAACATGCCAAAACCATCACCACTTAGAATCAGTGGGCTTAAAATGGGCGTCAGTGCATTTTCCAGGGCATGAATCATGTTATCCAGTGTATTCATTGCACGTTTATCCAGAATAATATCTTCAAAATCAACCTTGATTGCTTGTAGGATATGTAACAAAGCCCAAGCTGCACCACGAGCCTCGTAAAAAATATCATCAATCAGTAACCAGGGGGTTCTACCTACGCCTTTAGTTTTTTCGACGGTATTTGTTGGGGCGTTTCTTCCGCTGGGATCATAAAGTATGCCAGCAGCACCAGCAAAACGATCAGTACTTGCTGTAAGCCGAGTGGATAGCCCGCCTAAACGTTTGATCACGACTTCAAGGTAGGTCCATAAGTTATCAGAACGAGAATAAAACTGGGAGCGTCTTTGGGTGGCACTAGGGTTTTGTAAACGCTGCATATATTTGTGTAATGCAACTACACCTTTGTCATACTCAGATTCTGTCGATGGTAAGGCCCAAGAATTAGGTTCATAATAAAAATAAGGCTCAGCGACTGACAGGTCTTTGTCTTCCATTGACTGCGACTGGTCTCTGGCAAAATGGTTTCTTAATGCGGTGGTGCCATCGCGTAACATCACCAATGCACCGTATTCCCAACTGCGAATATTATCTAAAAACACGCCGGGAGGGGCAACGTCATTGGAAATGTAGCCTCCAGGCTTATTCATTAATACTTCAGCCATATGGGCCAGGGTATTGGTATATACAAAACCAATCGGCATATGATCGTTACCGCTTTGTTCCATATATTCTACGGCTTGTTCCCGCACATCGAAAGTTTCGGGTTCCATACCCCACCATGCACCAAGAAGAAAAAGTATGATGAAGGTTACGCCAGCTAACGTCCCAAAAAACCAAAGGATTCCTTTCGATTTAGCATCTTCTGTTGCTGTGCTGTCTATCATTTCGTGTTGCCCTGATTAATTCATGAATTATAAATGCACATTTTTCCAGCGAAAAATGTTCCTCATAATAGCAGATTTTTAAATTTATTTTAGCTTTATTCAATTTTCTTTTTTGCTCTGGGGTGGGTCTTATCATAAACTTCTGCCAGATGCTGAAAATCGAGGTGAGTGTATATTTGAGTGGTGCTTATATTACTATGCCCCAGCAGTTCCTGCACCGCTCTAATATCCTGGCTGGACTCCAGTAAATGGCTAGCGAAAGAATGTCTTAACATATGCGGGTGCACATGTTCCGGCAAACCAATTTTTTTCCCCCAGCGATCCAGGCGCAGCTGTATGCTGCGTTGACTTATGCGGAAACCCTTGTTTGAAGTAAAAATTGCCGGGTCTGTTGTCTCTGGCCGGTAAGCCAGCCATTTTTTTATCGCGCTAACGGCTTTGCTGCCAACAGGCAGGTTTCTCTGTTTGCTTCCTTTACCCTTTTTAACCTGTAAAGAAGGTTCAGTGAAGTCCAGATCAGCAATATTTAAAGCAGCTAATTCACTCAGACGTAATCCTGATGAATAAAAAAGTTCAAACATTGCCAGGTCTCTTATCTCTAATGCAGAGTCTGAGCAGGTTTCTAACAGACCGGCCACTTGGTCAACATCAAGCACTTTGGGTAGTTTTCTTTTCTGTTTGGGAGCGCGTATATGATAGGCAGGATTGCTTTCCAGCAGACGTTTTTTTAGCAGGTAGTTAAAAAAACTACGGATGGCCGAAAGCTCTCTTTGCAAAGAGCTACTGCCAAGGCCCTTTCTGTGTCGACTTGCAATATGATTCCGAATATCTGTAGGATGTATATCTCGCCAGTGTTGAAGATTATTTGTTGAGCAGTAGTTCTGTAGATGTTTGATATCACGCAGATAGTTTTTTAGGGTGTGTTCAGACATTCTTTTTTCAATTTTCAGATGTTGAAAATAATTTGCTAGCACTAGTTGGTCGTCAGAATGCATCGTGTGCCTAATTCTACTTTGTCATATTTGAAGGGATACTATACATTAAGTATCTTCGTAGGGTGCCTAGGAGGCTGTCCGAGAATAGAAACCGTAGCGAGGGAAAGGCATTTTGAGTCAGATTTTTCGTTCATTTGAGGCGAATAATGGGTTATTTAACGAAAATGAACGGAGAATCTGGCCAAAATAGCTTTTCCGCAGTAGGTTTTTCTATTCTCGGACAGCCTCCTAGTACGCACCCTTTCGGCAATGGAAGGATAATCAATAATTTTGGTGCGTGCAACGCACCCTACATTTATAATCTGGCAATGTAGAACTAACAAGATTAAGTATTGTTGGCCATAAATGTAGAGGGGCAGCATATCAGTTTAAAATAGCAATCAGGCGGGTGCCAATGACTTCACTCATTTGAGTCAGGAACAAATTGCCCATGCTGTAATGAAAGCGGGATTCCTCTCGACTACCAATAGCAATCAATCCTTCCAGTTTGGTAAAGGACATAGGAATTATGGCGCAAGATTTTACTTCTGTAGCGACATCTCCAAATAAAAACCGGGCCTGAGCTAATGTAGGTTTGCCACATTTTGCTTGATTAGAGCTCAATTCTCTATCAAAGAACTGTAAGTTTTCGTCATCTGTATCTACAAAAAAATCACTAACCGTGGAGTCAACATTATTTTTTATGATTCGTAAGGCTGAGAAATCAGTCAAAAAGCAGTCAGCAAAGACTTTATCCAGATTAGAGGCAACATCTTCTATGTTTTTTGCTTCCATGAGTGCCAAAGTCAATTCATGCATTCTGCCAAAAGAAGTATCATTTTCTCTGGCAATATCAATTAATGCGTTGAGCTGATTTTCTAGTTCATGATGCTTGCTTCTAAATATTTCCAGTTGTTTGGATATTAACGATACTGCCCCCCCACTGGGATGGGGGATGCTCAAGTTTTCCAGCAATTTTAAGTGATTATGAAAAAAGTCAGGGTGTTCATGTAGATAGTCTTCAACTTGTTCGGCGTTGAGAGGGTGTTGTTCTAATAGCTGCTTTTCATCACTCATAATTTAATTTGTCCTTCAAAAACTGATACTGCCGGGCCTTTCATAAATACCGGATGTCCCCGTCCTGCCCAGTTTATTGATAACAATCCACCAGGTAATTCAACACTAATGCTTTCCTGCGCCAGCAGGTTTTGCTCTATTCCAATGACTACTGCAGCACAGGCGCCACTGCCGCAGGCTAAAGTTTCTGCCGCTCCACGTTCATAAACACGCAGTTTAATATGCCGCCGGTTAATGATTTGCATAAAACCAATATTAGCCCGTTCTGGGAAAAAAGGATGATTTTCTAATACCGCACCCAATTCAGCGACAGGTGCGGAGTTTATATCAATAACTTGCATTACCGCATGGGGATTACCCATAGAAACGGCACCAAATACCTTTTCAGTATTATTCAGCGGAATAGTATAAAAACGTGCTTCTTGGTCTGTATTTATGGGGATTTCTGCCGGTAAATGTTTAGGAATTCCCATGTTGACAGTAATCAAACCATCTTCATCAAAGCGTAATAATAATTGCCCTGAGTTGGTATCAACTCTGATTTCATCTTTTTCTGATAAAAGATTATCACGTACAAAACGGGCAAAACAGCGTGCTCCATTACCGCATTGAGAAACTTCACTGCCATCGGCATTAAAAATTCGGTATTTAAAATCAGCATTATCACTGACCGGATTTTCGACTAATAATAATTGGTCACAGCCTATACCAAAGTTTCTGTTGGCAATAAACTGGATTTGTTCTGCTGATAATGAAATTTGCTGGTTAATAGCATCAATAACCACAAAGTCATTGCCCAAACCGTGCATTTTTGTAAATTTAATCATAGTGAACTATTGGTGCTGTTATACTTTGCGCGGTCACGGATGCGGAATTTATGGCGAACTGATTTTTGTCGAGAGCAAGACGCTGAAACAGGCGCATAGCATACTACGTAACTGATTCAGCAACGCAGCTATTTGCAAAAACTCAGTCGTTAGAAATCTGCATCCGTGACCGTGCAAAGTATATCCTAAGGCAATAATTTTTCTCCATTCCAAAGTTGAGGAATAGATTCTCTTTCTCGAATTAAATGAAAATCACTTCCATCAACCATGACTTCAGCAACACGAGGCCTGGAGTTATAGTTAGAGCTCATAGTAAAACCATAGGCACCGGAAGAACGAATAGCTAATAAATCACCTTGAGAAAGGCGGAGTGATCGGTCTTTACCTAAAAAATCACCCGTTTCACAGACCGGACCGACTATATCCCAAATATTTTCAGTAACTGAACTTTCTTTATTGACAGTAATAATATCTTGCCAGGCACTATATAATGAGGGACGTACCAGATCATTCATTGCTGCATCAACAATAGCGAAATTTTTATATTCGGTAGGTTTTAAATATTCTACTCGAGTCACTAAAATACCGGCATTACCTGCTATGGCCCTGCCGGGTTCCAGCGCAATTTCATAATTACTATGTCCTAATCGCTGCAAAATAGCTGCTACATATTCAGCTGGTTCGGGCGGTTTCTCGTTTTGATAACGTATACCCAGGCCCCCACCTAAATCCAGATGATGTAATTCAATACCTTCCTGTTTTAAGGTGTTGACCACAGCAAGCACTTTATCTAATGCCGCAATAAAAGGTGTAGTATCAGTCAATTGAGAACCAATATGACAATCAATTCCTATGATCTTGATATGCTCCATTTTTGCAGCGCGGCGAAATTCTATTAAAGCCTGTTGAATATCAATACCAAATTTATTCTCTTTTAATCCAGTGGAAATATAAGGATGAGTTTGCGCATCTACATCAGGATTTACTCTAAACGATACCGCTGCAACAACACCCATTTCACCCGCTAATTGATTGATTCTATCCAATTCACCGCTGACTTCTATATTAAAGCAGCGGATACCCGTTTTTAACGCAGCAATAATTTCATCTTCACGTTTGCCTACGCCGGAAAAAACAATTTTCTGGGGATTTCCTCCTGCTGCCAGAACTCGTTCCATCTCACCTAGAGAAACAATGTCAAACCCAGAACCCAGACGCGCCAATATATTTAATATGGCAATATTTGAATTAGCTTTTACAGCATAACAAATTAAGTGGGGATGATTGCCAAAGGCCTGGTCAAACGCATTCCAGTGTTTTTCAAAGGTGGCGCGTGAATAGATATAACATGGTGAGCCGTATTGAGAAATAATATCTTCAACAGCTACCTGTTCAGCAAACAGTCTATTTTCCCGATAGTTAAAAAAATCCATTTTAAGAATCTTCTTCCGGTACATGAATAGGTGCGTCTTCATCAGGAAGATAAAGAGGACCAGTTTGCCCACAGGCTTGTAAGCTCAATATTAATATAAACAGTAACTTTTTCATTGGGTCATTTAAATATCAGAGTAAACAATAGAAGGTAGCCAGGTAGCCAATTTTGGCCAAAAAGCTAAAATTGCCAACATAATAAGCTGAATCGCAATAAAAGGCATCACCCCTTTGTATATTTGTCCGGTAGTGATTTCTTTAGGAGCGACACCACGTAAGTAAAATAAAGCGAAACCAAAAGGAGGTGTTAAAAAAGAGGTTTGCAAGTTAATGGCTATCATAATGCCTAACCAGACGGGATCTATATCCATGGCTAATAAGATAGGTCCTACAATCGGAACGACAACAAAAGTGATTTCAATAAAATCCAGCACAAAGCCGAGTAAAAACATCACCAGCATGACGAAAAACATGGCACCAAATTTACCGCCGGGTAAATCAGATAATAAATCGATGATTAGCTCATCTCCTTCAAACCCTCTAAATACCAATGAGAATAAAGCGGCACCAATTAATATCATAAACACCATACTGGTAATCTGGGTGGTATTTTGCATGACGGCACGCAAATTTTGCAAACTTAGTTGTTTTTTTAATAGAGCCAGGACAATGGCACCTGTTGCACCTACACCGGCAGCTTCGGTGGGTGTGGCTAAGCCTCCCATAATTGAACCTAGCACTGAAAAAATCAGTAGTAAAGGTGCGGCCATGCTTTTTAAAATGCGTAGATAAAAACCATTCTCTCTTGTTACTTTCTCAGGAGCAGGCATGGTAAGCGGTGATATCCATGCGGTTATCAAAATGTATAGCAAATACATCAACACCAGACCAAGACCGGGAAGTAGTGCTCCGACAAACAAGTCACCAACAGAAATAGTTTCTGGAGAAAATATCCCCATATCCAGTTGTGCTTGTTGATATGCAGTGGAAATAACATCACCTAATAAAACCAGCACAATAGAGGGAGGAATAATTTGGCCTAGTGTGCCTGATGCGCAAATCATGCCGCAGGCGATAGATGGATCATAATTATTGCGTAACATGGTTGGTAAAGATAACAAGCCCATAGTGACAACCGTTGCCCCGACAATACCGGTACTTGCTGCCATTAGCATACCAACAAGAGTAACAGCTATTCCTAATCCCCCTCTTAATGAGCCAAATAATTCTGCCATTGTCTCCAGTAAATCTTCTGCAATGCGAGCACGCTCCAGCATGACGCCCATGAAAACAAATAATGGAACAGCTAATAAGGTTTCATTATTTATAATGCCAAATAAACGATTCGGTAAGGCATTTAAGAATGCAGCATCAAAAACATCAAATTGTATTCCAATGGTAGCAAAAGCCAGAGCTGTTCCACTTAAGGCGAAAGCAACAGGATAACCTGATAAAAGCACAATAAAGACAGCAGCAAACATCCATAAGGCAATATAACTATCCATTTATGCTTTCTCCTGATCCAGACCTAAGGCAATGAGCAGGTTTTGCAAAAATAGGGAAGTGCTTTGCAAGCTTAATAAGCCCGCCATTAAAAGTATACTTGTTTTGAGTAGATAAACGCCAGGTAGCCCTCCCGAGTTTCTGGAACTTTCCTGAATAGCCCAAGAGTCAGCAACGTATTCCCAGCTACTCCAAATGATAAACCCTGTTACTGGCATGAGTAAAAACAAGGTTCCTAAACAATCAATCCACGCTTTAGTTTTATAACTACAACGCTGATAAATGATATCAACCCTGACATGACCGTTGTGCTTCAAAGTGTATGCAGTGCCCAGCATAAAAACAATGGCGTGCATATAAATAACTGATTCTTGTAATGCAATCCAGCCTATATCAAATACATAGCGTAGCACGACAATAATAAATGTTGTAAGAACCATAAATAATGTCAGCCAGGAAATGGTTTTACCTACCCATTCATTAATAGTGTTGATAGTATCAATACAAAGCAGACTGGTTTTGATAAGGTTGATCATAAAATGGAAAGCAAAGTATTGAATTCTACCTGAAAATATCTATATGCAAAAATCACAAATGATTGAGGGCTGTTAATGCGGTATTAAAAAAATGTGCAATAGAATATCCTTTTCGGATAAAGTCGGTATTATTCATATTGAAATCTGTAATTATAATTTTGAAATTTAAATAGTTTGTATCTGTCTATTTAGTAATATTTGTTACTATAATTTATTCCATCTCGTAAGAATTAGTCTTTATACATAGAAGCTAATGTAATTAATAGGAATTTATGATGTCCGCTCAAATAAAAAAAACAGCGCATGGTGGTTGCCCACATGATTGTCCTGATACTTGCTCTATGGTCTATGAGGTTGAAAATGGCAAATTGATAGGCGTTAAGGGCAACCCCAAACACCCGATGACTCGCGGTGGGTTATGCGTTAAATTGAATGATTACGAAAAGCGTCATTACCATCCGGATCGTTTGTTATATCCGTTGAGGCGTACTGGACCTAAAGGCAGTAAGCAATTTGAAAGAATATCTTGGGATGAAGCATTAGATGAAATAACCACTAAATGGAAAGCCATTATTGAAGAATATGGCCCTCATGCCATTATGCCTAATAGCTATCTTGGTAACCAGGGACTAGTACATGGCTTAAATGGTGGCGATGCTTTTTTTAATCGTATGGGAGCAACTGTTACCGAGCGTACATTTTGTGGAGAAGGCTCCTGTACTGCCTGGTTATTATCTGTCGGACCTACTGCGGGAGTTGATCCTGAAAGTTTTATTCACTCTAAATATATCGTTATTTGGGCATGTAATTCAGTCAGCACTAACCTGCATCACTGGCACATTGTTAAACAAGCGCAAAAAAAAGGTGCAAAAGTTATCGTTATTGATTCTTTCGCATCAAAAACAGCGAAAGAAGCCGATTGGCATATTGCTCCTAAACCAGGGACTGATGGCGCTTTAGCGATGGCAATGATCCATACCATTATTGTAGAAGGATTGGTGGATCAAGATTATGTTGATCATTATACTGTTGGCTATTCTGAATTAGCCGAACGCGCTAAAGAAAGAACACCTGAATGGGCTGAACAAATAACAGGCATCCCAGCTGAAGATATTCGACAATTTGCCAGAGAATATGCGACTACACCCCCAGCTGCTATTCGACTTGGCGTTGCGTTAGAAAGGAGTTATGGTGGCGGACAGGCTATTAGGGCAGTGAGCTGCCTTCCCGCTTTAATTGGCGCTTGGCGACATGTGGGTGGAGGTGCACTTCAGTTTCCAGTGTGGGAGCATCCGTATAAATTTGATGTTATTAGTCGCCCTGATTTAATTCCAGAAGGCACACCTGTTGTTAATAATCTTCAGTTAGGCCGAATACTCACTGGTGAAATAAAACTTGATACACCGATTAAATCCATGATGTGCTGGAATACTAATCCTGTGACCCAAGCGCCTGAAACAGACAAAATTATCGAAGGTTTAAAACGCGAAGACCTGTTTATGGTGTCAGCGGAACATTTTCTCTCTGATACTGCAGCCTATGCCGATATTGTGTTACCTGCATCAATGGGCGCGGAAATGGAGGATATGGTGCTCTCATGGGGGCATCTCTATCTTACATACAATGAGAAATGTATCGACTCACCCGGTGAAGCAGTTCCGAATAATGAAATTTTTCGGCGCCTGGCTAACCGAATGGGCTATGAAGAAGAGAATTTTACATGGACAGATAGTGAATGTCTTGAAAATTATGTAGACTGGGATTCACCTGCTTGCGATGGTATTGATTTGGCTTACATGCGAGAACATGGTTTTGCTCGATTAACAGTGGGCAGCAGAGATGATCGAGCGCCCCATAAAGAAGGTAATTTTCCAACACCGTCGGGGAAATGTGAATTTAAATTAGATGGCGCCACCAATTTTGTTGCAGGCCCATTTCGTCAAATGTATGAAGGTTTTCAATCTGGTGAATTGTTAGACGATCTACCTGATTATCTCGCGTCAAGAGAAACAGCAGAAAGCAATCCTGAATTGGCTGAAAAGTACCCTTTGAATATTATTTCACCCAAAAGTCATGGGTTTTTGAATTCTTGTTACGCTAATATGGATCATAAAATCAAAGGGCAAGGAGAACAATTTGTTTTGATTAATGCAGTTGATGCAAATGCTCGTGCTATTAAACAGGGTGATAAGGTGCGAGTTTTTAATGACCGTGGAGCATTTGAAGGCGACGCCAGAATTACCGCTGATGTGAATGCAGGTATTATTGTTGCAACATTAGGCTATTGGCGACAGTTAAATAAAGGTACTGTAAATTGTATTAGTTCCGCAGAATTTGTCGATATGGGACATGCACCAACATTCTCGGATAACTTAGTTCAAATAGAATTAGTCAGCTAAGAAGTGAGGATTTAATAAGTTCTGAGAGTTTGACGCAGGATTTTGTGTGCATAGGATTAGTAATAAAATAGCTACAAACATGATTTAGTCTTATTCTACTTGTTTTATTTTTTCAAGTTGGCTGACCCTTTGGTCTCCTTTAGTCTCGGTCGATTTGGGATAATGGATTGGTCACCGCCACCTTTTCGTGTTATTTGCCCTTCCGTTGTTGATGCTATTTTGCTATCAAATACTTTTGGTGTGTTGTTTATAGGTTAAGTCTTAAGCTAAAGCCTTCAAATGTTAATTCTGAATACTCTTTTTTCCTTCCTTGCGGATCAATTTCTATGAACTTATTGTCTTCAACCACTTCATACCTGTTGTCTTTAATGAAAAAAATTTCGAATACATTTATAGAGAACAGGGTAATTTTAAATTCTGAGTAGTTTTCCCTGAAGTTATAGTGGTTCTGGAGTGGCCCGATCGTACCCTTAACTAGAGAGTATTCCAAAACACAAGCATCAAGAAAGAAACTAATTTCTGTTTTTGAGTTTTGGTTTTCAAATACAATAAAGTGCTTAATATTTGGATCATTCGCTATGTACCTAGTCACTCCATCCGAAATAACAGAAGCCTTTGTGCCTAGAGTATTAATACATTCTAGACCTTTTTCTTCAAAGGAATTAATAATCGACTTAATTTGTTCTACAGAATATTTTTTCATTTTATAGTCTCAACTGAAGAGTAACTCGCATTTGGGTTGAACAATTGAGTTTCACCACCAGGAATAATCTTATCACCTCCATTCCAGTCTTCTATATTTGCTGCTGAACTTTTTATGTTGGGGCTCCTGTCGTCACCCTAACCGTGCTGGCTAACCCCACGAATTTAACTACTCAAGAGTCAAATGATAATTATTAGGAGAACGCCAACTAATTTTTGTATACTTTCCAGTTAATAACCCGGAATCCCTTAAATATTCAAAAACTTCTGCTGGACACCATTCTTTTCCAGCAGAAAAGTATACATCCAAGTCACGTAAAGCTTCAAAAGTTTTTGATTTTTTTGATTCATCTTGAACTTCAAGAAAATAGTCTGAACAATTTGAGTCAAAAACAAAGCCTAATTTAGATACTTCTGTCAAAAGAGAATTATCCAATACTTTTATTCGGATTAAATTTCCATCTGCTTTTGTAACAAATGCTTTTGTTATCTCTTGATTCATTTAATTATTACCTCCATTAAAGTTGTAACTTTATCAGTATCAATTGTAGAAATTGAGTTTATCACTATTTCTGGGGCTCCTCCTGGTAAATGCCTACCTGGCCCTAAGAACAATTGATTACCTTCTAATGGGCTTCTAGGCATTTGCTCAGCTCAGTAGGTTGGGTTAAGGGACGAAACCCAACATATTTTCGTAATTGCAATAATGTTGGGATTCCTATCGTCATCCCAATCTACCGTGCTTCCAATATTTCCTTTGATGTTGCACCTTTCAGATTAGAAAAATCTCCTACTTTTCGAAGTGGCCTTGTATTCTTCACCCCATTTATTTCTCAGCCATCAGAACGACAAAACCCCGTAAAAACGAGGTTTTATTTAAGTTGATGTCGGAAAACGCTTTGCTATTCCAACTTGCACACCTGGCTTACACACTACCGCGCTACAGGTTAGCAGAACATTTTTAGTCCAGCTTTAGGTGTCTTATAAGGAATTTTTATTCTTTCTCCTTTGTAATTAAATGTCATGTTTCACCACGTTGTACCATGATTTTTTAAAAGGTCAGCCTGAAACATATCAGGTGATATTCTAAAAATTTCTGGATTTATTCTATACCAGTATTGAACAGCTTCAAAGGGAGTTCTAACC
>JAKIUK010000047.1 GCA_021647585.1 Methylococcaceae bacterium
TTTGTACGATAGGTACGCTTCTTCATAGTGGGAACACCTCCAACGATAAGGGTTGTTTGTTTACAAACAAAAACCCTATTCTGAGGGTTCCCACTTCTTTTTGCTGGTTCTTACTATAGCTGACTAGTATAATCAGTTAACCGCTCGTTTTGTATTTAACTTGTTGTATATAAATTACACCCAAAGTTTATACCAATCATCCGTTTGCTGAGATAGCATTGCTACACTGTTATATGAAAAGATCTGAACGAAAAATCCTACAGAATAGTTTGATATTTTTAATCAAGACAGCTTTTTGGACTAACATTTATAATGTACAGATACAATTACGCTGTACTTAAGTACTATATACAATTAGGTGTATATTCATTAAACTCAGAAGTAATTTATTTATTGTCTACTGATAAAAAAGAATTAAGTAAAATACTATAGGTTGAGAAATGAAAATAAAATTGTTTATATGTAAAAGCAACATAACAGTGATTTGTCGATGCTTGTTGGCTGTTGGGATGTTAAATATCTGTAATGCAAATGAGTCAACAACCACGATGCATAACAAGCATGATACAGCTATATCCAATTTTCATTCAACGAGAGCGGGTGTCAAGTTTCAGCGTTCTGAGCAGTCTTATACTATTCCAGAAGTAAATCTGATTGATCAATATGGTAACAAGCATTCAATTAATCAACTAATCGCAAAGGGGCGCCCCGTTTTAATTAATTTTATTTTTACTACGTGCCCTTCTATTTGTCCGGTTTTGAGTGCTACATTTTCAAAATTTCAGCAGAAACTAGGGAAAGAATTACCAGCCCCCCTTTTAATATCTATATCTATAGATCCTGAACATGATACGCCTAAGCAATTAAATGCATATGCAAAAAAATTTCACGCGAATCAAAATTGGATATTTTTAACGGGAGCATATGAAAGTATTAAAGAAGTAGAAAAGTCCTTGAATGCTTATCGAGGCGAAAAGATGAATCATGCGCCTTTAACTTTTTTATATAAAGCAGGGCTGAAAAAATGGATTCGATTAGAAGGGTTTACTTCAGCAAATGATTTGTTGCTTGAATACCAACGCATGTTAAGTTTTAAGGAGAGCTAATAATATATCAATTCAGTAATGGCAAATATTGTTTGTGTATAGCGGTTTTCAAGTTTTTATGCAGAAATATTCACAAAAACAAAAATTGACTACAGGTTTTGTTATTTGATTTTAATGCAAAACGCAAGTCAGATATTAAAAAATAACAGTTAATTGCATTAGAAAAAAATGAATAAAATCATAATAATTGGATTATGTGTATTAATACAATACATAGGTGAGGCAAATGCCCTGCAGTCAATGCAAATTCCTGTTTCGCCTATGCAGGCGCAGAAAATTTACCGGGAAGGTATTTTGCCAAGTGGTGAAATACTGATTGCTAGTACACAAAAAGATGTGCAATTAGAGGGTGAGTATGCCGCTTGTGCGAGTTGCCATCGTCGTAGTGGGATGGGAACGAGTGAGGGGCAGTTGATTATACCTCCAATAACGCGGGATAGATTGTTCGAAGCTAAGGTTTTAGGTCGAAAAGACCGATTTATGTTTGTTTCAAAGGGTGCACAAACACGTCCTGCTTATAATGAGGTCAGACTTGAAAGGGCAATTCGACAAGGTGTTGATCCAGCTGGCAGGGAATTTTCCCAATTAATGCCACGATATGATTTGAGTACGGAAAATATGCAAGCATTGATTGCCTATGTCAAAACATTAAATTCTGATCAAGGTATAGGGCTTACAGATAAAGAAATACATTTCAGTACAATTATTACGCCAAATACGACAACAGCACAGGAAAAAGCATTACTAGATGTGCTTGAATTGGGTATTAAAGAAAAAAATGCCGGCACTCGGCATGAGACCAGACGTGCAACTGGAGCACCCTGGGTAAGAGATTGGAAGTATGAAGCCTACCGAAAATGGGTGTTACATGTCTGGAAATTAACCGGACCTGAAGAGACTTGGTCTAAGCAACTAGAACAGTTTTATACACAACAACCTGTATTTGCTATGCTTTCAGGGCTAATAGAGAATGGTTCGGATATTATTCAGCATTTCTGTGAACAACATGAAATGCCCTGTCTTTTCCCAAATGTAAAAATGCCACAGATAATTGATACCAATTATTATACATTTTATTTTTCTAATGGTATTTTACTGGATGCTAAAGTACTGGCAAAATATCTGGATGAAAAGCAAAAGAAGAACAAAAATTCGTTGCAACAAATAGTACAGATTTACCGGTCTTCTAGTACTGGTGCAATATTGGCAGAAGAATTTAGTGAGCAGTTAAAGGCAAAATCAGCTCAAAAATACAAACTAATGAACCGTATTGTGGTAGAGCAAGAGAAAATAGATGCAATATTCTGGCAGCAGATACAAAAAAAATATCCAGATGCATTGTTAGCAATTTGGTTGTCGAAGAAAGATTTGAATAAACTTGATGCGCTGGCCGAAACCTGGACTTCTTCGACGGCACAGATAATATTTTCTTCGGTGATAACACCAGGTTGGGCGGAAATCATACCCTCATCGTTAAAAGCTAATGTGCTTGCGGTACATCAGTTTGTTCCGCCTTCAATAATGCAGAGGCATATAATTAACAGCAATGACTGGTTAGAAATGCGCAGGATTGTAAGTTCTGAACAGCTGATACAAACTAATGCTTACTTTACACTTAGATTGTTAGGTAAGGTAATGATGCATATAAGAGATAATTTTTCCAGAGAATATTTTATTGAACTGTTAGAGCATATGACAGAAAAAATGCTAGTTTCTTCCGTATTCCCTCGTTTGACCTTAGGGCCAGGACAGAGATTTGCATCAAAGGGGGCATATATACTCGGATTTCTGCAACCAACGAGTCCATTACCTGAACCTGTCAGTCAATGGATAATACCCTAAAGAGCTGAATGCTACTGAAAGCAGGCAAGCTATGGAGAAAAAAATGTTAAAGAAAATTGTGCCTTTATTACTGATCTGTTGGTTAATTCTGTTATTTGTGGAGGGGGATGGCTCACTTTGGTCTTCAAATGATACAACAGGTGAAGAACAAGTTAGTATTGAGAGCTTGCATAAAAGTGCTAGTAAGTCGACTGTGTCGGCAAAAAACAAGATAGTAAAGCACAAACCGCAAGAACAGCAAAATATGCAGAATAATACAGAACGTTATCAGCTAATTGCTGAATCTGTAGGGATGGATGTTGAGGAATATGCAAATATGAAATCGGATTACTTCTGTGATTTAGCTCTGGTCGCGCGGGAGAATTGTGAACGCAGGCCACTGGAATATGATGCGATGGAAATTTGTTTAAAAATGGCTAGTTATTACACCAACAGTCGGCATTGTGGTTATCGACCCTGAGTTATAGGACCTATAACAAATGACTACCTAATCTCTTACTTTGTTTATTAATTGTTCCAAAAGTTCTCACTGTACATGCTGAATGGGTAGATTTACTTGCTCGTGTCAAGCAACTGAAAAACTTGTAGCCAAGCTGACTTTACTTTGGATAGCTTGCAGGGATGATATGATGGTATTTTCATATCATCCATGTTCTAGTAATATCCACATCTGTCTTGGTTTGATTCCAAACCTGTTCGTCTGAAATCAGTGCTGATGCATAGTTGCAGAAAGACCATTAAATCCTCCAATCTAGAAAAGTCAGTCATCACGGTTTCTAGTTCAGACTATTGTTTCTGCGGCCAACTGATTTTTCTAGTTTCAAAGACAAAAAATAGCCTGTGAATAATCTTAAATGTATTGTTAATTTAATATAAGTTTCTAGTTGTCTGTTTCGCTTTAGTATCAGAAACATGATTGAAGAATTGAGCATTTTTTTACTGTAGCATTTTTATTTTCATCCTAACGTCTTAATTACGCAAAAAATATCTAAATAGGTAGTTATAGCCTTTTACCGTATAAGTTTCAACTGTTAGCTGAGTATATATATTTCTTTGGGAACGAACTTTTCATAAGGACCTCACTCGTCACATTTTTCATGTTTTGTCTTTAATAGCTTTTCATAATTTCCATCCTGTTTTTGTATCGCGTGAACCCACATTGTAGTGGAGGACGCGTTTTTCATTTCGATTAACAGTAATCCAGGTCCAGAAATAGTTTTTTTGAGTCAATAAAGATGTGCATTTCATACAACTCGACAACATCAATGTTTTTATAAGAACGTAGCAGTTCTATGGCCTCGCCATGTGGCATGATCCAATTGTAAATGGCAACATGACTGCAGTTATGAAATCTTCCAATTGACCGAAACCCAAATCCTTCAAGAAATAGTTGAAGTGCTTGACGTTTAATACCAGAACTTTTTCCTAGGTATTTTACGGTATGCCAGTAGCCCATGATTTGCATTTATATCTCTGTCTTTCTTTAACTATACCACTTTAGTGCAGCCATCCATATTAAAAGAGGGGCATATTGAGTGAGTTTATCTACGATTTTAACCTGTACAAGCTGTAAGCATTAAAGTTCAGATTAATTAAAAAAATAAATAAATTAAATTGATAAAAAATATGTTTATAACAGATGGTTATGAATTAATTCGTAAGAATTAGGGTGTAATCTTGAGAATACTGTACTCCAGTACAATATGAATTATTTGATTTTCACGTAGCATGACCTACACGTGCTAACGCGTAATTTTTTTAACATCAGAATGAGAGGAAAAAATGAACTGTCGCTTGGTTGAGCGATTAATGGTTTTTCTGAAGTGCATGAAACGCTTCTTGGTAACCGCCGGAATTAAAGTTTTCGGTATCTAAATTAACACATGAGGATAAAAGAATGAAAATATCCAAATATGATCCAGGGCAAAGGGGGCGGCAATTTGTGCTGTTTTCCATGCTCTGTGGACTATTATTGGTCTCACCAGTACATGCGGCGAATTTTAAGCTGAAAGTACTTGATGCTGAAACGCGACTACCTATAACCAGTGGTTTTAAATGGTTATTGCAAAAGGACGAAACTTTTTCGGTACAACCGAATAAAGCGGACCCCTATCAGTTAAATTTCGGCTCAGAACCGCTAATGACAAACTTTCACAAAAGTTATATGCCATTAGCGACCTATACCTTTGGGGCAAAAATAGGTCAAGCGATACAAGGCCATATAACCGCAGCCAACTCTGGATCGAGTACACTTTTTAACATCCCTGGTAATGCAAATATTAATAAGCGCTATTACCTATCAGTACTGCCTGATTCAGGCTATACCATGAGTGGTCGACAGGTATTGATAGATGAAAGTGGTGCGCAGACTGAAGTCGTGGAAGTGCTGGTGCATAAACATGCGATTCCGACCGCTCAGATCAGAGTCATGGTCTTTCATGACAATGCACCGACGAATGGTGCACCTGATTTGCCGGCAGAAAAACCGATAATGCCTGATCTTAGAGACCCTTTAAACAAACTACTGTTTGACCCCACTAAATTTTCTGTGCGTTTGTTTGATGCTGCAGGACAGTATGGTGCGGCGGGTGGTGAAATCAGTCAGGATGCCTTTGGAAATCCACTGGGTACCACTTATCAAAAAGACCCTGCAACAAACAAGCCTATTCTCAATGCGCAAGGCGATCCTATAGTCGATATTTTGGCGCCGTTAGGTTTTGTTATACATCCTGGGCCGGATGGGTCTATCAACATTAAAAATCTGGCACCCGCCAAATACGGTGTGCATGTGATTCCTCCGGTAGAGCGTAGAGGTGAGCAATGGATACAGACTTCAACCATTGAAGGTACCAAAACCATTGATGCCTGGGTTGGAGCAAATGAACCACAATATTTTGTTGAATTTGGCCCACCGGGCCCACATGTCTTTGTTGGATTTATCAGAGAGTTTAATTGTTTTGTACCAAGATCAAGAAACTATAAAACCAGCTGCCAGTCACCTAGAGAAGATGCTAATGGAGATTTGATCAGAGTAGATCTTGCAGATCCAAATTCCGCAGTTGCTCGGTTTGATAACTTTCCTGGTTTAGTGGGTGGTGGTGCAACTATCCGCGGTCTAGTTACCGACCAGCATATGTCACGTCCGCCAGATTTTACTATGTACAGTGGACGGGATTTTCCTGATTGTCGTATTGTATTGAATAAAGGCGGCCTAGGCGGTCAAGCAATTTATTCTAAAGCGTGCAGAAATAGTACCTTTACAATTGGCCGTGTTCCTGCAGGTACTTATACCTTAACGATTTACGACACCAATCTAGATGCGGTTATAGCATCTCAAGCATTGACTGTTACTGAAACATTAAATACGGCAGGCAATCCTGTATTTACTTGTAGTACGTTAGATGAATCTTGTGATTTAGGGGAAGTGGGTGTATTCAACTGGTTCCACCGTCTGGAAACAACAACGTTCTATGACGCCGACGAAGATGGTGTATTTGATCCCAATGAACAAAATTTGGGCGCTGATCAGAGTGCGGTGAATTTGCGTTTCCGTGATGGCCGTTTATATCAAGCTGCGGCTATTGATGGCTTTGGTGAAGCACCTTTTGCTGAAGTTTTTCCATTTTTTCATTGGTTAGTTGTTGAAACTGATTTTGCCAAGTTAAAAGCGACTGGAGCAACTTTCTATGTCGATGGTGGCGGTGCACTGGAATTTGACGCTTCGACCAATCCACAAACGCAGTCAACTACAGTAAACGGTATCGCTTTACCCGATTGTAATGCTGACTTACTCGCTGAAGAATGTACAGCTGATGGTGGCTTATCTAGAACCCAAAGAGGCCCAGTGTTAACCCAAGCTTTCCAAGGTTTTCTAGGACAAACCAATAAAATAGAATTTGGTAAGACCTTCTATGATGTTCAAGCGGGTGAAAATGGTGGTATTTCTGGTATCGTACATTATGCTATTACGCGTGCTGAGAACGACCCCCGCTATGCTGTTGGCGAACAATGGGAGCCGGGTATACCTCGCGTTCAGGTAAATTTATACCCCGATGTAAATAATGATGGTGTAATTGACACAAATGGTTTGTTTATACCCGCAGACGTGGATAACTATCCGCTGGGCTGGGGTGATCCTGCGTGTGTTAATTCTGCAGCTATTCCGGGTAACGAGTGTGCTAAAGGTAGTGAAGATATTGACCATAATGGCAATGCTGCATTTGACTTGGGCGATGCACTGGAAGTCACTTGGACAGACAGCTGGGATGATAGCATTCCGGTAGAATGTCAGGGGCAAAATAAACTGACTCAGCCTATCGGTCTGAATAATCTGGTAGTTAATGACAATGATTGTTTTGATGGTCTACGTAACTTTAACCAGTTACGTCCCGGTGTGTTTGATGGCGGCTACGCTTTCGGACCAGAACTGGATTGCCCACTAGCTGGATGTGGCGCACATTTAACGCCTGCTGCCACTGCCAATAAGGGTTATTTGAAAACCGGTACATATATCGTTGCTGCAATTACCCCTCCGGGATACAACACAGTTAAAGAGGAAGATAAAAACGTTGATTTCGGTGATCAGTATGAACCGGGTACTTTACTGCTGCCAGCTGAATGTGTTGGAGATATGCATGCTGTACCGCAATTCTTGGTTTATGACAATGCAACACCTACACCTAACTGGACTGCGGGTTTGCAAACACCAATGTGTGATCGCAAGAAAATGAGGTTAAGCGGCGGACAGAATGCTACCACTAACTTTTTCATGTTTACTGATGTGCCGGTTGCTGCACAGGCGGTGGGTGGTATCCTGAACGATCTGGGTAACGAATTTGATCCGAACAATCCAAATTTCGGGGAAAAATTTGCACCTTCATTTGTGCCTGTTGGTTTCTATAACTTTGATGGTACTGAAGTCAACCGTATTTATACCGATGAATTTGGTAAATTCAATGCACTGCTACCATCAACGACAACCATCAATGTGCCTATGCCTTCTGGTGTGTCACCGAATATGCTGACAGCGTGTATGAATGATGCGGGATTTGTAGATAATCCTAACTTTGATCCAGCTAATCCAACTGCTGCACCGGCGAAGATCGTTGATCCTTTACACAATCCTGTATTTAGCCAGTTTTGCTATACCTTCCAGTATATGGCGGGTGGTACAACATATCTGGATACTCCGGTGTTACCTGTCTCTGCCTTTGCTGGACCGAGTAACTTCCCAGTGGATTGTAGTGCTGCTACCAGTACGCCTTTGATTCATCAGGTTACCAATGGAAATAATGAAGGCCCGTATATCAATTTGGCTAGCCCAATTGCTAACAAGACACTGATTATTAGTGCTCAAGGTCCTACACTCGTACCTAATCCTGACTTTGATGGAACAACCAATTTACGGCAAATCACCCGGGATTATAACTTTGGTGTAAATCCAGGCATTGTGACATTAGGGGGTACAGCAATTCCGGCTGCTAACGTAGCATGGGGCAGTGGTTCTATAACCGTAACTGTACCAGCTAACACACCTGCTGGACCTCAGCAGTTGCTGGTGACGGATGCGAATGGTAACGAGACGCCGGTCGGTGTTACTGTCTTTATTGAAAAAGATGTTTTGAATCCGACGCCAGTCCATTTCGTTACAGGTCCTACCCAGTCCATCCAGGACGCGATTGATATTGCAAGCCCGGGTGATCTGATTCTAATTGGTCCTGGTCTTTATGATGAATTGTTGATTATGGACAGACCGGTACAGCTGCAAGGCTGGGGTGCTGAGGCTACTATCATTAACGCGCGAAAAGTGCCTGCTACCAAGCTGGATAACTGGCGTTTACTGATTGCTCAGAAATTTAATGCGGGTCTCTTTGATATGCTGGCACCACAAGTAGCTGCTGTTGCTGGCGGTGCAGGACAACTGTTCCCTGCAGAAGAAGGGGCGGCACTGACGGTAGTGGCCAAACAATTTGGTGTTAGACGCTTTTGTGATGTTAGTTTAACTCCTAACTGCTCTTATCCTACACCTGCTCGAATTGATGGTTTAGGTTTTACCGGTGCAGATCATGGTGGTGGTATCTTTGTCAATGCATTTGCTAGAAGTTTGCAAATTAGCAACAATAAAGTCTACGGCAACCAGGGAACCTTTGGTGGCGGTATTCGCCTGGGTAACAACGATCTAATCAATACTAATGGTGCGGTAGTGGCGTTAGACTCTGGAAATATTGACGTTAACATTCATCACAATATCATTAAGCAGAACGGCAACTTCGGCGGTGCTGGTGGTGGTTTATCTTTGTATACTGGATCAACACGTTACCAGGTCACCGACAACTTTATCTGCGGTAACTATGCTAGCACTGATGGCGGTGGTATTGGTCATTTGGGCTTGAGTTCAGGAAGTAGGATTGAACGCAATGACATTGTTTTCAACCAGAACTTTAAGCAGACTCCGGGCAGTAACGTTAAAGGCGGGGGTATTTTAGTGGCGGGAGCTGTACCAGCACCGGGTCAAATTCTGACTGCAGGTTCAGGTAGTGTCACCATTAACGCCAACCGCATTCAAGGTAATAATGCTGCAGCTGGTGAAGGTGCAGGTATTGCTCTTCATAACGTTAACGGTACTGATTTGTTGTGTACTCAGAGAAATGTTAATGCGGCTCAAGCAGGTTGTACAACTGTCGGAGAGACTCGTAAATCGGGTAGCTGGTGGTTTATCGAAATATACAACAACATTATTGCTAATAATGTCGCTGCGCTATCCGGCGGTGGTATTTCCTTGCAGGATGCTGTACATGTAGCTATTGATAACAACACTATCGTTTACAATGACAGTACAGGAACATCAGGACTGGCTTTTACACCAGGAAATCCTAATCAGTCAAATCCGAAGACGGCAGGTGTTGTGACTAACACTAATGTACATCTGGGTAGTTGTGCAAACAATGGACCGATTTGTACGACTGGAACCGTGCTTGCAGGTTATCCAAAGCAGGCTGGTTTTTCCAATCCGTTATTACGTAACAATATTATCTGGCATAACCGTTCGTTCAATTTTGAAGTTAATCCATTGTTCGATCCGAATGTTGCAATTTCTGGCAGTAACGAGCCTTTTGGATTGTGTCCGAATTTGGCAGCTGCCAGTTCACGTGCTTGCCAAAATAGTGGCACTGGAATCGGTGGTGCTAAAGCGGCTAACTATGACGATCTGACGGTAACTTTAGATCCACGTTTCTCGTTGTTGACAGATATAGTGTTAAACACAGGAGCAGGCTTCAAAGCCAGCAACCGCTATTATGAAGGTACATCATTTATGGTTAATGACGTTGTCAACGGAGCACAGGGTCAAACCATTCAGCAGGGTGAAGCGACGACCAGTATAGCCGTTGCCGCAGCCTTTGATGAAGGTGGTAACTTTATAGATATTAGTTACGGTAAATTGAGTCTGGGTTTAAGTGATTTTCATATTAAACCGGTGATTGCTACTGCTATAGTTAATCATCCAGTGATCGATAAAGGTGTGGATTTCAATATACAGCCTAGGAATATTGAATTGGCGACAGACTTTGATGGCGATCTTCGTCCTCAGGGCGTCAAAACTGATATTGGTGCGGATGAAGCGCAGTAAGTAACCTTTCCTCGCTGTCTTTGGGCAGCGGGGACTTATTTAAGAGGAATTTGATGATGAAATATAATTATTTCAAACTAAATCCGGTCTCTGCAGGGCTTTGTCTGGCATTGATGACCGGTTCCGGAATAGCGGTGTCTGCACCGTCTATTCAATGTCCGGGAGACTGGGACGGTGATGGTGATGTTAACTGGCGGGAAAATGGCGTACCTGTTGCGAACGTTGCACCGCATTTACAAAAAGTAAAATGCTTACATTTGTCTGCAGGTGATGGTTTTATTAATACGGCTGATGGTAAAGCATTATATACCTTTGGTTTTGGTGATTTGACTGGTCAGACCGATACCAAACCTGCGACCCCTAAGCCGGATCCGATACTGGCCGGCCGTCTGAATGCTGAATTTCCAGGCACAATGATTGTATTGGATGAGGGTGATGAACTGTATTTAACCTTAACGAACGTTGCAATGGTAAAACGTCCAGATTTGTTCGATGCGCATACCGTGCATTATCATGGCTTTCCTAATGCTTCATCGTTTTGGGATGGAGTACCAGAGAATACTGTGTCAATCAATCAGGGTGCCAGTTTTACCTATTTTTATAAAAATGTAGAGCCGGGCACTTATATGTACCACTGCCACGTGGAGGCCACAGAACACATGGAAATGGGGATGTTGGGAAATCTCTATGTACGTCCAAAACAAGATGGTACACTCTATACATACGCAGGTAAAAGCTATACCAAATTTGCTTACAATGATGGTGATGGTTCTACTGGCTATGATATTGATGTGCCTGTTCAGTTGGGAGGTATGGACTTTGATTTTCATGATGACCATATCAAGGTACAACCGCTGCCTTTTGCTGCCTTAGATGTTGATTATCCCATGATCAATGGTCGCGGCTATCCGGACACGATTAAACCGGATAATCATTTTGAGTTGAATCCAGGGTTGGCTCAAGTTGATCCTAGTCCCGACAATCTTGATAATGAAGGTAATAACTCGCAACCTCTGGGTTCGCTAATTACTGCCACAGCAGGCGACAAGATTTTACTGCGTACTTCCAGTCTTAATATTACCCGCTTTTTTACGCTAACAGCACAGGGTTTGAAGATGCAAGTTGTAGGTCAAGGTGCGCGTCAAATGCGTGGCCCCACAGGCCTGGATACCAGTTATAAAACCAATTCCATAACGTTAGGGGGGGGCGAGGCTATGGATGTTATGATCGATACCACTGGCATAACACCTGGAACGTATTTCGTCTACACCACGAACCTTAATTATCTCAGTAACAACGATGAAGATTACGGTGGTATGATGACTGAAATCGTCATTAATTAACCCATTTAATCCTTCGTTTGCGATTGAGGAGAAATCAATTATGAAAATCTTAAAAAATAACCCCTTAAGCCTGCTGGCTGCAGGGATATTCTGTGCCTACACTATCCTACCGGGAACGGTGAAGGCTCAGATTCAGGGCGTACAAGGTCCTACATTTAGTTTATCGGCAGGTATTGGTTATATTGATACACCCGACGGTGGTAGCCTGCAGATCTGGGGCTATTCAAGTTCAGGCCACAACAATAATTTACCGCAGTATCCTGGGCCGACGTTAATTGTTAACCAGGGAGACATCGTTACAGTTAACCTGACTAATAATTTGGCTGAAAATGTTTCTATGCTGTTTCCTGGTCAGGGGCCGGTGAGTTCATCTTGTACACCTGCACCTGCCTGTGATGGTGATTTGACCAAAGAAGCGGTTCCCAACCAAACTAATGGTGCAAATTATACCTTTACTGCTGGGCAGCCGGGCACATATATGTATTACAGTGGTACTAATATGCAGGTGCAGATGGAGATGGGTCTGTTTGGTGTGCTGATCGTGCGCCCTGGCGGCTTTGATAGCAATGCACCAACGGCTTATGATGATGCACTGAATATCAGTGGTAATGGTTTAACAACTGCTTATGACCACGAATATTTGTTCCTGCTTAGCGAAATGGATCCGGAGGTGCATTATCGTGCCGAAGCCGGCACACTGGCTCAGTGGGACAATAGTACTTATCATCCGGTATTGTGGTTTATCAATGGGCGTAATGGACCGGACACCCTGTCCGGTGACTTTCTACCCTGGATGCCACACCAACCCTATGGCTCATTGGTCAGAACCCATGCTACGGACACTGTGTTGACACGAGTTGCCAGTGCAAGCCGAAATATGCATCCGTTTCATTTTCATGGTAATAACTTTGATCAACTGGCTAGAGATGGACGCTTGCTGCAAAGTGCACCGGACCAGGGACCAGATTTGGCGATGGGTGATTACACCTTACAAGCATTACCTGGCGCGACCTATGAGGTCACTTGGAGTTGGACAGGAAAGGATTTAGGATGGGATATTTTGGGTACTGCGGCTGATGGTGCCTCCGATCATTTATGCAATGGAAATACAGTTTCGGATGGAACCGCTTTAGATTTTGACCCTGTAACCCATGAATACTGCCCGGATCATAATAAAACCATCAGTGGTCTCAGAAATGCGTTGATACCGGGTTTGGGGTTGAAGCTACCGGAGAAGCAGGATCTGACTTTTGGCGGTTTTTACAGTGGTACTCCGTTCCTTGGTGGTAACGGTGCCCTGCCTCCGGGAGAAGGGGGGCTTAATCCCACCAGTGGATTATTTTTTATGTGGCATTCCCATGCGGAAAAAGAGTTGATTAACAACGATATTTTTCCTGGTGGTATGCTGACCATGATGGTGGTTGAGCCCTACGATGTGCTCATTCCTTAACCCAGCCATTGATGAACTATAACAGGACTAATATTATGAAAAAGTCAATACTTTCCGGTCTGCTGTTTGGCACGCTGGCCCTGGGGGCTGGTACGGCGAACGCATTAACCGATATTTATCTGATTGCCAAGCCGTACACGGTGAATATGCCCGGGGCTAATAATGGAGCAATCCCGATGTGGGGATATGCAATCGATGTAAACGGTGCATGTTATAATACTGCAGGTGCACCCTCTGTACGCAAAAATGCTCTAGCATGTACGACGCCAGCAGCCAGCTCGCCAGCTCCGGGTAATATCCCTCTGCAGGATGGTCTGGTGATTCCAGCCGGCGAAACCAGTGTACGTATTTTTCTGACCAATCTTTTGCCGGAACGAACTTCGGTTGTCATTGATGGGCAGGATATGCCCTATTCCAGTGCTAATAAAGGACCAACCTGGACTGATAATTCGATAGGCCCGCGTACCAATAATTCACAGCGTGTACGTAGTTTTGGTCGGGAAGCAGGGGCAAACGGCGGCAGAATGATCTATGTCTGGACTGCTTTCAGAAACACGCCATTTAGCGGTCCTGGTAGTTTTTTGCTGCATAGTGGTACACATCCTCAGTTACAGGTTCAAATGGGTTTGTATGGGCTGGTTAGGCAGAACCAGCAGGATTTTATTTTTAATCCAGCAACACAAACGGTCAAGAAAGAAGCCTATCCAGGTGTCTTTTATGACTTTAGTCCAAAAAATGAAAATGAAGTCATCTTGTTTTACAGTGAAATTGATCCCGCTTTTCACGAAACAGTGGCTGCGGGTGGTTATGGTCCAAACGGAACAATTACTAGCACTTTAAAATATCACCCCACCTTGTTTCTAATTAATGGACAACCGTATCAGGCGGGTATTACTGGGGGTATCGATATTGGTGATCCGGGTGAGGTTAATCTGGTGCGGTTTATTAATGCCGGTCTTGAGACACATATGCCTATCATTGAAGGTGCACGCATGCAAGTGTTGGCCGAAGATGGCAATGTGTATCCATTTCCCCGTGATCAGTATTCAATCCAGATCCCTGCGATGAAAACCAAGGATGTTTTATTGGTACTGCCTGAGCCAGGTGTTTATCCAGTTGTAGATCATATGTTGAGTCTCAGTAATCCTGGTACGGCAGTATCAGGCGGTATGATCGCCAAATTGGGTGCGACAGCAGGCTTTGGAGAACCTGTGGCAAACACTGATGGATATACAGTGGCTGAAGGGGGAACAAAGAATGTCGCTGCGACTGCAGGTGTATTGATCAATGATGTAACCAACGGTGCCATATTGAACACAACTCCAATTATCGCTCCGGCCAATGCCTCAAGTTTTACCCTGAATGCAGATGGCAGTTTTACTTACGTTCACGATGGCAGTGAAACAGTAGCTGATACATTTGTGTATGAAATCAGTAATAGTAACGGTATCTCGCAGGCGTTTGTCAATATCAGTATTACTCCAGTGAATGATGCTCCTGTTGCAGTGGCTGATACAGTAACAACTATACCTAAGGCGGTTCCAACGACTTTGGATGGTATTCCTACGGCAGGCAGTGATTCAGTAGGTCAACAGTTTAAGCTGATTTATGATCGAGACCCTGTTGCAATTGCTGTGCTGGCTAATGACACTGATCCTGAAAATGATGTATTGTCTATCGCATCGTTTACACAACCCACAACAGGTTCAGTTGAAGCAGGTAATGGTGGCAGGTTGATATATATACCTGTTCAAGGGGCTACCGGTACATTTACTTTCAGTTACACGATGAAAGATGCAAGTGGTGCTGTTAGCAACTCAGCAACTGTGTCGATTACTGTGTCTGCGTTTATCAATGAGGCACCGGTAACAGTTAAAGATTTGGGCAGAGTACCTCAAAATGTAATCGCCGAAAATATCGTCAATGGTGTTCCCCAGCCAATTGCTGGTCTACAGCCCGGTGAAATTAATCTAACTTTGGATCCACTCAAAGCTAGTCTTGTGGATATTTTAGGTAACGACAGTGATGATGGCCTTCTGGTTGACCCTGTTTTGTTTGATGGCAGAACAGGACTCCCTGAGCATGGTTCAACGATTCTGCTGGGTAAACGCCATACAATAAATGGTATGAGACAAGTTCATAGTGTCACACTACCTGGTACTACAATAGTCAGGCGTTATCCAATTATTGTTACCCGTCGGGGAGGTTTGGTTGCATACAATGGCGATGGCAAAGTCCTTTATCGTGCACCATTATTTTTCCGAGGTGTTGATGGCTTCAGCTATTTCTTAAGAGATGGAGGTGGTGCTACAGCAACTAATGATAAAAATTTGCTTTCAAATCGAGCTTCTGTTCGTATCAATGTAGTGCAATAGTTTTCCTATTAGACCAGAGGTATTTTATCTCTGGTTTTTCTCCTGCCGGAGAGAGTGGATGAAGAGAGTCTAGCTAGTTTATTCTTTCCTCATCTTTTAGTAGGAATTTGTCGTTTGAATTAAGATATACAATGACTACGGTTTACCTGTTCCTTAGTGTGCAGGTAAACCAATTATTAGACCTTTGTCGGAATTGTTTTTTGCTAAGACAGCGAGAAGCTGGGAAAGTAATTTAGTTTAAGAACAATTGCCAGAATGGTTTTGCAACAGTATTCAGTATTGAATAAATTTAGAATATCCGTTTTTAGCTAGATGAAAGGTAAGAATGGTTGCAGCTTAACGTTTAGAGGGAAAAACCTTCATGTGTTTTACTTTCCTTCATGGTAAAATTAACAAGAATTTAACTTTATTTTCAAGGTATTAATGATGGAAATAGCAACAAAGATGACCCTTTATATGAACAGATTTTTATTGATAGTTGCCACATTGGCTCTGTTATCAGCTTGTCAAAACCCTGACAAGCGTCCTTTACAAATTGTTCAGAAAAATATATCTAATCCTGAATATCAAGATACTGCAGCCCTGGAGGATAAATGGGGGGTACACGTCGTTGCAATTCGCACCACAGCTGCAGGTCATATGTTGGATTTCAGATTTAAAGTTTTAGACGTGGAAAAAGCGAAACCATTATTATCCCGAGCTGTTAAACCTTATCTGATTGTAGAAAAAAACAATGAGCGGAATGGTGTGCCTGTTACACCAAAGTTGGGTGCTTTACGTAATAAAGGTAAAACCCCTAAGAAGGACAAGATCTATTTTATTTTTTTTGGAAACCCACTAAAGTCTGTGCAAACGGGTGACCTCGTTACTGTGGTTATAGGTGATTTTAAAGTGGAACACCTGAAGGTGCAATAAGGTAAATATTATGATGCAACGAAAGATCCTCATTTTACTCATTATTCCAGTACTACAGTTTTGGCAGCCGGTTTATGCAGGAAAGATTACTGCAGAGTTGCAGCATAAACTGTCTACAACGGGACAAACTGATGAGCTAGCTGTCATCGTACGTCTAAAAAATTCGCTGGATGTGCGACGTATACAAAATCGGCAACAACAGCAACGTCGACGCAATATTATTTTGGCCTTAAGACAACGTTCTGATATGAATCAGCGTGCGATACGGCGTCTGCTATATAGCTTGCGAGCAAAAAAAACACATCAATTGTGGTTGATTAATGGGTTAGCGACAACTGTTCCTGCTTGGATGGTTAACGCATTATCTCAGATGCCACAGGTAGAAAGCGTAACGTTAGATAGTACCTTGAATGTACCAGTGACTAATTTGGCAATAGCCCCGACCAATAATTGGAACCTTACTCAGGTTGGTGCACCGGATTTATGGCTGCAGGGAATTACTGGACAAAATACGGTAGTGGCTATATTAGATACTGGTGTTGACCTTGAGCATCCAGATTTAGCAACAAAATGGCGTGGTGCTATTGACCCGAGTAGTACTAGCTGGTTTGATACTTTTGATGTCAATGGAGTTCATCCACAGCCTTATGATGATGATGGCCATGGTACGCATGCATTGGGAGTTGTAATGGGTGGATCAAATAGCGGTATTGCGATCGGTATGGCACCAGATGCACAATGGATAGCTGCGAAAATATTTGATGCAGCAGGGAATGCACCAATCAGTCATATTCATCAAGCTCTTCAATGGCTGCTGGATCCTGATGGTGACCCGAATACAGATGATGCTCCGGATGTGGTGTCCAATTCCTGGGGATTTTCTAACTGGTTACATACTTGTAATAATGAATTCAGTATTGATTTTTCAACCTTGAAGCAGGCTGGAATTGCTGTGGTGTTTGCTGCAGGTAATTCGGGACCAACTTCGGCTAGCGATTTGGCACCCGCTAATGATCCCTTAGTGATGTCAGTGGGTGCGGTGGATGAGCAAGGTAATATAACATCATTCAGCAGTCGTGGTGCATCAGCCTGTAATGGTGCTATATTTCCTAACCTTACCGCTCCGGGAGCAAATATCTATACCGCTGATCTTTCTTTTGGTGGTTTGAATCCCGATCCTTATTTTTCTGTTAACGGAACCTCGTTTTCTGCGCCACATGTTGCCGGAGCATTGGCCTTGCTGAAAAGCGCAATGATTAATATGGGCGTACCGGTGACAGTGTCACAACTAGAAATGGCATTGACAGTGACAGCAACCGATCTGGGTGTTCCCGGTCCAGATAATGTTTATGGTAATGGATTGTTGAATGTAACAGAAGCCTATCATTGGTTGTTGACAGATGTGGTATGGCCCCAGGCTGGTGATCTTGAATTTAGTGCTGCTAGTTTCAGTAGTGTGGAAGATAATGGTTTTATTACTGTAACCTTGACCAGAAGTGCTGGTAGTTACGGTACTGTTACTGTTGCTTATAATACACAGGATGGTACAGCTTTTTCTGGTATTGACTATACCGCTAGCAGTGGTGTACTGACTTTTCTACCGGGACAAGTGAGTCAAAGTTTAACCATTCCCTTGCTTAGCGATAATCTGCAGGAAGGTGATGAAGACTTTTTTATTCAGTTAAGCAGTCCGACGTCAGGTGCAGTTCTGGGGATAAATGCTAATACAACTGTGACGATTATTGATAGTTTTAACAGTCCCCCCATTACTTCGAAAGATGCTGGTTTTGCGCAACAAAATATGCTGGTCGATAATACTTCAGCAGTAATTAGTAATGGTGAAATCAATCTAGATTTTGCTACTGGTGGAACGAGTACGATAAGTATTTTGCAGAATGATTCCGACGATGGATTACCTGTTGATTCCTTGCTGTTTGATGGTAATCGTCGATTAGGACATGGGGCTGTAAACCTATTAGGAAAGACCCATAAAATTAATGGTATTCGGCAGGTACATATAGGTGTTAACGGTCGACGTTACCTTATCAAAATATCACGGCGTGGTGGACTCGTCGCATACCATGGAGATGGTACGGTACTTTATAAACCCCCTGTTATTTTAAGGGGATTCGATGGAATAAGTTATACAATTCGCGATGGAGGAGGGTTGTTATCTAACAGAGTGGCAGTACGAATTAATGTTAAATAACTTTTGTGAGAATATGCTAGCCATTGTAATGTTTTTAACTATGTGTATGGGAATTGCAAAATATAACATGCCTATTCATTAACCACAGCTGGTGAGTTGTTTTCACTTTACCTCTCAAGACTGTCGACAGCAGGGATGCTGTCGCCAAGGCTACAAGGATGTATGCATGCTGTGTCTTGAGGGGTAAAGTGGAAGCAACCTGCGGTATGTTAATAGCCATGAAATATAATGATTAACTTGACGGAAGGTAACCCTATATCTGGAAAGATCTGATGGGCATGGAAATATAGTGCAAGATATTAGTTTTATAGAGCTTTTAATAAATCTGGACTCATCGACTTGTGAAATGCGGGTGTTTTTTTATACCACAAGGATCTGGTTAGCATGGATATAGCAGGAGTTTTTCTGTGAAGTACTATTTAATCAAAAGCTTGTATTAGAAACCATGAGCCGATTAATTTTTCTAGAATAATACTGATTAACAATTATTAACTGCAAAGGAGGATGTTTTCTTGAATAAACTACTAAAGATATCTACGCATAAATCGTGAAATAATCGATTTTTTAGTTTTCAATAAATCTTATGAGAATAATAAATGTATAAAAATAAATTACATAATGTCTTGAGGCTACTGCTAGGAATTGTTGCTTTGCTTATCGTGACACCCAGTTGGGCAATTGGTTTTACTCCGATATCCTCTGACCAATGGAAAGAGACATCAGTACGCAAAGTACTGCATATTTTTGCATACGGTGGTCTGGCTGATGATAACCAGATAAAAAACTGGGCTGATATGAAACCCCAAGACGCCATTCAAGAAATGCTTACTTTTAATCCTGTTAATGAAAAGCTTTCCCCTGCACAAGATGCCACTGTGGATCATTGTTTTAGTCTTGAAGAATTACAGCTGTATTGGTCTACTAATACAACGGCAAATTTGATGCCGCTTAAAAGGCAACGTTTTTTTGCAGAGTTAAATACTTTGGCAAATGGAACAACGAAAAATTTATCGAGTGCTAATTTACAGAATACTTGGATAGAAGCTGCGAACAAACACGGTTGCAACCCATTTCGACAAAAAGTCGGATTATGGTTGACCAACGACAAAATGGCGGTCAGTTTAAAAAAGGTTAAAGCACCACTCATCCGAGGTCTTTATGACAGGGCTTTAGATGCTTTGGACGCGAATGCTTCATTTGATCAGGTTCTGGCTTTGGGGGCTTCATCAGCCGCTGTTGCCCGTCAATATGGTCACCAATATAATCGTTATATAAACAATCGGGGGACCTTTAAGGGTAATGATGATTTTGCTCGAGAATTTCATCAGTTGTTTTTTGAAAACAATGGTTTAACTGAAGATCCAAATTATCATGAAAATGTCACTATAGAACACACAGCATGGTTATTGACAGGCATGAATATTGATAAAATGAATAATGCCTTTGGTAGCACTTCCCCCGGTGATTGGTGGTTAGATGTTATAGATTATAGCAATCATTTCGATATGGCAGGGCGTAACTTGAAGAACTTTTCCCTGCATCATGCGGGTGATCTTGAGATCCTTCATACTATGATTACGGGGTTAACAGCTGAAGAAAAAATTTATGACTTAGCATCTGTTGCTATTGAATATCAGGAAAGTCTTGATGCATTACCTGTTGCAATAATCAATTATTTTGCTGACGATAATCTGAACTCTGAAAAAATCATTACAATTCGTGAAGCCTGGCAGGCTATGGTTAGTAAGGATTTATTGAAGTTTCTGCAAGATTACGCCATTTCTAGTACTTTACATCGTGTAGATACGGTTAAGTTTCGTAACGCTTATGATCGTAATATGACGATTTATGTACAAAATACTGTTGATAATCAGGAGGCTTACCATAATAGTACAAGACCTAAGTTTATTATGGCCGCTCAGGATTCTATTGCATTTATTCCTGCAAATGATGTGTTTGGTGTTCAAAATTCTGAAATTGTTTCTAATAACGCTAATATCTTTAAGGATGCTTACAACAGGGCTGTGAATACACCATACTCTATTATTAAAACTAGCGAAGGTACTTGGTTAAAAGATTGGGCACAGGTTATACCAAACAAAAAAGGCTATCAGGTAAAAAATGTTGCAAAATGGCTTTGGAAACGCTTTACAGCAGACCCACGTAAATTCGGTGCACTTGAAAAAGCTTATGTTTATAGTTTACTGGCTAAAGGGCAGGATTTGGGTTATTTAGTTGATCCAAATAATCCTTATTTTACAGTGAATGACTTACGAACAAAATCTTATCACAGTTTATATAAAACATTAAGCAAACAAAGTATGGATCTTAATAGTAAAATTCCTTCTATTCGGAAGGAATGGAATCGGCGTATTGGTTTAGCAATTAACTTTATAAGCATGACACCCTATATGTTTGCCTTGGAGGGTAATTAAAATGAATAGACGTAATTTTCTTAAAAATTCTCTTTATGTTTCGGCATCCACGGCTATGGTTGCAGGATTGGGAGTGGCACCATTACGTGCTATAGCTGCTTCAGTACAGGCTAATATTACTAAAAAAACATTGATTAATGTTATGCTGGAAGGCGGTCCTGATCTACGTTATCTTTTTGTACCTGCCCCTGGTTCAGCTTATGCAAAGAAATTTTGGCAGAAGCGTGCAAGTTTGTATCGGTATAATGCCACTATGAGTACAAAATACAAAAGTTATCTGGATGTTTGGACAGATCTTTATTTACCAACCACATTTCAAGGACAAACTTTTGGTATTCATAAAAATGCAGCTTGGCTAAAGCAACAGTTTGACTTGGGCAATGTTGCTATCGTTGCTAATGTTTTGGGGTCATCTAATCGTCGTCATGATCATTCGCAAATGATTGTTAACAGTGGTGATCTTAATGCTGCTCAATTTGATGTTAGACGCGATGGCTGGGGGGGGCGGTTAAATTTTGAAATAGGGGCTAGTAATGTTGTTTCTGTTTCTAAGGGTGTTTCAGTTTTTTGTCATGGAGTAGATCCATTAAACCGAAACGGGAATGTAATCCATGCTCGAAATACACGTAATTTTGCACTTTCATTAGGTAATAACACCAACCCTAGATCAGTACCATCAGTTATGGGTCGTGTGTTAAAGGGGTACTACGCGGAGAAAGCAAAAGAGATTCCTTTAAATTCCCCCTATCGTCGTTTTATTCAGCATGAACAAACGCTACGTACATTTGGTGATGCACTTAAAAATCACCTTAATACTGTATCACCAACTCAACCGGTATCACTTTCGGCACTTTATGAAGCCGGTAATCTAGGGCTGTTAAATAATAGAAATTTTGGTTTGCAGTGCGCTAATGTATATGACAGTTTTCTTGCAGCAGACTTGTTTAAAATGCAGGTTATCTCAATGGAATACGGTGGTTGGGATACGCATAACCAACAAAAAATACGTTTTGAAAATAACTTGGCAGATGTCTTTGGGGCAAATGGGGGGTTGGCTGCATTAAATAATGAGTTAGGTTTTGTGCCTGGAGCAATTGCAAATACTGTATATAATTTTTCAGGTGATTTTGGTCGCCAGCTATCTGTCAATGGGGCATTTGGTACTGATCATGGTCGGGGTAGTTATCAGATTTTAGTGGGTAATGCTGTAAATGGTGGAATCTACGGGGAAATGTTTCCTCAAAGCGAAATATCGATAATTAATGGTACAAATCGTTTTGATCTTCAGGGCGCGGATATTGAAGGTCGTACATCCTTGTTCAATATTTTATCAAAAGTTTCTGATTGGGTACAGCCTGGAAGTAGTGCAGCGGTTTTTCCAGATACTGTAGCTGGAAACCTGATGGTTGAGTCTGGTGTTGATTTAACAACGTTGATTTAATAGGTTAGTTTAGCCTGGATAGGCTCATTGATTACTTAGTTATGAGTTTAAGTCTTTTGAATTGATAGTAAAGCTGAGTATATCAGTACTTAATGGTTGAGTAACAGGTATCTTTCTTAAATATATAAAGCAAGTCTTGAAAATTATTGCCTTAATTTATCTTCCAGTAATGTTTATCTTGCTATCCAGTAATTAACCTAGAAAAATTAGTTGATGATATGGACTCCTTTCTTTTCAACGGTGAATTAAATACACCAAATTTTTTAAAAGAAGAAAGGAGTCTAGAATGAATAATCCTAAATAAATCTGTTGAGCATAGAATTTGTGGAAAATCTGGACGAAAAATCCTACAGAATAGTTCTCAATAAGGTCTATGGCCATTATCTATCTACACGCTTTTTCATCTTTGAAACGCATGGGTGAGTTGTATTTTGAAAATACAGAAGCAATTCTCTACCTCGCCCAGAATTTTATAAAATCCATGCTCGACTGATTTTCTAGGATTAAGCGATTTACCATTGAGGACACTAAAAAAGCCATATCATCTCAAACAAATGGTTCAGGGAGTGTCTGCGAGCACTTTACTCGTGTGACAATCGATGATAGGCGTAGCAATTAGTCTAACTCAAATCTAACCTTGACACCTGACAGATATTTAAAAAAACAGGTAACTGCTTGTGCTAGTGTATGTCTGAGCTAATACTTATTGGATAGACTGGGTAATGTGGTAGTCTTTAATTGTTTTTATCACTTCCCTTAGTATAATTTTTGTAACCATTTATTGGCTGGTGCTGCCTTATCGAGTAATTCCCATATTGCTTTGTGTTTGTTTATTTCGGCAATTTTCAGGGCATTTTCTTTATTATTGTTGCGTATATTTAGATTAGCACCTTTATCAATTAATAATTTAGCCAGATCCAGATACCCGTGTCTACTAACAATTAATAGTGCGGTGTCCCCGTGGTTGTTTTTGTGGTCTATGTCAATACCTGCTTTAAGTAATAGTCGGGCTGCTCGAAGATGTTTGTTTTTGCAAGCAAGCATTAATGCAGTGCTGCCATTTTTAGTGGTGATGTTTATATTTATTTTGCTTTTTAAAAGTTCTTTTAAGACTTTGTTTTTACCCTTTAAAGAGGCAAGAGCTAGTGGAGAAATACCAGCATTATCAGCTAAATTTGAATTTGCCCCTTTTTTAATTAGTTGGGCGACAGTAGATGACAGGCCAGCATCTGTTGCATACCAAAGAGCTGTTCTTCCTAGAGTATCAATTGCATCTAGGTTTTTATCCAGCTTTAGTATTTCATTAAATAGTTGGCTGTTTTCCATGTGGGATGCAAGCATTAAAATGCTGGTTTTGTTCTTATCTTTAGCTTGAACGCTAGCATTGTTCCTTAATAGTATCTTAGCAATTTGAGAATGCTTATTTTTGATTGCTAAAATTAATGCGCTGTCTTGGCCTGCTTTTAATTGGTTGGGGTCGGCTTTGTGGTTAAGCAATAGACTCAAAACCTGTAGATGGCCTTTTTTTGCAGCCCACATTAATGCTGTATAACCATTTTTATCAACTATATTTACATCTGCACCTGCTTTTAAAAGTTGCATTGTTATTGTATCGTAACCTTTGATGCTTGCACGGATCAGTGCAGTCATGTTGTCCTTATCGCGTACATTAAGATTAGCCCCACTTTTTATTAAGTTTGCAACGGCATCTTCCTGGTTTCTCCAGCTGGCAACAATCAGAGGAGGCCAGCCTGCAAAAGGATCGTTTTTCTGGTTAACTACAGAAGTACCAGAGGCTTTTAAAGTTTTAATGGATACGACCGAATTGTTAACTTTTTTGGGTGTAGGAATAATGCCTTTTCTAATGAGTAGTGATGCAGTTTTATGATGTTTTTGGGCTTTGGCAATATCTGTGGCATTCCAGTTGTTCTTGTTTTTTACTTTGAGACTAGCTCCTTTTTTTATCAATAAATTGATAGTCTTTAAATGTCCTTCGCTTGCAGAGAGCATTAAAGCAGTATTTCCATTGGCATCAACAGTATTCAATGAAATTCCAGAGGAAATTAATAACTTTGCAGCATCAAATTGTTTATTCCTAATGGCAAGCAGTAAGGCATTATCACCTAAGTTGTCAATTTGGTTGAGATTGGCATGATGTTGAATAAGTAAATTGAGGCTTTTGATGGCGCCAATTTCAGCGGCATCCATCAATGCTGTTCGTTCATTGCTATCAGCCAAGTTAATTTCTGCTCCATTCTTGAGTAGAAATGTTTGCTGGTCAGTCTCATCTTTTTTTACAGCCCATCTAAATTGTTCTTGAATATCACCTTCTTTATCAAGTTCTTGTGGTTCGCTTTTATTTTTTATCCAGGTTTTTGCCAAGGGGTGGCCGGAATTTGCTGCCTTGGTATACCAGATCAACGCTTGATCGGGGTCACGCTCAGTACCCAATCCATTTTCATACATATTTGCTACAGTATACTGGGCCTTGATATGTTCTTGCTGGGCAGATTTGAGTAGCCACTGAAAGGCCTGTTTAAAATCGGTATCAACACCTTGTCCCGTGCGATATAAGGCAGCTAATTTAAATTGCGCTTCTTTATCTCCCGCTTTGGCAAGTGGTAACAATAGATTATAAGCTGTAGTGTAATCTCTTATTCTTACAGCCTTTTTAGCCTCATCTAATGGTGTGGCAAATGCCTGGGTAAAGAATAAATTTCCTAAAAGCAGTGTAATAAGTACTGTTTTCATAGTTCAGGTGTTATGGTTTAATCGATTGAAAAGGGGTTACTTATCAAAGTGGCTTCTATTCTATACTGCTTCCTGATATTTTCCCAATAGACCGTTTGTTTATGGGACTAAACTAGAGATGGACAGAAAATAATAGGGTCTTTATTATTGGCTATGTCACCGTTGAATGTGGAATTACAAACATGCTATGTCATTTCGACCAGCGGGAGAAATCTTACCTCTATTGAGTGTATAAAGATTTCTCGGCAATTGCTCCTGCATTGCCCTAACTCTTGTGTAATCTACAGGGAAGTGGTGAATGTTGGAGGTAGTGCAATGCAACTAGGGCAGGAAGCCCGTAGGTAGTGTAACGCATAACACCATGGATGGTGTGTGGTAAATCAACGCAGGAGCATTTGTCGAGGAATCTTTATGACTGTAATTAATAGCTTAAGGTTCCTCGTTTCACTTAGAATGAAATATTTTTGGTAAGTAGTTGTACTAATTAAAACAAATTGACCAAAAGGCTGCGCCTCAATTCTACTTTGTTACATTCAAATGGATACTATACAAAAGTATCTTCGTAAGATGCGTTGTGCGCATTATTTCGGCAATGGAAGGATAAAAAATAATATGGGTGCGTGCAACGCACCCTATACTTATAATTTAATAAAGTAGAATAAATTGGTTTTTATTCAGACTACTCTTTAGTAGGATTAACAACTATATACTTCGTTTAACCTATAAAAATCAGTTGGCTCACGGTTTCTAGTACAAGCTCTTGATTCCACAGCACTTCAAAAAAATGCCCGCTTAACCTTGCGGGTGAAGCTCAGATTTTTTTAAATCACTGTGAAACCAATATCTTGCACTATAATTCCGCGCCCAACTGATCTTTCTAGGTTTAAACAGTACCAAATTTTGTTTCTACGTCGATGCCTATATCTTTAAGAAAACCAGTGGGTAAAATACCCCCCGCACAGACTATGATGGCATCATTTTGAAACTCCTTAATTTCTCCCTCATGTTCTATAGTAACGGTTTTTTCTCCAATATTTTTAACTGTCGATTTCATATACACATTCATTCGACCATCGGCAGCATATTCATCAATTTTATTCCGGTTTTTTTCTTTTGCCCTAGAAAATGCTTCAGACCGATAAGAAAGAGAGACCGTAGTGCCTTCTTCATCAGCAATACTATGTGCTGCTTCTAAAGCGCTATCACCACCGCCCACAACCAGAACATGTTGTCCTTTATATTGGGCTGGATCAATCAGACTATAAACGACTTTGTTCTGGTCTTCGCCTGGAACTCCAAGCTTTCTGGGGGTACCCCGTCTACCAATAGCAAGGAGTACAGCACGTGCTTTGAGGGTGTTTTTGTTAGTTATTACTTCAAAAGAGTCACCATTACGAGTAACCGATTCAACTCTTTCTTGAAAAGAAATTTGTAACCCCGTCTTTTCTACAACACTTTCCCAAAACTCTAGTAGTTTTTCTTTAGTAGTTTCTTTAAATCTGACTGTTCCTACTAAGGGTAAATCAACAGGAGCAGTCATTACTATCTTGCCACGGGGGAAACCGGCAACTGTGCCGCCTAAAGAATCCTGTTCTATAGTTTTAAATTTTAGGTTTTTTTCCATTGCGAAAAGAGATGCAGCAATACCAGCAGGACCCGCACCGACAATAACCACATCCAGATCATTTTCTGTTTGTCCTTGTACCAGTTTATGTATGGACTCCATTGCTTGTACTCCCTGGGTAATGGCGTTACGAATTAGACCCATGCCTCCAAGTTCACCGGCAATAAAGTTACCTGGCACATTGGTTTCAAAGGTGGATGATACATTGGGGATATCAACACCACGTGAATCTGTACCAAAAACCAGGGTGATCGCATCTACTGGGCAGGCTTCTTTACATGCGCCATGGCCAATACAATGTGTAGGGTTGATTAGAGTTGCTTTACCGTAGATCATTCCAAGTACTTCATGGCTTTGTTCAGGACAGATATTATTGCATGACTGGCAGCCTATACAGCGGTTAGGATTGATAATTGGGTGTAGCGATGCAGGTTGAGTAAGACCTGCATCAAGAGCTTCTTTATGGATGGTTACCGATTTATTATGTGTTCTGGATTTAAAAAAATGGTAAATCCGCCAGATTGAAACCATTACTGCCAGATAAATAAGCACAAGAGAATTTTCCGTGAATATTTCGGAAATGTTCTGGATATTTAAAAGTAGGTCATTAATGAGCATAACTTTGTTCCAATTGTTTTGATTTGTCGTAAGAAAAACCTAGATTGCTGGATGCCTCATGCTGAATTTATTTAGCGGATGAGGCTAATATTTGGTAATTTACATTTAACTAAAGAGCTACTTAGTTTGCGTAGATCAAGTTGTTATTGAGTGAGATTAAGCAATATGTAGGCCATTAATTATGGGGTGAATGATGTTGCATGATATAGGGGTTGTTTGTTAAATTTAAATGTAGTTGTTAAAGAAAAAATATTTTTTATGTACTATAAAGTGTCTCTATAACCCGACGAACCAAGAATGATCATTACTTACAATTGGTTCCTATAAAAGTGAATTCAAGTAATGTTTACGTTGCAAGTATTTTGTAACTACTTGTAATTCTAGAAAGAATAAAGTTTATATTAAAAAATATAATACTCATTTTTTTTGTCGTGATTAAGTTACAAAATAATATGTAAATAAAAAAAGTTAAAAATAATAGCTATTTTTGACAGTCTGATAGTAGTTGCCTGGGATTTCGTTATTTAGCGACAACCTGAAATCAATTTATGAGTTTTCCTTGTATGTGAGTGAAATTAGGCAGTGTAATAATAAAATTAAGCCGCAATGTGAAGTTTATTACTGCAAAAAAGCAAACCTTTAGCTGATTATCCATGAGCTTCCGCCATTTTGAAAAAAAGTAACCACACAGCCCGTCATTCCTGCATTCTGTTAGCAGGAATCTATTTTTTGCATGAATAGATCCCCGATAAAATACCTCGGGGATGACGGTGTGTAAGGTGTCACCGTTTTTCTCATCTATAAGGCGGAGACTCATGGGGAATCAGGAACCTTTAAATAGTTATCATCATATTTATTTAATGGATTAGAAGTTTTCTGTTTCTGAGTGATTAAGTCCTTATTTAAGATTCCAAAATATTAAGGGTATAGTTCTGTATCACTTGGTACAGTAGTGTTTGTTTGAAATTCAGTATAGATTTTAGTGTTGTTAACTGATTAGATTTGTGAAATACTTCCCATTCTGTATAGTTAAGGTATAAGGATTGAATGAGAGAGAGTGTTTTTTCAAATTGTTAGGGATAAATTCTCTTATGCTACTATAGTTTAGGTAACAGAAATTAAAGGGTGCGATCCAATTGATTTTGGCGTGGTTTTTGCTTTATTTTTTATGGATGCTTCGCTTGGTTGAATATAATGCTCACACAACGTCCTTTTTACTGACACAGTTAAGAAGAGGAAGGTATATGCTCTCTTCTGATTATTGGAAAGGATTAAGGAAATGAATGAACATATATCAAAGGCAATGAGTAAACAAATAATTGAAGTTGGTGAGCGAGACACAAAGAGTAAAGATAAAACGCAAGATAAGGTGCTGGATAAGCGTCAGGCACAAATCGAGAAGATGTATAAGCCGCATTCTCTTGAATATACACCAATAGTTTTTTCGGCGGTTATTTTGTTTGTTATATATTGGGGGTGGCAGGCAGAACTAGAATATTATATAACGCCAGAATCTGGACTTGGTTATGCGCTTGGAATTATAGGCGGTGTAATGATGCTGGTGATGTTGATTTATTCCTTGCGCAAGCGTCTTAAGAGCATGCGAGAATGGGGGTTGATTCGATATTGGTTTAAAGCACATATGGTGCTGGGGATTGTAGGTCCGGTTTTGATTCTATTTCACTGCAATTTTCAATTAGGTTCTCAAAATGGCAATATTGCTTTAATTAGCATGTTGCTTGTTGTCGCTAGTGGTATTGCTGGGCGCTATTTTTATGGCAGGATACATTTTGGTGTATATGGTAGTGAGATGACGCTACAACAGTTGCAGCAGGATCAATTGATTGCCCGCTATGAGTTGTCCAGATTGTTTGAGATTAGTCCAGAGCTTTATGAAAACATTAAAAAATACGATGATGTGGTCCAAAAAGATTCACAAGGACTTATAAGTAGTTTTTTTAAAATATGCAGGATGGCCATTCAAACCAGGAACTCTAATCGTGTTGCTCGACGAATGCTGGTTAAATCTTGTCGGAAAGTTGCTGTTGAGGAGGGGTGGAAGCACGGCAAAGTTGAGTCAATAATTGACAACGGTATTATATATTTGAATGCACATTACATGACAATAAGAAAGTTGGTCGGATTGGCTTTTTTTGAAAAAATATTTTCTTTTTGGCATATATTGCATGTTCCACTGTTTTATATGTTGATTTTTACAGCAACAGTCCATATCCTCGCAGTACATATGTACTAGCATGATAAGGATTAATATGAAAAAAGCAGTCTGTAGTTTACTTTTTATAATGGTAAGCTTGTCTTTTCATGATGCGTACGCTTTGCGTATTGAGCGTCTTGTGATGCCTGGAGATCTTATTCAGGGGCACAAAAAATTTGAAGATGAATGTGAGCAGTGCCATCTGAATTTTGCTAAGGAGGCGCAATCAGAATTATGTCTGGATTGCCATGAAGATATTGAGAAGGATGTAATTAAAAAGCAAGGGTTTCATGGTGATAGAGTAATACGTGATAGGGATTGCACTGATTGCCATACAGATCATGAAGGAAGGGATGCCGTTATTATAATGTTTGAAGCGGAAACGTTTGATCATAAGCAGACGGATTTTGAACTAAAGGGGAAGCATAAAAATATTAATTGCGATAGTTGTCATGAGGCAGAAAAAAAATACCGGGAAGCGAGTGGTGAATGCAATGATTGTCATAAAGAAGATGATCCTCATGAGGACTTGCTGGGTGAAAAATGTGCGGATTGCCATAATGAAGATACGTGGGATAAAACTGAATTTGATCATGATGAAACTGATTTTCCTTTAAAAGATAATCATAAGGATGTTGCCTGTGAAAGTTGCCATCCCGCTAATGTCAGCAAAGAAATTTCTATAAAATGTATTGCTTGTCATCTTATTAATGATGTGCATGGTGGCCGATATGGGCAGAAATGTGAAGATTGTCATACGGCGAAAGAATGGAAAAAAGTTGAATTTAATCATGATGAAACTGATTTTCCTCTGAGAGGTACGCACCGAAAGGTGAGTTGTGATGGTTGTCATACAGGGGATCTTTTTGAAGATTTAAAAACTAATTGCTACTCTTGTCATAAAAATAGTGACGAACATCGAGGGCAGTATGGACGTAAATGTGAGGATTGTCATAGATCCAGCAAATGGGATAAAGTTAAATTTGATCATGAAAAAACCGATTTTCCACTAAAGGGTAAGCATGAGGATGTGAGTTGTAACAGTTGCCATCGAGGTGACTTGTACGATGAGGAGTTAGAAACTAACTGTTACGGATGCCATGTCCAGGATGATGTTCATAAGGAGAGTGAAGGTGATAAATGTGAAGACTGTCACAATGAGTCAGGGTGGAATAAAAAGGTAATATTTGATCATGATATGACTACTTTTCCTCTGCTTGGGTTACATGCAGTTGCAACATGTGAGCAATGCCATTTATCGCAGAATTTTAAGGATGCAAAATTAGGCTGTAACGAATGTCATGAACAAGATGATATTCATGAAAAAAAGCTGGGTATTGATTGTAAATTGTGCCATAACCCAAATGGATGGGGTATTTGGGAGTTTGATCATGATAAACAGACGGATTATGTTTTGGATGGCAAGCATGAGGGGCTGGATTGTCACGCCTGCCATACTGAACCTCAGGAAAAGGAAGAGATAACAATGGGGTCTGCATGTATAGATTGCCATGAAAAAGATGATATTCATGAGGGTAGTTTTACTACTTACTGTGAGCGATGTCATGTGACTAGTTCTTGGGAAGATATAACGTTAGTTCGTTGAGATTTTGGTACTTATACTTTATACGGTCACGGATGCTATAAAATCCACATTCGTTATCGCGCAAGTTTTTAGGCATATATCTTGCTTGTATTCCTGGGATTGAAAGCTTAAGTTAAGTATCGTTCTTAGGCACGGTTTTTTTGTATAGATTCATTAGCTGACTTTAAAAATAACAATAAATATGGAACTTTTTTGATTTACTATTGATTGGCAAAATAATAGAATGTAGCGAGATTTATGGTTAAATATTCCTTATAAATTGTATGTTTGAGGCATGTTTAATTTTAATTGACTTTTTTAATATAAATACTGTTAGCAGATGGGCAAGCAGTTAACTGGGATATTCTTATGAAAGAATTTAATAATTATAAAAATATATACAGAACAATACCCAGCGTAATATTGTTCCTTGTTCTTTCACTGTTTTCTAGTCAATTTGTTGCTGCAGCAGCGTTTGATGAATCAAGATTTGATCACGATTCTACTGGCTTTAGACTTTCTGCTGCCCACAGAGATGTTGAATGTTCCAGCTGTCATGTTCGTGGTATTTTTAAATCAACACCCAAACAATGTGATTCATGTCATGCCAATTCCTCTGTAATTACTGCCTTCGGAAAACCTGCAAATCATATCAACAGTACTAATGATTGTGCATCATGTCATAGTGGAAATGGAACTAGCTGGACTACTCTGAATATCATGAATCATGATGCTGTTATAGGAGATTGTGCGGGTTGTCATAATGGTTCAATTGCACAAGGGAAAAGTCCAAACCATATTCAAAGCAGTGATACCTGTAGTAGTTGTCATACAACAGGAGGTAGCTTTTCTGGTGCAAAATTTGATCATGAGGGGCCTGGTGCAAAAGTATGTGCTAATTGTCATCTGAGTGATAAGCCAAACAATAGTACTCATGCAAAGGTCACAGGAAACTGTGAGTCATGTCATACCAAAGGTGGTTCCTGGGATGCAAACAAGTTTGATCATGCGCTGGCGAATGCAACCGTTTGTTCCAACTGTCATTTGGATGACAAACCAAAGAATATCAATCATGCCAAGATCACTAATAACTGTGAGTCATGTCATACTAAAGGCGGTAGCTGGGATGCAAGCAAGTTTGATCATGACCTGGCGAAAGCGACGGTCTGTTCCAACTGTCATTTAGATGATAAACCGAATACACCAACGCATGCCAATATCACCGGCAGTTGTGAGTCATGTCATACTAAAGGCGGTAGCTGGGATGCAAGCAAGTTTGATCATGACCTGGCGAAAGCGACGGTCTGTTCCAACTGTCATTTAGATGATAAACCGAATACACCAACGCATGCCAATA
>JAKIUK010000048.1 GCA_021647585.1 Methylococcaceae bacterium
TATCAGCTCATATACCATTCGAGCCGTTCAAAGCGCATTAATCACAGGAAAGTCCCTGGGCGAACTTATGTGCGACTTGATGGCTCGATTAGTTCCTGTGTAGAACTAATATGGAAACACTCATGGTTTTAATGACGAATCATGTCCATCTGTTAATAACGCCCCATTTAAAAAATGGGATCGGTAAAGTAATGCAATATATTGGCCGATATTATGTGCAATATTTTAATCATCAATATCAACGAACGGGTACCTTATGGGAAGGGCGATATAAAGCCACTTTACTTGATAGTGAGCGTTATTTATTAACGTGCAGTCGGTATATAGAGTTAAACCCGGTCAGGGCAGGAATGGTTGACAATCCAGCTGACTATCCCTGGTCGAGTTATCATTACAATGCATTAGGAAAGGAAAATAGCTTAATAAGTGCTCATGTTGTCTATAAGTCATTAGGGAGAGACGATGCCAGCCGTCAATCCCGTTATCGTGGGCTATTTGATCATCCTGTTTCTAAAACAGATATGGATGATATTCGTGACGCGACTAATAAAGCCTGGGTACTTGGTAATGATCGGTTTAAGGCTAAAGTTGAAAAATTAATGGATAGACAAGTTCAGGCGAAGCCGAGGGGTGGTGATAGGAAATCTGAGTTATTTAAGAAAAAAGGTAATATCGATCGAGTCTGACCCCTTGATTTGACCCCTTGATTTCGTGGATCGAGTCTGACCCCTTGATTCCCTTTGATTCTCCTTTGATTCCTTTGATTGCCTTTGATTGTTTGACTCCAACTTAAACCCTACTAAAATTTCCAATGCTATTGGTTTATCCAGTCGATATATTAATATACTATTAAACCAAGAAGACACATCCTTAATGCGTTATATCTGGCAGCACAGACTTGAAAAATGTCGAAATGACTTGCTAGACCGAATTCGTTGTGGAGACAGAATTTCTGACATCGCTTTTCGATGGGGATTTAATGATTTATCTCATTTTAGCCGAGTTTTCAAACAAAAATACGGTCATTCACCAAAAGACTATCGCCAATTAATGTCTTGTAAAAACAATCATATATACTTTTCTTACGTGGCTTACGTTAAACCTAATTGCCAATAGTTTTATTTATCCGTTTTGCTAAAGATTTAATACCACGTGCGCTAACTTTTTGATGATTACCTTTTAACTCAATATCATAATGAGCCTTCAACTTTGATGCTTTTACATTGACCAGATTAACCATTAAGTATGAATACAAAAAGCTGGGCTTACTATGTTGACTGACTATTATCCAGTCGGCACCCGCTCGTTTACCGAGAGCAGCGGCAATATCATGGAATTTATAAAGATAACCCAATCCCGCATTTTCTATAGCCACTTTTTTTGTACTGATTTGAATGATTTCATATTCACCCACTTTGTTAAGTGCCTTTTCAAGCAAAGGCTTAAATGAGGCAGTGCGTTCAATTTCGGCTGTCGTATTTGGTAAAGACGTTATATCATTTAACTCAAAGTCTAAAACTGCAATTCGTGTATCGGCGTTAGCAGATACACACAAGACAAGTCCGACTGATATGATTAGTTCTCTTATACAGTGTTTAATTTGATTCATTTTAATTTTTCCCAAAACTTTCCTGTTGCTGGTACATATCAATAAAATCCTGAAATGTTAGCGTGGCAATATTATTAAAATCTTCATCAAGAATTTCATATAAAACACCCTCACATCCGCGAATACTGAATAAAACCACTGCCCCTTCATCTCCGCCACATTCAGTGTGAGGCTCATCACTTGCAGGACTAATTGTAAAACTACCTACAGAGCGAATTTCTTTTAATTCTCCATCTGACTGATATAAGTAATGTTCGCCTTGAATTACAAAGCTGGTATTGAGCGCTTTATGTCGATGCAGAACAATTGGCTTTTGTGCTTCCAATTTAAACATTACGTCAATGATCGTATTTACTTCATCAATATTGAGCACAGAATAAAGAATATGTTCAAAATCACCTAATTTATGCCATTGAATGTTGCTGTCATCAAACTTGAAGTTTTCCATCAGATTTTTCTTATTGAATATATTGTTTGTTTATAGTAAATATCACCGTGGAACTAATACTACCCAAACTAAGCCTTTTATTAATCTGATATTTGACCACCAGACACGGGATATTTGCCCGTCATTACTAGCTACTCTTTTATAACCCAATTCACTGACTTAGAATAAGCTATAAAGAATGTATTAATAGGATTACAAATGCGCAGCATAAGCTCTATAGGATTGCAACAATATTTGCTGGGACTTATCTTCATCATTGCCACACTCTGCTTACTTTCAACTGCCGTTTATATTCTTTATCAAGGCCATATAGAGTTTCAACATGAACTCTCAAAAAAAGCTGATACTTTGGATAAACATCTACAGCTTCAACTGATTTTGATAAAAGCTGGGTATAAAGCTAATCAACATTTTCCAAATCTAAGCCCCGTTCATAACCAAGACTATCAAGGACTTTGTTTGCAATATACGGCCACCGATGACAGTATCGAGCGAAACAGCTGTTATGGTGGACTGGTCGCAGAAAAAAACTGGCCCTTATGGTTTGAAAAACTTTATAGCTGGTCATTTAATCCTTCAAACAAACTCGTCAGATTAATTACTTATAACCATAACCCTCATGGCAAGCTGACACTGACACCCGATCCAGAGATAGAAATAAACCGTGCATGGCATATTTTAAAAAAACTGCTGGGGCTTTATACAGTGACACTCTCTTCACTCTGTGTATCTCTGTATTTTTTTCTTGGGCGTGCATTAAAACCAGCTGACATGATTATTTCTGATCTGAAAAACATAACTCAGGGCGATCTATCTACCCGACTACCGACATTTAATATCTCTGAATGGCAACGGATGGCTAAAGCAATAAACCATCTCTCTGCAAGCCTTGAAAAATCAATCAATGATCAGAATCAATTAACCCTGAAACTGATGAGTGTAAGGGAGGAAGAACGTCGTTTTTTGACCCGAGAACTTCATGACGAGTTTGGTCAATGTCTTGCAGGCATGCAAGCAACTGCTTTTTCCATGTTACAAACCACAAAAGAAAAATATCAGGAACTGGTGGGAGACTGTCAAAACATAGCTGATATTAATAGCCTTATGATGGAACACTTACGTCATTTGCTTCAACAATTAAATCTTTCAAATATAGATGAACTTGGTCTGACAGCCAGCCTGAAAAGCATGATCTCAAACTGGAATGCTCATAGTGGTAAAAAAACCAAGTATGTGATTAAACTCGATGCCGATATTGATCAGATACCTATCATTATTTCTAACCAACTATTCCGCATTATCCAGGAAGCTCTAACCAATGTAGCAAAACATTCTCAGGCCAAAAACGCGAAAGTAAAACTGGAAATAATTCCAAGCTCTATAAGTAATATTACAAACTCTTCTACTACTGATATGATCAACCTCACTATTTCAGATGATGGAATTGCCAACAACATGATGCTTGAATATTCAAAGGGAATAGGATTACTGGGTATACGAGAGCGAGTTATGGCATTGGGTGGAACCATAAGGTTTTCAACAAACCAACCCAGTGGGTTAATTATTCAAGTAGGGATTCCCATTCAAATACCGTTTAAATCATAAAATGATATCATCTAAAGCTATCACTATTATGCTGGTTGATGATCATGCCATTGTTCGTGAAGGCTATCGATCACTCTTGCAGAAACAAAAAAACATGGATGTCATTGCTGAAGCAAGTAATGGTGAAGACGCTTATATTCTATTTAAGCAATATCAACCCGATGTCATCATTATGGATCTCTCTTTACCTGGTCGGGGTGGCATTGAAACAATTTCTCGGTTATGTAAACTCCCTTCTAAACCCAGGATACTGGTCTTTAGTATGCATCAAAATCCAACATTTGCATTACAAGCAAGCAAAGCGGGTGCACTAGGTTATGTTACAAAAAGCAATCAACCCGATGTTTTAGTTCGTGCTATTTATGAAGTCCATGAAGGACGTATTTTTATCAGTGCAGATATTGCACAAGCACTTGCACTGGAAAAACTGACTGATAATATCCAAGTTTTAAAAGAGTTAACTGTCCGTGAGTTTGAAATTCTACGGATGCTGGTAGAAGGTATCTCAACGGAAAAAATTTCACAATTACTTAATATCAGCCCAAAAACCGTATCTAACTGTCATTACCTTATCAAACGTAAACTGTCTGTTGCTAGTGATATTGAGCTGATACACTTAGCAATAAAAATGAATATACTTAATTTGGATTATGACCTTAAGAAATAAACCAACTTCAGGTAAAAAAACCACACTAAATCATTATAACCATCTCTCTAAAATTATTATTTTTTCAGAGTTTTTATATCTACTCGCTTAACACTGTATATATTACCAAACTAAGATTTAGTAAAAGCATTTTGCCATCGTTTTTTTGGTTATCAAATTTAACTTGCTCCCTTTTAAACTCTTGAGGCTTATAGTTTTTACCTAGCCATGCGAGCATTTCTTCATATTCTTCATTGCTGGGGGCTGACAAAACATCTAAAAGACTATAATACCCAGCCCGGTTGGGTTGAGGAACGAAACCCAACAAATCATTACACAATAAAATCAAGGGGTGTGCGGCCGAGCATAGCAAACCCAGCCCAGCCCATGGCCGGATATATGGAAGCAATATTTCTTTATGTTTCATGAATATTTTACTTGCAATGCGGGGTGGACTATATAAGACCCTTTGCTTTTCTTTGCTTTTCTTTGCTTTTCTTTGCTTTTATTATATCTCAAACTTGATCAGATATTTTCAATTGTAGTTTTGATTCATGCTGGCAATATGCCAACAATTATCGTGTATTGATCGAATAAAAATAGCCATGAATAGTTATGCAAACATAACCTTTTGACATCTAATTCTAAAAAAATAAATTGAATTTTGACCCATTTGGGTCATGCTTTATTATAATAAATAGAGTACGCTAGAATTTATATTGAAAATTTTAGAAAAAAATAGTAGAGATGATTTTTTTGCCTACAGTAGGCAATCAAGTTCTGAATGTTATTCGTATCCCTTATCTTGCTATTAAATATGTAAGGTTAAATCTGAGAGCTGCATTTTATCGACGAAGTACTAACGCTAGAAAGACAGTCCATAAGTTCATTAACAGCTGTTGTTTCCAGTGTTTTCTGATGAGCAAAAATATCATGGATTTTAACGCAGTTTTGGCTGGGTATCCTTGATGCTAAATTATCCGCAAACTTTTTCTTTAGCAAAGGGATACCTTCATTACGTCGCACTTTGTGGCCTAGAGGATATTCTACGGTAATATTTTCCGTATGAGTTCCATCATTAAAAAAAACCTGCAATGCATTAGCAATTGAACGTTTATTAGGATCTAAATAGTCCAGACTGAACTGCTTATTTTCCTGGACTAGCATTTTGCTTCGCAATGAAGCTATACGTGGATCGGCTGCAATCGCTTGTTCATAATCATTTGCTGTCAGTCTGCCAAAAAGTAAAGCGATGGCAACCATATATTGCAGACAATGATCTCGGTCGGCTGGATTGTTCAATTCTCCTGTTTTATCAATGATTCGTATTGCCGATTGTTGGGTTTGAATGACCACTTTGTCGATATCATCAAGGCGGTCTTTGACTTGAGGGTGAATTTGTATCGCAGCTTCTACCGCTGTTTGAGCATGGAATTCGGCAGGGAAGGCGACCTTGAACAGTATATTTTCCATAACATAGCTGGAAAAATCTTGCTTTAGTTGAAATGCCTTGCCTTTAAATAACACATCATAAAAGCCCCATGTTTTTGCAGTGAGAGCACTAGCATAGCCCATTTCACCCTGCATGGCGAGTAAGGCCAAACGTACTCCACGACTGGTCGCATCTCCGGCTGCCCAGCTTTTACGCGAGCCAGTATTAGGTGCATGTCGATATGTTCGTAATGCGCAGCCATCGATCCAGGCATTGGCAAGTGCGTTGATAATTTGTTCTCGACTGCCGCCCAATAGAGCTGTAATAACAGCAGTACTGGCGACCCGTACTAGCAACACATGATCTAGTCCAACACTGTTGAAGCTGTTTTCCTGGGCGATGATACCTTGAATTTCATAAGCTTTGATCATTGCGGTAATCACATCGCTAATAACAAGCGGTTTTTTACCTTCGATAATATTTTTACGGCTTAAATAATCCGCTATTGCCAGAATCCCTCCCAAATTATCCGAAGGGTGTCCCCATTCAGCCGCCAGCCAGGTATCATTAAAATCCAGCCAGCGTATCATTGTACCTATATTAAAAGCCGCTTGTACAGGATCGAGCTGATAAAGAGTACCTGGAACGCGTACACCATTCGACAAAGTGGCTCCGGGAACCACCGGGCCTAGTAATTTAGTACAGGCGGGATAGGATAAGGCTAAAACAGCGCAGCCTAATGAATCCATCAGACAAAATCGGGCAGTTTCCCGCGCTGCTATGCTTTCTGCTTTAAAATTAAGTGTATAGTCAGCGATGGTTGCCAGTATAGCATCGGGATCTGGATGATTATTATCGGTTAAGCTAGCGTGTGTCATAGCATTATTGCTTTTAAACGCGCTGATCAACAGGTTTGTATGATCTCAGTGCTGGACCAATATAATCAGCGCGGGGACGGATCAGTACGTTATTTTTCCGTTGTTCGAAAATATGTCCTGCCCAACCTGCAATACGTGAGCATACAAAAACCGGAGTAAACAAACACCTTGGAATACCTAAAAAGTGATAGGTTGAAGCACTGAAAAAATCGAGGTTGGCAAATAACTTTTTTTCTTCCCACATCAGTTTTTCAATGACTTCGGAAATGGTAAAAATTCGTTGATCATGAGCACGCTCGGAAAGCTTTTTTGACCATTGTTTGATGACTGCATTACGTGGATCTGACACTTTATATACGGCGTGCCCAAATCCCATGATCTTTTCCTTACCCTGCAGCTTTTTCTTGACTCCTTTAACGGCTTGCTCTGGGTTTTGGAATTGACTGATTAAGGCCATGGCCGCTTCATTAGCTCCGCCATGTAATGGACCACGCAAGCTGCCAATAGCGCCACACACGGCTGAATAAAAGTCTGACAGGGTTGAAGCACAAACGCGCGCGGTAAAGGTTGATGCATTAAATTCGTGCTCGGCATAGAGTATCAGAGAAACATCCATTGCTCTTTGTGATAAGGCATCTGCTGGATGATCATAAAGTAGATGTAATAAATGTCCGGCAATGGAATTGTCATCGGTTTGCGTTTCAATTCTCACCCTGTCATGACTGTATCGGTACCAATAGCACATCATGGATGGAAATGAGGCTAATAAACGATTGGCAATATCAAATTGCTGATCAAAACCTAATTCAGGTTCCAGGGTACCGAGCATTGAACAGCCGGTTCTTAACACGTCCATGGGGTGTGCTGTGGCAGGAATATGCTCTAGTGTCTGTTTTAGACTCGGAGGGAGTGAGCGTAAGCTTTTTAATTGAGTTGCGTATTGATGCAATTGGGTAGAATCAGGCAATTCGCCATGTGACAACAAATAGGTCACCTCTTCAAATGTGGACTGTTCGGCTAATTCGACAATATCGTATCCACAGTAAGATAAACCGGTCTGATCCAGGTCTACAGCACATAACGCTGTTTGTCCGGCGGTCTGATCACGTAAACCACTGTTTTTATTGATGGCACTCATAATGGATTCTCCTTGCTGAACAACTCATCCAGTTTGCTCTCATATTGCTGGTATTCCAAAATATCATAGAGTTCTTCACGGCTTTGCATTTGGCCAATCATTTGTTTCTGTGTACCCTCCTGGCGAATGGTTTGATAAACATTTAACGCTGCCTGGTTCATGGCTCTAGAGGCAGATAATGGATAGAGGATAAGTCTGACACCGACATTATTGAGCTCATTGACAGTATACAGCGGGGTATTGCCAAACTCAGTGATATTAGCCAACACAGGGGCACTAACGGCCTGAGTGAAGGCTTGATAATCTTCTAACTTTTTAAATGATTCAGCAAAAATCATATCTGCGCCTGCTTCAACATAATTACTGGCACGATCAATTGCGGATTTTAGACCTTCTGTGGAAAACGCGTCAGTCCGAGCCATAATCACGAATTGATCATCAGTCTTAGCATCAACCGCTGCTTTAATCCGGTCAGTCATTTCTTGTGTTGAAACTAATGCTTTGTTGGGTCGATGACCACAGCGTTTGGCTAGGATCTGGTCTTCAATATGCATGGCAGCCGCACCAGCTTTGGTTAATTGCTTGACAGTACGTGAGATATTTAAGGCGTTTCCCCAACCAGTATCGGCATCAACCAACAACGGCAAGGTGGTGGCATCACAAATGCGCCTTACTTCTTCTGTAACATCAGATAAATTGGTCATTCCCAGATCGGGAAGTCCGAAGCAGGCATTAGCAACACCTGCTCCAGACAGGTAAATGGCGCGAAAGCCTGCGCGTTCAGCAAGTAAAGCGCAAAAGGCGTTGATTGTCCCAACAATTTGTAAAGGACGCTCTTCAACGAGTAGTGTTCTAAACCGGGAACCGGTAGATTCAATATTCATCTTCATTTCCTTTAACGTTCTAGGTGAATACGTACAGACACCTACATTTATTGGCTATCCTTAAACAGATGCATTGAAAATAATTCAATAGCAAATAAACTAACTGATACCAATAAACTAATAATTACTACGATATTTTTAATCATTTTATACCTCCTTGGAAATTTCCTATTGGTCAATCAAAACGATAAGAATATTAATTCTAACTAGGCTTGATTCAATCCACAGACTACTAAAAATATGAGATCCATATTTTTTCTAGTTATCATTCTTTTCGGTATTTGATCTATATAATATATAGACTATTACTCATTCCAATAAGTTTAATTTTAATTTCATGCGTACTTAATATATTTTCTAGATTTTATATGCTTCTGTTTCTTCTATCAGTTGTTGTAACCATTCCATATACGGTGTTCCCCCTGTACCTTTCGGATTTTTTACATGCTGATGAATATATTGATTGGCCCAACCGAAATGGACTGTACGGAACTCAATGAGATGGTCTAGAATCGCGTTAAACGCTACTCGATACTCTGTTTTTCTAATACTAGGCATTGCTGAAACCTGTTGTAAATAATGCCGGTGTCGTTGGGGCATGTAATTGTGCATATCCTCAAGATGTTCTGTCAGTATGGTCGATTGATGAGGGATTTTTAAAAAAGCGACTAACACGGGGATAACACTGCTCTGCGCGCCGGTTTCACCACGCAAATTGATAGCTTTCAGATCCACTCCTTCAAAAATTACATTTTCAAAAAAAAGGATATACGGCCGGAAGGTTTTAAAATAAAGAGCCGGATCCATTAATTCAGGGATACGTTTTAATACTTTTACCTGGCGTTTAATAGCAGCATCAATTTTCCATAGCTCATCTGTAATATCAGGTTCAGTTTCAGTGTTCTGAGCAGTATAAATGCGTGCAATCGCGGCTAGAATGTTGGCTGCTATGGCTTCAATCTCAATGTGAACTAGAATAAACCAATGTTCATCATAGAGATGGACAAAGTTTTGTAGTGTATCAATATTCCCGAGTTCAATGGGCTGATCTTGCCGAAAACGCCGCCAATTATACAGAGCATACCCATCGTAACTTAAAATGGGTGGCCGTTTTAATAACTTGCAAACATGGACTAGAGGCACTGCGATATTAGCCGGTAAGATTTTGCAGGGTTTCTGGCCTACCTGATTGATATATGCCGAAGCCAGAAAACCCAGGCGTAGATAATAGTATCTTAATTCAGGCAAGTTATAGGGGGTGTTTAACTGTTGGTATAGGGGGATTTTTAACGCTTTGGCATAAAGGTGGAACTGCTTGTCCTGCAACAAACTGGGGAGATCCCTACCTACTTCATCCAGTATACTATAGGGTGAAGAGGCAGGAAACGCAGACAAAGGATCTTGTTGCGGAAGAAAACCGCGTTTAGCATAATCAGAATCAAGAATCTCATCATTGATCCCGGTTTTGTAAAGTACTTCAGTGCGTTGTTGCAAGTTCTTGCCTCTGTACTTCGAGTCCATCCCAAAATGCAGCGACACCAGCTAGCATTTCATTGCCGTTTTGAATGAAGGCATCCTCATCCAGGTTTTGAGTGAAATAGAGTTCTTCTAGTTCTTCCTGAGTATGAGCAGCGTGCTGAGCTTCAAGTTTGTCGTGCCAGATAAAAAAACCTAAAGGCAAGTCTAAGCCTGTTTGATCATTATATTTTTGCAAGCCCTGGATTAACTGTTTCCAAAAACCCGCTGCAGCCCAGTTTTCAACAGCATAACTGGCAGCCTGGGAAATTTGATAATTATCACCGCCATATAAGCGGATTAATTCATTACAAAAGAACAAGGTAGCATGTGTGCCGTGTTTCGGCTGACCAATTTCGGCAAAACTTAAACCCAGTTTTTTGGCTATGATATATAACCATTCAAAATGCGCTGCGCTAAATGAAAAGCGACTACCATCAATACTACCTTCGGTTGAACTTTGGTTATTTAGGTTTTCATGTTGTTGACCGGACTGGAATCTCACGCCAATTTCATTAGCCAAAATTTCTTTCGAAGCATGCATGCTTTCCAGGGTATCGGCATGGATCATTTTATGCAGTTGAGCGATAAGAAACTGATTAGAAAACACCGAAAACTGAATGATAAATGCTTTTATTTGGGCGGGGTTTTGATCACCTTGTTCAAACCAGGCAGTATAAGGATTTTGGATAATAACCTGGTGGTTGAGCATTTCATTATTTATGCGGCCTTGAAACGCCAAGAAACGCTTTGCTTTATCGATGGAATAACCTTCCTGTTCCTTGGTTAATGCTAACAGTGATGGTAAAGTGAGTCCTTCAAGATGATGTTGTTGTGCTAAGTCGTACAACGATTTTTGTGGATGGAGATGCATAGTTTCACCTCAAAAAATGATAATAACTCAATAGACCCAGTTATATTGAAAAAAGTTTCAATGTGCAAGCTAAGGGAGCTGGAAAAAAATAATCGTCCAATATTGGACGATTATTTTTTTCCAGCTCCCTAATGACGTTGTTGATAGAACCCCAAATTACGGACTAGTGATTCGGGTAATGTCGGTAATTTTGATCTTGGGATAAGATAGGTCGATAAATTAAATAAATCCGCATAAATGCGTTTGCCATTGATGGTTGATTTTAAATATTCATGACCGCTGGAACCGCCTGTGCCAATTTTAGTGCCTAGCATGCGTTGCACCATCAAATAATGATTACTGCGCCAGGAAGTTAATTGAGCATCAATATCCATTAATTTATTCAAAATCTTAAAAGGCAGTTGCAATAACGGTTCGTCACGGTAAAGCCGGATAAACAAAGCGGCTAAAGTTGCATTGTGGGTTAATTTAAAGTGACCCTCCTGTTTATATTGTTGGTATAAATCCTCATTAAATAAACAGTTAAAACTTTGCCTTGTTGTTTCTAGCTCCTGCGTTTGCAATTTCTTTTCCGAACCACTAAGTAAGGGATTGTTTTGAATAATACAGCTATCATTATCCAGCATAATTTTTACCGCTGTGCCGTAACTGTCCCAGAAACTAAATTCCCGGAATTCCAGAAATGGCATTCTTGCCAGCCAGGCATCTAACAATTCGAATAACGAAACTTGTTGTGCAACATTTTCAAGATAAGTTTTATCTTCATCAGTAAATCGCCCATAACTATAGCTGCTTAAATGGTGGGATAAACCCAATCGTAATTCAATTTCCCGGAACTGAATACTTTGAAAGCCGGAAGCCGGGATTAAAAAATCACGAAAATCCAGGAAATCCAATGATGTCATGGTTTCAAGAATACTGATTTGTTGGTTAATGACAAACTGGATTTTAATAATGCGCTGCAAACGTGTAGCAATAGTGTTTAGTTTTTTTTCATCTAAAGGTAGTGCCGAAAACAGCTCCAGCACTGAGTAGAGTTCGTGCAGAATTTGTTTAAACCAAAGCTCATAGGTCTGATGTGTGATAATAAAAAGCATTTCATCATGGGATTCGTGTCCATGCTTAGCACTTTCAAGAACCTGGGCATTTAATAGTGTTGGCAATTTCAGGTATTCACTGTAACAAAGCGGTTGTTTTTCTTTGTTCATGGTTTTGCCTTTTATAGTTGTTATTGATGGATATTGATATGACCCGGTTTCTTAAAAAAAATTCTAATCAACAGTATTCAGAAAAGTTAATACCAGGAAACTAATAGCCATGAAACAAGTCCCATTCTTAACAACACAGAAATAGGGGGCTGTAATGAATATTACATCAAACCCGGTCGGTACCGATGGTTTCGAATTCGTCGAATACACGGCCCCCAATACCCGAGCGTTAGAAAAATTATTTAGTCGAATGGGCTTTACCCCGATAGCCCGACATCGTGGAAAAGATGTGGTGCTTTATCGGCAGGGAAACATCAATTTTATTATCAATCATGAGCCAGACAGTTTTGCCCAAGCATTTGCCAAAGTTCATGGTCCTTCCATTTGTGCTTTTGCAATACGTGTCAAAAACGCAGCCGAATGTTTTGATAGAGTCGTTCAGTTAGGCGCCAAAGCTTATCATGCCGACACCGGCCCAATGGAATTAAATATACCTGCAATTCAAGGAATAGGTAATAGTGTTATTTATCTGATCGACCGTTACGGTGATCATTCCATTTATGATGTTGATTTTGTACCGTTAGATCATGTCGACCTTAGTCCTAAAGGCATTGGTCTGCAGGAAATTGATCATTTAACCCATAATGTCTATCACGGTGGCATGGATAAATGGGCGGAATTTTATCAACGATTATTTAATTTTCGTCAAATTCGTTATTTCGACATACAAGGTAAAGTGACCGGGCTGAAATCGCGTGCCATGACCAGTCCTTGTGGCAAAATTCGTATTCCTATTAACGAACCGACGGATGATAAATCACAAATTCAGGAATACCTGGACGCTTATCATGGCGAAGGGATTCAGCATATTGCCTTGCATACCGATGATATTTATTCAACGGTTGAAGCACTACGTGATAATGACATTGAGTTTATGGAGATCCCGGATACTTATTATGAAGCGATAAACCAACGTGTCCCAGGACATAAAGAAATATTGCAAAGGTTGCGCAGCGATAAAATTTTGATTGATGGTGCCCCTGATCGTGGTGCAGGACTGTTATTACAGATATTTACCAATACGGTAATCGGGCCGATTTTCTTCGAAATTATCCAGCGCAAAGGCAATGAAGGTTTTGGTGAAGGTAATTTTCAGGCCTTATTTGAAGCCATAGAACAAGACCAAATTAAACGAGGAGTGATCTAATGCCCTGGATAAATATTCCAAAGGTGGAAGGTGAATCTTCGCGACAAGCGCATGCAGATCTGCCGGAAGGCACGTATGAACGTGAGTTAGGTCGAGAGGGTTTTTATGGCCCAGCAACGCAAATGTATCACAAACATCCACCCACTAGCTGGAGCAAGGTTGAAGGTCCATTAAAACCACGTGCCTTTGATACCAAAAAAATCAAACGAAAACGTGATGGTCCCTGGAATGCCAGTTTGCTATTCAGCAATCAAAGTATAAAAATTCGTATGTTGGATATGGTCAATGCGATGGATTATTTGGTTAGGAATGCCGATGGCGACGAGTTGATTTTTATTCATCAAGGAGCAGGAGAATTATTTTGTGATTACGGGCATTTAAGTTTCAGTGCTGGCGATTATTTGATGCTGCCTAGAGGGACGTTATGGCGTATGGAACCCAGTGAACCCATTTGGGGTTTGATGATTGAAGCCAGCAATGACAGTTTTCGTTTACCGGAAAAAGGATTAGTGAGCCATCAAGCCATTTTTGATCCAGCCATTCTGGATGCTCCAGCTATCGATGATGCCTTCATGTCCCAGCAAACTGATTCGGAATGGCAGGTTTTCGTCAAACGAAGAAATGCATTGAGTATTATTAGCTATCCTTTTAATCCTCTGGATGCGGTCGGTTGGCATGGTACATTAATGCCAGTACGTTTAAATTGGCGTGATATCAGGCCGCTAATGAGTCATCGATACCATGTTCCTCCCTCGGCGCATAGTACATTTATCAGCAGTCGATTTGTTGTGTGTACCTTTGTACCACGACCGTTTGAAACCGATCCTAATGTTCTGAATGTACCATTTTTTCACAGTAACGACGATTATGATGAACTGATTTTCTATCATCAGGGACAGTTTTTTTCCAGGGACCATATCTATCCTGGGATGATGACCTTGCATCCCAGTGGTATAACGCATGGTCCGCATCCGAAAGCGTTACGTAATGCCGAAAAAAAGCGGGGAACTATGACCGACGAAGTAGCTGTGATGATCGATACGCGGGATGCATTAGAAGTTTCAGAACAGGCCTGCGAAATAGAATGGCCTGGCTATGTGGATACCTGGAAATGAAGCTGGCGACATTAAAAACCGAAAAGCCCGATGGCAAGCTGATTGTTGTCGATAAACAGTTATCGAAGTATGTTGTTCCTGATGTTATGACGCTACAATATGCTTTGGATAATTGGTCATCGATAGCCCCGGAATTGAGGCGGATCTATCAGGAATTGAACCACAATCAATGCGCTTCAATCCCGTTTGATCCCAATGAATTGGCAGCACCGTTACCCAGAGCTTATCAATGGCTGGATGGCAGTGCTTATTTGAGCCATGTCGAACGCGTACGCAAAGCCCGTGGCTCTGAATTACCGGCGAGCCTGTTGGATGATCCGCTGATGTATCAAGGTGCTTCTGATCATATGCTGGCAGCACGGGATCCGATAGAAGTTGGCAGTGAAACCTGGGGTATTGATTTTGAAGCTGAAGTCGGGGTTATTACCGATGAAGTTCCTATGGGCGTAAGCCAGGATGAAGCGACAGATCATATTAAATTACTGGTGTTAATCAACGATGTATCTCTACGCAATTTAATTCCTAATGAATTGGCAAAAGGCTTCGGGTTTATTCAAGGAAAACCTGCCAGTGCTTTTTCTCCTGTAGCCGTAACACCGGATGAACTCGGTGATGATTGGAATAATTGCAAGCTACATCTCCCGTTATCCGTATACTGGAATGAACAATGCTTTGGCCGGGCTAATGCCGGTTCCGATATGCAGTTCAGTTTTTCCAGGCTGATTAATCATGCCGCTAAAACCCGTAGTTTGATTGCCGGCACTATTATTGGCTCCGGTACAGTGAGTAATTTCGATCAGACTGTTGGTTGTTCTTGTATAGTTGAGCAAAGAGTGATTGAAATTACTTCCTTAAGTGCAGCTAAGACTGAATTTATGAAATATGGCGATAATGTACGAATTGAAATGTTTGATAAACAGGGACAGTCGGTATTTGGCGCTATTGAACAAGAGGTTAAGCCGTGGCCATAATTTTATACAGCTATTTCAGAAGTTCCGCTGCTTTTCGTGTACGTATTGCACTTAATATAAAAGCAATTGACTATCAAATTCGTCCCATTCATCTGCTAAAAAACGGCGGGCAACAGCATCAACCTGAATATCTGCAATTGAACCCCCAGGGGCTGTTGCCGGTACTGGCAATCGATGATTTAATTATCAGTCAGTCGTCTGCCATCATTGAATATCTGGAACAGATCTATCCTAGTCCTGCTATGTTACCCGAGTTAGCAATTGACAAAGCATACGTACGTTCATTAGCACAAATAATTGCCTGTGATATTCATCCGTTAAACAATCTTAGGGTTCAGGAGTATCTGCAAAAAAAATGGGATAATGAGGATGACAAACAGCTTTGGTATCACCATTGGATACAGCAGGGATTTTCAGCTTTTGAGCAGCGACTGGAAGAAAATGATAACAATGGTTTATTCTGCTTTAGCAATATTCCTGGGATAGCCGACGCTTTTCTAATTCCCCAAGTCTATAATGCACTGAGGTATAGCTGTAATATACAACCCTATCCCTTGATCAAAGGTATTTATGATAACTGTATGCAACAAATCGCCTTTGTCAATGCCGCGCCGGAAAATCAGCCTGATGCTGAATAACTGAATTAATACATTTTCCAGATTTTAGACAACGTGTTAATGGCTATTGACAGTTCTTGATTTGTATTGAGTAAATCCGGACATAAACGTAATAGGTTTTCTCGACAATCACAAATTACCCCGGCATGTTTAAGCTGAGTCATGATAGCCTCAGCCTGTGGATGAGGAATGGCAATAAAAGCACCGCGATTACCGGCTTTACCCAGATAGGGAATATCGTGTTGCTGTAATAAATTCTCTATAAAACGTTGCTGTTGTAAAGAATAAGTGCGCAGGCGCTGCACTCCAATTCCTAAAGTGAATTTTAAACCCGCGCGTGCTTGATAAAAGGGCAGAATAGCTGGTGTAGATTCCAGAAAGGCATTACCACCGCTGGCAAATTGAGGTGTTTCCGGTCGCTCGAAAGCAAACATTTGATCCTGAGCGAACCAGCCTGTATCCAGTGTTCGCAACGAACCATCGAGGTGGCGGGGGTGTATGTAAAGCCAGCTAGCGCCCGGACCACCTCGCAAGTATTTATAACTTCCACCGATAGCAAAATCAATATCCAGTTCTGTCACATTAATAGGAACAACCCCGGCAGCATGATATAAATCCAGCATAATCAGAGTATGCTGCTGATGAGCAGCATTGACTAAAGTTTTCAGGTCGTTTAATAATTGACCACTAGTAAAAAACACCATTGAGAGCACGATTAACTCAGGTTTATTGTGCAAGGCGGTAACAAAATCATCCAGCTGATAACCATTACTATTCTTGGCTTTGATAGTTTTAAGTTGAATATGTTTACGCTGTGAGAAAATTTTAAGGATAAAGTCAATCGAGTTAAATTCATCCATGCTGGTCACCACTTTAATGGGCTTGTCGTAACAGTTAAGAATAGCCCTTAGGCCTTGACCTGCACTGGTTTTAGGAATAATGCAATCGGCACTGTCAGCAGTAATGAGCATTGCTGTTTGTTGACGAAAAGCCTGCATTTCGGCAAACCAATGCTTCCAGGCATCCTCACGGCCGTAACTCCAATGTTGCAAACCTTCAATGACATCTTTTTCAGTTTGATCCAGCATTCGTCCCAGGGAATGATTAGCTAAATAAATCGCTTGTGTATTTTGTAAGGAATTGGAAAATAACGGGCGAATATATTGATGAACAAACGTTTCATTCAAAGCCTTTGTATTTAAAGCGCTAATTGCAGCTTCAAATGCATTATTTTTGGCTGTTGTGCTGTTTTTATTAGACATAAAAAGACATTATTTAAACGGTTAATTTTTTATTTCAGAAAATTGTTTTAAAGCTTCTGGATTAGCCAGTGCATGAATATTTTTTACCGAGCGACCATTGATAATATCCCGTACAGCCAGTTCGACAATCTTACCGCTTTTGGTTCGTGGAATATCTGTCACTTGCTGAATGATTGCCGGGACGTGGTGAGGGGAGGCGTTGTGTCGAATGCGTTTTTTAATTTTTGTTGTTATTTGCTCGGTTAATGTTAAGCCATTGCCTAATACCACGAATAAAATTATCCTACAATCTCCCCGATATTGTTGACCCACCACCAGGCTTTCCATAACTTCTTCAAGCTGATCCACTTGTCGGTATATTTCTGCTGTTCCGATTCGTACGCCACCGGGATTTAAAACAGCATCCGAACGGCCGTAAATAATCATGCCATCATTCTCGGTCAATTCGACATAATCCCCATGCCACCAGGCCCCTGGGTATTTATCAAAATAGGCCGCCTGGTATTTACGCTGTTCTGGGTCATTCCAGAAACCAATGGGCATGGAGGGAAAAGATGCAGTGCATACCAGCTCGCCTTTTTTCTTTCGTATAGATTGGCCGCTATCATTATAGACATCGACTTTCATCGCCAGACCTCTGCACTGAATTTCTCCTTGGCGTACAGGCAGGATCGGACAACCTAGAACAAAACAGGAAATAATGTCGCTGCCGCCTGAAATAGAAGACAAACAGACATCTGATTTAATAGCTTCATAGACATAATCAAATCCTTCGGGAACTAAAGGTGAGCCGGTCGACAAAATAGTCTGAAGCGAACAAAGGTTGTGGGTTTTTTTGGGTTTAATTCCAGACTTTTTGATGACATCAATATACTTTGCTGAAATGCCAAAGATATTGATTTTATAATCATCGATTAAATCGAAGAGTGCCTGGGGAGTAGGATAAAGCGGCGAACCGTCATAAAGCACTAATGTAGCACCAGAGGCCAAACCAGAAGCCAGCCAGTTCCACATCATCCAGCCACAAGTGGTGTAGTAAAATAGCCGGTCACCTGGATGAACATCCACGTGTAGTAAGTGTTCCTTCATATGTTGCAATAGCGTTCCTCCGACACCATGAACAATACATTTCGGTGGGCCGGTGGTTCCTGATGAAAAAAGAATAAACAACGGGTCATTAAATGCGGTTTGAGTATATGCTATCGGTTCGTCAGCAGAATAGTCAGCAATATAATCCTGCCATAAGGTCTGCTGATTTTCGGTTAAAGTAGCCTCTTTTTGCAAAAAAGGAATCATCACCACTTGCTGGATAGAAGGGATGGCTTTAAGTAATGGTTTGACTTGATCGGAGCGTTGATACTGTCTGCCATTAAAATAATAGCCGTCAGAAACAAATAGAACTTTAGGATTGATTTGACTGAAGCGATCGATAATTCCGTCTACCCCAAAATCAGGGGAACAACTGGACCAAACAGCGCCGATACTGCTGGTTGCCAGCATGGCAATTATAGTTTCAGGTAGATTAGGCAATACTGCTGCCACCCGATCACCTTGGGTAACTCCGTTGCCACGTAATGCTTGGGCTAGCCGGGACACACTGGCGTTTAATTCAGCGTATGAAAGCTGTTGCTTATAGCCATTTTCACTTTTAAACAGTATGGCACACTGATTTTTATCGCTATTGCCCAATAAGTTTTGCGCATAATTCAAGTGAGCCTCTGGAAACCATTTAGCACCGGGTATCTTGTCCACATCCAAAACGGTGATTGTACCTTTGTTTGCAGCCTTAATTTGTGCAAAATCCCAGAATAATTTCCAGAAGTCTTCAGGGTAGTCTATAGACCAGCGGTAAAGATCTGCGTAATTTTTAACCTTGATGTTGTATTTTTCGCATACTCTTGCAATAAAGCGAGTGATATTGGCATTTTGTTGCCTTACCAACGGGGGCTGCCACAGTACTTTACTCATAATTCCACCGAGTATTTATCAATTGATATTAAGAGCTGGTTTTAACTCTATTAGTTCAGCAATGTTAGTTATTCAGGGTATTTCCACCTCCCTTAAGCACTCTAAAACCATATTTACGCATTTCTTCTTTAACGAAGTTATTAAACTGCTTTTTCTCAATCTTGTTTGTCAGTTTATCTATACTCCAAATTGAAGCTGTTTCAACACCAAATTGAGTATAAATCCTGACATATTCTTCAGCCAGACGATGCAGTTTGAAATTTTGAAAATCGACTGCGATAACTTTTTTTTCTCGCTTTTGACTCATACTATTCATAACGGTTACTTCCTATTTAGGCTGTACAAAACTATACCTGTACTTGTGCTTAGGGAGGTGGAAACAAATAATTATCCAATCTCACTTGCCTTTTTATCCCTGCTTAAATCTTCTCAATCGTCACGTAGAATAACTATGCTCCTCTTGAGAAGATTTAAGCAGAAATAAACTACTGCATGATATTTGGATGATTATTTGTTTCCACCTCCCTTAGAACAGAAATTACTTCGATAATTCATTGCCAAAATCGTGGAATTGAATTGATTTGTTGTTTCACTGTCAAATTAGCAATATTTGGCTGTTTTTAGGTTAGTAAATGTCAGAACATCCTTGTTTGTTGCAAATCAATTCTGGTGGAATTGCTACCTTGTCTTTGAATAGACCTGACGTGCATAATGCCTTGGACGAGGCCACAGTTAATTTATTGATAAAGTACCTTCATGAACTGGAAGAAAACACTTTAGTTCGGGCTATTGTGCTTACATCAACAGGGAAAAACTTTTGTTCTGGGGCTGATCTTAAATGGATGCTCAGTAGTGATGAGCATATGGCTGAAGGCGAAGACTCTGTAGCACAGAAACTTGCAGAATTGATGCAGGTTTTACACAGTCATTTTAAACCGACTATTGCTTTAGTCACTGGCGCAACATATGGTGGTGGTGCAGGATTAGTTGCTTGCTGTGACATTGCTTTAGCCAGCCGGGATGCCCATTTTTGTTTTTCAGAAGTTCGTTTAGGCCTTATCCCGTCGGTCATTAGTCCTTATGTTATTAGGGCCATAGGTGAACGGTTAGCCCGACGTTATTTTTTAACAGCGGAACATTTTGATGCCCAGGAAGCTTATCGTATCGGCTTGGTTCATGAAGTTGTCGAAGGAAGCAACTTTCAACAATGTTTAAACAAAATAACGGACGCATTAATTGCTGGTGGACCCTGTGCCCTGACACGAACCAAAGAAATTGTAGGTGTAATCTCTACAGCAGCACTGGATGATAGCCTTATACGAAAAACTGTTGAATGGATCGCTGAAGTGCGCAAAACTCCAGAAGCAAAAGAAGGCATATCAGCCTTCATAAAAAAGCGCACTGCTTTATGGTTAAAAGGGGCAAAAGGAAAATCATGAGCCTTACATTAGTGAACCACACTCGATTTATTCAGTCCAGGAAGCTGCCTAAACAGGTGAAACTGGTTGAAGTCGGTCCTCGCGATGGACTACAAAATCAGCCGATAGCGGTTTCTGTCAAAGATAAAGTTGCCTTTATTGACTGCCTTTCAAACTGTGGTTTTAAAGCAATTGAGACGGGTAGTCTGGTGTCTCCGCAACGAATGCCACAAATGGCAGGAAGCGACAGTGTTTATCAACAAATTGATCAGCATGAGGACACTGAATATATAATGTTGGTGGCTAATCAAAAAGGCCTGGAAAGTGCTATGGCATGTCAGTTGAAAAATATCGCCGTGTTTTGTGCTGCAACAGATGCCTTTTCATTAAACAATATCCATTGCTCAGTTAATGAAAGCATGGATATCATTCAATCCATTTGCCAGCAGGCCAAGGCGAATAACATTGCGATCAGAGGATATATTTCATGTGTACTGGGTTGTCCCTATCAGGGTGAAGTCGATTTAAATAGGATCAGTCAATTGGCTGCAAAGTTATATGAGTATGGCTGTTATGAAATCTCCTTGGGAGATACCATTGGTGTTGGCACTCCAGGCATGGTAATAGAGCTGCTAACTGCTGTTAGTCAAACTATTCCTATTGATAACATTGCCGTGCATTTTCATGATACATACGGGCAGGCATTAGCAAATGTTTTGGCTGCTTTACAGTTTGGCATTCAAACTGTCGATTGCTCAGTGAGCGGGTTAGGAGGTTGTCCTTATGCACCTGGAGCTTCAGGTAATGTTGCCAGTGAAGATGTTGTCTATATGCTGAATGGTCTTGGAATTAAAACCGGAATTGACCTTGATAAATTGTTATCTACAAGCTGGTTTATTGATGACATATTAGACCGGCAGCCCTCTGCCAAAGTATCATTGGCTATTGCTTCAAAGCAGAAAATGTAACATGTATTGAACAAGTAAGGTTTTCGAATATCAAACAGAAATAACAATAGCAAGGAGCAAAAATGGATAATATTTTTGATTTTGCAGATGAATTGGGCCCCTCAAAAATCACCCATATCTACGAGCCATCAGTAGGCATGAAGGGTATTCTGGTTATTGATAATATTGCAGCAGGGCCATCTATAGGCGGATTGAGGATAGCACCTGATGTCAGTGTTGAAGAATGCGTTCGTCTGGCTCGGGCAATGACTTTAAAAAATGCGGCTGCTGGACTTCCTCACGGCGGTGGTAAAATGGTCATCTATGGTGATCCTAAAATGCCGAAACAACAGAAAGAGCTTATTGTCCGTTCTGCAGCAGCTTCTTTGCGTAACCAGGAAGCTTATATTTTTGGCCCTGATATGGGCACTAATGAAGAATGTATGGCTTGGGTCAGGGATGAGAATGGGCGTTCTGTTGGCCTGCCCCGAGAGTTAGGCGGTATACCTTTGGATGAGATTGGCGCTACCGGGTGGGGCGTAATACATGCAATAGAAATTGCTTTACGCTATCAAAACTTTGATCTTGAATCTGCCCGAATCGTTATCCAGGGATTTGGCTCTGTTGGCAAACATTGCGCGCGTTTTTTAACCCAGAAAGGGGCAATAGTCATCGCAGCCAATGATAGTCGCGGCACTATTTTTAATCCAGAAGGTCTGGATATCAATGCGTTATTTGAACTTAAGCAGCAAGGACGAAGTGTTGCTGATTTCGATAAGGGTGAGCAATTAGACAAAGATGCCATTGTTGAGATTGAGTGTGATATCTGGATTCCAGCAGCCAGACCCGATGTTATTAACGAAAATAATGCGCATCGTTTGAAAACCAAGCTGGTAGTGGAAGGTGCAAATATACCGATTACCTTGGCAGCGGAACAAATACTATATGAACGTGGGATCACCTGTATTCCTGATTTTATAGCGAACGCGGGTGGCGTTATTTGTGCTGCCATGGAATATCAAGGCACAACGCAGACTGCGGCGATGCAAAGCATTGCGGAAAAAGTGGCAGGAAATACCGAGATGGTATTAAAAATAGCAACTGATGAAAAAATTCAGCCACGGGATGCTGCGATTCGAATGGCTACGAAAAGGGTTAAGAAGGTAATGTCGATGAGGCGTTGGTCGTTGTTTTCCTCTGCACCTCATTTTCTTTAATGTGGATTTTTGCTTCAAATTTAAGTCAGATGATATCAGTTATCTCTATTTATCAGTGAAATAGAATGACCACAAATAGAGTTAGGGAGATGAATATTTGTTTCCACCTCCCTTATTATCGCAGTGGCTGCTAAGCTACAAAAAATCAAGATGGGTGAAATTATGATAGCAGAGCGTAATTAGAAGGTCTGAAATCACAATCAGTATTATATTGGGAATCTTTTACTCACTTTAATGTCGAATTCAGTAACTCATTTCAGAAGGCATGAACGATGTATACAGCCATGTCACCCAATACCTTCCCCTATCCAGTACCCAGGGAAATAGAAGATCATTCAAAGCTGGGTATTTTTGATCATGCTGCAGTACATGGGATGGAGGATTTGCATTTTAAGGTTGATCCAGCCTCTGGGTTGAAAGCAATTATTGCGATTCACAGTACACGTAAAGGTTCAGCTCTGGGTGGAACGCGTTGCTTACAATACCCTTCAGAGCATCATGCCCTGGAAGATGCCATGCGTCTGGCAAAAGGCATGAGTTATAAAAGTGCTTATGCCGGTTTGCCTTATGGCGGGGGTAAAGCGGTGTTACTACGGCCGGAAAAAATTGTCGATCCTGATGCTTACTTTGAATGCTATGGTGAGTTTATTGATACCTTTAACGGCCGCTTTATTACTGCTGTGGATGTTGGCACTAAAGTATCTGATATGGATATCATCGTCCGTAAGACCAAGTATGTTTTAAGTACCTCAGCAGATTCTGGAGACCCGTCCTTGCACACGGCTCTGGGAGTGTTAAATGCGATAAAAGCGGCGATTAAAGTAAAACTGGACAGGAGTGATCTGGAAGGTACTTTGGTTGCTATTCAAGGGGTCGGCAAAGTGGGCTTACACCTCGTCCGGTTGCTACATGAAAATGGCGCAAAATTAGCCATTAGTGACATTGATCAACTGGCTGTTCAGCGTTGTGCTGATGAATTTGGGGCAATAGCTATAGCTCCCAAGAAAATCATTGATTTTAAATGTGATGTGTTATCACCCTGTGCACTCGGCAGCATTATCAATGACCAGACAATTCATCGTATCAAGGCAAAAATCGTCTGTGGTGCTGCCAATAATCAATTGGCTGAAGATGTTCATGGCGATATTCTAAGTCAGAAAAATATTTTTTACGTACCGGATTATGTAGTTAATGCCGGGGGCTTGATCCACGTCATCTATGGTAACAGCATTGAGACTAATCAACGGATTGATGCAATTTATGATTCAGTTTGCCATATTTATCAACAGTCGCTAACAGATAAACAACCTTGTCATCGTGTAGCCAACAAGATTGCTGAACAAATTGTTTCTGGGTCCAGGCAGGTAGTAGCGCATATGTAACAGACAGAAGAAGGAGAAATGATGTTGAATCAACAGGCAAAAGTATTGATAAGCGGACAGCAGAATATTCAACTGCAAGTACAGGAATACTCTCGTTTGGTTACTCATTTTGATATTCAGTATCATCAGATGATTGACTATCAAGGCAACCCTGTTGTCTCGCCCTTGCCAGCAATTGCTACTGATCGGGATCAGCTGATTCAACTTTATCAGGCCATGCTCAAAACCCGTTTGTTTGATAAAAAGGCAATTTCTCTACAACGACGGGGCCAACTCGGTACTTATGCATCTTCATTAGGTCAGGAAGCTATTGGAGTGGCTATAGGTAGTATCATGAAAGATGAAGATGTGTTGTTCCCCGCATACCGTGAATATGCCGCACAATTTTTGCGTGGTGTAAAGATGAGTGAAATCTTGTTGTATTGGGGAGGCAATGAGCAGGGCATGAATTTTCAAGGACCGCAGCGTGATTTTCCTATCTGTGTGCCAATTGCCAGTCAGGCACCTCATGCTGTTGGCGTAGCCTATGCCATGCAATTACGTGGTGAAAAAAGAGTGGCTGTTTGCGTTCTCGGTGATGGTGCGACTTCCAAAGGTGATTTTTATGAAGCGATCAATGCTGCCGGTACTTGGGACTTGCCTGTTGTATTCATTATTAATAATAATCGATTAGCGATTTCTCTACCCCAGAATAAACAAACTCGGGCTCAGACTTTGGCGCAAAAAGCGATTGCCGCTGGGATCGCCGGTGAACAAGTTGATGGTAATGATGTGTTGGCATTGTATATCCGAATCGAACAGGCAATAGATAATGCACGCAGAGGAGCTGGGCCGACTGTGATCGAAGCACTTACATACAGGCTTTGCGATCATACCACAGCTGATGATGCCAGCCGTTACCGCAGCGAAAAAGAATTACAAGAAAACTGGCTTTATGAACCAATAAAAAGATTTAACCTTTATTTGACTCAAATGGGCTATTGGTCTGATAAAGATGAGGAAAAATTAATTACTCAATGTAAAGGTGAAGTAGAGAGTGCTGTGGATGAATATCTGCATACTCCCGACCAAGCTTCCGAAAGTATGTTCGATTATTTATACGCAACATTACCCAGTAGTATGGAGCAACAACGTGATGCAGTCATGGGTAAGGAGACATTAAAATGACGGAAGTTACTCTGCTTGATGCGATCAATATGGGGCTATGTTGGGAAATGTCAGCAGATCCCAGTGTTGTTGTTCTTGGCGAGGATATCGGTCTCAATGGGGGGGTCTTTAGAGCAACGGATGGTTTGCAGGAAAAATTTGGTCAACAGAGAGTTATCGACACTCCTTTATCAGAAACCCTGATTGCAGGCATGTCCATCGGCATGGCTGCTGAAGGGCTCAAACCGGTTGCAGAAATTCAGTTTATGGGTTTTATTTATTCAACTATCGACCAGATTATCAGTCATGCTAGTCGCTTGCGTAATAGAACCCGAGGACGTTTGAGTTGTCCTTTAGTATTGCGTGCACCTTTTGGTGGTGGCATACATGCACCTGAACACCATTCAGAGAGTACAGAAGCTTTGTTTGCCCATATTCCCGGCCTGCGTGTCGTTATTCCATCTTCACCTGGCAGAGCTTATGGTTTGCTACTGGCGGCAATACGTGATCCTGATCCAGTAATTTTTTTGGAACCGAAACGAATATACCGCTTGGTAAAACAGGATATTGAAGACAACGGCGAAGCCTTGCCTTTGGATGTTTGCTTTGTTCTACGTGAAGGGAGCGATGTCACACTGGTTTCCTGGGGTGCTATGATTCATGAAACCATGACTGCGGCAGAGCAGTTGTCAGCATCGGGAATTAATGCAGAAGTGATTGACCTTGCTACCATCAAGCCTTTGGATATAAATACCATTCTGGAATCGGTTTCCAAGACCGGTCGCTGTGTAATTATTCATGAGGCAGCTAGAACCTGTGGGGTAGGTGCGGAAATAGCTGCACAATTAGCAGAGCAGGGCTTGATGAGCTTGTTTGCACCGATTGAGCGGGTGACTGGTTACGATACGATTATGCCTTTGTTCAATCTTGAGAAAGAGTATATGCCCAGTGTTGAGCGTATCATTGCTGCAGTCGAAAGGACCCTGGAGGATTTATGAAATACTTTAATTTACCAGATTTAGGAGAAGGCTTGCAGGAAGCTGAAATCATAGAATGGTTCGTAGGCATTGGCGATAAAGTGAAGCAGGATTATATTTTGCTTTCAGTCGAGACGGCCAAAGCAATCGTTGACCTGCCTAGCCCGGAAGACGGCATTATTCAACAGGTCTATGGAGCGGCAGGCGATATTATTCAGGTTGGCGACCCACTGGTGGAGTTTGTCAGCAAAACAGAAGCAAAACATGATGCAGGCTCGGTAGTCGGCGAATTAAAAGTGGGTGATACCGTTGTGATTGAAAAGCCGATCTCCGTCGGACATCCTTCTTCTACCGGGTTTAAAGCGACACCTGCGGTCAGGGCACTGGCTACCCGATTAAGTATTGACTTGGCTATGGTAAAGCCCAGTGGTAAAAACAATACCATTACTGCCGACGATATAAAAAGGGTTGCAAAACTGATCAAAGAATCTGGTGAAATGGTACCTTTAAAAGGCGCTCGCAGAACCATGGCATTGACCATGAGTCAGGCTCATAGTGAGGTTGTACCCGTCACTATTAATGATGATGCGGATATTAATACCTGGGATAATAACGCTGATATTAGCATCCGGTTAATTAGAGCTATAGCTACAGCCTGTAGAACTGAGCCAGCACTCAATGCCTGGTACGAAAACCATGCAGTCGCTCGAATCTTGCATGATAAAGTAGATCTTGGTATTGCAGTTGATACAGAGCAAGGTTTATTTGTACCGGTCCTTAATCATGTCGCAGAACGTGAAGCCAAGGACTTAAGAGAGGGTCTTAATGCAATTAAACAAGCCGTTAAAACTCGTTCTATTCCTGCTGAAAAAATGCGCGGACATACCATTACTTTATCTAACTTTGGTACATATGCCGGACGTTATGCCAGTCCTGTTGTCATACCGCCCACAGTAGCCATCATTGGCGCTGGCAAAATCCGAGGGCAAGTGGTGATGGTCAATGAACAGCTTGAGTCACATAAAATTTTGCCTTTATCACTCACCTTTGATCATCGCGCGGTAACAGGGGGAGAAGCGGCAAGATTTCTGGCAGCCTTGCTGAAAGACCTTGAGTTACCCGAATAGGAATGAGTATGGATACCCAGAGTTTTAGCAAAGACGATTTTTTTCAAAAATACATGCCGGGCGATGTGTGTTTTGGATGTGGCCATAGTAATACGGCTGGTTTACAAATTAAAAGTTACTGGCAAGGTGATGATTGTGTTTGTATTTGGCAACCGGAAATAAAACATCAAGGCTGGCCAGGCATAACCTGCGGCGGCATTATTGCAACGCTGATTGATTGTCACTGTATGGCTTCTGCTATGGCTACTGCAATCCGTAATGAAAACCGGCCGCTAGGCTCAAAACCGGAATATCGTTTTGCTACAGGGACTCTGCATATCAAGTATTTAAAACCTACACCCATTGCCTCGCCCTTGACTCTAAAGGCTAAAGTAACTCAAATAAAAAATAAACGTATTTACACATTACACTGTGATGTGTCTGCAGAAAAGCAGAAAACCGTGGAAGCGGAAGTGATTGCTTTCTTGGTGTACAGCAGTGACCAGGAACATCCAGAGGGTACAGAGTTTAGTGCCTGAAATAAAACTTGGGGTGTAGCAGTCCTTAATAGTGACTATATGTGTAATGGAAATGGAACTTTAGTCATCACAAATGGAAGAACTGAAATTTACGTGAACTTGAGTGTTATAAAAGAGATGAAAGTTGTATGACACTTTATTTGAAGTAGTTATTGTTCCTCTATATGATACTAATACAGGGCTATTGCTAGTACTCTGTCAATACAACAATGACAGAGTACTAGCAATAGGTTACTGGTCATAATTTTAATATTAGTTCCAAATTAAACAGCATGATTGAAATAATAAATTATAAAACTTTGTTGCAAGTTGGGAGACAACAAAATGACCCGCAACGGTTTCTTTTTGTTTTTCTGCAAGTATCACTAGCAGATGACCATAATGATGAGGATAAGCAACGTTTTCATTCTGGACAAGGCGGTGAGTTAAAAGCCATTATGTGTGTCGATAAAAATTTAACAGAATTGACTAACTTTGCTGATTTGGTAACAGAATCAAAACAGATGGAGCAAGACTGGAGTATGGTTTTAGTCGCTTGCCTTTCTGGTATGAATGGTATACCACCAACGTCTGATGAAGCGGAACAACCTTTAAAAATGATGGTGCAGTCAGTACAAAATGGTGGAGACTTATCGAAATACCTGGCTTTTGATAAGCAGGGTGTTTTGTTACATTTGCATAGAGATTGAGGGTAGAGCGTTTAATAATGTCTAGAAGATTGATGCAGAATTTATTATTTTACAATGAGGAAAATTTGCGTTTTACATCGAACGATTAAACTTTTCGCAGTTTAATTATTTTGTTATATGCCTCCTGCAAAGGCAACAGTGGAAAAGAAATTCATTGTTGAAAGAGCGGAAGTTGAGTGTTGTGAATCAAGACTTTATGTGGAAAACATAAGCTTGTGAAAAAGCAAAAGTGAGTCTTGGTGTTTGCCAAGGTGAGTACGGAGAAAGTAAGCACGTCGGAATGCCAAAGGAATTAGAAAGAGCAAAAGCCAAATTCTGAGGTTAGCGAAATTGAGTGCTGAAAAAGGAAGCTCAAACGACTGTCACGCAATCGAAAAAGCGAAGAGCAAGAGAATAGAAGAAATAGAAGTAGGTGTTTATCTATTAACCGAACTATTTGGGTTAGATTAATTTAAAGAAGATAACCTAACTGCTAGTTTTTTGGACCATTCTGAAGATAGCTCAGGAATAAGGACAGCTGTTTCCATAACAGATCTTGATACCTGATGATTTTTATCAAAATAGGCTCTAAATAAGGATTTAACGCTCACCTTAAATTTACCTTCCTTTATCCGCTCTACTTTACTTCCCTTTTCAATAAAACCTTCTTCTATCACCCTAAGATAAGCGCCTGTTGCAAAATTTTCAATGAATAAACGAGGCATATTCTTATTCTTGACAGCAATACCCAGTTTAAAACAAGGGACTCTTGGTTGAGTAATTTCTAAAATACATTGCCCTATACTTAAATGGTCACCAATATGTAAAGTAGACTCATCAAACCCTGATATGGTTAGATTTTCTCCAAAAACACCTGGCTTTAATTCTGAATTCTTCAGCTTATTTCGCCAATAGGGATAATGATCTGATGAGAAAGCATAAACAGCCTTATGTTCACCACCATGATTTTTCAAATCAGCTTGTAGGTCATTTTTTAAATTATCTTTAGTTACAAAAATAGGCCCATCAACTGGTTTCTTAAAAATCCCTGTAGATATTGTTCTTCCCTGATATTCAATCTCAGTAGGAAGAGAGATATTTATTGACAAAAGATTCATATATTTTCTCGCTTTTTTTCGATTCACAGAATTAATCGCTATAGATTGAAATTTTTCAATTTATCAACTAAGCAATAAATAACTTCTTCCAATAACAGTAGGCTTATTTAATTTGCCCAAGTTGCTTCATCAGACTGAGATCATCAGTAACACACCAGTGTTCAATCATTTTACCATTAGCTATACGTTCAAACTGCATTTGGTAAACCTTAATTTTTTTACCTGTCGGTAAAACACCAAAAAAGTCACCCGTATGCGTTCCCGTTATGATGACATAAGCTGCAACATAATCATCCGTGACAATTACTTTCTCAATAATATACTTTAAATCAGGAAAACCTTTTCGGATTTCTAAAATAATAGGCTTGAGTCCATCTGGCCCAGGTTTTAGTTTTTCAAAACCAGGGTTGTGATTCAAAAATTAGTTACTTATGGTTTAAATACCCACGGAGGATTGTGCAGACCGGCTGCTTTCTAGAAGCAATAAGTAGCTGTTTTTTGCGAATAGCAAAAAAAGTGTTCTTATAGCCGTCTGAGTAGAAACAGTTGATCGAATATTTTCAGTTAATACGATTACTTCTATTTCTGGTATATTGATTGTGCATTGCAATTGGCCTTCAAGAATAACGATCTTCCCCCCATACACCCTCTTTAGTTTGATGAGCATTTGGTACACCTTCAGATATACTCAACTCGTCAAATTCAGGTGTTTTGTTATAAGCTTTTACATTTTTGGAAGTGCTTTCATATTTCCTCTACCTTATTATACTGTTTCTAATATTTATCAAACTTCAACTTACGGTGCCATTTCGACCATCAGGAAAAATCTTGAATCTAAGCCCATTTATGAGCAACAATGACTTCTCCGGCTGGTTGGGAATGACAATCCATTTAAAGTTTAACCAGCAGTTTATCAATAGGTATGTTATTTAATTATAGTCAAATGGCCGGCTGGAATAACTCCATCGGAACGACCTTTAAGATAGACATACAGGTCGTCAATACCATCGACAACAGTTTTGTTATTCCCAAACAAAATCATGATCCACGATCATCGATGAGAGCCCGGCGAAAATTTTCTTTAGTTATATTTTTCATGCTGATAAGTAAATTCGGATTGCTTATATTACCTTCTCCAGCAGAGCCATGACATGTACCGCAAGCCTCCTTTCTATAAATATCCCAGCCGTTGAAAACAGCCTTATCGACACGTTTCCTTCGGCTTTATATTCTTTATCTTCATATTTTTTGAACTTATATCCTTTGGAGGGTTCTGCAAACACTGTCTGGTTAAGGGATAAAGCAAATCTACAGGACATAACACCGACTAACACAATTTTAACTTTCTTATTATCCTATTCCTGGCCCCTCCTTACCGATCTGTTCGTTAGTAAACTGCTTGTGTGTACCGTCACAATAAGGAGCATTTGCAGTATGTTTACAAGCACACAAAAATGCCTCACCGTCTTTTTCTGCTTTAAATGCCAACGGACTAAAGGACGTTCCTTTATGTGAACCATCGCAATATGGTTGCGTGTTCGAACGACCACATACACAAAAATGATATTCTTTACCTTTAATCAATACTACTTTTTTTGGTTTATTATCTGCAATGATTGGATTATTCATAGTTTGTCCTTGTATTTAGAAAATGTTTCATTTTATTGTGGTTAGTTGGTAATCTCATTACCAAATTATGATCAAGAATTTGAGAAAAGATTTATTGTTATAGACAACTGTTTTAATCTCTAATTTTTTCAATACGATACATCCCACTCAGGAAATATTATAATTTAGGGTATGTCCGGTTTGATTTTCCATCCTTGATATCAAATGAGCACATAAAGACACCATCTCTATCATAATAATCATATTGAATCACAACATTACGCTCTAATAAATCTTCCACCATAGTGCTGTCGTTACATATCGTATTTGAGGCTGAAGCTATTCCTGCTTTAGTTAGCATCATTGCATGATCGTGATTTTTATGAATCGGCATTTCTGCCTTGTAAACTATAGTCTTACCTTTGTGCGTAACATCTATAATCTTAACGTTGTTTGCAAACTTGAAAGGTAAAAATGCTTTAGTTGCATCAGAAACATAGGCTGCAATATTTTCAGGGGCAAACCCATCTACACTAAAATTTAACAGGGACAACACGACTTCCTTTTTTACATGACTAATAACACCATCTCGCATAGTGTTGTATGACCCCATAACCTCATCGTTAATATACTCGAAAGATACCGGGCCATCCTTCTTTATATGTGTATGAGTACTTTGATTAACACCTTTATCAGCATATGTTGAAGCAATATTACATGTATTTGGTGTACCATTTGTCGTAGCATTAACAATGCTAGAAGTAAAAATAGCAAGCAATAGGGTCACCGAACTTAAAATGATGTGTTTCATAATGTCATCCTCTTAATGTATGTATTCAGTCCAAAATTAGAAGCGATAAATTACAAGGGTATAAGCAATACAATCAGTTTGACTTGCAGGTATTATTTCCAGCGAGTTGAATGAGGTTGGGTCCTTTTAGTTCCCATAGTTTTTTTAAAGTATCAGGTGCTTTATCAATCATCATTTCAAATTTATGTTACTTTGCCTCAACCAGAGATACTCCAAACAAAAACATCAAAAGACAGGCTGTTTTGTGAATCCTTAGCTTATTTTTATTATTTGTTGCTTCTTTAAATTTCATTCAAATACTCCTATTTGCTTAATTACGATTGTGATTAATGCGTAATTCGGAGCTAAGAGTATACTTGAATGTATGCTTTGTCAACAATAAACTTAATAAAGATAATAAACATTATTATGTGCTTTGGTTGTTGCAGTATTTTCCAATTAACAAATGAGTCTGAACAGTCCTTATTATTCCAGCCCTAAAAATCAGGCTTTTTTCTGTTCATATATTTGTTTAAATAATTGCTTTTTAGCAAGGTTCATTTTATCTGCGGC
>JAKIUK010000111.1 GCA_021647585.1 Methylococcaceae bacterium
CGAAAATACATAAAGATGTTAAGCATATTACTCGCGATCTAAAGGCATTGGATACAACGGGAATTGAATTATCCGAAGCTGTTGACAGGGTATTATCTTTTCCAGCGGTAGCGGATAAAAGTTTTCTGATTCATATTGGTGACCGTTCGGTAACGGGTCTGGTTGCGCGTGATCAAATGGTGGGGCCCTGGCAGGTGCCTGTTGCTGATGTTGCAGTCACTGCATCCGGTTTTCATGCGTTAACGGGTGAGGCCATGTCCATGGGTGAAAGAACACCTCTGGCAATAATTGATGCTCCAGCTTCTGGGCGTATGGCAATTGCTGAATCATTAACTAATTTGGCCGCATCACGCATAGAATCATTAAACAAAATTAAAATCTCTGCCAACTGGATGGCAGCTTGCGGTAGTGAAGGTGAGGATGCCGCTTTGTTTGACACGGTAAAAACCGTGGGTATGGAGATATGTCCAGAATTAGGCATTGCTATCCCCGTAGGCAAAGATTCTTTATCCATGAAGACAGTGTGGAATGATAATGGTCAGGATAAAATCATGACATCACCTTTATCGTTGATTATTACGGCTTTTGCGCCTGTTCTTGATGTAAGCAAAACTTTAACGCCCCAACTAAAAGATGAAGATAGTGTTCTGATTTTACTTGATTTGGGTACAGGCAAGAATCGATTAGGAGGTTCTGTTTTAGCTCAAACATTTAACCAGCTAGGTAATGAAGTACCGGATCTGGATGATTCCGGTTTATTGAAAGCGTTTTTTAATTCAATTCAAACCTTAAACAGTCAGGATAAAATACTTGCTTATCATGACCGTTCTGATGGTGGCTTATTGGCAACTATTGCTGAAATGATTTTTGCCGGACGCAAAGGAGCGGAAATAGAACTGGATACTTTAGTTACTGAACAGGGTGGTGTTTTAGCGGCTTTATTTAATGAAGAACTCGGTGCAGTGATTCAGGTTAAGCAAGTTGATGCTGATGATGTAGTTGATTTTCTGAATGAAGCTGGCTTGAGTGATTGTGTTCATCTGATTGGCTGGGTGATTGAAGAACAGCAGCAATTGAACATTACTTATCAAGGCATTGAAATCTATACTGCTAAAAGGTCGGATCTACAACAAACATGGTCTGAACTGAGTTACAGAATGCAGGCTTTAAGAGATGACCCGGATTGCGCCAAACAACAATTTGAGCGTATCACAGATGATAAAGATCCTGGGTTAACCGCTTCTTTAACTTTTGATGTGGATGATAATACGGTTGCAAGTAAATTATTTTCTGAACGACCCAAAGTAGCAATATTAAGAGAGCAGGGCGTTAATGGTCATGTGGAAATGGCTGCTGCATTTGACCGTGCAGGCTTTACTGCAATAGATGTGCACATGAGTGATATTATTTACAGTAGAGTAACACTTCAAGATTTTATAGGGTTGGTAGCTTGCGGTGGATTTTCTTATGGTGATGTATTAGGTGCCGGTGGCGGTTGGGCTAAATCTATTTTATTTAATGTAAAAGCCAGAGTAGAGTTTGCTACTTTTTTTGAGCGCAAAGATACTTTTGGTTTGGGTGTCTGTAATGGTTGTCAAATGATGTCTGGATTAAAGGAAATTATTCCCGGTGCTGAACATTGGCCAGAATTTAAACGCAATGACTCAGAGCAGTTTGAAGCCCGAGTGTCTATGGTGAAAATTCAGTCATCGCCCTCTGTTTTATTGCAAGGTATGGAAGGATCACTATTGCCTGTAGTAATAGCACATGGAGAAGGTCGAGCAGAATTTAATGATACATCTGCTGAGAATGCACTGGTTGCATTAAGTTATGTTGATAATTATGGTGAAACAACAACCAACTTTCCAGCTAACCCCAATGGTTCACCAGATGGAATTACGGGTTTAACCACTACGGATGGACGTTTTACAATTATGATGCCACACCCTGAACGTTGTTTTAGAAGCATACAAAACTCATGGTATCCTGAAGACTGGAATGAGGATGGAGCATGGATGAGAATGTTTAGAAATGCCAGAGTATGGGTTGGGTAATTAGGGTAGTGAGATTGTGATTGTAAAGTTTGAAGATATTGAGTTTGCATTTGATTATGTTAGTTCTGTCCAAATGAGTGAAAACCAGGCTTACTTGAACAGAGAAACAGGGGAGATTGTATTACATTCTGATGTGTATGATAATTTTGAAGAATTACCAGATGATATCGATGCAGATAAGTATATTGAAATACCTCACAAAAATGAATTGAAATTAGGACGGCATCTTGTTTTTAATTTTGTATATCAGCAACTACCTGATGAAGTGGAACAAATAGAGTCTTTCTTTAGAAAGAAAGGGGCATATTCTAAATTTAAAGCATTCCTTGAGAGCCAAGGTATTATTGATAAATGGTATGAATTTGAATCGCAGGCACAAGATAAAGCCTTGAGAATATGGTGTGAAGAGAATGAAATTAAAATTGATAGCTAAATATTAATATAGATAAGCAACAATTAGGCATAGAATATTATGCCATGCTGAATAATTTTCAATAACCTAAATTTCGCATCTGGTGCAGTATCCATGATTGCCGTTGAAACATATATGCTGATGGTTTGGCTACATTAAATATTATCGGGTTTGGTAATGATGTTGCCAATAATGCAGACTGTTTTCTGGATAATCGTATGGATGAAATACCAAAATAATGTTGACTGGCGGCTGCAATACCAAATAGATGATCACCAAATTCTGCACTATTTAGATAGACTTCGAGTATACGATCTTTACTCCAAAATGTCTCAATCAATACCGTAAACCAGGCCTCAAAACCTTTGCGCCAAAAGCTTCGTGTGGGAAGCAGGAAAAGATTTTTTGCCACTTGCTGACTAATGGTACTGGCTCCTCTTAAACGACCTCCGTCCAGCCAGGATTCTACTGCCAAAAAAATCGATGCGGTATCATAACCCTGATGTTGATAAAAGCGTTGGTCTTCAGCGGCTATGACCGCTGCAAAGGCGTGTTCTGAAATTTTATTACTATCTACCCAGTGATGATTAATAGCTTGAAAATCTTTCCCATCCTGAAAGTCTGTCAGATGTCGGTAAAGCATGAATGTGGTTATCGGTACCGGTAAGTACCGGAATACACCAACCAGTAATAACGATGATGCGACAAAGGTAACTATTAACAACAGCAATAGCCGTTTAAAACTTTTGACTAGTAACCTTTTAAGCTTGGTAAACATAAATTTAGTTTTTTAACGGCCTTAGCAGGCATTGATGGATGCCAATTAGCATAGATAATCATCAAAACTCAATTACTATGCTGTTTTAGTACATAGTGACCAAGATTTTCTTTTTAATCAATCTATCCGATGTTTTTTGTGGAAAATTCCAGGACAGGGCATAACTCATTATCATTTCTCTACAGATTTCGTAAACTGAATACAGCAGTGAACATATTAGCTTTAGTTTATTAATTCTAACGTATACCCTAAAAATAAATAGAGTGATGTGCAATGTTAGGAGTTTTTGTCAAGATTTCTTCTCAAATCCATGGAGTGGCTTTCTCTCACCAAACGGATGGATCGCAGTAAACTTGATTACCCACAACATTCAGCCTAGAAAAATCAGGTGGCTCACTATAATTCCGCGCCCAACTAATTTTTCTAGAATTATCAGGATTTCACCTCAGGAATGAAATAAATACAAGTATTCATATTTTAAAAACACTACAAATGAGGTATTGCCATTTAATATTAAATTATATACCGTACTATTGTACGACCTGAATTTTAGTTATTAAAATAAATTGACTTATACAGGGTATAGGTCAGGACAAAAAAGATCCTTACAATAATAAAAAAAAATGTCGTACAGGACATGAACTTATGAAACAACAAAAAAAGCTATCCATTCTACTTATCATGTCGTGTTTTTTTTTTAGTTCAGCTCATGCCCTTATTAACAATGGTAAGGATTGGCGTCAACTAACAGAAACCACTAATATTTCTTACGCAGAAGCGAATAGTATATTTGACAATTCAACTGGGCAACTTCGAGACCCAAGCAAAGCCACTATTAATGGGGTTGACTTTACCGGTAATCGTTGGGCGTCAGCACAGGAAGTAGCAGATTTATTTTCCTCATTGCCAGAACTTAAAATGCCAAGTGTGATTTCTAACGTAACACAGGTAGATTCAGTCTGGGCACCTGCAATATTTCAGCAGCAAAAAAAACTTTTACCCACCCAATCCAATTATAATCAACAACAAGTTATTGGTGTGACACGTACTTTAAAGTCGAATACGTTTTATGCAATAGGCGCACGAATTGTCGATAGCAAGCAATTAGGTTCCTTCGACATTGCATCTACAGCCTTGGCGATACGTATTTCAGAGAAAGTAAAATACCGTGGTGTTTGGGTTTATACGCCGGTAGTTTTCACAGAACAGATCCCGTTGGGCGTATGGGTATTTGGAACAGGGTTGATACTGCTGTTTGAAATATGCCGTCGTAAACATAAGAAAATTTCTGCCTCTAAAGCTTAAACCTAGAAAAATCAATTGGAGATGGAATTTGTGGAAAATCTGGGCAAGGCAGAAAAATGCTCCTGCATTTTCTGCATTCAATACATATATGGACCCATCCCGTTCTGCAAGACATTTAATCATTGATGTGAGAGAAAATCATTGCTCTCATATATTCGGCCTGTTTATGGAAGTATTTGACTTCCTGGCCCTAATGGTTATCTGCGCTCATACTCCTCATCATCCATACGGCCAATTATGGCCAATGTATTAAACAGGTTCTGAATGAGCCGGTCTGAGCTATCTCGCCATCAGATCAAATTATCTTTTGCAACTATTGAAAGGGGTTCTTTTTTTGCCTGGCTAAAATTCAATTCAACCAACTATCAAACTATTTATTCATTAAACAGGGACTCTGTAAGTTTCT
>JAKIUK010000112.1 GCA_021647585.1 Methylococcaceae bacterium
ATTCATAAAAAACACTGCATAGAAAACAGGTCTACTGAATGACGATTTCAGAGGGAAGGTTTTTATGTGGAAAATGGAAAGTAAAAACAAATAAAATTAGGTGTTTACAAGGTTATGACAGGTTAAACCTAGAAAAATCAGCTGATCGCTGAAAATTTACAAAAGCTATTAAATATAGTGGGTAGTCAAGTTTAATGTGAATCACCCATTTCGTGGGGGTCAACCGCCCCATGGTTTTGTGAAAAAATCAGGACAAAAAATCCTGCAGAATCACTCTTGATAAAGACTATGCCATTATCTGCGAGTGATTATTTGTCCTTTTTGCCCAGATTTTCCACAAACTCCATGTCCAACTGATTTTTCTAGGTTAAACCGCATTTGGCCGCTTGTGAATTCACAAATTTTTGACATAAAAAAACCCTTTTCTCCATCTACAAGTGGATAAAGGGTTTTTTGGTGTTAAAAGATTCAGGTAATTATATTACGCGTCTTTTTTGCATACCTACTAATCCAAGCAAACCGCTCGCCATAAACCAGATAGCTGCAGGAACAGGAACTGCTGAAACAGAAGAAACATCACCCGTAATTTGATATGTAAAATTATTACCTTCACCTAATGGAAATCCTTGTGTAAGTGGACCTTGATAGGGGTCTGCCAATGAATTACCAGCATAGTTATCAAAATATGAGATTGCAACAGTATAAAGACCTGCAGCAATTGTTTCACCCGTCACTGAGAAATCAATAAGTGCATCATAATCATCAAACTGACCTGGTGTCCGAGGTCTACCAGTGAAGTCAAAACTACCGAAGCCATCATCAAATGCTACAAAATTTCCTGTTGCATCAAATAAAGTTAATTGCGATGCAAAACCATCCTTAGCAACCAATGTTCCATCAGAAAGTGTTCCACCACCCCATTGGAATGTCTCAATTCTTACCGGACCTATAGTATTGAGATTAAAACTATAATAACTAACATCACTAGTAGTATTGATATTACCACTAACAATTAAACTATTTGCCATGGATAAGCTTGAAGATAAGCTCATCATAAAAAACACCAAACCTAAGACATATTTTTTCACTTTAATACCTATATAAATTAATAATTAAATAAACTAACATTCTTCGTTATAACCTTTTTTTTACTTACAATTAAGATTTTATATCACGAAAAAAGATTTGTATATTGTACCTGAGTACAGTATTTATTTACTGGACTGTATTACGATAATTTCTGAAACCAAAATAGACTTGTAAACCATTAACATCTTTTTCTACCAATACCCAGTAAAGTGAGGATCCCTGTACCCAGTAGCCAGATAGAAGCAGGAACCGGTACTGTAGTAGTCGATAATAGATCAGCAGTTACCCCACCATTGACGTCTAAAGCTCGAAGCTGCCAGGCCAATCCATTTGCTAATATTATGTCATCCCAAAATGCGTGAAAACGCATATCAACAGTATCACCGACTGCAAGTCCAGATATTAATATAGTATCAGTAACAAAACCCTGTGAGTTACCACTCCAACAATTTTGCCATCCAAAGCCATCACAACCATCAGTAATACTGATTGCTACAGGATACCCACCTATTGGTGAAAACCTGTTAAATGAAGCACTATTGATACTAAATTCAACAATACCCCCATCAAAAAAATCATTAGGCTGTTCAAATGAATAACTATGATTCAGACTAAATGACATATCACTTTGGTTAGCAATAAAACGACGCGATAAATAATTTACCGTATTATTTAACTCGTTATTTGTTTGCCATTGCATCCCAGTATATATCCAGGATGGGGCTCCTGAACTTACAAAACCACCATCACTAACTGAAAAGTCAAAAACTTTCGCCTGTACACTTCCCGTACTTAACAAAAAGACCATCAAGGAAACCAATTTTTTCATATCTACTTACCATGTTTATAACTGTTTTTTAAAGAAACGAATTTGAGTTATTAAAAAGCAATACTCTAAATCCGATTTACCCCCGTGTGCCAAACCAAAAAAGTACATCCAGTTTTGGATTAGCTATTGGTAATAATAATTTCCATCAAAGCATTCTAATGTACATTAATAATAAAACTTCAATAGATAAAAGTTAGGATGGGGGGGCTTATGCTCCTCCTTCATACCACTACTCTTTGGATATCAGTATACTGAAACAAAAAATAATGCATAGTGTCCCTGAGTACAATATTTGTATTTATTTTTAATAAAATTTGCTTGAATGTTTGCAGTATTTTTCAATTTATCGATCTAATCGAATAGCACTTTTTATCTAATTCTAGAAATCAGGCTTGTTTCTGTTCATTTAGTTATACCCCCCTCATTATGTTATGATTTTCTCAGCAAGAGCCATTACAATAACAATCAAAGGATTTACTCGCTGATGTGCCATTGTTTTCAAATAGTTTGAAATACCACAATATGTATGCGCATATTTTTCAAATCTGGAACAACCAAAACCTTTTGTTTAACCTTCGTCATTCTCAGATCCTGTTCTGCTTTATGCCCCTAGAAAGATCAGTTGAGCGCAGAATTATTGTAAAATTGATTGATTTCTCAGTAGTTTAAAAAAAATCTTAGTTTTACCCTCTCGGTTAAGTGGTTTTTTTTGAAATGCTAGCCAAGGGATATAAAGGCAGCAAGCTGAAGCAAGAGATCCAGTGAATTCAGCTGCTGTAGCTGGTCTGTATCTAATGAGCTTGCTTGGAGAACTACATTTGTAGGAAATAATATTTTTAATTTTTCGACAAGGAATTAATAGAGTCTTTTAATGTCTCTGGCCGTTATAATTATTTCATTTTTTTTCCTGATATACTTAAGGTTACCTTTTGTTAATGGCCAGTTAAACTAAGCCAAAACTGGCCATTAAAATTGAGCCACTTTTCCAGACTTTCTTTTTTATATTAAAGCTGTAACAGTTCCTGTTATTTAATTTAGGGAACGTTATGAAGGAGTGGATCGTGATTCATCAGATCAAAGCATTACACAACAAAGGCAAAGGCTTATCGATACGTAAGATTGCCAAACAATTAAATATTTCACGTAATACCGTCAGCAAATATCTCAACATGCCAGAAACAGAGATTACTGGCGTATTGTCTGATATGGATAGAACTAAGAAGCTAGATGAATATCGTGACTATATTATTCACCTGCTGCAAACCTATCCTGAGTTATCAGCGGTTAAAGTGTTACGTAAACTAAAAGCCAAGGTTGAAACACTGAGCGTGTCAGATCGTTCTGTCAGGCGCTATATTCGAGCACTGAAGCAAGAAATAAGTTTTAAGCAAGCCCGTTACTATGAGCCTGTCATCGATATGGTGCCTGGCGAACAATGTCAGGTTGATGGCGGTGAACTGCGTGGCGTTATGATTAAGGGTGTTGAAACGACCGTGTATTTAATGGTCTTCGTATTGTCCTATTCTCGCCTAATGCATGTCTCTTTAGCAGACAAACCAATTAATACCGAGATGTTGATTAAACAGCATGATGCGGCCTTCCGTTATTTTGGCGGCATGCCCGAGGAATGTGTTTATGATCAAACTAAACTGGTGGTTATCAGTGAAACCTTTAGGGAATTAAACCTTAATCAGCGGTTTCATCAGTACGCATCAGCCGCTGGTTTCCGCATTCATGCCTGCGAAGGTTATGACCCCGAAAGTAAGGGCAAGGTTGAAGCAGGCGTAAAGTATGCCAAAAATAATGGGCTGTATGGTGAAAGCTTTGCCAGCTGGCAAGATTTGGAACAGTATTTTTCAGACTGGTTAGATAATACCGCTAATCAACGGCTTCATGGCAGCACAGGTAAAAAACCCAGAGAGCATTATGATCAGTCAGAAAAACCTCATATGCTGCCTTATTTGACACCGTCCTGTATAGAGCCTTGTTCAACAGGCACTGTCGTCACACGTAAAGCCGATAAAACAGGGCTTATCGCTTGGCAATCCAACAAATATTCCGTGCCGATGATCTATCAAAGTGCGCGTGTCGGTGTCAAAGCTGAAGCCGGTCAGTTAATCATCAGTGATTTAGAAACAGCTGATAAAATTGCCGAACACTTGATAAGCATTGAGAAAGGCAAGGTGATCAAGAACACCGATCATTACCGTGATAAAACCCAGAGAATAAAAGACTTAGAAGCAGACCTGCTACTCGTTTTAGGTGACACAGAGCAGAGTCAGGCTTTATGTGCCTTACTTAAAACAACCTCACCCAAAATATACAAAGACCAGCTTTTGGGGGCGAAACAAGTCGTCAGTGCATACTGCAAACAATATGGTGCGATTGACCCCGACCATTTATCACGACTGATCAATGCACCGCGTTTAACAGCAACAGGGTTAAGAGAACGCCTGCTGGCTTTCCAGCAAAATCCAGAGAGAAATAACGACCCACAGACTCAACAACACACAAATGATCAAGTTAAGCAAGGTAATCGCTCATTAGCGCATTATGCTGCGCTAAATGGCCACCCTGACGGTCAAGGAGAGAGCCATGTCATCCATTGATCAGATTGCTCAGAAATTCCGTAGTCTGCGCATGCCAGGTATTGCAGAACATCTTGAGCCGTTATTAAGCCAGGCTGAGGCGAATGAAAGCTCCTATCTGCACTTTGCACAAAGTCTGGTTGAACATGAAGAAAATCAACGCAATAGTAAACGTATTGAACAAAACAGACGGCGATGTTAGCGCCGACGTAAACCCGCAGGTATTTGCCGCAGAATAAAATTCAAAAAAAAACACTTTATTTTGCCTGTTATTTTGAAAATCAGTATTTAAAACAAAGGGTCATCATTAAATACATTCCCTT
>JAKIUK010000113.1 GCA_021647585.1 Methylococcaceae bacterium
GGTTAGAACGCCCTTTGAAGCTGTCCAATGTTGGTATAGAATGAATCCAGAAATTTTTATAATATCACCCGATATGTTTCGAGCTGACCTTTTAAAAAATTATGGTACAACGTAGTGAAACCTGACATGTACGGACCTTCCTATATGACTAGGGGCTTTGGTATGCCTATGACTGTTTTCCGTCTGGTTGAACGTTGTTGTTATCAATATCTGATACTACACTTTTTTTTGTGGCATGTCCTCTGGTATAACGACTTGTCCATTTTGGGTAAAGTCGTTAACCAATCTATCTACTGCTATTTTGCAGACTTTTTCAAAGCTCATATCTAGCTTGTTGCAAATGGCATTCATTGCAATAACACGCTCTGAATCTATAGGAAAACTGGCGCGTAGTCGGAACGTTCCGTTTGATCTTTGTTTGTACATATTAAAATCTCCAATTTAAAGGGCATACAAGCCCGAAAAGATAAAGAGCCAATAGGTAGGCTCAACATAACCCCTAAAATGAATGAGGTCACCCCTGCTTTTAAGCGCACACAGCCTATCGGATCCTAAACCAAGAACTTTCAACGAGTGTTTACACGAGGCTTAAAGTTATTGGTTTAGGTGTAGGCTGTGTTAGCGTATTTTTAGGGGTTACCACATAGAGAAATAAAAAAAAATAGAAAAATAAAAAAACAAAAAATAATAAAATAAAAAAAAATAAAATTATTCTGAACCGAAAAGTAAAGTTGGCTCGCAGTAACACCCAACATAACTGTCATGGGCGACAAAACGCTGGGATACAGAGATTTAACCCTATCTCACCCCAGTCATAGCAAGGGCTAAGGATTAAACCTAGAACCAAAACAAAATTATTAAGTCATTGAAAAATAACAATAAAATATTTCAAAGATTATACGCAATATGCGCCCAAGGTTTTAATTTTTACTCAGTATTTACTCAAATAGCGTATTATGATATTCTATATCACTACAATTCCTTGCTACAGCTAGGTTTTAGGTATATAAATATTTATAATTATACGCATATTGAGATAATAAAAATGAACAAGTACATATTGAAAGAAGCAAGAACTCGACTTGATCTGACTGTTAAAGAAATGGCTTTGAAATTGAATACTTCGCAACGAACTTATGAAGGATGGGAACAAGGTAGAACTATTCCCGGAATTGTTGAAGTTGCTGTTAACTTGCTTGAGTCAAATAGTAAGCTAGCTAAGATTATTAGCTCTCTTGGTCTTTCCCACTTGATTTATTCCTGATTCTACGGAATCCCGCACCCCCACACACCCGCCTCGAGAGAGACGGGCGTGTGGGGGTGGGTTCTCTGCGCCATTTGAGTTGATAACGTTTTGCATAACTTGAAACCGGCTTATGCGATGAATTTAAAATAACACACTTGACCCCGAATATTACAGGTTTTTATAAACACGCTAGCTCCAGGTTTTCAACCGTTAATGTAATTGTTAGCTTCGGGATAAAGTGAACTTTCTTTGGCCATTGGCTCTTAGGTATACATCCTTTTTTAAAGGATTCGCCCTGGTTTTGCCAGCATGGCTTTATTTTGAAATACGATGAATCTGTTTTAAGGCCTTTGCATCCGGTGAGCCTTTTTATTGCCAGCCTTTTGCAGTGTCGGACGTTTGGCAACCTGACAGACTGGCATCCATTATTTACGCATTTTCAAAAGCAATTGTACCTTATATTTTTTACTCTTTTTTATATAAAGCTAACGTTTTGCATAACTTGAAACCGGCTTATGCGATGAATTTAAAATAACACACTTGACCCCGAATATTACAGGTTTTTATAAGCACGCCAGCTCCAGGTTTTCAACCGTTAATACATTTGTTAGCTCTATTTTACAGGTAAGCCCAAATTAGAATTAATTTTCTCTGTATCCATGTATTTTTCAAGGCCAGATAAGCCCTTTGCTACTTCAGGGTTACTAAACAACTCTTTTCCTGCAACTTGGCCAAAAACATTAAAACCTTGCTGTATGGCTAGGCCTCCTTCGTAGTTAATTGCTTTTTTTGCTTGAGCCTTACATGTAACCGTTAGTAAATTTACAAACATTTCTGCTACCGCTTTATTTGATTTTTCTAAGTCTTCAGGTGTTACTGCTGACATACTTTTAACTTGCGGGTGTAACGACATAGAAGTAAACATCCATTTTACCAAGACTGTTTTATCATCGGGTGTTGAGGATTCGACTAAACATCTAGAGAGATCGTCAGAATAAATACCTGCAAAAGAATTCGCTGAACTTGTTATATAAATGCCAACGAATAGTACTTTAAGAAAACTTTTCATATAAACCTCTTTTTTTATATTGAGCTAACGCCATGCTCATTGACGTGGCGAAGGGGCATACATTTTTGCCCCGCAAAATCATGACGCTTTGCCGCGTCCAATGGAGCATTTTGTTAGACAATATAGCATTTGAAATTATTTTTTGTTAATACTACTTAACTTCAATCTTAAGATTTTTATTATGATCTTTATTTAATTCTCCATCCTTATACTCGATATTTAGTGACTTTTCTTCTACATCAAGATATAAGTGCGTTACAATTCTATCTAGTTCTAACGAATCCCCATAAACTGGTTCAACGTCACTTTTAGAACATCGATCAAAGGATGGTTTTTCGTTATATAGCTCAACGATCTCCGACTTATCATGCCACCCAGATATTCGTAGCACTAAATAGTACTTCGTATTTTCAACTACTTTTTCATCAATAATATTGACTGTATCAACTGCAATTGGACAGTCACTGTTATTGCTAGAAGTTTTTGAACACGAAGAAATCCCCATAGTAGTTATTAAAATAATAACGATATTAAGAACGAAAAAAAATCTGAAATACCACATTTAATTAGCCTGCCACACTTCTGACCATTCCGCCTTATACCAAAAAGACTTCGCTACTCCAATTTTTGTCATATATTCTGACAATCCATCAGGTAGCTTTAAATTACTAGATCCTAGAGGTATGTTAGTGTAGTAATCGTGCTTTTCGAAAGGTTCAAAATCGTATACGCTTTCAACTCGCCAAATAGTTTTTATACTTTTATCAGGAAGTAATGCTGATATAGCCTTCAAATAAAAATGACCATCTGTTTTATGAAGTCTTTGATTCTCTTGAGCTGCCTCAAGGACTCCATTAGACTTCATTTTTCCTTCTGTACGATAATTCATTCTCGTCAATATTTTTGCATATGGTTTCGACCGAAACTGAGCACTATCACATTGAATATGAGAGAATGGCTTATTAATTTTCTTCTGATCTAGAATGAACTGTTTCATCGCATGCATAGTTGCAATGACAATTTTAGAGGTTCTATACACTTCAGGATTCAACACAAATGGATTAGCTTGAGTGTTGCCTGAACCATTTACATAGTTATTTGCAAGTCGAGCCGCTTCTTTATAGCCACTATATTGACCACCCCACCAAAAAGCCTCATATATTTCCTTTAGAAACTCCTTTTCATCATCTGTAAAAGTCAGTTTAGACATTGCTTTACAGGTTAAGTAGTTTATAGCATCTTGAATGTATTTAAGATCTTCACTGGACTCTAGTTTCGCTACTTTTGCCATGTTATACAAAGGGGACATCGGTATGTCTGTTTTCTTAGATAAACAAGCCTCAGCACTACTTTTTAATTTTTGTATCGCTGCCATTCTCTCTACTTTCATAAAGCTAAATGTTTCAAAATAACTATTGTACCAAAATGTCCGCGTTGATTGGCCTTGTTATGCCTTAAATAATTCACGGATTTGATTTATAGACTCCCATCTCGAACCCCTGGTTTTTTTATATGAAGATTCGTTGGCTAATTTCTTGCCCTTATTAGTTTGTTTGACTTTATACTTATTCCACATGTTATTTTGATGCTGCTCTTTACTAGGAAATTCCGAATTCTCTAGTATGGCCAAATCCACAGATTCACGATTAGCTCCACTGGGATGAGGAATATAGGCAATATGTTTACCATTTTTTTCGAGGTGACTATGCATAGTGCGACCATTAATTAATATTTTCTCTTTTAATGCTTTCTTGGCTTTGTTACCTAATACTAGAATGTGCGTTATATTTGAGTTGTTATTTGATAGCATCTCTGGAACAAATCTATTTTTAATACATTTAATATTTGATGGGTATTTCCACGGATCAAAATCTGATGAGCTACCGTTCTGAGTAAGGCTTGCACATTTTATCAATGAGGTGGTTAAGAAGATGCCGCTTCTATTTATATCGGTGTCTTCTGGTAAGTGATTAAAACCAAGATATTTAGACACACCTAGTCCATTAAGCATTTTAATTATATCTTTTTGCAATCCTTTAAAGGCAGATGCTAATGCTGCCTCTTCATAGCTTCCATTATTATTGTAATGAGAAATGAAATCTTGTAACTGGGTATCTGCTGGCGATAATCCAACTATTGCTATTTTATGAGCATTGTTTTCAGATATTTTTAATTGCGTGTTTCCGACCATAGAGATAAATAACGCTCTATCCTGATCTATATGAAATCGTAAATTATCTATGGTAGCAGAACCTGGTTCTGGTATTTCAATGTCTGCACCATCAATACAAGCCATAGTGCATAGGGAACTAGATTTCATTATTTCTCCTTAGGGCATAACGAGGCTGTAGAAAAACCTCCAGCTACTTTTTTGAATGAACAAACCACCTAAAAAACGCGTTTCTACGTGGATTCTAGCATGGTAAACCTCTACCAATTCCATTTGAGAGCACTCTCCGCTGTA
>JAKIUK010000114.1 GCA_021647585.1 Methylococcaceae bacterium
TGAATCAAGAGCTTGTGCTAGAAACCGCGAGCCAACTGATTTTTCTAGGTTGAAAGTAACCTGGGATAGGTTAATAGCTATTTCAATTATGTCGAATTATAAATGGCTATAGATAATGAGACGAGAAAGTACTGTCAACAATTCTATTAATCGATTTGTTCGTACTTACGTCTCATCGCATCATCTCGTGCATCATTGATTTCCCTGATGACGCTTTTAACATCGGCTTTTTTATTGTTGCCTTTAAAATAGCCAGTCAGTTTAGTATCAGGCGTGAGTGTGCCTCTTTCATAAATCTTCCAGATTTCTTTACCATAGCTGGTTGTAAGTAATGAGGGTGCAAAACGTCCAAAGTAGACAGCCAGGTTATTGACATCGCGCTGCAACATCCTGGCTGCATTATTATTAGCGGATGCATCTACAGCCTGAGGAAGATCGATAATAACCGGGCCATGCAGGTCAATGAGTATATTGAATTCAGATAAATCACCGTGTACGAGACCCGCACAAAGCATTCTGACGACTTCTTTAATGATTAAACCGTGATATTCCAGAGCCTGTTCACTGGTCAACTCAAGGTCAATAAGCCTGGGTGCTGCCGCTCCATGACCATCTGTTACCAGTTCCATTAGCAACACGCCTTCAACAAAGTTATAGGGCTGTGGAACTCTAACACCTGCAGCAGCAAGACGATATAAAGCATCTACTTCGGCATTTTGCCAAACTTCTTCTTGCTGTTGACGTCCAAACCGGGAGTTGTTTTTCATAGCACGAGCCTGTCGGCTATTCCTGACTTTTCGCCCTTCTTGATATAAAGCCTGTTTATGAAAACCACGTTTGTTCGCGGTTTTATAAACTTTAGCGCAACGAATTTCTCCTTCAGATCTCACCACATAGACAGCGGCCTCCTTGCCACTTTTTAGAGGATGGATAACTTCATCTATAAAACCATCAGTAACTAGTAATTCGAGACTTTTAGGAGTTTTCATTGCATCTCCATATTATTAGAATGGGTAAGAGTAGGTAAAACGGGATTTGCTACTGTCATGCTTTTGTAAAAAAATGAAAGTGATAAAGAAATTAATTAAGAGAGCCAAAAGAGACTATCTTGATAGGTTTAGTGTTAAAGCATCATACACAAAAAAGGCTAAAACGATGTAAGGGAGATGCAAAGATTATGATAGATATTCTCGTTTTATACGTTTGTAGGTTAACTTCACAAACTGTGTCATTTCGAACAGCGGGAGAAATCTTTCCTAACAACTATAAATCCAAATTTATGATTCCTCATTTTAATATCGGCATAAAAAAATTCGCTATATATTCCGCAACCGTGACCGCGCGAAGTATAAAATCAATCTGGTGTGGCAACCACGGTAAAATTGATCAGATTTAATTGCCGGTTGTTACTATCAACTGTTTCAACACTCCAAGGACCAACAGATAGTTTAGTAAAAAGCTTGCTAGTATAGGTATTCCATCGGTTATCAAGAACCTCCTTCTTTTTCTTAAAGATAACATCGCCTTTATATTTCCAGATATGGAATATGGCTTTATTTTTCATGTTTTCTAGCTCGGTAAAATAAAAGATGCCGGTAGCTTCGTTAGCATTAACTTTTATCGGTCCAGTAATATTTCCAAACGGTTCATTTTGCCAAATACCTTTTGCCAATTGCGCACGTAGCATACTGCTTTGTACTTGATCTTGTTTTTTGACTAATGTTTGTTTTTTGTTTGGAAGAGCCGGTGTAACAGCCTGTTTATTAACTTTTAAAACGGTAGCAGCAGCTACTTTGTCAGGCACAGGGTTTATGCTGGTTTGAGCTTGTTTTATAGGTTCTTGTTGAGTGTTATTTACTGTGGCTTCCTGAGTATCTTCATTCCGTAACAGCGTTAATCCTACAATAATAAGAATAAGAAATATAACCATTGCCATAGCAATGCGCATATAGTTCCATTTTGTGATCATTTGAGGCTGTTCTTTTTTTTTCGACAAACTTTTCGGCTTAGAAAACCTTACTTTGAATACAACATCTTTCTTTACTTTATCTTTTTCTGACATTGAAACCCTCAATCCCCTGAAAAAACAATATACTTATGATTTAAAGAGCGTAGCAGGCCAAACTTCAATACGCTCAGAGAGTAATATAACATTTTATTGATTCTCCTGTTAAGTATATAGAGTGGAGTTGAATGTCTATTCAAACTGATGAATACGCTGGTTTGTCAGAATAGCTTAAAAAGCAAGTGGCTAACAAATTATTTATGTGGCCCGACAACTAAATAACAGCAAAAAATATAAGTAATAATTTTAATATATACAAATGAAAGAATCAAAAGTCAGTATTGGATGAATAAATCCCAAGAGTCCAGAAGAGATGTTAGGCAACTAGCAACAAATAACCCACCCATCTTACTGGTCTTTTTATTCGTCTTCTGCGTTGTGGAAACAGTTACGTAGCTGGCTATGGTCGCACCAGCATCCTGCTTCCAGCGACACTTGCACATCCATGTGCTTCGCGCCTGTTCCCACGCCTCGACAATTGCTCCTCGACAACTGCTCCTGCGTTGTTCTACTACGCACCGTCCATGGTGTTATGCGTTACCCTACTACATGCCATCCATGGCATTATGCATTGTTCTACTTACACACTTTCATGTGTTAGTTGAATACAAATAAAAATCCTGCGCAATCTGGGTAGGTTATTTATTACCAGCTGCCATATGTCTTTTAGAAATTGTACCAAAGCATATGAAAATCGTGTGTGTTGAGTTTGCTGAGAATGCTATCCCCTTGACTGAATATGAACATCTGCAACATGCTTTTTATATTTTCGGTCCTGAAGATGAAACCATTAACCAGGAAATTATCGACCGGACAGATGCAGTTGTCTATGTGGCAACTATGGGTTGTATGAACCTGGCGGCAGCAACAGTGAATGTGGTTTTGTATGATAGTTTAAAGGTTACTTACTAAGGGTAAATGATTCCCGAGTTTTACAAATCATGCCAATGTTTCAATACTGACCGGATTTATACTATTTCTTGTGGATTAGTTTGCACTTTTTAGATGTTTTTTTATTATCTATTGAATTACATCACAAAACAAAAGCTTCATAATTGAATATCTATTGGAATGTATTATATTTACAAGCAACAAAAAAGGATTAAATTGTTTAATTAAATCGTCTGGCAAGTTGTCGAAGGATGCGAGAACTGCATGTGGCGCGGAGGAGGATGGATCATGAAATACTTAAAACACATTATCACAGCAATTATACTTTTGGTTTCAATGAGTGTAGGTGCAACAATAAAAGTCATAGATACCGATTATTACGGTAAAACGATATACATAGACGCTGACAGCAAAGAAGTCATTTCGGTTGGAACAGGCTGGCGTGGGAGTAACGGGACTAGTGGTACTAAAGAACAGGCTACGCCTTATGCGCTGGGAATAGCGGATGCTGTTTCAGTGATTGCATCGGTAGGAAGACAATTTATTTTACAAGCTGATGGGAGCGTCTGGATGGTTGATAGACGTTCAGATTATAATGACATCCAGATTAGACCTCTTGTGCAATTACCTGTTGCTAATGTATCTGATGTTGAAGCAAATGCGTACTATGCTTTTTTTATAATCAATGGTTCTGTCCATCAAATGGATATAGCAAACCAAGGTGCGGTTGAGTTAGTTGAGGGGTTACCCAATAATATTGTTGAGATCAGTGTAGCTATTTTTCATTCAATCGCCAGATCCGCAAATGGAGATGTCTATATTTGGGGTAATAATAAAAAACCTCAAAGCATTTCTGATCTTCCCGCCATTAAGGCCATAAGTACTGCAAGATACAACACTGTTCTAACCGATGTTAATGGAAATGTATGGGCTATGGATGGGCATAGAGCAGAACGTGCTCTATATGGAAATGATTTAGCTGAGTGGTCTCCGGTAAAACTGCCGATTAATAATCCGCAAACAGTAACTAAAGGTTATGCTGGGATGACACAAACAATGGTGTTGTTTAATGACGCTCATGTTGAAATGATAGGCTGGCATAATGATAAAAAAGGGGGTGATTTTAATATGTCCTATACAATGTCTGCAGCACCTGAACTAACAGGAATAATAGATTTTGATTTAGGTAATCACAAAATGTTTATCAAGCAGGATGGTAGGGTTATTGGCTGGGGAGAAAACAATCATGGTCAATTAGGTAATGGGCTCTATGCTGAGACACAGGTATCAGGAGATATTCTTCCTGTTATCTGGCCAAAAAACTATGTAGTAAAACTGGATTTGTTACAGCTAAGTTTGAAGTAAATTATAGAAAACTAAACAGGTTCAATATAAACCCGAAACACCTTGTTAATACCAGGTTTTCGGGTTTTTTTGTTATCAAAGGTCACCTGTTCAAATCTATGCCCATTGAGAACATAGTGATTGAATCTAGCAAAGGTTACCCATAAGCTTCCCCCCGACTTAGGTGTTAAGACTGGGCCAACTGCAACTTACGATGTCATTCCGACCAGCAGGAATCTTGAGTCTAAGCACATTTCTGAACAACAAAGAATTCTCGGCAAATTGCTCGTGCATTGCCCTACCTCCTGTGTTCCTACAAGTCGTCCCGCTGGTCGAAATGACACAGGGTTAATGGACTATTTTTAAAATAGCGGAAGCGTATGGGTAACTCAGAAGCACCTTAAGCCTTGAACCTAGAAAAATCAGTTGGCTCACGGATTCTAGCACAAGCTATTGATTCC
>JAKIUK010000049.1 GCA_021647585.1 Methylococcaceae bacterium
AAATAAATGCATGGCAAAAACAGCGGAATCAAGATGCTGTTTGTGTAAACTGGCGGTTTACAACAGAAGATGCACGCATTAAATTAAAATCACTCTATCCATCAAACCAAAGTTGACGGAGTACTAGGTTTTTTGTATCTTTATACAAATAATCGGAAGCATCTAAGTCATTTGCCTGCTTAAATCCGGCGCTAGCACTGGTATCATGAAAATGATACACACGGCAGCCTTCCATATACTCACGTGTATATTGTCGAACAAAAGGGCTGCTTGCTTCTGAACCAGGGAGCAACCCACTTTCACCCAGAACACCCTTAATTGAGAACTTCTTAGTTGAACCCGTAAACGTGCAATATTCTTCATCAAATATCAACGAATCATTATTTGCACCATGTGAAAAAACTACGTGATAACCATTATTTCCTACATCAACCTCTAAATTAATCTTCGGTGTATTCTTAGCTCCAAAATGAAAAAAAGTATTGGCAAAACCTTGTTTCTCAACATAAGTTTTCAGTTTACCTTGGGAAAGTTGACTTAGAAAAGTAAATAATGAAATAAAATTTGATTTACCGGCACCATTTGCACCAATAAAAATATTAATTGCTCCTAATTTTAAATCGAGTGATTTAATCGATTTAAAGCCATCTACAACTATGTGCCGAAGATGATGGCTTTGAAGTTCATTTTCAGTCATATATAGGGATAAAATTTACATGTTTTAGAAGAATTATCTTGCTTCATATTCCATTGGTTTAAGCTATTTGTTCTGGAAACAAAAGAAAGCAAGACCGAATATTTTAATAGTTTACCCTATACAGATATAACAATAAAACCAAGGGTGTTTTTGTGTACGGTATATGACTAAATGGATAGCTCTTTAACCAACTCGATATGTCAAATGGATCCTGATTAGCAAAAATCTTCAGCTAACCACAACTTATACCGTACTTACCCGGAATACAACAGGCATAAAAAAACCCTTAAACCTAATAGATTCAAGGGTTTTCGGTCTTTCTCGGACTACTCCGAATTATTCTGTGGTACGAGGGTCGGAATCGAACCGATACTCCCGAAGGAACTGGGTTTTGAACCCGCTCAAAATCTAATTATAAGCTTTTTAACGCTTTTGTAAACTCTGCAAAGCCTTATGTATAACGTTCTGTAAATTTTTACAAGGTTTGTTGGGTGTTCAAAACATTTCTGATAGTGCACGTTTTTTGCTCGTTTTACTATATTTCTAACACGAGTGCTATAAATTGCTGAAAATGAAAGGCCGTCATCGACCCATACCAGCCAGTCAAAAGACTGTCAATCAGCGTTGAAAAGTTAAAACTTTAAATTGCAAAAAACGGCTTTAATCGGTAATAATCATTTGACATAGATAAGAGGACAGTATATTTTTTTCTTATTTGCTTTGGATAACATGTTCGTTCACCTAGTCTCGTACTTTGATACTAAACCTATTCGCCAACAGGAGATTTAATAATGACAGATTTGGAAGATCGTTGGTTATCGATCAGCGAGATTTGTAAGTACCTCGGTGTCAGTAATGACACTGTATATAAATGGATTGATAAACATGAAATGCCTGCGCATCGTATGGGGCGCCTTTGAAAATTTAAAAAAGACGATGTTGATACATGGGTAAAAGCTGGTGGGGCTGCAGACTATAAAAAGTAATCTAAACTGAGAATGAATAACGAAAGATATAGCATGTCATTTACAACGGGAGGCCTCTTTCATCATGATTCGGTGAAATTGACTGAGCTGTATCTGAAATTAGGTGATTGGGATTTAGTAAAAAATAAGGCCCGTTAAAACGGGCCTTATTCAATTGGCATTAATTGTTTTTCGATGTCTTCTTGCGGTCATCATTATATGACCAATCACTGTTACCAGTCGAGCCTTGTCCCAAACGTTGCTCCGAACCGTCAGGGTCATCCATACAGCCAGCTAAGCTAAAAAGCATGAGAGTCATTGCTAGTAAAGAAAGAAGTTTTTTCATGAAATTCTCCAAAATTGTGTTGTAATTTAATTGTTATTATTATGCCATTCCGGCAGACATCTTATAACATGACTTGTTTAAAAAAAGCAAGAACCCTACTGGAAAGATTTGGAATTATTTGTATTTAGGCGGGGTAATTAGATCAGTTGGTCCTGAGAAAAAGCAAAAATTACACTATTGTATAGTTGCTCAGACTTAAAAAGACGTATATATCTGCAAAAATAGCAGATATATACGTCATATTTAGACCTTTGGAGGGATCGATTTCAATACTAATGTATAATGCCGAAAAAATCAATTCCAATTATTATATTAATGTGGTAAATGGGTGTAAGTTACATTTAAAATAGATGGGAATTGTAAATAAACACAGTTTTTAATTTTATACTTCACTTATTTATAAATTCGCCTAGAATAGGTCGATTGAATTTTGATTGAATGTTTTTTTAAGGTATTTACATGGTAACTATTCGTCTTGCTAGGGGGGCGCAAAAAATCGCCCATTTTATCACGTTGTTGTTGCAGACAGCAGAAAGAGCCGTGATGGGCGTTATATTGAGCGTTTAGGGTTTTTTAATCCTTTTGCACGTGGAAACGAAGAAAAATTGCGTTTAGAAGATGAGCGTATTGCTTACTGGAAATCTGTTGGTGCACAAACGTCTGATCGCGTTGAAAAATTACTTAAAGATGCTAGTAAGGCTGCTGCATAAGCGTTTTGCCAGACAGTGAGCTCATTAACGTTGGTGAAATATCCGGCGTATTTGGGATTAAGGGATGGGTTAAAGTCTATTCGCTTACTGATCCAAGAGAGAATATTTTAAGTTATTCCCCTTGGATACTTAAAAAAGGCAGTGAGATTAAGGAAGTAAAACTCATTAACGGAAACCGGCAAGGTAAGTCTGTCGTTGCCTGTTTAGAGGGGATTTCCGATAAAAATATTGCTGAATCTTATAGTGGCTGGGATATTCTGATGAAGAAAAGCCAGTTACCTGATATAGAAGAGGGTGAATATTACTGGGCAGATCTTGTTGGTTTGCAGGTAGAGACAGAACAAGGTGTTAATTTAGGTAAGGTTGATTATCTTATTGAAACGGGTGCAAATGATGTGCTGGTTGTTATAGATGTAAATGGTTTCAAAAGTTCCCAGACATTTGCGAAAAAATACTCCATTGCTGACTTTATGCCTTGATAGCAGCCCCCATATGGCCAGCCTTTCATCATCACCATCTCTATATCCTTATCGAGAACATCTGGTAGAGTACTGGTGTCACCACTCGCAAAGATTTTATAAAAATGTTTAACTGTATCAATGTTACTAGAAGCCATGTCTTTCATCCTAAAGTTTTTGCAATGCATACTAAGCAAGAAATTTTCTACAAAAACGATAAGGCTTACAGTTCAAAAAGTCAATAAAACAAGATTATTACGTAGCAATCAGCCTATTAGTTAAATAAAAAGTAAAGCATGAATTTAGCCAGTACGTTGGTTCTGAATTAATGCAAAAGGTAAGTGTGAATTTAAAATTAAAGGCTATTTTCGTTATCTTGACTGGCTGCAATTGGCTGTTTTGAGTCAGTCAAATTACCTGAAAATCTTAGTGGCTTGATCTTTAGTAATTCAGAACTTTGTTATAGTTACCCCCCGTACCCCGAACAAATACGCCATAAGGTAGCGGGGAATATTCACCCTATCTTTTTACTGTTGTGAAAAGGCTCTCCGGTGGAAAACAAATAAAACGGCTACAAGCCTTATATACAGAGGGATACAAAAACAAAAAACAACCTCCTGCCAAGGGCTATAGCACCCTGAAAACTCAAAATTTTCGCACTTCAAATTACCCGCGACAGAAGAAATCTTAGAAGTACCTTTTCTTAATTAAGCCCTTTTAAACCTTGTGGGATTTTTGTATTTAATACCTAGCACATAATAATCTAGCTGGGGTATCCGTCACCAGAACAAAGGTGCTGGACTTTTACCCCCCCCTATACCTGCATTGCTATACCCTCCATAGAAAACTCCCGACGGTGTTCAGAAATAGGGGCTATCGGTCTAGGTATCAGGAACCCCAAAGAATTCACCCTCCCCTTCCCTATTCACTTACTCAAAATAAAACCACACTAAATAATCACTTATAATAAAATCTATAGCACCCCTTACCCTCCTGAGAGTGGGGAGCCGTGGTGTAAGTGACGCTGGATATAAGCATATCCCTATTATTGCTGGAGGTCGAAAACCTAAAGAGTTACCTGAGTTTAACTGGGTTAATACGGTATTGGGTAATGTTAAAACCAGTCTCAATGGTGCTTATCATGCCTTTGATTTTAGTAAATATGCTCACCGCTATTTAGCGGCTATTGCCTATCGGCTTAACCGGCGATTTATTCTCAAAACATTACCTGAGCGTTTGCTGATCGCTGCAGTTAACACCGAAACTCGGCCCGCAGCTTGGTTGTGCTTAGCGGAAGATTCTTACTAATCAGGATTAATTTTGTGAGGTGGAACTTGCCATCAGCAGGAACGTGGGCGTATTCAATGCCTACTTCTAAACAAGCATTTTTTGCCAGGTCTGCAATGGAAGGATTCATCAATAACCACCCCAGGCACTTATTATTGCCTTGTTAATCTCAGTATTGATATATTGTTTAATTCCATTTCGACAGGTTCCGCAGTAACAATCATTTAAACGATGAGCCATAAATTTATAATCACATCCCCTGCAAATTTTTTTAAAACCCTTCTTACGATGAAAATATTTTTCAAAATTAATGACAACAGGCTTTAATGGTTTTCTTGGATTAACTGAATTGAACGGGCGGCTCATTTTGACACCTCCCGCGCTTCAATTTTACTCTGTATCCAGTCTAATACTTCTTGACGCACCCAGGCACTAGACCTTTCTGATATTTTTACATTTTTTGGGAATTCGTTTGCACTGATAGCCTCATACAGCGAGATTTTTGATAACCCCGTCATACCCAAGACTACATTCAAACGGATGAGCTGAATTGCTTCTTCTACTTCTGACATTTTTAAACTCTCGCTTTTGATTAACCTATACAGCCCTTTGTGGTGGACTGCGTTCGAGAGTATTAAATAATCCCCATTAAAACCCCGTCAATTGGGGAATTAAATGGGGATTAAATATATTTTAAATCGTTGATTATATTATGGTGTTTTTCATTAAATCCCCATTATTACTGACTCTTTGGGGGTTTATTTTTTAGACCGTCCTCTAGTCCCTTTTTTGAAGCCAATCTGTACTAAACAATCATCAATATGAGTGTCATTTCTAGTATAAAAGTCTAAACATTTCTGTAACTCAGGAACATTTGCTTTTAAATGCGTGGTGGTCGTACTTACTGGATATTTAGCTAATAAATCCTGAGCAATTTCTTTAATTTCACCCGCAACAATCTGTTTTTTTGTCTTCTCAACATCAGGTTTATGTTTATTTTCTTCTTCATTACCGCTTATAACTTGCAAAGACTCATTGCTATTTTTAACTAATAATGGTTCCCCTGTATTTTTGTCAATGAGCTTTAAAACCTCATTATTTCTATATGATTTGTTTTTAAAATAAAAAGCCAATATTACCCCGGCATCTATAATGCCTGCCACATAATCCTTTAAACAGTATGTGGCCAGCTTTACTACCTGGCCAGGGAAGGGGCCAATTTTTTCTTCAATGCATTTTCCTTTTGAATCTATAACCTGTTTTAAGGCAATCCCATTTCCAACAATAATTCCAATGCCAATTCGTTCTTTTACGCCAAGATAAATCAAATCATCCTCTGAACAATTAAGCATTTCAGCCGCTATTTCCAACGGATAATAATCGCGTTCCATAAAACACCCCATCAAAGTGCATCATCAAAATAAGAAACTGAGCAACAGAATGATGAGTTCTGCTTTCGGGGATCAACCTAGCTCAGTTAAACTGTTAAGCCTGTTTTCTAATGGGGATAACTGTAGCCCCTCTTTTCAAGCTATCTAAATAATCAGCCCAAGCTTGCATCATCTTTTTTCGTTCTTCCAGGTATTGCGCTCGGTTATAAGCGGCTCGGACTTTATTCCTTGAGGTATGGGCTAATTGTCGCTCTATTGCATCAGGACTCCAGCCTTGCTCATTCAATAATGTAGATGCAGTGGTTCTAAAACCGTGTGCGCTCATGGTTTCCTTATCATAATCCATAGCCCTTAACGCCAGTCTAATCGTGTTATTACTCATGGGGCGCTTATCACTTCTAGCACTGGGGAACACATAACGACCTATACCCGTTAATTTTTGTATTTCCTCTAGCACACTTGTAGCTTGCGAGGATAATGGAACAATCTGTTCTGTTTCGGTTTTGGTCACAAAATAACGCCATTCCTTTACATCAAGGTCTAAGTCTTTCCATTCCATCTGCCTTATTTCCCCAGAACGGGCAAATAATAAAGGCGATAGGATCAAGGCACACTTAACAACAAAGGTTCCAGAATAATTATCAATATCTCTCATTAACCGCCCTATTTCGCGTGGATCAGTAATTGCAGCGCGGTGTTTTACTTTTATTAAGGGTAAAGCATCGGTTACAACGGGACTGGGATCATATTCCATAAGGCCATGTGCAACGGCATATTTAAAAACACGGTGACAATGATTTAAAACTCTGTGCGCTGTTTCGACTGTTTGTCTTTTAGCAATGGGTAAAACCAATTCCAGCACATCAGGCGCTTTAATATCGGCTATGGCTTTATTACCCAAATAAGGGAAAACATGATTTTCTAATCGTTTTGATACTTTATTGAATGTTGAAGGCACAACAGTTTGTTGATAAGACTCTAACCACCGCCCTGCAACATCTGCAAAAGAATTTTCCAGGGGAATACCAGCTTTTATCCTTTGCTGATCCTCAACAGATTTTTCTATTATCTGCTTTTGCTGTTTTCGTTTTTCTGAAGGGTCGACACCATCAGCAATTAGTTTTTGAAATTCTAATGCCTTTAACCTGGCTTGCTTTAATCCAATTTCAGGATAGACACCAAGAGAAAGTTTTTTTCGGCTACCCTGAAAAGAATAATTTAATCGCCAGTATTTTGATCCATTGGGATTAATAAGAATGAATAGCCCTTTACCATCATTAAGCGATAAGGTTTTTCTTGAGGTAGACAGGCTTTAATACTCAAGTCTGATTTTATAAGCTCTCTAGCCATAAAATGTAGCCACTTTTTGCTGGTTTTTAACGGTTTTAACCGCACTTACTCGGAATACAACAGACATAAAAAAACCCTTGAACCTAATAGATTCAAGGGTTTTCGGTCTTTCTCGGACTGCTCCGAATTATTCTGTGGTACCGAGGGTCGGAATCGAACCGACACTCCCGAAGGAACTGGATTTTGAATCCAGCGCGTCTACCAGTTTCACCACCCCGGCACAGAACGAGTATTATATGAAATTTTTAGTTATGATGCTAGCGTATTTTTTAGTTATGCTTCTAAAATGACAGCCATTTTCAGCTTTTTCATAGCATTTTTTTCTAACTGCCTAATACGTTCAGCTGAAACATTATAACGGGCAGCCAAATCATGTAAAGTTGCTTTTTTATCAGATAACCAGCGACTATTTAAAATATCCTTGCTACGCTCATCAAGTTCGCCTAATGCTTCTGATAATAAGTTTTCTTTATGCCCTTTCCAGTCAGCATTTTCCAGTAATAAAGCAGGGTCAGCTTCATGTTGCTCCAAATAATTGACCGGCGCAGAAACATTATCTTCTGAGGAATCATTTGTTGGTAAATCAAACGCCATATCACGTCCATCAAGGCGCTCTTCCATTTCGTAAACTATTTTCAGATCTACATCCAGGTTTTCTGCTATTGCTTCAGCATCATCTTTTGAAAGCCAGCCCAAACCTTTTTTTGATTTTCTCAAATTAAAGAATAATTTACGTTGCGCTTTAGTTGTAGCGACTTTAACAATACGCCAGTTCTTGATAACATATTCGTGAATTTCAGCTCTAATCCAATGTATTGCAAAGGAAACTAAACGCACACCCACATCTGGATTAAAACGTTTAACTGCTTTCATTAACCCTACATTTCCTTCTTGCATAACATCTGCTAAAGGCAAACCATAACCGTTATATCCACGCGCTACATGAGCAACAAAGCGAAGGTTTGACATTACCAATTTACGTGCAGCTTCAATATCACCATGATCTCTGTATCGAACGGCTAATTCACGCTCTTCTTCAAGTGTCAATTTAGGCATTTGACTCACAGTATTGATATATGAATCAAAGGTACCTACTGATAAATTAGTTGGTAAAGCCAATGTATTACTCATAAAAGCCTCTTGTATGGGAAGTTGTTTAATTTTAGCACTCAATCGGTAAGAGTGCTAATAAATTTATAAGTTCAATTCTATCAGTCCCATTTGATAGCTGTTTTTAGGTGGTTTGATGGAATAAAGTTACTAAGGCAACTAGCAAATAAAAATCCTGCGCAATCTGGGTAGGTTATTTATTGCCAGCTGCCTAAGATTGCGAACAATTTTTGTTTCTGATTAAACTATCTCAAGAGGCGCATAGTTATTCTACGTAGCGATTAAGATCGTTTCTTCAGGAATAAAAAGACAAGTAAGGTGGGTAACTTTATTTCGTCAACCCGCCTTAGTCTCCATTACATATTGAACACAAACCTGTTTATCCACAAAAAAGAGTTTTATTCTGGCTTTATCTGTTTTAGTTGATAATGTAATACTCCCCAGGCTCCCAAGACACCAAGAAATGCTGCAATACCCATTAATATTACTGTTTCAATAAAACCTAGATAACTCACATCAAAAGCCCCATCATATAGCCCAGAAAGTCTCTCTATAGGCCCTTGCAATATAATCATCATTATTGTCACTATAGTCCATGCAACTAACCCTGATAAAATACCCAGCCAAAAACCGGTGTATAAAAAAGGCCTCTGGATAAATGAGTGAGTGGCACCTACTAATTTAGCAATTAACACCTCATCTCGCCTGTTTTGTAACTCCAGTCGAATGGTATTTCCTGTAATAAATAAAACAGCAAAACTCAATAATAGTGTAAGTAAAAATACACCTCGTTGCATAAGCTGCATCATGGACTGTAATCTTTTTATCCATTGCATATCCAGTTGAGCAAAATCCACCTGATATAGTTGACTTAATTCAGCCATTAACGATTCAATACTTTGTATATCATCCAGCGTATTTTTAGGTAGTACCTGAATAACTGCAGGCAGCGGATTGATGTCGAGTACATTCAGGGCGTCACCAAAGCCGCTATATGCTTTAAATTCTTCTAGCGCCTGATCTTTGGAAATAAACTTAACCGTTTCAATTTTATTCTTTGCTGAAATTTTATAGGCTAGTTTTTTAGCCGCCTTTTCACTCACAGTCGATTTTAAAAACAGCGAAATTTGATTGGTTGATTCCACATTACCTGTTAACTGCTGTAAATTAACAACAAATAAATAAAATCCCGACGCTAATGAAATAGTAATCGCCATGACCATAATCGTCATTGCAGAAGTAAATGGATTTCTAACCAGCCGTCCTAAGCTTGAGAACAGAGCATGCGCATGAATATGTAGATAAGCTTGTGATTTTTCAGAAAAATTACTAGAACTCCTGTTTTTCTGTAGACGAGGTTTATGTTTCATAGTTAACTCGCTTTTAGTTGACCGTGATCCAGTGTTAGTACTCTGTGTCCCATTTGACTTAACAAATGTACATCATGACTTGCAATCAATACTGTCACGCCAACCTTCTGGAATTGTTCGAATAATTGCATAACTTCTGTAGACAGCTCAGGATCCAGATTTCCGGTCGGTTCATCTGCCAGTATTAACCGGGGTTTATTGACAACTGCTCGCGCTATACCCACTCGCTGTTGCTCTCCTCCAGACAAAGCTAACGGATATTTCTTTTCTTTATTTAATAATCCCACTTTATCTAATGCTGCTCTTACCCTTCTTCTAATTTCACGGTATCCATAACCCGATACAATCAGTGGTAACGCTACATTATCAAAAATTGTTCTGTCTTGTAATAGCTTGTTATCCTGAAAAATTATCCCTAGTTTTCTACGAATAAAAGGAATCTGTTTTTCGCTGACTTTATTGAGGTTCTGTCCATCTAACAATATGTGACCGCGACTACACAATTCCATCATTGCAATTAATTTAAGCAATGTACTTTTCCCCGCACCTGAATGTCCAGTTAAAAAAGCTATTTCACCTTGCTTTAAATCAAAACTCACATCAAGTAGAGCATCTCCAGCATCAGCATAACGTTTACTTACATGGTCAAATTTAAGCATATTAATCTTTATGACTATTAACAAGCTGCAGGTTGCAAGTTGTTTCCACTCTGTTTTTCAAGACGGTTGACAGCAGAGCAGATAAAAAGCTCCTGTAATATCTGCATTTCCGCCATCTTTGACAGTCAGATGCTGTCTCCAAGGCTACATGGATGTATTCACGCTGTGTCTTGAGAGACAGAGTGGAAGTAACCTGAGGTAAGTTCATAACCATGTTAATCTTTTACAAATAAAGCATCCACAAAAGCCCGGGCATCAAAATCCTGCAGATCATCAATTCCTTCTCCCACCCCTATAAACCGAATAGGCAGCCCAAACTGTGTTGCCAATGCAAAAATTACCCCGCCTTTTGCGGTACCATCCAGTTTTGTTAATGCGAGTCCTGTTAGCCCAACGACTTCGTTAAATATTTTTGTTTGCGACAAGGCATTTTGTCCTGTCCCTGCATCAAGCACTAATAAAATCTCATGAGGAGCAGTTTCATCTACTTTCTTCATAATTCGTTTTATTTTACTCAACTCTTCCATCAAGTTTGATTTTGTATGTAGACGACCTGCCGTATCAGCGATCAATACATCAATCCCTTTTGCTTGTGCTGATTGCACACCATCATAGATCACTGATGCCGAGTCTGCGCCTGTATGCTGTGCAACCACTTGGATATTATTACGTTCGCCCCAGGTTTCAAGTTGTTCTACCGCAGCTGCCCTAAAAGTATCACCGGCCGCCAACATTACACTATGCCCCTGTACTTGCAAGCGTTTTGCCATCTTACCTATCGTTGTGGTTTTACCCACACCATTAATACCGACAACTAAAATCACATAAGGTGTTTGCTGCTCTGGAATGTTCAAGGGCTGGCAGCAGGGTTGCAGTATCTCCAGCAAAATTTCTTTCAAGGCCGCTTCTAAAGCGATACCATCATTTAATTGATGCCTCTCCAGACGTTCTGTTAATTTAGAAATAATCTCAGTACTCGCTTCTACCCCAATATCAGCCATTATCAAACTGGCTTCTATTTGCTCCAGTAAGTCTGCATTAATTTCTTTTTGTCCCAGAGGTATAGAGATTAGAACATTCTCTAGCCCTGTTCGGGTTTTCTGTAGCTGAGTTGTTAACCTTAAATATAAAGAGTCAGCTGTTGGCTCAACATAAACCTCTTCCAACACACCTGTTTCGAACGCTGACTCAATTGTAGACAGACTTTTAACATCTGTTGCGGTATAGCGGCTATAAAATAATATGTTAATAACCGGCAACATGAGTAGCAAAGCAAATAGACTGTGAGAAACCTCAATGACGCGTGGCAATTGCATTTTGACACAAGCAATGCCTAACATAATTTCTAATAGCAGCAAAACACTTAAAACTATCCCTGCTTTACGGACTGGTTTGGTATTGGTCTCAGAAGTTGCTCTCAACATCAACAGGGTCAAAAATATAAAACCAAACAATGCACCTACTCGGTGTACCCATTGAACTGCAACTTGACCATCAAAAGCTAAAAGCCCTGAATAATTATTTTTTAGTCCTGAAAAAATATCAAACGCCTGGAAAAAATTTACATCCGGAACCCAGACATTATTACATCGAGGAAAATCAGCACATGCTAAAGCCGCTCCATTTGTACTAGTCCAGACGCCCAGAACAGATTCTAATAACAAAATTAGAATTGACAATCCTGCAAAAAATACCAGTCCCTTTTCGGAACCTGCTTCAATTTTAATAAAATCTACATTTTTGAGTCGCAAATGCAGCCAGTATGTCATCCAGAACAGGAAAAAACCCAACATCACTGATCCAGTCAAGATAATAGGCATACCTTTAAATTCAACAACCCATTTTGAGAACAGTGCATATAAAACAATCAGCCCCAGCAATAATGTAGTCGATGTTACTGCTGGACGACGATAAGCTTTCTGGACCCATGAAAATACAGCTAGAATCAATATCAGTCCAACCATACCCAAAGCTAGGTAGCGCTTGGTCATTTCCAACTTTGCTTTAACTGAATTAAACCGGGTATCAGCAAAGTTTTTCTGCGCATTTGCTATAAATTCTGCATCCGATGTGACAACAGCCTTGCCATAACATCCCGGCCAATCAGGGCATCCTAACTCAACACCTGAGGAACGAATATAACTCCCTAAAACGATAACAACTATTGTTAATATAAGGGTGAAGAAGGTGATTTTTCTAAACATTGATTCAACCAATCTGTGAAATTCTTAACAATTTGCCCAAGTCTTTTTTGACTTTATAAGGGTCAAAACCTGACTCATACTGCATCATTATATTACCTAATGGATCTATTAAAAAAAGCATACCCTCATCAATATTTGCCTTCGTAATGTTATTAAGTTTATCAACCAGTGACTTAGAAGGTTTTGATCTTAATAATCGCGCATCATCTTTCCACCACTGCTTAGCCAAATCTACATTAATTTCCGGGATGATCAGAACTACCCTGCGAATACGGGTTAAATCCTTATTCATCATTAATCTTAATTGTTTAGTTTTGTGTATGGCCTGCTGACAAACTGAATCACAATCATTATTAGGTATGACATTGACCAGTACCCAATGACCAATTAGCTCTTTCATGTTCTCTATGGAAAAATCATCATAGCCAATAAACTCAGATTTCTCTGTAGTTACAGGGGGTGTTATCAGTATCCCATTATTTGTACTGGCTCCCATCCAGCTGGTATTGTTGGATAAAACCCAGGCAATGACAAATGGTACAATTGACATTGCAAAAATGATAATAATTGTACGTTTGTTTTTTTTATGTTGATCGCTCATTTAACTTTTTACTACTAAACCAAAAAAATAAGATTGTTAAGGTAATTGCCAGGCCGAACCATTGTACGGCATAAGCAACATGCTGTTCAGGTGGCATGACAGTATTTTCTTTCCAATCCCGTAAATATCCACCAGGTATTGCTGCATCTAACTCTACTTGGAATGGATACAATGTATAACCTAGTTTGTTAGACAATACTTTACTATCCACCACCTGTACCACGGATGGCCAGCCATCTGTTGGTATTTCAGCTCCTGTCAGGCGAATCCCAACGACAGGAAAATTATTAATTCTACCCGTTAACGTGGCTTTCAAAGTAGAAACTGATAGATCGGGTAATACCCGCCTGTCTTTGTTTAATATAATCCAGCCTCTATTAACCAATACCGCCTTATTCATTCCATCAAGTATGAATGGGGTCATAACAAAATAACCGGCTTGTCCATTTACAATTTGATTATCGATCAAATATTGCTGCCCCTGGTCATAATGGCCTGTTATTTCAGCTTTTCTATACCTTAGACTTTTTGAGTCAGCATCGATAACTGATGATAATTTGATTATTTCCTTACCTACTGATAACTTCTGTTTAGCTAAAAATATTTTTTTTTCATCTGCGCGTCCTAATTGCCAAAAACCTAGCATTACCAATAGCGTTAACAGAACCAGATATAATAAAACTGATACCCAACTAAATGTAAAACTTATCCCAGCTATCTCTATTTTCATGATTTATATGTATCTATTTGCACAAATGTTTTAATATTAGAGCAATGGTAATAAATAACCATCCAATCTCAATTAGCTATCCTACTTTTTGCGTAATAACTACTATCATGTCCATAAAATTATTTTTTATTATTGCCTTTATACTTATACTTATTAGTTTAGGCTCTGCTTTATTTCATTTAGTAACACATACAGAGCAAGATCAATCAAAAAAAACGGCCAAAGCATTGACTTTTAGAATAGGACTTTCTTTAGTATTATTTATTATGATATACATTGCCTATGTAACAGGGATGATTAAGCCGCATGGCATTGGTGCCAGAATTCAGATGTTAAAGCAAAATCAATCGGCAACCGCCAACCCACCTCAACGATAAATTGTTAACAACAATTTCAATTTAAGAGATGCCTCGTTAAAAATATTTAGATTAAGTTTCAATTAATTCTTTTATATTCTTTATCATGCCTCAATGGCAAAAAAAAAGCGCAGCCAAGTGACCGCGCTTTTTTCTACTTAATGCCTCTTTAAATAATATAAACAAAGATAAACAAACCTAACCACACAACATCAACAAAGTGCCAATACCATGCAGCTCCTTCAAAAGCAAAATGATTTTCTGGAGTAAAATGTCCTTTCCAGCTTCGGAACAGAACCACTGATAATATAATAGCACCCACACAAACGTGAAAACCATGAAAGCCCGTCAACATAAAGAAAGTTGAGCCGTAGACGCCAGACCCTAATGTTAAACCCATTTCATGATAGGCTTCATAATATTCAAAAGCCTGACAAGCAACAAACAGAAAACCTAAACTTACAGTCGCTATCAAGCCTTTGATTAATTGGTCGCGATTTTTAGCTAACAAACCATGATGAGCCCAGGTACAGGTTACTCCACTACTTAATAGTAATAGTGTATTGATAAAAGGAAGTCCAAAAGCGCCCATTTCTTCAAAATCGCCCCCGACATTACCCGGTCCATTAGTAGGCCATACCGCTTCAAAATTAGGCCATAACATTTCCGTTGATCGACCAGGGCCATCACCTATACCACCCAGCCAATCCATAGATAAATTGCGTGTATACCATAATGTGCCAAAAAAAACGGCGAAAAACATAATCTCTGAAAAAATGAACCACATCATACCCATACGATAGGATATCCCTACACCGTGGTTATACATGCCGGCTTCACTTTCATTCGCTTGTAATGTAAACCACCCAGCAAACATGATAATGAAAATTATCAGCCCCATAATCATCAATGTAGGACCAATGGAATTACCATTCAAATGATTGGCAAAACCAATCAGTGTAATCAATAAACCTGCTGTTCCTATGATTGGCCAGACTGCCTTATTAGGAATGTAATAAGCATCATTTGTAGACATACGCTACCCCTTGTTATTTTTTACCGTTGTGCGGTATTATCAAAAAAAGTATATGCAAGTGTGATTGTTTTATATCGTGATGGTATTTCAGGATCTATAACAAACCGAACCGGCATGGTTTTACCCTCTTTAGGTTCGAAAGTCTGTTCCGAAAAACAAAAACACTCTGTTTTTTTTAAATATTCGGCTGCCGGCCCAGGTGTCACACTGGGAATTGCTCTAGCAACCATTTTTTTATCTGTTTTATTCTCTGCGTAAAAATTCACCGTATAATATTGACCTGGATGAATTTTCATTTTTTTTGTTTTTGTACGAAACACCATAGGTGCTGCTTCATTAAGAGAGGTAATAAACTCTATAGTCATCTCTCTGCCTAAATCAACTTCATACTTTACATCTGTAACTGCTTCAGTATCCGTTTTACCATTAATACCTGTAATATCACAAAAAACATCGTAAATAGGTACTAAAGCATAACCAAAACCAAACATACCCAGAACAATAAAAACCAATTTACGAACCAGCTTGGTATTTTTTTGTTCTACATTTTCACTCATTGCGACATTGCTCTGATAACAGCAAAAACATAGATAATTGCAGCGACGGTAATCAAAATCACTGCCGTCAAAATATTCTTTTGTTTTATGTTCATTTTCTCACCTGATGCTTTGTCCAGTACCGAACAAAGCATCTGTTTGTATTCTCAAATATCCGCTTAGAAATGTTCTGTTGGAACTTTTTCCGGTGGTGTTGTAAATGTGTGATATGGAGGAGGCGAAGGTAAAGTCCATTCCAGACCGTGTTTACTCGCACCTTCCCAAACTTCATCAGTCACTTTTTCGCCCGTTCCGCCTTTAATAGTTTTATAAACAATATAGACGAATATCAACTGACTCGGGCCGTAAATAAAAGCACCAATACTAGAAATCATATTCCAGTCAGCAAATTGCACAGCATAATCAGGAATACGACGTGGCATACCTGCTAAACCTAAAAAGTGCTGAGGAAAGAACAGTATATTTACTGAAATAGCTGATAACCAGAAATGTAACTGAGCTAATCTTTCATCATACATGTTGCCTGTCCACTTAGGTAACCAGTAGTAACCAGCAGCCATTAAAATAAAAATAGATGCGGGTACTAATGTGTAATGAAAATGAGCAACAATAAAATAGGTATCATGGTACTGAAAATCAACCGGAGCAATTGCCATCATCAAGCCGGTAAATCCACCCAAGGTAAAAAGTACTACGAAAGCAATTGAAAACAGCATAGGCGCTTCAAAAGTCATCGAGCCTTTCCACATGGTTGCCGTCCAGTTAAAGATTTTTACACCTGTAGGAATCGCAATCAACATAGTGGCATACATGAAGTATAACTCACCTGCAATTGGCATCCCCACTGTAAACATGTGATGCGCCCAGACTATGAATGAAAGGAAAGCAATCGCTGCTGTCGCATAAACCATTGAAGCATAGCCAAACAGAGGCTTACGTGCAAAAACAGGAATAATCGTTGATGCCACACCAAAAGTTGGCAGGATCATCACATATACTTCAGGGTGTCCGAAGAACCAAAAAATATGTTGATAAAGTACAGGGTCTCCACCACCGGCTGCATCAAAAAAACTAGTATCGAAAAAACGATCAGTTAATAACATGGTTACCGCACCGGCAAATACCGGCATAATCGCGATCAACAAAAAAGCCGTAATTAACCATGTCCAGACAAACAATGGCATTTTCATTAATGTCATTGCGGGTGCACGCATATTGAATATAGTCGCGATAATATTAATCGCTCCCATAATTGATGATATACCCAGTAAATGCACTGAAAAGATTGCAAATGGTAATGCAGTCCCTGTCTGTAGCACTAAAGGTGGATACAAAGTCCAGCCAGCGGCAGGTGCACCACCTTCCATGAACAATGTACTTGCAAGTAATAATATACCAGCAACCAACATCCAGAAACTCATGTTATTCATACGTGGCAGTGCCATATCTGGTGCTCCAATCATCATTGGAATCATCCAGTTAGCCAGCCCTACGAAAGCAGGCATAACCGCACCAAAAACCATCACCAGTGCATGCATGGTTGTCATGGAGTTAAAGAATTGAGGATCAACAAATTGCATACCCGGTTCAAATAACTCTGCACGAATAATTAATGCCATTGACCCACCAACAAAAAACATGGTCAGTGCAAACACTAAATACAGTGTTCCTATATCTTTATGATTAGTGGTAACAATCCACCTTAAAATGCCCTTGGCAGGACCGTGATCGTGATGATCGTCATGTTCAGCTGTTACAGCAGACATACTCAATACCTCTTTTAATAATTGAATAGATTTAGACTCAAGAAAATATAAGCTAACGACTTATTCGTCATCATCCTCTTCTGTTGATGCTGGCTGTAACGTTTGAATTGCTGAAGGTTGAATTGAATCACCCACAGAATTCCCCAAACCATTACGAATAAATGTTGAAACCGCTGCAAAATCTACTGCGCTTAACATTTGACCAAAGGCAGGCATCATGCCTTTTCCATTCATCATCAAGTCAACTTGTGAATCCATGTCACCCGTTACAACAGCACTGCCACTGATTGCAGGAAAAGTACCAGGCATGCCTGCACCATCAGCCATATGACATGAAGCACAATTATTGGCATAAACCGTTTCACCTTTTGCAATTAACTCATCTACAGCCCATTCTTTATCAGCAGCATTTGCTTCAGCTATAGCTAAAGTCTTTTGCTCTTCAACCCAGGCATCATAATCTGCTTTTTCCTTGGCAATCACCACAATCGGCATAAAACCATGATCTTTCCCACAAAGTTCAGCACATTGACCTCGATAAGTCCCTACTTCTTTTATATCAGTCCAGGATTCATTAATAAACCCTGGCACAGTATCTTTTTTCCAGCCTAAATCAGGCACCCACCATGAATGTATAACATCAGCTGCTGTAAATAAAAAACGTATTTTGGTATTAACAGGAACAACCAATGGCTTATCAACATTTAACAGGTAATGGGGTACTGAACGAGGGTCTATTCCTGAATTTTTTTGACGCGCTTCATTACTGGCTTCATCCAGACTGCTAAAAAAATGGATGCCATTGTCCATATACTCGTATTCCCATTTCCATTGCCAACCCGTCACTTTGATCGACATTTCAGCTTCCCTGGAATCATCCATGTCCAACATCGTTTTTGTCGCAGGAATGGCCATACCCACTAAAATTATTGTAGGAATGATGGTCCAAATAATCTCAACAGTGGTATTTTCATGAAATTGCTCAGCTTTATGCCCCATTGATTTACGGTGATAGTAAATCGAATAAAACATGGTACCGAATACAGCAATACCAATAAATATGCAGATCCATAAAATCAGTATATGAAGATCATAAACTTCATTACTGATTACTGTGACCCCCCTCATCAGATCGAGAGTGTAATCCGCTTGAGCAGACCCCAAACCCAACACCATCAAAGTAAGAGCAGCGAACAGTTGCTTTGTTTTCTTCACGGAGTAGTCTCCCGTTTGTAGTTATAAACTTGTATGCGTTATATCGTTTTTTTTATTTTTAAGCAGCCTTCCTTCCAAAGACTGCTTTATTTTTTTGCGAGCTATCACAAATTAACTTGGCAATTCTAACCCATCATCCAATTCTATTCCAGATATAGAGTGTTTTTTTCCATTTGTATAGTGTTAAATTGAATTTGATAATTATAATTTCCACCTTGGTTTTGATCTATAATTAAGCGGATATTATTGTGTCACATAGCTATACTGAACCTTGATTGCACCAAGAACTAATAAGCTGGAAGTATAAACCAAGTGCTTAATTGTACTTTGTCAGATTATAAATGAAGGGTTTGTTGCACGCTCCCAACAATTTTTATCCTTCCATTACCGAAATAGTGCGTACAACTCACCCTACGAAGATACTTATGTATAGTATCCATTCAAGTGCGACAAAGTAGAATTAAGTAAAAAAACCGGAGATCAACAGTATTTTCCAGAGTATTGTAAATTTCCCCAAAAAATAAAATAGCTATTAATAAAGCATAGGTTAAACTTTAGAATAAGTCATTCTTGACAGTTTTAAAAATTTTAATGAACTGTCATTTCGACTAGCGGAAGAAATCTTGTTGCTCCGTAGTGGCTTAGCCTCCCGCTAGTCGAAATGACACCGTTTGTAGAGTTAATCCAGTTTAAATTGAGAGTACCCTGCACTACGGTTAATAGTCATAAAAATACAATGGTCAAATATGATTTTCTACAGACAAAAAAAACCTGTGAAAGTACCATTCCACAGGCCTTATTCTAGGAGGCTGCCCGAGAATAGAGAGTCTACTGCGGAAAAGCTAATTTTGGCCAGGTTTTCCGAATATTTTCGTAGAAGAGCCTGCTATTCGCCTCAAAAAATCGAAAAACCTGACTCAAAATAGCTTTCCCTCGCTACGATTTCTATTCTCGGACAGCCTCCTAGTATTCTTAGTTTAGCTATTCAGAGCATCCGCATAAGCAAAATCAAATGTTGGAATATGATTGTCTAACCAACCTTTAACCATTTGACCCACTTCATCTGTCACCTCGGCTTCACCTACATGAAACTTGGTTTGTAAGCCTGCACAAATACCAACCAACGCATCGTGTTCTGCTTTATGGGCAGCAAAATCAGCATACCCCTTAGCTTCCATTTCTCTTTCTTCATGCGCAAAATGTTCGACAACACAAGTAATTAAAGTATCTAATGAATTGCCGATTTGAGAGCGATCAGCACCACCAGTTGCATCATCATATAACTTATTTAACAAACTAAAAATATCTTTATGTTCATCATCTGCGAAGTCTACTTTAGTACCATATTGTTCAGCAGTCCAAGTTATTAAAGCCATCTCTTTTCTCCAAATCTTATTTTTATAATAGGAAGCGCAATTATGCTGATTTTTTGCTTTCATTCTTTGATCTAGATCAACTTTTCTCCATTTATGTTCGCTGCCAAACAATCAAAATCACTTACTTTTGTATAAGGTAATACACCTAACAAGGGTGCTGAAATTTTATTTCTTATACATGCAATATTTTCATTTAGCATCAACATATCGGGTGTCACACACATCGCCAGCCAACCAGCACATTGTAATCCAGACGCTTGTATCGATTGAAAAGTGAGTCTTGCATGATTGATACATCCCAACCTGATCGCTACCACCAAAATAACGGGAAGTTGCAGGGTTTTAGCAAGATCTTCAATCGCAGATTGGTTATTGAGTGGTGCCAACCAGCCTCCGGCACCTTCAACAACAATAACATCCGCTTTATCTTTTAAGTGATCAAATGCCTTTGCAATTACATCCAGATTCACCCGTTTTTCTTTAGCGGCTAAATGTGGAGAAACTGGTAGCTCAAATGCATAGGGATTAATGTCCCTATATTCCAACGGTATTGATGCATTTTCCTGTAATAACAAGGCATCTTCATTTTTCAGCTGTCCATCTTGCCACTCGCAACCTGCAGCAACCGGTTTCATGCCAATCACTGTCTGTTCTTGCTGCTTAAAATAGCGCATTAATGCAACAGTAGCCCAAGTTTTACCTGCACCGGTATCTGTACCTGTAATAAAAAAACCTTGTTTCATAGTTCTGATGTTGCCGACACAAAAATTATTTCATAGGTCGCTGGAATGAATTCGTTTAAGCGCTGTTTTTCATACGCTTCGATCATCTTTTGCATTCTACTTTTACCTGTTATACCTCTATGACGTCCAGACAACATATTATGCGCACCTATCCCTTTAAGTTCTCGCATTAATTCGATTACGGTCTGATAATTTGATTGATAGCATTTTGTTTCAATCTGAATATTTTTAAGCCCTGCCTGCTGCAAAAAAGTATGCAACTCATCAGCCGTATAGAAGTCATTGACATGGGTATAATCATCCACCTCTGCCCAGGCATTTTTAAGCTCTTGTAGCGTTGCCGGACCAAATGTGGAAAATAATAACTGGCCACCCGGCTTGAGTATCTTATTAAAACCATTAAAGACACAATTAAGCTTTTGGCACCACTGTAGTGCAAGATTTGAAACTATGTGATCAGCTGAATTTTCCGCTAAGGGTAGTTTTTCAGCATCCGCACAAACATACTGTACGGCTTTAAATTGCTCCAATTTGCTTCTAGTAATATGCAACATGGATAAAGCAATATCTATTGCTATCATTTGTTGAACAGGAGTCCTTGACATTAGTTTCTGAGTTAAAAATCCCGTCCCACAACCTATATCAACAATTGTGTCATTTGCACACTGCATAACAAATCTGCTTAATAAATCCCATCCTACTTCCCTTTGCAGGGTAGCAAAACCATCATAATATTTGGCGGCAGAAGAAAATGACTGCCTGACTTTGCATTTATCGATAGAAACAACTGCACTCATAAAAAACGGGATATTATTTGGATCACTTCTGATTGATGAGACAAAAAAGGCGTATGCCCTGCTCCAGAAATAATATTTACCTCACAGGCCGGTTGTATTTTTTGCATATCCCAACTTGTCTGTACTGGTACCAAAGCATCTTTATCACCTTGAATTATATTTATCGGACAACTTAACGATGCTAAATGGCTGCGTAAGTCTTCATTCATAAGAATATCCAGACCGCCTTGCAATATATTTTCTGCAGGGAGCTCACATTCCTTTATCGATTTTTTAAGTTGTTTTAAAAGGTGTTTATTATCTGGCAGACTATTGACCTGTATAGCCAAAAAATGGACTAAAGTGGCAGCACAATTTAACTGTAAATTATTGGCAAAATCTTCCAGCAGTTTTGGTTGCATTCCTACCCATCCCTCATCTTCCACAAACCGGGGGTTTCCTGCCAACAGTATTAATGAGTCAATTCGTTGTGCATAGTACTTGGCCATAGTCATTGCGACCGAAGCCCCTAGTGACCAGCCAAGTATAGTAAAGGGAGTTTCCGGCAAGACTTCAATTAAAGCATCACTGATTTGAGGCAGAGTATAAGGCTCAATGGTTTCACTTAAACCATGTCCAGGTAAATCCACACAAGTGACTTGATAATAATGAGCCAGTTGCTGAGCGAATTCTCGCCAAATTCCTGTATGCATAGCCCAGCCATGAATCATCACGATCGGCCTACCTTGTCCGTAGACTTCTTTATGAATTTTTATCATAGAGCAACTGTATCCAATGCATCCAGTAACTGATCAACATGTTGCTCCCGGTGATTCGCAGAAAAGGTAATCCTTAATCTCGCCTCGCCTTTCGGAACAGTGGGCGGACGAATGGCACTGACTAAAAAACCCTGTTTTAATAAATCATTACTGATATCAACTGCTCTCTGACTATCTCCAATTAACAGAGGCTGTATCGCTGAATCCGTTTGCATCAACTTTAGTCCCAATTGTTCTGCGCCTGAACGAAAACGTTCAAGCCTGAGCCTTAACACTTCTCGACGCCAACCATCTGTAATAACAAGCTTAAGACTGGTTCGCGTAGCTTCTGCAACAGCAGCCGGCATTGCTGTAGTAAACACATAAGTCCTGGCTTTTTGAATCAATGTTTCAACTAAAACCTCAGAACCAGCAACAAATGCACCAAATGTTCCGAAACCTTTACCCAGAGTTGCCATTAATACAGGAACATCCTGTTGCGTTAGACCATAATGCTGCAAAATACCGCCTCCTGTTGCTCCTAACACACTTATTCCATGTGCATCATCAATCATTAGCCACGCATTTTTATCCTTAGCCAGACGTGTCAATTCAGGCAACACAGCCAAATCACCATCCATACTGAAAACACCATCCGTCACAATTAATTTTCGCCCTTCTGTATGCAGCATTTTTCTTTGCAGATCATTTATATCACTATGCCTGTATCTTTTAAATTTTGCCCCGGAGAGCAAGCCACCATCCAGTAATGAGGCATGATTTAAACGATCTTCGAAAACCTGGTCTCCCCGATTCAACAAAGCAGAAATAACACCGATATTTGCCATATAGCCTGTTGAAAATAACAGAGCCCTATCACGCCCGGTAAAATCAGCCAACTCCTCTTCCAGGGCTTGATGACTACGACTATGACCACAAATCAAATGTGCAGAACCACTACCCACGCCATATTCATCCGTTGCCTTTTTAAAGGCATTAATTACCTCAGGATGATTTGCCAAACCTAAATAATCATTACTACTAAAATTGATGACCTGTTGATCATCTATTTCTATTTCTACTCCTTGAGGTGATGAGATAAGGCGTCTGGAACGATAAAGACTTTGCAGCTTTATTTGTTCTAACTCATGCGCTAAATTAGAAAATGAAGAACTCATTAAGCGTAGCTAGAACCGCCTGAATGTAAGCCTAGACGATCAAATAGAGCTAAATCATGATTCGTCATCGGGTTGTCTGTAGTGAGCAGTTTATCGCCATAAAAAATTGAATTTGCTCCTGCAAAAAAACACAAGGCCTGCATTTCATCAGACATTTCTTTTCTACCTGCTGATAAACGCACTCTGGATTGAGGCATTAAAATTCTGGCAACAGCTATCGTTCTGATAAAGATGATAGGATCTAACGATTCAGTGCCTTGTAAAGGTGTTCCTTCAACCTGAACTAGCATATTAATGGGTACACTTTCTGGGTGTTTTGGTAAGTTAGCTAATTCAATCAGCAAGTTAGCCCGGTCATCATCAGACTCACCCATCCCGACTATGCCACCACAACAGACATTAATGCCCGAATCCCTGACTCGTGCCAAAGTATCCAGTCTATCCTGATAAGTTCGGGTAGTGATCACTTCAGAATAATAATCTTCCGAGGTATCCAGATTATGATTGTAATAATCCAGTCCACCTTGTTTTAATGCTTGCGTTTGGTTATCTGTCAACATACCTAAAGTTACACAGGTTTCCATGCCCAACGCCTTGACCCCCTGGACCATCTCCACAACACGTTCAATATCTTTATCTTTTGGACTACGCCATGCTGCTCCCATACAAAAACGTGAGGCACCCTGATCTTTAGCTAATTGAGCCGATTTAATAACCTCATCCACTGGCATTAACGCTTCAGGTGTTAAATCAGAATCATAACGCGCACTTTGAGGACAATAACCACAATCTTCAGAGCAAGAGCCGGTTTTTATGCTCAATAGACTGCTAACCTGGACTTCATTAGGGTCAAAATTTCCTCTATGTATAGTTTGTGCTTTAAAGAGAAGATCATTAAAGGGTAAAACATATAACGCTTTTACCTCGTCTAACTGCCAGTCGTTTCTTATGAAGCCAGCAGCATTTAATTGTGCTGTTGATGAAATATGATCTATATTGGGATTTGCAGACATTCGATTAATCTCTATATTTAAAGTGAATTGTCAACCTGGTTAAACAATAATGGTAAACAACTGGCTCAATATTATACAGGATTACCTGCTTCCGCCTACTTGCATCTTATGTGGAAACACAGGGGTTGATTCGCAAGACATTTGTCAGGGATGTATGACAGACCTGCAGAGAAACACTCACTGTTGTTATAAATGTGCAGAAACCTTTGCAACAGCAAGCTCGACACCACGACTCTGCGGACGCTGTTTAAACAAATCCCCCGCCTTTGATGAAACTCATGCACCCTTTACACACCAAGGTAGCATTCGCTATTTAATTGCTACCTTAAAATTTAACCGGCAATACCAAAATGCCCGCTTGCTTGGCTATCTGTTAGCAACACAGCTTAAAATAACAGCAGAAATACCTGAGCTAATTTTACCTGTACCCCTACACAAACAAAGATACCAGGAACGTGGATTTAATCAGTCCATTGAAATTGCCAAAGTCCTTTCCAGGCAACTTAATATTCCTATAGATATACAATCCTGCATTCGGAACCGGAATACGCCACATCAAATCGACTTACCCGCCAAACAACGAGATAAAAACATTAGAAATGCGTTTACTGTCAAACGAGCAATTAAAGCTCAACATATTGCAATACTGGATGATGTTATGACAACTGGATCTACCACCAACGAACTGGCAAAGGTATTAAAAAAAGCGGGTGTTTCACGGGTAGATGTTTGGGTATGCGCACGGGCATAAAACTACAAATGACAATGGACAGAGCAAAAAAAGACTATGTCACCGTTAAGTGTTGAAAAAAAAGAGATAGCTGCCAACAATAAAAAACCACTCAAAACTCGTTCCCATGCTCTGCGTGGGAATGCAGTTAGTGACGTTCTATGTCACGCCAATACCATAAGGAACACACTATAAGCAGGTGCAAACACCACCAGCGTCAAATCGACAGCGCGCCGATTTCGAGGCGTAGCTATCATCCTATCACAGGTTAGTATCAAATTTGACGATAAGATTGAGTTAGGTTCAACTTACAATGCTACCCTGATAAAAAAGTCAGAGCAAAAAAAAGGCAGCTATTTAGCTGCCTTTTTCCAAAAAAGAAACCAGATCAACCCAATTTTTCTTTAATACGAGCCGCTTTACCCGTCAGGTTGCGTAGGTAATACAACTTAGCCCTACGTACAGAACCACGACGCTTAACTTCAATGTTACCAATTAGCTTGCTGTGCGTTTGAAAAACACGCTCAACACCAACACCATGAGAAATTTTTCTCACAGTAAAAGCGGAATTTAATCCACGGTTACGCTTTGCAATTACCACACCCTCATAGGCCTGTAATCTCTCACGCTCACCCTCTTTTACTTTAACCTGAACAACGATAGTATCACCTGGACTAAAATCAGGGATATCTTTTCTTAGCTGTTCTGCTTCTAATACATCAATAATATTTGTCATTACCACACCCAATTAAACATCAACTTTACAACAAGGAATATAAAGACTCAATCCGACACTTATTCTTCATTCCTAAACTCTTTTAACAAAGCTTCCTGCTCTGTACTTAATTTTTTAACCTTCATTAGATCCGGTCGTCTTAAGGCTGTTCGACCTAATGCCTGCTTTAGTCGCCAACAATCTATTGCTTTATGATTCCCACTCAGCAACACACCAGGGACAGAACCTAACTCGCCTTGTTCTGGTCGGGTAAAATGTGGCGTATCTAGCAAACCATCCATATAAGAATCCTGCTTTGCTGATTCCTCATCGCCCAAAACCCCTGGAATTAATCGTGTTATTGCATCTATAACTACCAAAGCAGCTAACTCTCCTCCACTGATGACATAATCACCTAGCGACCATTCCTCATCGCATACAGCATCAATAAAGCGTTCATCAATTCCTTCATAACGCCCGGCAACCAAGATCAACTGAGATACCTGACTGGCTTCTAATAATAATTGCTGTGTAATCTGTTTTCCTTGCGGACTTAAATAAACAACTTTACTTGCTGTATTTCTATTATTTATTTTTGCCGCTTTGACCGCGTCACAAAGAGGCTGGTATTTCATCACCATACCAGGACCGCCGCCATAAGGTCTGTCATCGACAGTACGATGTTTGTCACAGGTGTAATCTCTTGGGTTCCAGGCCGACAAGCCAACAACGCCTTGCTCTATTGCCTTACCTGTTACACCATACCCAGAGCCTTCCAGAATCATCTCTGGAAACAGCGTGATCACATCAAATCGCATACTAATGCTAAATCAAAGCGCAATTCTGACAATCAAAAATCAGGATCCCAATCGACAATCATCAAATTATCTTTAAGATCTATTTTTTTAATGGTTGGTCCTTGCAAGAATGGAATTAATCGCTCTTGTTCGCCATCTATAACAACCAGCACGTCATTAGCACCAGTCTCAATAAGATGATCTACCTTACCTAACTCAACACCTAGTACTGTTGCTACACGCAAACCAACAAGATCAGCCCAGTAATACTCGCCTTCTTTAGTTTCAGGCAACTGGCTTCTTTTAATAAAAATTTTCCAACCGCTATAAGTTGCTGCAACATCTCTGTCAGAAACACCTTCTATACAGACAACTACTGTCTTACCCTGACGCTTACCATCAACAATTATGACTTCCTTAGTCTCATTGCCTTTTTTTATAAGCCAAGGAGAATACGTTACAATATTCTCTCTAGGATCTGTCAGTGAATAAACTTTAAGCCATCCCTTAATCCCAAATACGCCAGATATTTCACCAACGCTAATGAGCTCACACTCAGGCAAAATGTTTATGCAGCAGCTTTAGCTGCGTCTTTAATCAGTTTTGCAACACGCTCAGATGGCTGTGCTCCCACAGATTTCCAATATGCGATACGCTCATCTTCTAAACGTAATCTTTCTTCCTGGCCACGTGCAAAAGGATTAAAAAAACCTAATCGCTCAATATAACGACCATCACGGCTGTTTCTGCTGTCTGTGACAACAACGTGATAAAACGGACGATTTTTCGCACCACCTCTTGCAAGACGAATAGTTACCATGTAAATACCTTAAAAAAACATTCAATCAAAATTCAGTCCGCCTATTCTACGCGATTTTTCAAATAAGTGAAGTGTAAAATTAAAAAGAGAGGAGATAAAACGTAAAGTAAATGTAACTTGTATGATTGTAGAGTGCGTTATACGCACCCTTTTGGCAATGGAAGGATAAAAAATAATTTTGGTGTGTGCAACGCACCCTACATTTATAATCTGACAAAGTAGAATTAAAAAACATGCACATTCAAAATTCCGCTATGTCTTTAAATACTCTCTTTTTCCATTCCCTGCAGCAAAAATCGCCATAGAAATTCATACAACCAAAAGCTAACTACATTCTCATACCGCGCATATTACTCTTGATTCCCCGCATCATATTTGCCATATTTCCTTTAGCAAATTTCTTCATCATCTTCTGCATCATTTTATGCTGCTTAAGAATTCGACTGACATCCTGCAATTCCTGCCCACAACCTGCAGCAATACGCTTTTTACGGTTTCCTTTAATTAAATCAGGGTAACGTCTTTCCTTAAGCGTCATAGAATTTATCACTGCAATCTGGCGAGCTAATGCCTTATCATCCACTTTATCTTTCATATCTTGAGGAACATTACCTATACCCGGCAATTTGTCCATCATGGCACCAACACCACCCATATTTTGCATTTGCAACAACTGATCTTTAAAGTCATTCAAATCAAAACTCTTGCCTTTACTGATCTTTCTAGCCAGCTTCTCAGATTTCTTTTTATCCGCTTTCTGCTCAATCTCTTCAATAAGAGAAAGCATGTCGCCCATACCCAGAATACGGGAAGCAATACGATCAGGATAAAAAGGTTCCAAAGCATCCGTTTTTTCACCCACACCAATAAACTTAATCGGTTTACCGGTAATATGCCTGATAGATAATGCTGCACCACCCCGCGCATCACCATCTGCTTTGGTCAAAATAATACCTGTCAACGGCAGCGCATTATCAAATGCTTTTGCCGTATTCGCAGCATCCTGTCCCGTCATACTATCAACAATAAACAATGTTTCCACTGGATTAATTGCCGCATGTAGCGCCTTAATCTCTCCCATCATTTCTTCATCAACATGCAAGCGACCGGCAGTATCAACTATTACTACATCAAGAAATTGTTTTTTTGCTGCCTCTATTGCATTAACGGCAATATCTACCGGCTTTTGCGAAACATCACTGTCAAAAAACACCAGATCAAGATCATTCGCAAGTGTTTGCAGTTGCTTAATCGCTGCTGGCCGATACACATCCGCACTGACCACACCGACTTTTTTCTTTTTATTCAGCTTTAACCAACGACCTAACTTGGCAACAGTGGTGGTTTTACCAGCCCCCTGCAAACCTGCCATTAATACAATCGCAGGCGGGTTAGCTTTAAGGTTTAGCTCTTCATTTGCCTCCCCCATCACCTTAACCAGTTCAGACTGAACCAACTTAATCAGCGCCTGCCCTGGATTTAAACTACTCTGAACTTTTTTTCCTAATGCACCTTCTTTTACCTTTTCAATAAAATCAGTAACAACAGGCAAAGCAACATCAGCCTCAAGCAAAGCCATCCGCACTTCATGTAAAGTATCTTTAATGTTACTTTCAGAAAGCTTTCCTTGGCCCTTTAAATTTTTAAGCGTGCCACTTAAACGGTCGGTTAAATTATCAAACATATCAGCATCTTTAATTTTATTTAGTCAGCACAGGACTTTTATCCTATGCGTAATCAGCCCAATATATTACCATATCATTTAGCAATATACTCATTGTGGATAAAATTACAGATTGATTTTCGCACAAAAGGCTGATTCTGCTAGTGTAAACCCTTAATATCACCCTATATTAAAGAGCACCTGCCTTCTTCGCGATTATAAAGGAAAAATAAACTTATGACCCCCTTGATATTAGGCATCATCAGCATTTGCTGCTACATAATCAGCACAGTATTACTGATTAAAGATGCAGTAAAAAACAAATCAGGCACACTGTCCATTATCCTAGCCTGGCTGGCAGTTTGTTTACACTTTTCCTACACCTTCAGCATTTTCCAGCAACTAGAAAATTTTAATTTCAGCCTATTCAATACCGCATCACTGATCTCTTCACTGGTCGCTTTTTTATTATTACTTGCAACCCTTAGAAATCCAGTGGAAAAACTGGGGTTAATCGTATTCCCGTTGGCCACACTGGCACTATTAGTAGACTTGTTATATCCAGAAAAAGCACATGCCATACACATTAGTAGCTGGCAAATGGGTGTTCATATCCTCAGCTCCATCATAGCCTTTAGCCTGTTAAATATAGCCGCCCTTCAAGCTCTGTTACTTGCTATACAAGAACGTCAATTAAGAAAGCGACCAATAAAACGACTCATTCAAACCTTGCCTTCCTTGCAAACCATGGAATCCTTATTATTCCAGATGATAGGCACAGGCATACTATTTTTAACAGTGTCTCTAGCCAGCGGGTTTATTTTTATAGAAGACTTGTTTGCACAGCATTTAGTACACAAAACCATTTTATCTATAGTGGCGTGGATTACTTTTACATGCTTGCTAATTGGAAGAATGAAATACGGATGGAGAGGACAAACAGCTGTAAAGTGGACTTTAGCAGGATTTATATTGTTAATGCTAGCTTACTTTGGCAGCAAACTGGTTTTGGAATTAGTATTACAGAGAGTGTAACCCAAGCTTGCGCTGCCGAAAAAATGTCTAAATAGTGCTTTCTTAGGAAGTGAGGCTTTAGCCTCGCATAATTTGGGCGAGGCTAAAGCCTCACTTCCTACAATAAAAATCCAAACATCCGTAATCTAGCGACCTTAGTTTGACGGATTGATTCTTTGTAGGACGGACTTCAGTCCGCTATAAACAACAATAATGCTAATAATTACTCACATTAAAAATTACGGACTGAAGTCCGCCTTACATGATTCATACAACCAAAGTTACCAGACAAGTGACATGGATAAGTCTAAAAAAAATGGATATTTTTCGACCGTCTATTTATAAACCATAAATAGACCAGCAACCTTGGCATCATTACTACAATGCCTGATAAGCGTTTGCCTTTGCTTGCCCTTGTCGCATAGACCTCAATTCAGTAGCGATATCGGCTCTATGAGCCCCAGCAGCATTCAAAACCTCCTGATTTAGCCGCTGCACTTCAAGTAAATCCTCTTGCTCTTGCTTAGAAAACATCGGCTCATCTGCGGCAAACAACTGCCTCAGCATTTTATCCTGCAGTACCTGCATCTCCATCAACTGATCCCATTGCTCCTCAATGACAAGCAACAGCATATCCTGAGTAAACAATAGCACATCAGATACACAATGATCCGTCATAAAACTAACCGGAATAAGCCTTTAGCGCTCTATTAGCCCGTGCATTCACAGGCGGAGCAGAATTTTTAACAGGAATATCTTCAACAGGTTTAACAGCCTGATTCTCAGCAGCCGCAACAGTCACATCTGCAGCAACTTGCTCAGTTGGTGATGCGTTAATCGCATCCCAGGCTATCTTAACATCACGCAGCAAACCACTAATCTCATCCAGAATTTCTTCGCTATCCTTTAAATTGGCAGTGACCAGACGACGACCAATATAATCATAAAGTGACTCAAGATTAGCCGCTATTTCACCGCCATTCTCCACATCAAGGCTGGCCCTTAAACCACCTACAATTTCAATAGTCTGACTGATGAACTTGCCTTTTT
>JAKIUK010000050.1 GCA_021647585.1 Methylococcaceae bacterium
CAATATTTGAGCATGGGTTATTTTACGAGCTGCAGCTTTACCTGTTGATATAAGCTGCTTTAAATAAACACGTTCATCTTCCGACAAGTTAACTTTATATTTCTTGGCTGGCATGCTATAGACTCAAATATCATTTGGTTACAATTAATACTTGAGATAATACATTAATTAACCATCAAACCAAAGTTGCCAGACTACTAGTACTCCTGCAACTTTGCTTTGATGGATAAAAAAAGAGGAGTATGTAATATCCACCAAACCAAAATTGTTAGACCACTAAGAGGCGGTCCAAGAATAGAAAAACTATCCTTTTAATTCACTTAGCTTTGCCTTGGCTTTATCAATACCAACAAAGTCTGCTCCACTTGAAACAGCTTTTTCCAATGCCAGTTTAGCCTCTTCCGTTCTTCCATTAGCCGCATAAATCATACCCAAATGATACTCAAATTCAGCAAAACCAGGAACCAGAGCAACCACTTTTTCCAACGCTATCACTGCTTCATCAAAATCACCAGTTAAATAACTAAGCCAACCATAGGTATCTAATAATGAGGGTACCTTATAATGCTTAAAAACTTTTACTAAACCCAACGCATACTTTAAGCGCTCTGGATCGTCAGAAGTCACTGCAATTAATGCAGCCAGATTATTTGCTGCAATTTTATTTTCAGGTTGAACTTTCAGTAAATGTGTATAAGTATCTATTGCTGCATTCAAATCAGAACTTTTCTCATACAGACTGGCAATACCAATCAGTAAATTACTATTATCAGGTAATAAAACCAACCCTTGTTTTAAAATATCTTTTGCTTTTTTTAAATCATTTTTATTAATATAGGTTGCCGCCAGGTTTTGATATCCAGGTGCAAAGTTTTTATCCTGATCGATTACTTTTTCAAAAATTAATTGGGCTTTATCATACTGCTTAAAACTCCTGTAAAGAGAACCATTAAGATTTAATAATGCCGTATTTTCAGGATGTTCAGCAACTAATTTATTCAATAAATTCTCTGCTTTATCCGGCATACCCATAGCTAAATAACTTTTAGACAACTGAGATAAAATGTCAATTGCTAAAGGTTTAACTGCTAACACTTTTAAATATTCCTCTGCGGCCAAATCATATTTCTTTTGTGCAAAATATATTTGTGCTAATTTGTAAGATGAAAGACCGGCATTGTCTTCCTCTGGGATAGACCGGGCTACTTCAATGGCTTTATCCCACTCTTTAGTTCTAATATGCAAATCAACCAGCATAGACAGAACCTGTGAATCTTGGTCAGCCGCATTATTTCCTTTTTCTAATAATTCTATAGCCCCTTGTTCATTTTTATTTCTTACCATTAATCGAGCCAGATCCTTTCTAACTGCCTCATTTTTTGGATTAATCAACAATGCCTTTTCCAATGAATCTTCCGCCAAATCAAAGAAACCACTTTTTAGATGCGCACTGGCTGATAGCATAAAGGCTTTTTCAGAAGAAGGATTGTCCCTCATGACCATTCGTAAATCAGCAATAGCTGCTTCAAAATTTCCTTCATCAACTAATAGATTTGAACGCAGCATTAATGCCTCTGAATTACGTGAATCTTTTTGCAAAATATCATTCAGTATTTGTCGTGCTTTATCTTTGTCTCCTTGTTTAATAGCATACATGGCCAATAAATTACTGGCCTTTTGACCAGCAAGCCCTTCCTTATCTGCAGCTACAATTTGATTCAAAACCTCTATAGCCTGATCAGGTTTATCCCTATAAACTTTGGCTAAGGCAAAACGCAATTCGTAATCCTCAGCATTTTCCTCAATAAATCCTTTCAGCGCATTTTCTGCCTCTTGCAGCCCTTTTTGCTGTAACAAATAATCTGCTAAAACCAGTTTTGGCATATGCTCATCAGGCTTGCGTGCAATATAATCTCGCAACACTTTTTCGCCTTTATCAATTTTTCCCCAGGCAATATAAAATTTAGCTACGTTATAATACAAAGCAGACTGATCAGGAAATTGATTAATTAAGGCTAAAAAAACTTTTTCAGCGCTTTGAAAATCTTTTAGCTTCACCAAATAGTTAATTTTGAACATCGCCAGATTCACATCATCCGGGTTTTTTAATATCGCATTATTTATCAGTACCAGAGCATCTTCAATTTTGTCCTTTTCATATTGCCTGGCTAACATTAAAGTCGCTTCAACATTTCCGGGATTCGTTGCTAATACCGACTGGATAATCTCTTCCGACTTAACTGTCTCCTTCTTACGCATAAAAACGGCTGCCTTTATGATTAAGGCATCAATATTGTTTTGATCTTTAGTTAAAACCAATTCTGAACTTTCCAGTGCTTTATCAAGTTGTCCAGATAACAAAAACAGTTTACCCAGTTTATTTTGGGCTTCAAGAAACTCAGGTCTTTCTTCTACAACACCCAATAACAAACCATACATTTTTCGCCAATTCTGATTTCTCTCTGCCAGTAAAGCCATTAAATAACGAGCATCGACATTTTTAGGGTTTATTTGTAAAACATTTTTCAACTCTACTCGTGTTTTATCAAAATCATTCTCATTAAAAAAAGCTTGAGCCCTATTAAAATACTCTTGTTCTCTATTTTCAGACCCACTACATGCGTATAAAAAAACAAAACTTACAAATAAACTAATCCGGATTTTTTTGGTGCTAAACATAATCTAATCCTTAAATATAAACTGCTAAAAAAATACTAAAATTCAACATATAAAAAATAGCTAAAATTCTAAGAAACTTAAATTGATAGGCATCTCGGTGAAACAAATATTCAAGAGCATAACCGAGACAAAACAAATAGAGTAAAACACTAACAATAAACCCAGTGTTTACAAAAAACAATGAGCTTAACATTAAAAGCGAAATCAATGCATCTTGAGTAGTCAATCTAAAATATGATTTTCTAGTTACCTTAACTGCAAGTGTAACAACTACAAACAAAATGAGAAAAAATATATCCATCAGATCGAATATAATTTGATGAAAACCAGAGAATTCAAAAATAATATAGCAACTGAACATCACAGAACTGTATATGCTAACTCGTATAAAAAAATCCTGTATATTCAAAGGAAGCCATTTATAAATACAGAGAGCAAGAAATAGATAAATTATCTCATTCTGCCAAATAGGGCTGGAGATAAAAGCCAGACTAGCTAATAGAAAAAAAAGATATATGCAAATTGAAAATTCGATATATCTTCTACAAAATGCAAACAACCAACCATGATATCGAAAATAATTGTTTCGCCTATCCTGTCCAACTCTGTCTGAATGAAACTTCCATTGCTTAATACTAGCAACATAAAAAGCCCACAAAATTACCGATGAAATGAGCAGAAAGACACCAATAACCTCAATGTCTGTTGCGTATCTTAAAATAAATGCCGCTATTAAAAAAAATGCTTGTAGCAAATAAATAATGACAACAGCTTCTTCATGAGTAAATCCGCAAACCAGCAACTTATGATGAATATGTCTTTTATCTGCAGAAAACGGTGATTTCCCAGCCTTGATTCGTTGCGTCATGACAGAGATAGTATCCAGTATAGGTAAACCCAAAATGAGTAAAGGTAATGCTGGGTTAAAAGCCGTACTCACATTTTGGGTTAAAACGATAACTAAAAAAGCAGCCATAAACCCAATAAACTGACTACCGGTATCTCCCATAAAAATAATAGCTGGGTGAGTATTAAAACGTAAAAACCCTACAATTCCACCTATAACCGCAAAAGCCATAACATCAATATGTGTACCACCAGAAAAAAAAGCAAAAAAAGCGATGCACGCTAAAGAAAGCAAAATAATTCCAGCGGCTAAACCATCTAAACCATCCGACAAATTAACTGCGTTTGTCACTCCAATAACAAACAAAACAGTCAACGTATAGCTAAAATACCAAGGGGCCTCGTTCATTCCCATAAAAGGAACAAATTTGATGACTATTCCCTGGCTGACAACATAGCAAACTGCTAAAAATTGCCCCAAAAACTTCCATTTATAATTAATCTCTAAAACATCATCAGCAATGCCAAATAGAACAATAATTAACCCGCCTATAATAAGCTGTTGATAAAGTGTATTAAAAGGTAACAATAGGGCAGCAGCAATGATAGTCCCGGTAGCAATCCCGACTCCTCCGCAACGGGGTATCGCTACCGAATGCACTTTTCTTTCTCCGGGTACATCCAGCATACCCAATTGAGGCGCATAACGAATCAGTATCGGAATTAATGCCCAACAGACAACCGTTGCAACAAAAAATGAAATCACATAATCCATAACTATTGATTAATCTAGAAAAAGTAGTTGAGCACGAATTTTTTATCAGCAAATGGGTGATAGATAAATACCGTTGATATATATAATATACAACAAATTACGTAATAACTTTGCGTTCAACTCCTTTTCTTAGGATTATAATAAGTAAAATATATTAACTATTAATCTATAACAGGCTATCTTGATAATGATGTTTGTAAGTTAACCTCACAAACGCTGTCATTGCAGGTACAATTTTGGACAAAACACGAATACCTCTCAGGCCTTTTGTGATAGGTCGTAAAGCCTGATTATATTATCGTTCCCATGCTCCGTGTGGGAACCAGAAAAGTAATCGCACCTATCTGTTTGTAGACCCTGCTACTGTATATAAAAGTCTAAAGGAATAAATAGACGTATAAAAAAACATAGCGTAAACTGTTGTTCAACGCTTTTATTTTTTGTTGCACAACAACCATGAACAGACAAGATGCATTAACCACCTCTCTTTATAGTCAACTTTTAGAGGAAGCGATTGCAAATGAATGCATTGCTTATTACCCTGGGTTACAAGGGTCGTTTGCCAAAGAAAAAAGAAGAGAAAAATTATATTGGTATTGGATTGGACGCATAAACCAAAGGGTTTCCCGTATTTATATCGGTCCTGATAATTTAGAAACGCAAAAATTAGTTAATAACCTCGAACAAAGAAAAGATGTTGCTCTTGATGCTATTAAAAGTTTAAAAAAAACAGCTAAAGCTTATAAAGGTGCCTCTGGACAAATTAATGAGCCTTCGCATTTTAAAGTTATAAAATCCTTGTCAGAACAAGGATTGTTTAAAAAAGATATTCTATTGATAGGCTCACACGGCTTTTTATCGATTTGTAATGCATTAGGAATTTCGGTAGAGAATTCTTTTTTAAAAACAACAGATGTGGATTTTGTTAGGCCGCAAGGCATTACTTTAGCTATTCCTAACAACAAAGATATAATTGATATCCCATCAGCAATTAGTCGTTTTGATAAAAATTTCTTTCCAATACCTAAGCTGGATAATAAAGAACCATCAACTTCACTTCAAAATAATACATCAAAGATAAAAATTGATTTTTTAACCACCGAAGAAAGTGGCAGGAAAAATGTATTTTACGAGGATTTAGGTATTGCTGCTGAATCTCTAAAATTCATGAGTTATTTACTTAATGGTGATATTTTTAAAGGACTGATTATTGGAAATTATGCAATTCCTGTTAACCTTCCTGATCCTGCCAGGTTTGCTGTGCATAAATTGATTATATCTGAAGAACGAGCAAGTTTTTTTCAGTCCAAATCAAAAAAAGACAGAAGTCAGGCATCTGTTTTGCTAGATTATCTAATAAACGATGACTCGGAACATCTGGAAGATGCTCTGTTAGCATGTAAAACAATAAAAGGTGCTGTTAAAAATATCAAAAAATCATTGCTAAAATTGAATGATGATTCAATAGTGAAATTTATAACAAAAGTTTTAAATGATGAGCCATCAGAAGATAGTGGGATGCATTTCTAATTTCACAAGACCTCTTCTTTAGTCATTTTATCACTGCAAGCGTAAAACCTCGTCTCGTTACCTATAGGGATGTAGATAAAGGGGCGGTGAGCAATTCACGATAATTTAAATTATGTTGTATTTTTCAACATTAACGTTTGCAATAGCCTCATCCATCTCTATATTCCCTTACATAACATCAATCAATTAACTAAAATGACTATTAACCTATCGCAGGTTACTCTCGATTTTGACGTTTGTGGTTAACTTCTCAAACCGTGTCATTCCGACCAGCGGGAGGAATCTTGGGTCTAAGCACAACTTGAGCAACCAGATTGGTGAGTAGACCAGCATAAGATTCCTCGTTGTACTCGGAATGACATTTAAATATTCTACTTAGAATATAAAAGTCGCAGTAAGAAATGTACCCAACTAAATTGAAAGCAATTTTTTCCTAACTCTTTCATATTATCTAGAGGGTAATATATGCCTGGCACGTAATAGTATTATGATCTGCTCTACACTTTCTTCAAGAGAGCGCGCATGAGTATCAATTTTTAACTCCGGTTTATCAGGCGCTTCATAAGGTGATGATATGCCTGTAAAGTCTTTAATTTCACCATTACGCGCCTTCTTATATAAACCTTTTACATCTCTTTTTTCACAAACTTCTAATGGACAGAAGCAATGAATTTCAATAAAATCACCATGCGGCATTAAACTTCGTGCCATGGCACGTTCTTCTTTAAAGGGGGATATAAATGCAGTGAGTGTAATAACGCCAGCCTCAAGCATCAGTTTAGCAGCCTCACTAATACGACGGATATTTTCTTTGCGATCTTCATTGCTAAATCCAAGATCTTTATTCAGTCCATGGCGAACATTATCCCCATCTAAAACAAAAGTATTCATACCCAATTGAAACAATTCTTCCTCCACGGCATGGGCAAGTGTTGATTTTCCAGAACCCGATAACCCAGTAAACCAAAGAACCACAGATTTATGCTGGTTTTTTTCTTCTCTGCGCTTTCTGTTAACTGTTGCTTGATGCCAGACAACATTAGTTGATTTTTCGGTGGTTTTGCTCATGATTTTGATTCTATAAGTTGAATTTCAATAATTGCTTTGATAGCTAAAGTTTTAAACTTTATTGTATGACTCAGCGGTGAGTATAGATTATAAATAACATCAGAATTAATTTAGTACGCATTATGGTTTGTATAAAAATATAAACAGTAAATAAATTCTTTTAGTATTATCAAATAGCTAAAGTCTGATTAGGCAATTTAGACAGGTTGTGTTGTATTCAGTAAATGTAAAGAATATCTCTTGTAAGGTCCTATTATGTTTATGGCAAAGTAAAACTACTAAAAAAACAAGAAAAGCATTTTGCTTCTTGTAATGCTTATATTTACTCAAACCCTATTACTTCACCTGTATAAAGTGCCTAATCATAAGCTAAAGCATTAGGCTTTGTTGTATTCACAACAAGGACAACATCCAAAAAACAATTTTATCTGTATGGCTGCATCGAACTAAAGCCGATAAATGGTGTTTTTTCTTATGATTTATCTACCGCATTATTCAACAATACTTGCCAATGTTTCAAAGCAACAGGTTTATCATATTTCATCATATATTCAGACCTGGCATTCTCACTCATTTGGAGAAATGAACTCTTGTCTTCTCTTACTGCTAAAATTTCACTTGCCAAACTATCATGCTCACCCACTAAAAATGAACGACCACAATTATTTTCTTCAAGTATTTTCTTAACTTCAGCATTTTCAGCGCCCACAAAAAATGAAGGTCGCCCTGCTGCCATAACACCATATAGCTTACTTGGAACAATCAAACCTTCTAACTCAGGAATCAATGAAATTAGATGTATATCACCAACAGAAAGGCTATAAGATAACTTTGAAAAATCCTGATATGGTTTGAAAAAAACATTTTCTAGTTTTCTCTGTCTTGCCTGATCCTCTAGCCACTGTCTCTTAGCCCCATCCCCTATGAACAGGAATACAATTTCTTTATAACAACTCAGTTTTTCTATAGCTTCCAGTATAGTATCAAACTCATGGGCTCTCCCCATATTCCCAGAATAACAGACAACAAACTTATTTTCTAACGCCCATTCCTTAATTAAATAATTAGATTTCTTTTCAATCGACTTGATAACATTTCCGTCAGACCAATTATGAATAATATGTATTTTATCTTTATCCACACCCATTGATTCTACATGAGCTGCCATTACCTCACCCAGAACGACATTACACCATGACTTTCTTAAACTGTAGTTTCTTATACCAATCATAATCCGACCAAAAATGCCATCAAATATCTTAATACCTAATCGACTGGCAACTTCAGGATATATATCTTGTAACCAATTTATTTGCTTTGCTCTTTTTAACTTAACAGCAATCATAGAAATAACAGATAGAAAAGGAGGGTCTGTTTTAACGACGACAACATCATCCTTTCCAGCAACAACCAAAAGTTTGAAAAATGCAGTCACATAAAAAAAAAGAAAATCAAGCATGCGTCCAACCAACCGTTTTTTACCAAAACTCGTGGTATAAACTCGGTTTATTTGCACTCCATCAACAACTTCTTGTTTATCTAAATGTACCCGAGGATCAGCCATCACACGTCTACTTGTAATAACAACTATGTTAACATTCGCATCAAAATCTAATTTTGTTGCTAAGTCAGTAAGTAATTGACTAGTAGCACTTTGATCAGGATAAAAAAAACGATTAACAAATATAATTTTAGACATTAAATACTCAGTTTAATAATAGAATAGATATTTCTTTCTTCCAGGCTTCTAATTTTTTCAAATAAATAATAGAGTCATTATCACTCATGTACACAGAGTCTAGTTGCAAAACATCACTGCGTATTTTATCTAACAGAGCTATGATTTTTTCCTTATAACGCTTATCAATATTATCTTTTTTTAACTTACCCTCCAAGGTTAATATGTATTTAAGATCCATAAACCCATTTAAAACACCTTCCCACTGTAATGTAGTAATTGGTCCACCCTTAGATGGGTACACTGAATTATGATGCCTTAGCAGAGAACCTGGCATCCAAAATGACCAATCATCATAAGGTGATATTGCATTTGTTACTCCATGTTTTAATTCTTCTTTTGATAACACTCTTTCGATATGTGCAGGAAAGTAATAACCATGAGGTATAACCCCATTGAATCCACTAGCCCATAACCAAAAACCGCTAAATATTCTGTTTAAAATGGGATTTTCCACATTAGGATGCCAATAAGTTAGATACTCAGTACCTTGCTTAGAACAATAATCGTCTCTTGCTTTATATGGAAGGCTTTTAAACATTTTCTTTTGACCATGACTCCCCATGCTATACGCAATAACATCAAAACATTTTGTTTTGTCATTTCCTATTGTCTTTATAACATTAGGAAGGTCATCCCAAAACACAGCATTTACAGACTTTCCGCCAATGTTATGTATATTGTTATTTAATTTCAATTGTTTTTCTAATACCGTATTACCGCCAACTTCATCATAACCATAGTAATAAAGCGTAGTATCATACTTATCATACAAACTTTTGACATTAGTGCTAACACTAGGGTTAATCATTCCTTTATATTTTTTACTTACTGGCAAAGTAGCATGTAATACAACATACTTAAAACCCACTTGTTGTGTTATTTTAAGTGTCTCTTCAAGGTTCACCTGATCCCAGTCATGAATAGTAATACCATTAAACCCATGTTCTTTAATATCAGCTAAATATGCTAGCAATAAATCATTTCTTTCCTTTTCAGTGCCATGCATCCGAAATGTATTGACATAAGCACCCTTCCGTCCCATTTGGTCATTTAGTTTGAACGCTGTAAACAACAACAACTTATATTTTTTCTGCTCTTGTTCTGATAACTTTACTGGTTTTACATCTATTGAAATAGGCACCATTAAGCTAACTTTTTTATTATCCTGATATTTAGTGATTTCTAATTTAGTTTTATATATTCCAGGCAAAACATTTTGGCTCAATGAAATTTTCAATAAAATTCGTTTATATGAGTCAGGACTTAACGATGTTTTCAAGGTTTCACTTAGTTTTATTTCGGGTGGAATATAAACCCATCCTCCTTTTTTGCTTTTTATCCATTTATCATTAATAACTACATTACGGTCATCACTTAACAATAACTCATAGGTTAGTTCACCGCCAAACTTTTCTTGTTTAGTTGATAAGCCAGCCTGATACCAATTTGTTACAATTCTAGGTAATATAGTTACTCCAACAGAGCTAATATCTTTAATATTAAGTTCAATATCTATGTTTTTCTTAGCTGTCTTGATAATAATATCTTTAAACACCGTTTCGCCAATAAACCCTTCAATACTAATGCTTTTTGTAATTTCTCCCAGTTTAGAAGCATCTGGAATATCGATTGATTTTGGATTAATAACCTTTTTTTGATCATCAGTGATAAATATTTTTTTTACATGTATATTAAATAATGGTAACACTTCTTCTATATAAATATGTCCATTGCCAAGTTCAAAAGCATTTATAGAATTACTATTAAAAATAAATATAATAATTACATACTTAACAATTCTTACCTGAAATAAACTGATAAATAAGTCTTTCATTGCTTTATTTATTACTATATTCACTATATACATCCACCAGCTTTGTTACACTACCATCCCAATTATATCTCTTTGTATTTTTGAGTCCTTCTGTAACTACTTTTTCTCTCAATTTATCATTTTCTATTTTATTAATAATATCCATTATTTCTTCCTCACTTTCATCATTTATATATAATAGTGTATCCTTACCAACTTCTAATGAAGCAGGATTTTTTAATGCAATAACTGGACACAAACATTTCTGTGCCTCTAATATTGGCAACCCAAACCCTTCATATTTTGACAAATACAATAATCCCAGTGCATTTGAGTACATTGCGCGCAATTTTTCCATACTTACATTTGAAAAAGTTTGGATCTGACTCAAGACTCCTAGCGATTTTGCATATTCAATCTCGTCATCAGTTAAAACAGGTCCAACAACAGATAATTTGTAGTTTTTATTGATCTTCTTTAAGTAATGTAAAATATTCAAAGCATATTTAAAGTTTTTATATCCTGACCGCCCTGCTACCCATAGAAAATCATTATTATGTTCACTGTAATCAATATCCGGATAAAAAATATCATTTGCAGAGTTTTCAATTACACGCACATCTTTTTTTGAGAAAATTCCTGGATAAATTTCCTTTAAATCATTTTTTGTCGCCTCTGAAATACACAAAATGACATCTGCCGAACGCAAAGAAATAAACTTTAAAATATTATGTAATATTCTTGATTTAAAGGGAGCGAATTTTTCATGCATAAAGTCATGGAGAGTAACTATTTTTGTACCTCTAAAAAATGGATACCACTGGTAATAACTTGTATGTAAAACATCTTTCTTATTCCCTAACAAAAAAAATGGTAAATATTTACTCACTACAGTCCTTGGCTTCACTCTATGTATATTGTAATTACTTAAGTCGGTCTCACTTGCTATTCTATTATCATTGTCAGGGTATAATAAAATATAATCTAAATCAGCTCCCTCCCTATTCAATCTCTTTAAATATTCTGACCAAACCACACTAATCCCACCCATTTTCTGGATTGAGAAAATTGTTAAATCTAAATAAATCATAAAATATTATTGCCTATAGAATGTCTTAAAAATAGCTTTGATCAGTTGTTTTCTATTAATACAGATAAGCCAATTAACTTACTGTGGTAAACAAGTTTTCTATCTGCTGTACTTGCTTTTCAATTGAAAATTTTTCTCGCACAATCAATGATGCATTTTGTCCAATATTAACTCTAACCTTAGCATTAGATGCAAGCTCTGTAAGTCTTTGCAATACGAAATTGGTATCATCATAATCGACAACAAAACCTGTCACACCATCATCTATTATCTCTGGCGCTGCGCCGTCAATTGAACCAACAACCACACAACCAAGATACATTGCTTCAATAAAAATCAATCCAAAAGGCTCTGCTTTTGCAGGATTAATCAAAATATCAAATGATCGAAAATAGTCTGCAACATTATCCTGAAAACCAGTCAATACAAAATCCACATTACCCTGATAAGCCTCTACCCAATCAACAATTTTCTGGTAATAATTCTCGCTTCCAGGTAAGCACCCACCCACAAGGGTTGCTTCGATTTTAATATCGGGAATAGCATTTCCCAATCCATCCATCAATTCAAGAAATAAAAGATGTCGTTTCCACGGAATAAAGTTTGCAACCATTCCCACGCGTACAACATCTTCTTTGTGTCGCGCAGGCAATTTACCTGAAGAGACAATATTGAGGCTTTGAAAGTCATATCCGTTATAAATGAGATGTAATTTTGATGCAGGTATGGCTTCCCTCTCAAGACTTTCTTTTACAGAATTTGATATACATATTATGTCAGTTGCAAGTCTTGCAACAGGTTGAAGCGCCAATCCAATTAAATGCCCTTTTCTTTGATCTGCAATATTATGTTCGTAGTAGAAAAAACGTTTACCGAACATTCGAGCAGGAACAGCCGAGAATACACCAGCAATTAGTGAGTTTGCACAAACCACATCAATATCATGCCTTTTTATCAAATAACCAATCCGAAAACATCCCTTTACAATTCGAAACATCATACCTAAAATAGCTAATATTTTAGAACCATGGTCTAGCGTACCAAAATTAAAATATTCAATTTCTGTACTGGAACTACAATCCCAATCTAGCCCATCATTCTTATCAACGACTTCCTGCAATAACAAAACAGTCTTAAATCGTTCCCGATTAAAACCACACACCAAATTATCAAGCACTCGCTCTGCACCACCATATTTTTTTGATGAAACATGACTGACAAACAAAATATTACGTCTTTTGACTTCACTAGACATTCTTAATTTCCACTCCTATAACCAATCGTCTATTCCTAATTAAACTTATCCATTTGGATACCTTAGTGCCATTTCTACAGCTAATATTTTTTATGATTTGTAAACTTGATCATATATAACCTACCATTATTTGAAAAACGTGGTCTCCAGTTAGCTGTACTAATTTCAACATATTGTGGTTGGTTCATCATAAAAATAAAATATAATCACTAGATAGAGTTGTCGGTACAGCTAAGTAGAGACCCCATTTTGAAAATTAAAGGCAGCAATTTAGCTGACATAGGGTGGGATCTATTAAAAACCCTTTCCTTTGATCTACATTTTGATGCTCATTGAAAAAAAATTTTTCCCCAAAAAGAGATGCAGAAGTAAAAAAATCAACTGTAATCAGAAAGTTTACACAAGCAATATATCTATTCCTCTTCTTTTAATTAAGTATAAAAGAATCTTACAAAACACACTGGTTCATACTACTAGCCAATCTGAAAGATCTCTTTTTAACAATTCCTGCAATTCTAAAATATCATGTTTATACTCTAACATCAGATTATGGCGTAAAGACTCATCAATATATTGATCTTTTGAAAGATTATAATCTCTAAGAACTGAAATTTTTGAACTTATAAAATGTCGAATTTTTGGATGCATTACCTTTGCAATACTTGTTTTTATAACATTAGTCTCACTTAAGAAATAATGCAATAACTTACTATTAGGTTTTCCTGAACTATTGATACGACCTGCTATGACTGGGCTAAAGCTTGAATCAACATCAAGGTATTCAAAAACTGACCTGTATAAAGCTGTTTGATCATTAACTAGATCTTCATATAAAAAAACTTTTAACTGACTTTTATCAAAATAACGTAAATAATTTTTAAGTTGCTTATTATAAAAACCTAACTCCTTATATAGCCAAAATGGAGACCATCCCTTTACTTTTCTAGCATCTTCTTCCTCTAAGGCACTTCTAAAGTCCTTTACACTCTCACGTCCTAACTGTAAGTGTTGTTGATAATTAGAAAATGCTCTATCAACAGGATTTCTAAGTATCACTATTAATTTGACATTTGGAATATGTTTTTTAATCTTTATGGGTGCTTTATCACAATGAAGATACAAAGTAGATGCTTCACCAAATACTTTTTCATTCCTAACATCTAAAAATAACTTCTCATAGTCTTCATATTTATTGATTCTTTTATGGTTATTATCACCAGGACCGGCAAAACAGGTCTCTTTATCAATTAGTGAAAAAAACCATGGTTCCTTAAACTCACTAAAATATATTTCAGGATGTTGGCGTAGAGCTGCATATAAACTTGTTGTACCTGATCTAGGTGCACCAATAATAAGAAAATTGGGGAGCATAAATAACCTACTAGTTTTCCAAAGCTATCGATATAAAAAAATTTTACCGTTTCAATCGTTTAATTTCACTAAATTCAAATACCTTAAAAAAACTTAACATCACAGGGTACAAAAACAAAATAACCAAGGCATTTAGCATATATGACAATTCTTTATATTGTTGATCAATAACAAACAATAACACAAGCATTACCGGAAGAACTTTTACAAAAAAACTACCAATACAACCATTTCTTAAAACACAATTCATTAGGATTTTTCTAGATGAAATTAATACAATTAAGAAGTAGCAAGCAAATGCTATCAGTGTAGCAATTGCCGCCCCCTGCAAGTTCAACAATGGAATCAGATGCATGTTCATCAAAATATTAACTAGAGCACCAAAAATAAAGGCGCGAGCGCGTATTGAGGCATTTCCCATAAAGTCCATAACAGGATTTATTACACTTAGAATACTGCTTAAAAGATAATATATACTCAAGATCTGTATGATTAATCCTAGTTTACTATAGGCTTCACCAAATACCAGTGCAAACACTTCTTCTCCATTAATAAAAGCATAAACTGTTACTGGCACACTAATAATTAACGCAAACCTTAATCCATTAAATAAATACAATTCTTTGTCTTTGTCTGATATTGATTTATCTGCCATGGAAGGTGCAATTCCATTTCCAATTGCCCGCGTTAATACTGTTAATCTAAAAAAAACAAACACGCAAACCGCATAGTATGCAACATCAGTTGTACTCGAATAATGTGCCATCATAAGGATGTCTGTCTGTAGATAACCGAACCCAGCTAATGAGATAACTGATAACGGTAAGGCATATTTCACAATTTCTTTAGTTGACGGAACATCAACTTTAGCAATAAGTTTATCTGTACCTATAATCTTTTTCATCCTTGGCAAGATAAAAAGGACTGGTAAAAAAAGAGCTATGATTTTTGCAATAAGAACAGACTCTGCTGATTGATAAAGAATTACAACGGGAATTGTTATTAATATTAATAAGAACGATGTCAGCGTACTCAATTTTGCAAGCACGTGCATTTGAGATGTACCATGACATATTTTCTCGATAAAAAGCCTAATAATTTCTAAAATTAAAATTGCAATAATTATAAATTGCAAGTCCACAAGAAATGGATGCTCTAAAACAACTTCTGATATATATGGAAAAATAATAAAAAATATTAGCAAGCAGAAAACCAGCCACGGAAAAACAGCTGCCATCGAATTTTTTATTAATGCTCGCCGATAAAGTGCATTATCATGTTCTGCAAGATAACGTGCTAATGCAGCAGGAATACCCAGGCTCATTACAGCAATTAATAAGAAGACAATAGTATTAACCAAAGAAATAATACCAAATTCATTCGTAGTTAAAATCCTCGTTAATACCATTGTTACTACAAATGCACCTATATGTAATACAGTCATATGCAAAAATGACCCTATTGATGTCCTGATAATATTATTTTTATTGTTTTTCACAAATATATTTTACTAAAATTAATCAGCCTATTTGACAATACCTTCACCTACCCATTGAAGCAAATACGGTTGCCACAATCACACTGATTGCACCAAAGAAATAAAATATCCCAATTATTAATTTATGTTTTTCTCTTTGAGATAATGCAACAGCAGCCCATATAATAAAAAATGCCATTAATTGCTCTTTGTAACGAAGCACCCCCATATAAACGACAGAAATTCCTATCATGAGTAACAGTGGAAACCATCTAAGCATTACTGTATTTGTAAATGTTAAACCCTTGGTTAAGAAAAACCCAAGTAACACAAAAGGCAACAAAAAGATAAAAGCCAGGTTAGTAACGGAATACAAAGCCATACCAGCATGTTCAGCACTTGTAAGCCATCCCCATGCTGGCAGTGGTAAAATTGTAGTAAATCCTACGGAAAAAGGAAGTTTATAGATGTCAGATATAGAATTAATTCTCAAATAACGACTGAATCCAATTTGAGTCGTGTTTGCCTTCTCAACAAACTCTTTATTGCTAACCGTTATCTTGTCAAAACGTTCAAAAAAAACATGGCCCGCTCCTGTATTAGCTAGACCAATTAAAACCCCACCGCCTAGCATCAATATAAATATACCTGAAAATGCTGATAACCCACTTTTATGCATTCTTTCCAACCAGTTTTCTATGCCCGTATAACGCAATATCAGCCATAACATGATTATACCAATATATGGAAGAGTGAAATCCTTTCGTAAATACCACATGACAAAGAGGGCGCATATTACAGAAAATACAGATCGGATATTAAGTTTTTGATCTTTCTTTGCCACCAATAAATAGACTGTATAGACCATAACAAAAATCAATGCAGTATCTTTAAATTGTAGAACAGACAGATATACAATACTTGGCATAAATGCAGACAATAATCCTGCTATCCTTGCTGCACGAAAATCAAATAATAATCTTACTATCTCAAACACAAACAACGCAGTAATTGATGACAAGAAGCCATTAACAATACGTGCACTAAGTGTATCGCTTCCTATAAGCGAATAAAGCCAACCATTAAAATAAAAATAACCCGGATTCTGTTGCCAAGAGTGTAGATCATAACCATCTTTTCCTGCGCGAAGAGCAGATGCAATTTGAGAACCAGCTGCATCATAATTACGATCATCTGTAAATGCATATCCATCGCCTCCTACAGCAATTAGATAATAATAAACAATATATACACATATCACGCGTACTAAAAATGCAGAGAAAAATAGCCCTAATAGATATTTTCTATCAGGAGACTTAAGCAACAATATTAGAAAAAACCCAAGTATTAGAAAAAATAAAGCAATCAACACACTTTGAATAGGACTTACTTGTGTAGATAAATACATATATAAAATTTTTTAAAAATTACTGGAAAAATCTTGGTACTTTTTAAAACACTCACGCATATTTAGCCATGTTGTTACCAAGTCTTCGCCCTCTTTTTCTCTAATTCGAGTTAATTTATACAGCTCAACCTTTGCTTTATTTAAATCAGATTGGCTCATCTTTCCACTCTTAAAATAGCTGTGTACTGCCAATAACATATAAAAACTAAAATTTGCAGTAATGCCTTTCCTCACAGAAAATGTATTCCTTAAAAACTTTATAACGCCAACATTTGAAATATTGATAAACAATGAAAGGCCTTGAGAAACTCTTTGCCTAAGGCGATATTCATCAAACAATTTAATGCTCGGTAGAACCTCACTAATATTCTTATTTTCATCTATTGAGTTCATAGCTTTGCAATAAGAAATACCTTTTTTGTACAGTAACAATGTCTGACCCAACATATAAACAGCATCTGCCTGAGTGTCAGGTGATTTACGTATGGCTAGACATTGGCCTATATAATCAACATCGGCCTCAGATAAATAATTACCTAACTGACTCTGCTCAAGAAAACCGTGCCTCCAGGAATCAGTACGTGCATTAAACCCCGCTATCAATCTATCCGCTTCATAGGGATGTAACCATGTAGTCAGATCTAATGTGTTCTTTGCTATATTAAGAACAAAAGTACGACTTTCTATTTCTGACATAGTGGAATTAAATAACGATAATGGAATAGCATGTAACATAGAATTCATTCTATGCAGTAATACCTCGTTTAATTCTTTCCAGTTTAAGTTGGATCGATTAATCTCTGGGAGACAATCGCTCACAGATTGATTACCTAAGTCAATTCCACACTGCTTACTTTCAAAAACAAAAAACTTTTTATCAACCTTTTGTAGTTTTGGCCAGGGTATAACTGTGTAATCTATATGAAATGCTTCACCATAAGGACACTTGGATTCTATGTCAGCAACCTGTTGTTTAACATCATTTAATAAACGATTATTCTTATAATCAACAGCAACCAGAAACTCTATATCACTATACATTTGCAATTTATTATGGGAATACTCCCAGCATAACTCACCACGAGCCGCACTTCCAACTAACAAGACACCTGATTTTTGTTTGTTAAATACATCATTAACAACACCCACAAACTCATTAACTACATCAATAATCTCTTCTGGGTAAGCATATTCGATTAACGTATTTATATTAGTCACTATAAATTAATATCCATATTTAATACTAAGTTGTTTCACACGACATAATTAAATCATGTATTTGGTAAGCATTAACCACTTCTTTATCAAATTCAAAACCACTTATTATCGTTCCCTGCTGACTTTCAAGGACTGGATCATATCCATGCATTGCCTTGCAAATAGTATTTCCAAAAAATGAGGGTAAAAACATCTTTCCTTCATCGAGAAGAAAAATCACGTCGCCATGTTCAATATTTTTCAGCCCATATTGATTACGTTCTTTCTCATCTAATACATGTCCCTGTTTAACAGTATCAAAAGCATCAATCAATTTGCATTTAAGCTCTTTATTATTCAACCAAACTCTAAAAAATGTAGCGTCAATAAAGTACGAATAAGAGTTTTTTCCTGGCTTCCCTAATACTTTTCTTATATCAAACAATACACCTTCATCGACATTTGCCATACCATGATCAGAAAAAATAAAATACTGACTCTCTGCTCCATGAATTTCATTAAATTCTCTAACGAGTTCAAATATATTTTTATCAATCAACCTAATTTGCTTATTATATTCATCAGACCCTTTTCCATAATAATGCATAATTCCATCTAATTCCGCAGTACTAACGAACAATTTCTTAGGCATATCCCTCTTCAAAACAGCCTTCGCTTCTCTAAATACCTTTTCATCATTAACACCAACCTTACTGTATAACACTCTTGTAAAGTTTAATTTAGTTAAGAATGTTGGTTTTTTAAAGGTATATTCATAGGCTGTTGCGCCAGCATTTTTCAGGTAAGGCAAAACATCAAACGGGATTGCATAAATTGGCTCTTTAATTATCATCCTTACTAATTTATGTATCACTCTGTTTGAGAAATTATTGATAGAACCAATAAGTGTAAGTATTTGTACAACGAGTGGAGTCATCCATTTATGTACCTTTTCTTTGTTATAGATCCACTCACAAAAGTAACCTACCTCATCAGGTTTTAATTTTGCAAAAATCTCTGCTTTTACATTAATACTATAGCCCACCCCAGGCGTAACTTTTTTGTAAGTTAATGCATTTAATTTCTTAGCTAAAGGCTCAGAATCAGCATATGGATATGCATCTACAAATATTACTAGTATGGGTGTTTCCATTGTTATCTTCACTTATCAATTTCAGAGATATTTTACATGCCTATTAACAAACCACAGGTCAAACTTTAAATGGGCTGTCATTTCGACCAGCGGGAGAAATCTTATTGCTCAAGTTGTGCCTAGACTCAAGTTTCCTCCCATTGGTCAGAATGACACCGTTTGTGAAGTTAACTTACAAACGTCAAAATTGAGAGTAACCTGCGATAGGTTAATAGTTATTTATTTTTATTTCATTAACCAGAGTATTTACAAGACCTTCCAATTCCATATTTCCATTATTTTCAATAATAAAATCTGCGCTCTGCCTTTGCTGACTTATGTACTCCAAATGCATATTTCTAACATTTGATTCATATTGAGAGATAACCGAATCTACATCTCGGCCTCGCTCTACAACATCCCTTCTTATACGTCTAATCAACCTTATATCACTATCTGCCTCAACATACACAGTAAAATCTAACAGATTTTTTATTTCTTTATCGAAAAAAGAATAAATACCTTCCAGGATAACAATAGATTTAGGCGTTAAATTAATTTTAGTACATTTTCTTGTATGCGTCTTAAAACAATATTCAGGGCCTTCTACTGACAAGCCACTTTTTAAAATCTGAATATTATTCAATAATAATTCGAAGTCAATACTATCAGGATGATCAAAATTCGTTCTAGCTCTTTCACTATCAGATAAATGAGACAAATCCTTATAATAAGAATCTTGTGAAATTATTGTAGCCTCTTCACCAAAATGTTTTTTCAACAACATTGCTATAACAGTTTTACCTGAACCACTGCCCCCGCTTAATGCTATTAACTTTGAATGTTGCATATAGATCCTATTTTTTCAATGCGATTTCTAAGAAAAAATTAGTTTTATAATTTGTAATATTATCCTTATTATGTCTATGGATTGACAGAACAGAACGAAAGGTTACTGTGATGTTCATATCTATGATATTTAATTCCACTAACAAAATACAGTTCTGTATTTTTATCACATCATACAACCATAGCCTGAAAATAGATTTTTTGGATGTATTATAGTGTTTTTGATGATTCGTTAAAGTTTAATAATTTTCTTAGGAAAACTATTCCTCGCATCATTTATTATTATCAAGTCTTTACCAACAAAAAAAATCACGATAATTTCAATAATTAATGCAATGTTATATGTGTATTCATGCGTAATTTCATTTCTACTTTTTGTTAATTTTAACCATTCATTAATATCAACAATGTCCAGCATTTTACTTGAGCACATTTTTTTAAGAAATATAACGACCCAGACCCAGGTAATATCCACATCATCTTAGGCTTCGCAAGAAGATCCATTAGAAACAAAGGGTTATTCATCTACAAATAAAAATCACCGCCAAATCAAACTAAAATCAATACTAAAATGACAATGCCTAAGATCAAGATCAAAAATAGCCGTACAATGTGCATTTAGTCGTTTAAATCCACCTGTTTTATTTTGGTAAACTTTAGCTATACTTTTTTCTGGGTATACAAGAATATAGTACAACACACCCTCTCGCTGATAGAGATCAAACTTCATCGATTCATCTCTCTTGGTACTTGATAATGAAACCACCTCAACAATCAGCTCGGGGGGTACTGAAACTTTTTCATCTATTTCCTGACAGATAACCATAACATCGGGTCTAACGACAGTATCATTTGAAACCAACCAATCTGTTTCCATTAAAACAGTACAGTTGCCACAACTATCTTCCTTATTGTTGAATTCCTCTTTAATTTTTGATGCAATATTTAGACTTACCATTTGATGTGTCACTGATGGTGATGGTGCCATTGCATATGGCATTCCATTAAAGAGTTCCCACTCACCTTTCCACTGTTGGTAATCGTCAAAAGTGTAATATTCATGATAAGCTATAGCCATTTTGATTCTCCGCAAATAGAAACTGGATATTTAGGGAGGTGGAAGCAAATAATCATCCAATCTCACTTGTCTTTTTATCCCTGATAAAATCTTCTCAATCGTCACGTAGAATAACTATGCTCCTCTTGAGATAATTTTATCACTAAAGTTTCGGAGTTCATTTTGAGTAATAAATAGAAATCAAGCCCTTGATTATTAACAGGATAAATATTCAATAATAGCTTAATATTGGATGTTTGACTTTCTAATTTTAAAAGAAAATCAACATATTGGAACATTCGAAAGTTCATGTGAAACACCGTAAAATCAATGGGTTAAGAGTGAACTTAAGCCAGTTTAAAAAAGTCAATACATTCAACTTTAGCCTGATATATGCCAAATAGCTATTTTAATTCAATTGCTTACTTAAAAAAACAAACTCCGAAACTTTAGTTATCAGAAATAAATATTCTACATGATATTTGGATGATTATTTATTTCCACCTCCCTTAGACAAATCATATCACAGCCAGACAACCACTTGATTCAACTGAAAACTCAACAACCTCCAGCTAAAGCTGGTGGGTTCGTATATTGGACTAAAGTCTGGATACCGGTCATAAGACCCTTTATGGCTACGTTTTAAAATTATCATCACCTTTGGGCTCAAAGTGATGTTCCAAATAATTTTGGATCATTTCTTGGTGTGGGTTAAAGTTGTAGTTTTACCAAATATACCCTCATTAGTAACCGTCTTTTGGGCGCAGGTTTTAACCTGCATTCTTCATAACAAGAGCAGGCTAAAGCCTGCGCCCCAATAATGGATATGTTTTTAAAATAGCTTTATCAACAGATTTGACCCACCACCCTATAATCCATAATCTCTCCAAAACTAATGCCTAAAAATACTATTCTAAATCATAGATAAATCTGACCGCCTAAAGGCGGTAGTTTTAAACTTAATAGAGACTAATAAACGTCACTCCTGCAGGAGTTTATGACATCCAAAAACACCTGGATTTGCTTTTAAAAACTAACGGTTTCAGGGTTTACATCCATGTCACTGGATCTCGGCAATCCTTACAGAGATAACGTGGTTATAAAGAATATTGATTCTTTTTCGCTGATGATTTTTCAAAATAGATACATCTAGCTTTCTCTGCTTCCCCCGAAGATATTCATCACGAAGGCATAAAAAATTTTTCTTGGCAGAAGCTATTGACCTCATCATTTATTTTTACCAAGTCTTTACAGACGTTATAAACATTAACGATACTTTCAACAACTTCTGCTGTATTAAAAGAGTATTCATGCGCAATTTCGTTTCTGATTTCTGTTAATTTTAGCCACTCATTTTTATCAACAATTTCCAGTTCTTCTAATCTGTTTAATATGTCTATGAACGTTTTTCGTTTAACATCTTCTTTTGAGAGTATTAGGATAGAAGGAAATATTTTTTCTCCTAATGTGTCCTGAAGTTTTGAATACCTGAATATAAGTTGATCAATAAAACTCATATCTATATCATTTAAGTTTGAATACGTTTCAACTGTCAACAGCATATGTTTTGATAAATATTTTCTAGAAACAGTTATTTTTTCTACGTGCTTTTTACATTCATAAAATTTTTCTTTAAACGATGTTTCTATATCAAAATTCATAATAATTCTATCCCTTTTTTTAAAGCTTCCTGCTCTATAAATCTTGATCTATCTTTCGATATCACTACGTCAATTTTTTGATCGCCTATTTTAGATTTTAACGCGACTAAAAAATCTATTTTTTTTCTGTCAATGAATTTTGATGCATGGGTTGTATATATAAATCTATGTCCCCACCCTTTAACTCATCGTCAACTCTACTGCCAAACAAAATAACCTTTGTCCCCTTCCCAAAAATTTTATTTGTAATAGATCTGATACTGTCTACTTCATACTTCTGCAATCTCATCTGTCATCTTTCTTTATACAAATTCAAATCTATTTTCTTTGGCTATGTCACGATTAAGGGAGCTGGCAATAAATAATCATCCAAATATCATGCAGAATCTTTATTTCTGTTTAAATCTTCTCAAGAGGAGCATAGTTATTCTACGTGACGATTGAGAAGATTTAAACAGGGATAAAAAGGCAAGTGAGATTGGATGATTATTTGTTTCCACTCCCTAAGTATTAAAAATAGAGCTCATAAGCTGAAAAGGATCTTTAAATTACATTGTTGAACTCGCTCTTATAACTTCTATTCAGCAAGGGAGGAACTGGATAATTTGTATATTTAAGCTGTCAATAGAGTATCAGCAACCCTCAAATATTGTATCGATGGATGGTAGCGGACTTTAGTTCGCTATGAACAAATAAAAATACTTGTATGTCGAAAATTGCGGACTGAAACCCACTCTACATTATCCATAATACAACATTGGCTTTGCACTAATTAAAATTTTCAACCAATCCTTTCAAATCAGCATTAAAGTTCGTTTTGGCAGATTGTCCCTGATGATTATAGTATGTCACTTGGCCATCCTCTGTAATCAGCCACACTTCTTTTGCGCCTGCCTCTAAAAACAGCATCACCTTATCCAACATTTCTTTTTGTGTATTTGAGGGAGAAATAATTTCCACACATAGTTCTGGAGCTGATAATGCGTATATGTCTTTTATATGCTTTTGCACATATTCTTTTGACCCCCATGCCACATCTGGGACTCTAACTCCTTTTTTTGTTTGTACAGCAAGCTCAGTAAATACTTCTCCATCCAATTGATTACCCAATAATGTAGCTAATCTTCCTTGCAACAAACTATGAAAAAACGAAGCGGGTGACATTTCTATTAGTCCTTTTTCATTCAATTCTATTTTATAAGGTAAATCCTGTAATGATTTATCTGCTAATACATCTTGCCATTGCATTGTTCGCCCTCCACTTTATTATTTCTTTCTCTACAACTGAAATATTGTTGGTTCTTCATCTTCTGACAAGTCAGGTACAACGTCTATGCCTTTCTGTTCTTGTATTAGTTGCCGAATTTTTGCTTGTTCTCTATTTTCATTAGTGGTTTTAGGGAAAATACCACCTTGCTGCTTATCTTTAATAACGTTTAACATTAATGTTAAATCTATCTGAGGTGCTTCTTCAGCATAGCCATATACTAAAGCGTAATCACATAATGTATTGATTAACCGAGGAATTCCGCTACTATGATAGTAAACAACTGCGGCAGCATATTTATCAAAAATTAAATTTTTACCGCCTGCAATTGTCAGCCGGTGTCTTATATAAGCGGTAGTTTCTTTATATCCGAGTGCTTTCAATTTATAATCAACAGAAACCCTTTGAGCCAATTGCCTCAGCTCATGACGTTGCATTATTTCCAGTAACTCGGGTTGCCCTATTAAAATAAGTTGTAATACCAGATGTTTATCAGCATTAATATTTGTCAGTAAACGTAACTCTTCTAAGGTTTCTATTTCCAGATTTTGGGCTTCATCTATAATAAGTACGGTTCTTTTATTCTCTGAATATTCTTTTATCAAAAATTCTGTAAATAATTGATAACGTACCGCCTTGTCATTGTTTTCTGTTTTTAAGTCAAAAGCCAGCATTACCCATTGCAACAAATCACCAAAAGAACCATGGGCATTAGAAATCAAACCAACGGTTACATCCTCCTCCATATTATGCAAAATTTCTCTCGTGAGTGTTGTTTTACCACAACCCACTTCTCCAGTAATAACTGTCACCCCAGCCTGACTTTGTATTCCATAGTTAAGCATAGTTAAGGCCGTCTGGTGCTGCTTACTTAAATATAGATAAGATGGGTCGGGGGAAAGAGAAAATGGTTTTTCTTTTAAATTATAAAATTCTGTATACATTTATTGTTCAAAAACGAATATGTTTAGTTTATCTACTCTTAAAATGTCTATAATTACATCAGTTGCATGCTCTTCCTTCCAACCTTCCATCAAGTTTTTCCATGCAGATTAAATCGTTGTCTTAAGAAAAACAATTGTCTTAGAGGTGTAGACAAATTACGGTGAACCTCGTTCCAAGCGTCGGCATGAGATTAGCAGTAATAACTGACCAGCTAGCAAAATTCCAGTAACCATTTAGTCAACGAAAGTATATTAACTCAGGGACAGTTGTCGAGTAGTTCGATTCTCTTCAACCAGGTTTTTGTAGCGGACTTAAGTCCGCTCTACAATGTTACAACAATACTCGTCATATAACATTGCTGATGCTCTAATAGTAATAGCCACCTGTTTGACTGTCTTCTGCTTTATTCAGAATTGTACCTAAACATTTTGTTTCATCTAATAATTGCAGACTCCGAGTTATTTCATCTTCCGTTGTTTCACCTTCAGCAACTACTAAAACACAGGCATCCACGCTAGGCATAATCATTATTGCATCGTCAGTATGCAATAATGGAGGCAAATCTAGAATCACAATCCTGTCTGGATAACGGTTTTTTAACTCACTGGCTAACGCAATCATTTTTGGCGTCGATAATAATTCTGATGAACTTCTTAATGGTTTTCCTGCCGGCAATATAACTAATGACTCTAACCCAGGATGGATTAATAAATTGGGAATAGAATGATCACTTTCTAAATAATCTCTCACTCCAATATCTGCTGGCATGTCAAAATAACTGTTTATACTGGGTCGCCTGAGATCAAGATCCGCTAATAATACAGAATAATTTGCATCCATCGCTATACTAATTGCTAAATTTGTAGCAATCAATGATTTTCCAACACCTTCTGCAGGACTGGTTATGGCAAGCACATTCCATTGGTTAGCCCGCATCTGCTGGAGTATTTTAGTCCTTAATATTTTAAATAAATCAGCTCTGGCATCATTTTTTAATGCCGATACTACACGGTTTTTTCTAAAACATTCATCAGAAACTTCAATAGTCTGCGTTTGCTCATATGCTATTTTATTAGCCGATGGTCTTTTTTTAATATCTATAGCATCAAGCTTCTGTTCTTCATTATTGCTATTAAAAGAGCTAGTCGTTTGACGCTGTTTACTTGCTTTTTCTAATGCTTTTTGAATTCTTTCCATGCTAAATTCCTGAAAATTTTATATTTTTAAAACACATAGAACTTTAGACCTTTTATAAAGCACTTAAGCCTAATTTCCGTAACCCGGCGTACCACAGAACATCCAATGGCATAATAAGTAAATGAAAAAGCATAACGCCCGCAAAAACAGATACCAAGATAATTACTATGGTCCGTTTTTTAAGTCCCTGTTTACTTTGCACATCCTCATCATTCTCGATGTAGGGAATAACAATTAACGGCGGCGCTCCTGACAATGCGGTTAAACTTTTTACACCATAAATTCTACGGTCTAGGCCAGCCTTTAATAAGGCAAAACCAAAGGCCATTCCCATTGCCAGGATAAACCCTATAAACACAATTGCTTTTCTATTTGGCTTAAAAGGTTCCTCTGGAAATAAAGGGGGTTCTATTAAAGTAAAACGCTCCCCTTTACGATCCTTTTCCATTGCTTGTGCCATATCGGCTTCCATTTGTTTTGCCTTGACCTCTTGATATTTAGCCGTTGCATTTTCATAATTTCGCATCAAGTTCTTGTATTCCCGATCTACCTGGGGTGCATTCAATAATCCTGTCTCATAATTTTCCAGCTTAGCTAATAACCTTTTTTTTGAATTCCGCATTGCGCTGGAATCAGCAATTACCGAATTAAGTTGGGCTTGCAATTGGATATATGCCGGATTATCGGGCCTTGAACTCACAAAACGTTTTTTTGTTGTGGGTTTGTTTAACTCTGCTTCTAGTTGTTTAACTTGTTGCTTAAGTTTTTTTATATCTGGATGATCCACCGAATATCGTTGAGACAAAGCAACCAGTTCTGCATTTTTATTCTTTAGTTGCGTTTGAATTTCTGTTTTATCAATGCCACCGACTTCTTTTTCTAAAGCAGCTATTTCCCGTCGCATTTTAATAACATCTGGATGTGTACTGGCATATTTTGCTGTTAAAGCAACATATTCCGCCTGTAATGCTTTTAATCTGTCTTCTGCTCCATAAATACGCTCTCCAGTGGCAGAATATGTTGATAAATTAGGACTTAATTGGGCCAATTCCGCATTCAAATATAATTTTCTTTCATTTAGGGAATTAATTTGCCTATCAATCTCGATAATCTGCTGATCCGTTCTATCCATTAATTGCATATTCAACTGCTGCAGTTCAGGCAAACTTGCTGCATTTTTTTCTTTAAATTCTGCTAATTGTTTTTCAATTTCAGAAATTTGAGAACTTAATTTTCCTGCTTCAATTGCTAAAAAACTCGTAGTTTCTGATGCCGCTTGTGTTCTATGCTTTAAGTTCTCATTTAAATACAGACTCACTAATTCATTAGCTACCTGTTGTGCTTTTTTGGCAGATTTGCTGGCATATGATAAATTAAATGCTATTGTGGCTTGAGTAGGCCGACCACTACGTGGATCAATAACATCCGCACTGACCATGTCCAGCTCTATATCTTCTCTCATGGCATCTAACACATCGGCAGAAGTCAAATTCTTTCTATCTTCTACGTATAGATTAAATTTTTCAATAACAGCCTTCAGGTTTTCGGTACTCATCACCCGCTGACTAATCACCTGAATTCGCTGATCAGCATAACTGGTTACTGTAGAACGAACCAATTCCTGAGGGATTTCCTGTTGTTCAATAAGAATTGTGGCCGTTGATTTATACATAGCAGGCAACTTAATGGCCACCAACACAGCTATGAAAAATATAATCACACTGGTAATTATAATTTGTTTCTTTTGTCTTTTTAAAACCTGGATATAATCCTGGATTCCTTTAATATCTTCTTCCATTATTAACTCTTTAAAATATTAAAAACGATTAGTTGACAATTTGTCCCATTGATAACTTATTGTCACAAAAACACCATTAGAAACTGCATTATTATTCCTACTATCAAATTCTTGCAGACGGTAACGGTAACCACCACTTAAAAATGTTTGTCTATCAAACCGCCAATTTAATCGTGGTTCAATCGAATAATAAGTTCGTCCCGTATCCCGTTTGTCATCTGTCGATGTTGAACGATTTAAAACGGCTAAAACACTAAATTTCAGACGTTCTGTTATACCTTGGGAAACACTCGCCTTAAATCTATCTGCCTGTAAAAATTCCCCTGAACCCGATGGACTGACACTTCTTGAGTAGCTCAAGTCTAAGTCTCCCGACTCAAATTTCTTTTTCAGCCCTAAAGAAAATAGAGACCCTAATGAACTATTTTCAGTTCCAGGTATTCTGATTGGAATTGGCTGGTTCCCTATTCTGATTACAACGACTCTGCTCCCTGTTCTATTCACACTGAATCTTGCCCCAACCATAGCATTAAAACTTAAGGTTTCAGAATAATTATAGTCAAACCCTACATTAATACTATAGTCATCCGTTTCTTGATCAGAATCTGTTAATTTATATTGCAGCGCCCCAAATGTTGCAAATAGCTGTGTATCAGCACGCCACTGATAAAGGTATGACAAGTTAATTGAATCTGTTTTATAACTGTTTAACAAACTATTAGAGGTATTATCATAAGTCACCTCTTCATGCGTATACTGTGTTTGTATGTTTTGAAGCTCTGATAAAGTATAAGCCCAGTGAGGCGAAATATTAAACTTTTCCCTATCCACCAAAATTTGGGTAAGCCCTGTCAACTCTATTTCACTGGTCAAACTGGTATCGCGTATATAAACCGCATCTAAACCCAGCTGATTTCTTTCTGTGACCTGGAAATTAGACCCTACTGTCCAGTTCAAATCTTCCCTGTCTAGATTTTCTTGTCCCCAATAACGGTAAACATCTAATAGTGTCGTTAAATCTATATTGGATGTCTCAGTTCGAGTACCGTATTTTGTAAAAAAAGAAGCTCTGAATCCGGCTACATCTTTTGATTCTTCTGTTCTGAGGCGCAAATTATCATCAACTTCCACACGCAGCTTGGTGGTTGGTTGGATATACCATTCTCTTGCGTTTGCGCTGGATGAAAGAAAAAAAGCAATCACAATTAATATTGAAATTAGTTCTTTACTATTCATATTCAGTATTTTATTTAAAGAACTATTATTTATCCCGCAGAAAAAAATAGCCATGAATTGCAACCGGTTAAGGAACAACTACAACATCTCCATTTTTCAATATAATATTTTGCTCCAGATCATCGCCATCTTCCACATCTCCATACCGGAACTCAATTGCCTGCTGCTTACCGTCTTTATCTCTTCGTAAAATCTTAATATCATTGACTGCAGAAAATGGTGTCATCCCGGCTGCCATAGACAAAGCTTGCATCACATCTACATAGCGATTAACAATATATTCACCCGGCTTGTTAACTTTGCCAATAACATAAATTCTATTGCCTAGTAATTGTTTAGCAGATACGGTAATTACAGGGTCCGCAATATATTGGCTTAAACGCTCGCTGATGATTTTCTGAATTTCAACCAGGCTTTTCCCCTGCGCTTTAAAATCACCCGCCAAAGGAAAGGATAAGCCGCCATCGGGTCTAACCAAAACCTCCTGCTGCAAGCCTTCTTCTTTCCAAACGGAAATCTCCAATATATCTCCCGGTTGTACCAGGTATGCTTTTGACTCAGGTAATGGAACCTGTTCTTGCGCTGATACTTGCTGATATGCAGCCAAAGTTATCCAAAACAAAACCAGCCCAACCTTATGATTTAATCGCATCAATTCAACTCCAAAATATTTGTACCGCTAATTATAGCCCATTATCCATCTACCACATAAAAAAGGGGGGGATACTGTACACAACATATGAACTACCTTGTAATTGAACAAAAAAAAACACACAAATTCAAGATATAAATATCGCCAACACTATTTCCAACACTAAGAGATCATTAAGTTAGCTGTCGTTGAATTCAAATTTAATAGCTGAAAAGCAATTACTTTAAATGACTATTAACCTATCGCAGGTTACTCTCAAATTTGACGTTTATAGATTAACTTCACAAACGCTGTCATTCCGACCAACGGGAGGAATCTTGAGTTTAAGCGCAACTTGAGCAACAATATGTCTCGGCAACACCGCTTCGCTGCTCCTGCATTGCCCTACCTCCTGTGTAAACAGCAGGGAGGTGGTGAATGCAGATATTGCATGGAGCAATATATCTGTCCATACAAGTCGTCCCGTTGCTCGAAATGACAACCCATTTAAAGTTTGACTCGTGCTTTGTTAATAGCCATATTACTTTAATTGCAAACCACCAAAACAAGTAAACATTCATACTACGACTTGTCAATTCTGGAGTTTAGCATTGTGATACTCTAAATTTGAAACCTTCATTCAATGGAACCATTGAGGTTTCTAAATCCATCCAAAGTTATTATGGTGCCTCAGGCCGGAATCGAACCGGCACGCCCGTGAAGGCGCGGGATTTTAAGTCCCGTGCGTCTACCAATTTCGCCACCGAGGCATTAGCTGATGTGCTAGTAGAGCGGCATATTCTATACATTCTGTTTAAAAATATCTAGTGCTATCTTTTGTTTTTTTTGACGAAAATAAAAATCGCAATAAAACATAACGTTACACTTCTCTTTATACTGAATGATAGACTCTAATTCTACATTGCCACATTTGAATGGATAC
>JAKIUK010000051.1 GCA_021647585.1 Methylococcaceae bacterium
GACCAGGTAGAAGTCTGGGCTTCCAGACAGAGCATCGCACAGGTGGGCATGACGATTCCGGCCTGCATCTGCATCAGAAAAGCACTCAGGTTTTCCATGGTAGGATTATGCCCGAAAAGCATGACATTCTCCACTTCTTCGGGAAGGTTTTGCAATGCGGAAAACATGGCACCATGGCCTTCCTCGTAAAAGCGGCGTTCCTGCCGAATATTGCGCGTGAATTCCAATTGCTCTGCAATGATCTCCGCTGTCTTCAATGCACGGTTGGCAGGGGAACTAATCATCATATCGGGTATAAATCCGTATTCGGCGAGCAATTTTCCCATTTTAGGGGCATCTTTTTTCATTTACTGAATCCCATACCAAATAGTGATTTGGATTGTAGCAGCTTGGATCATAATTCGTCTTTTAGAATTGTGACGCCCTCTCTCACCCTGGATTGGCTGCGTTCAGGTAGAAAGTGCAAAATGAAACTGGTCCATGATGCACCTGCTACCTGATCGCGGCCTTTTCCGTAAGCCCTCCAAATTCATCCCATAGCATGGGGAACGGGAAACCTTGTATATGCTGCTATGTGTGGGATAATCTTTCTCGCGCCTGGGTCATTGGATCTTGGCCTATGCTGATGATTCTATTGGTTAAGTCACAAACTTATTTTTCCAAAATGAATCCGTCACTTCTTTCTTTTTTGGTCGCTAAAAACCAAAAAATTCGCTGCTTTTAGGGGTTTTGCAAGAGGCTCAGAGGTATGGTTATTGTTTTTTTACGAGGTTTGCGTGTCGATACGGTTATCGGCATCTATGATTGGGAGAGACGGATCAAGCAGACTGTCGTGCTGGATCTGGAGATGGCAACCGATGTGCACCGGGCAGCAGCCACTGATGATATTCAGGATGCGCTGGATTATAAGTCGGTCGCCAAGCGGGTGGAGCACTTTATCGCCGAGAGTGAATTTCAGCTGGTTGAGACACTGGCGGAGCGTTGTGCGCAAATCATTCGTGATGAATTCGGCGTCCCCTGGCTACGTTTGACGCTGAATAAGATAGGTGCCGTGCGCAGTGCAGAGGATGTAGGCGTCATTATTGAACGCGGCAGCCGTTAAAATGCCCCAGGTCTGGCTGAGCATTGGCAGCAACATGGATCGGGAGAGAAGCATCTGTGGCGCGGTAAAATCGCTACGGGATGCTTTTGGCGAACTGGTGCTGTCGAGCGTCTACGAAAGCAAGGCAGTCGGTTTTGATGGTGATCCGTTCTACAACATGGTGGCTGGCCTGGGAACCGCACTATCGGCCAGAAGTCTAAATGGCCGCCTCCGTGAGATTGAAGAGCGACACGGACGTGTTCGGGGCGGTGTAAAATTTTCATCCCGAACACTGGATATTGACCTGCTGCTCTACGGCAATGCGGTTATAAATGAAGGGGAGATAGAGATCCCCCGCAATGAGATTATGCAATATGCCTTTGTACTGCTGCCACTTGCTGAAGTAGCGGGGGAGCTGAAACACCCGGTGAATGGCTGCACCTATCAGAAACTATGGGATGCATTTGATCCGGGGCAGCAAAGATTATGGCGGGTGGAGTTGAATCTTAAACCGCTTGCAGCCCAACAGTAGCCGGGAAAGGCCTTTACTCCAATGCTGTTTTTTTTCAGCATTAGAGTACACTTGACATTGACTCCAGGAGACTGTCAGAGAATAGAAGAGCTACTGTGGAAAAGCTGGATTTAGCCAGATTTTCCTCACTACGATCTCTATTCCCGGACAGCCTCCTAGCTTAAGTATGACAGCTTGGGTCCTTCCTTGCTAATTCCAGTCTGTTTTACCTACATCCTTGTAGGTAAAACAGACTGCATTTTATGCAATTGAGCGAATTAAAAGGTTAAGATTCTGAGTCAGTTGAGGGTGGTAATTTATCGGTTTTTTCCTTAGCTTTAGAAGGTGCTTTTGATACCGGTGTTACTTGATCGGCAGCCTGTTTTTTTTGTTCTGCAAACTTATTGGCATAAGAGCGAGGTTGATTGTCGCTTTTAGTATGTTCTATAGGTTTAGCCGTTGATTGTTCATTCGATGGTGATTGAGCATTGCTATCTAGATGCGTATCCTGCTTATTTTCTGGTTTTTTATAATTTGGGTTACGTGGACGCCTGCGGTTAGAACTGCTACGTCTGTTTCCTTTCGCTTGTGAGGTCGAAGACTTTTGTTCAGGTACAGCAACTGAACCTGGGCTTTCAGTAATTAAACTATCCTTACCTGGCTGATTTTTTTCAGTAGGTGGCTTTTTTTGCGTATTTCGAGCAGTGTTATTACCTCGAGTATTGCGATTCTGATTGCTACGTCTGTCACGCTCGTTAGTTCTGTTTCTCGGGTTTTTAGGGCTTCTGGTATTTCTGGGGTTACGTGGTTTTTCTGCCAAATTATTATTTTTTTCTGAACTTCGTTTTTGTTTGGAATTTTCTGTCTTTTCAACTTTAGATGTGCCAACAAGTTTTTGCCAAAAGCGTTGAATCAGGTTAGCTGATGTTTTTTTGTTTTGTACCGGCGCAGGTGCATCGTGAAGAAATTCTTTAATAGCTGGCTTCTCAGTGCTATGAGTAGATTTTTTCGCAAACTCGGGGACTGTAATGTTTTCGGATTTAATTTGTAAGTGACTGGGTTTATCATCTTCCCCTTCTGTTGCTTTTATGCGCTCAATATTGTAAGCAGGTGTTTCAAGATGTTTGCTTGGTAATACAATAATTGCAATTTTATGGCGTGCTTCCAGTTCTTGAAGTACGGATCTTTTTTCATTCAATAGAAATGTAGCACATTCAATGGGTAAATGAGCAACAACCTTTTCTGTGCCCTTTTTCATTGCCTCTTCTTCTAGAATACGCAGTACTGAAAGGGCAACAGATTCGATGTTTCGAATAGACCCTTGGCCTTTGCAGCGTGGGCAGGTGAGCTGTGTTGCATCACCTAAAGAAGGACGTAATCGTTGTCTGGACATTTCCAATAAACCAAAGCGCGAAATACGACTGGTTTGAATTCGTGCACGATCAATTTTCAATGCATCACGTAATCGATTTTCAACTGCTTTTTGATTTCGGTTTGCCATCATATCAATAAAATCAATGACAAATAATCCGCCTAAATCACGTAAACGCAATTGACGGGCAATTTCATCAGCGGCTTCAAGATTAGTATTTAAAGCAGTTTCTTCAATATCGCTCCCTTTAGTTGCCCGGGCGGAGTTAATGTCCACTGAAGTTAGTGCTTCAGTGTAGTCTATGACGAGAGAGCCGCCAGATGGTAGAGAAACTTCTCGGTTATAAGCTGACTCAATTTGTGATTCAATTTGATAGCGACTAAATAAAGGCACACTATCCTGATACAGTTTGGTTTTTTGCAGAAAGTGAGGCATTACCTGTTTTAGAAAACTTAGAACCTGCTTATGTGATGATTCTTCATCAATCAGAATTTCATCAATTTCATTTCTTAAATGATCCCTTAATGCCCTAATGACGACGTTACTTTCTTGAAAAATAAGAAAAGGCGCTTGTTGTTCAGAGCTGGAACGATCTATAGCTTCCCATAATTGTAAAAGATAGTTTAAATCCCACTGTAACTCTTCAACATTTTTGCCGCAGCCAGCCGTACGTATGATAAGACCCATTTTTTCAGGGATTTCTAGTGCGGCCATGTTTTCACGTAATTCATTACGTGTTTCACCTTCAATGCGCCTGGAAATACCACCCGCTTTGGGGTTGTTAGGCATTAATACCAGATATGTACCCGCAAGGCTTATATATGTGGTTAATGCGGCACCTTTGTTACCACGTTCTTCTTTTTCAATCTGAACGATAATTTCCTGGCCTTCTTTTACCAGGTCTTTGATGTTTGGGCGACCTTCAGTTTTTTTATCTGAAGGGACCTTAGTTCTGTATTCAGCAGAAATTTCTTTGAAAGGCAGGAAACCGTGTTTTTCCGCACCATAATTAATAAAGGCTGCTTCAAGACTGGGTTCAACTCGGGTAATAATTCCTTTGTATATGTTTGCTTTTTTTTGTTCGTTTGCGGGGAGTTCTATGTCAAAATCATAAAGTTTTTGACCATCTACCAAAGCAACACGCAACTCTTCAGGTTGGGTGGCATTGATAAGCATTCTTTTCATTTTGTTTTCCTTGTTGTTTCCTGCTCCATAACAGATTTACTTAGGAATATGTTGTATTCCTGAACAGACTTTCTAAGGGTGAATGATTGTTTATCTATTCACAGGGTGTAAGTTATTTAACTTCTTGCCGGTTTTAGCGGGATATTTATATCTGCGCTTTGATCAATTCGTACTGGATGTGACTCCAAAATATTACCTGGCGAAATAAGTTCTGTTGCTATAGCTTGATGTTGTTTTCAGTGTTCAGCTATAAGTATTTGTTTTATTGAAACAGCATCGCTCATCTAGGGTCGAGCGATAAAACCCAATAATTCTTGTAGGCAGCTGAAACAACATTGTTTCTGCTGCTGTGTATGTGTAGTATGTATTAAATGCGGCTGGGACGCTGTCCGAGTATAAAAAATTGTAAAAAGATGTTTTTCACAATAGATTATTCATTTTTGGGCTGCGCTCTAGTCATTTATCAATAGATAAACTTCCCTAATATAACAATCTTTGCGCTTTGTATCAATTTAAACAGTTAATAAAGTGGCTATGCTGTTATTATTAGTGGTATGAATACAGAACAAGAAATAAAGAAACCAAAAGTTCAATGGGTTGAAATTACCGAAGAGAATAGTGGACAGCGGATAGATAATTTCTTGATTACAAAGTTAAAAGGAGTGCCCAAGACACGAATATATAGAATAATTCGTAAAGGTGAAGTGAGGGTTAATAAAGGGCGTATAAATAATAAATATCGATTAGAACAAGGGGATATGGTTCGTATTCCTCCCGTAAGAGTTGCAGAAAGGGAGAGTAAGGTTGAGCTACTGCCAACACTTAAACACAGTTTGGAACAGGAAATAATTTATGAAGATGATGTGTTGATTGTTTTGAACAAACCTTCTGGATTTGCAGTTCATGGAGGGAGTGGGATTAGTTCTGGTGTGATTGAAGGGTTAAGGGTTTTAAGACCCGATAGCAGATTTCTGGAATTAGCACACCGATTGGATAAAGATACTTCGGGTTGTTTGTTGGTGGCAAAAAAAAGGTCTACTTTAAAAGTATTGCATGATCTTTTTCGAGGTGACGGAGTTAAAAAAACTTATCTGGCTCTACTGGTAGGACAATGGGAAAGGAAACAACAGCAGGTTACTGTACCGTTATTAAAAAATACCGGCAAGAGTGGTGAACGTTTTGTGAAGGTGAGTAAGGCTGGTAAGTTTGCTGAAACCAGCTTTCGGAGAATAAACAAATATAAAAAATTTACTTTAGTTGAAGCGTCACCAAAAACGGGGCGAACACATCAGATAAGAGTTCATGCGGCCTGGTTGGGACATCCTATTGTGGGAGATGATCGTTATGGTGCTGATGAAGTTAATAGAGAATTAAAGAAAAAAGGTTACAAACGCTTGTTTCTTCATGCTGAACAACTACAATTTAAACATCCTGTTACCGGGGATATAATCCGTTTTAAAGCCCCATTACCCCAGGAACTGGATGCTTTATTAAAAAAAGAAACCTTGGCGAAATGAGCGTCTAATTACAATGAACAACAGGTTTGATTTAATTATCTTCGATTGGGATGGTACTCTGGTTGATTCAATTGACTGGATTGTACACTGTCTAAAAAAGGCTGCGATTGCTCATGGATGTAATGAGCCTGAAGAACAGGCTGCAAAAAACATTATTGGCTTAAGTATACAAAAAGCAATGGACGAGTTATTCCCTGAGATTAATCAAAAAACTCAGGAACAATTAATCAGTTGTTATAGTCAAGAGTTTTTCTCCAAACAAATTACAACAGATGATCTGTTTTTAGGTGTTAAAAAAATGTTAGTAACACTTAAACAAAAAGGATATCAACTAGCTGTTGCGACGGGAAAAAGTAGTTCCGGGTTGCACAGAGCGTTGCAGGGTACCGGGTTGAGTAACTTTTTTGGTATAACTCGTTGTGCAGATCAAACAGCGTCAAAACCCCAACCGGATATGCTGGAACAGATTATCAAAGAGATGGGTGTAAGCAAAGAAAGAGCAGTCATGGTGGGCGATTCAGTTCACGATATGCAAATGGCTATTAATGCAGATATATCTGCTATTGCTGTTTCTTGTGGTGCAAATACTACGGAACAACTACAACAATATAATCCATTGTTAAATATTAAACAAACTACTGAATTACTAAAAGTTTTATAAAGGTTAAAAGCATGGAAAATCAACAAAGCACTCATTCGGATAAAAAAAATACAAGTGAAAATAGCCATGGATGGGAGAGAGAAGTTATTGAGAAACTGGCAATGGCTGCGGTGACAGAACAACGTAGATCCAGACGCTGGAGCGTATTTTTTAAATCATTAATGTTTGTTTATCTGATAGTTGTTGGAGTGATGGCCTTTTATCCGAAATTTGAACAAGGAATAAGCGGTAGTGATAAGAAACATACGGCAATTGTTGATGTATTAGGCGTTATTGCCGAAAATGAGTCTGCTAATGCGGATAGTATTATTAAAGGTTTAAGAACTGCGCTAAAAGATCAAAAAACCCAAGGCGTTATTCTTAATATCAATTCACCAGGCGGTAGTCCGGTGCAGTCTGCCTATGTTTTTGCAGAAATCAGACGGCTTAAGAAAAAATATCCAGATATACCTATCTATGCTGTTGTTAGTGATATTTGTGCATCGGGTGGATACTATATTGCAGCTGCAGCAGATAAAATTTTTGTTAATCAATCCAGCATGATTGGTTCAGTTGGTGTTATGTTGAATGGCTTTGGTTTTGTTAATGTGATGGAGAAACTTGGGGTAGATCGCCGTTTGTTGATAGCTGGAAAACATAAAGCGTTAATGGACCCTTTTTCGCCGGTAAATGCAGAGGAAACGCAGCATATGCAAACATTACTGGATGATGTTCACCAGCAATTTATTAAGTCGGTTCGGATAGGGCGCGGTGATCGGTTGATTGAAACGAAAGATATGTTTTCAGGTTTGATCTGGACAGGAGCCCAGGGTATTAAATTAGGCTTGGCAGATGATTATGGCAGTGTCGATTCGGTTGCAAGAGATATTATAAAAGCTGAAAAAAAACTGAATTTCACACCACAGGAAAGGTTACTGGATAAAATTGCCAGCAGATTAGGGGCATCATTTGGTCAGACATTTGCCAGTGCAATTAATGGTTTTATATTACGATAAACTGAGCTAATTCAGTCTGGATTCAGGCGCAATCATTTATTGTCTACTTACTATTATTGCTCGATCTTAAGTAAGCGGCTCCAGAGTGGGTGTGCTGACATAAATATTTATCAATTTTTTACGGTTTTACCATGCATACTTTTATTAAAGCTTTATTATTGACTTTTTGTTTGGCTCAAACAGCTTTTTCAGGAACAGAAATTGTTTTTTCTGTTGTCAGTCTTGATCAAGCAACAAAAATAATAATTAAGGGGAATAAAAATAAGGTATTGAGTGCAAAATCAGAGGTAAAAGATGGGAAAAAAATTCATATTATTAAGGTTCTGAGCCAGGATGGTCGAGTTCAATCTCTCAAAGTAGATGCAGATACTGGGAGAGTTTTTAAATAAGTGAGATGGGATGATTATTTATTACCAATTCCCTAAGGAAAGAAAATGCGTATTTTGATTGTTGAAGATGAACTGAATTTATGTAGGCAAATACAGGATTTTTTTTCAACCAAAGGATTTGCAGTTGATGTTGCTAATACAGGGAGTGATGGGTATTACCTGGCAAAAGAATATCCTATAGATGCTGCTATTGTTGATATAGGTCTACCTGATTTTTCTGGCATAGAATTAATCAAAAGACTCAGACATGATAGTATAAATATTCCTATTTTGTTGTTAACAGCTCGAAGCCGGTGGCAGGATAAAGTTGAAGGGTTGGAAACAGGTGCAGATGATTATTTAGCTAAACCGTTTCATTATGAGGAACTGTTAGCCCGGGTAAATGCTTTACTAAGGCGCTCACAAGGTAAGGCTCATCCTGTATTGACCTATGCCAATATTAAATTAGATACCTTGTCACAGGATGTGACGGTAGATGATAAAAAAATAGAACTTACTGCATATGAATATAAGGTACTGGAATATTTACTGTTCCGAAAAGGTGAAGTGGTTTCAAAGTCAGTTTTGACTGAGCATATCTATGATGAAGATTTTGATCGTGATAGTAACGTAATTGAAGTGTTTATAGGCCGGTTACGCAAAAAGATAGATTCGCAAGGTATTACAAAACCCATTGAAACCTTACGAGGAAGAGGGTACAGGATTTCTGTAGAAACTGAGTAGCAGCAAAAAGTGAAAACCAATTCTCTCAGTTTTCGTCTGTTAATTTCTGCAGGCTTTGTTTTGACAGCTTTTTTTGCCCTGGTTGCCTTTGTTTTGGAACAAGGTTTTAGAGAGAGTGCAGAGCAAGCATTAAAAGAAAAGCTGCAAGTCCATATTTATTCTCTTTTGTCGGTCGCTGAATTGACTGAAAATCTTGAATTGAGCATGCCTGATGCATTGCGGGAACCAAGATTTTCCAACCCGGGGTCTGGGTTATATGCATCAATTAATCAGGCGGGTAATATTTTTGTTTGGCGTTCTTTATCAGCTGTTGGCTTAGATTTACCTTCGACGATGGACTTAAAGCCTGGTGAGTCCGTATTTTTAAAAGATGAAAATGGATATTTTGTCTTGCACTATGCAGTTATCTGGGAAAATGAAGTAGGTTTTGAGCAATATTATATTTTTACCGTTGCTGAAGATGAATTCTTTGTCAGGAATCAAGTAGAGCGTTTTAGAGCGACACTCAGAGGATGGTTGTTTTTTATCGGACTAATACTGGTTTTAATTCAATTTTTGGTGCTGCGCTGGAGTCTTAAGCCGTTAAGAATGATAGTTAATGATCTGGAAGCGATTGAGACAGGAAACAAGAGTCGACTGGACGGACAATATCCTGCTGAATTAACAGGCCTTGCCGGTAATCTGAATGCTTTAATTAGTAGTGAACGGGCGCATTTGGAACGTTATCGAAATACTCTGGCTGATTTGGCCCATAGTCTAAAAACACCTCTGGCTATATTAAGAGGCTGTTTACAACCTTCAGTTGTAAATAAAGAGTCAGTGTCTGAACAAATTTCAAGAATGAATGAAATTGTTGAATATCAACTACAAAAAGCTGCGGCGAAAGGGCAAAAACAACTGACTGGAACGGTTGATGTTTCAATAATTATTAAAAAAATTATTTCATCGTTAAAGAAAGTTTATGCTGACAAACAAATTGTTTTTTCTTTTGAACAGAGTAGTCCCTGTCTTATGTATTGTGAGGAAGGTGATATTTATGAAATTGCTGGAAATCTACTGGACAATGCTTCCAAGTGGTGTGATAAAAATGTATATGTAAAATTGATTGAGCTTGAAAAAGAAAATAATTCTAAATTTTCATGGGTTCTGCAAATTGAAGATGATGGAGCGGGAATTGCTGAAGAAAAATTGGAAGAAATTTTGCAAAGAGGTGTTAGAGCTGATGAAAATATACAAGGGCATGGTATTGGAATGGCGGTAGTCAATGAGTTAACCGAATTGTTGGGTGGGAAGCTGGTCGGAAGTGAAAGTGAAATGTTAGGAGGAATGAAATGGCTGGTTTATTTGCCTTGAACATGAATGTAATAGTAAGGTTTACTTTGAGGAACTGGACTTGAAATTAATACCGTAAACAGCAATATGCAAGTATATTATCGACCCAAAAGTTCTTGAGTTCTATCATTCCTTTCCGGCTTTCTAGATTTATTTGTCATTTCGAATGAAACGAGGAGTTTTAAACTTAGACTAATGGTTGCAGATCTAAAGAATTCTCCCGCTGGTCGAAATGACTGCAAAATCAGTTGCATTAAGGTGTGAAAACGTTTGGACGATTTACACAATTATAAAAATGTTTAAATCTTCAGTTGCCTAATATATTTAATTCAAGCATAATACCGCTTCTTTCAGTTACTGACTGAAAACATTATGGTTACTGTGTTGGTTCTCTCGCAACGATACGCTGTAAACCCCGCCAGGCCCGGAAGGGAGCAACGGTAGCAGCGGATTCGTGTGCCGGGATGTGGCTGGCACAGTATCCGCCCAATCTTCATAATTTCCTTAGAGTCTCTAATGGCTTATCAGGTTTTAGCCAGAAAATGGCGCCCTCAGAATTTCACTCAGCTTGTTGGTCAGGAACATGTCAGCCAATCGCTTTGTAATGCCTTGCAACATAATCGGCTTCATCATGCTTATTTGTTTACCGGAACTCGAGGTGTAGGCAAAACAACTATCGCCCGAATCTTAGCAAAAGCGATTAACTGTGAAAATCTTAAGAACAGTAACCCCTGTGGCGAATGTGATGTCTGTCATGCTTTTGATGAAGGTCGATTTCTGGATCTGATTGAAGTTGATGCCGCTTCACGAACAAAAGTGGAAGATACACGGGATTTGCTGGATAATGCCCAATATGCTCCCAACCAGGGACGATATAAAGTCTATTTGATTGATGAAGTTCATATGTTGTCCGGACATAGTTTTAATGCATTGCTTAAAACGCTGGAAGAACCTCCGCCTCATGTAAAGTTTTTATTAGCTACCACGGACCCTCAAAAAATCCCCGTTACGGTATTATCTCGCTGTTTACAATTTAATCTGAAACGATTATTACCTGAACAGATTAATAAACAGATGGCTTTTATACTGGGTCAAGAGAAAATTGAGTTTGACCCTGATGCATTGAAACTGATTTCACGTGCAGCTGATGGCAGCTTGCGGGATGGTTTAAGTTTGCTTGATCAGGCGATAGCTTTTGGGAATGGCGAAGTGAGACTGCAAACAGTAACTAATATGCTGGGTACTGTGGCGCAGCAACCGGTAGATGAAATTATGCAGGCTTTGGCGAATAATAATGCTGTTGAGTTATTACAAAAAGTTGCGGATGTGAGTGAATTAATGCCGGATTTTGCCGATATTCTACAACAGATATTACGCGTCTTGCATAGAATTAGCTTAACTCAAACCATTCCAGGTTTTATTGATAACAATAACGACTTCGATTCGGAAATTATTTCCGACTTGGCAAACAAACTTTTGCCCGAAGATGTGCAATTATTTTACCAAATCGGTTTGATTGGACAGCGTGATTTGGATTTGGCTCCCGACCCACGCAGTGGTTTTGAAATGGTTATGCTCAGAATGCTGACTTTTAAACCTGATAAGGTAATGAATACGAAAGAAATTCAGCCGGTTCGTGATATTGATAAATATCAGGAAAAACTACAAATCAAGCAGGGTATAAAGACGGCAGAGAAAGTATCAGTAATAACAGAAGAAAATAAGCAGCAAGTAGTACAAATTTCTAATAACAGTAATTGGCCCGAAATGGTTGTGGCAATGAAAGTGCGAGGTATGACGCGTGAATTGGCTAATAACTGTGTGCTGGAAAATATAGATGATAATATCTGTAACTTGATTCTGGAACCGGGGCACACGCAACTTATCAGCCCAAGGGCAGAAGAAAAGTTACAACAGGCACTACAGAGTTATTACGGTAAATCGCTTAAGTTGAAAATAAATGTTGAAAAAACCAGCCATGCAACGCCTGCTCAGCAGCAAATAAAGCAAAATGATGCCAAAAAACAGGCTGCAGTGGATTCAATTAATGCAGATGAAAATGTACAGACATTAAAAGAACAGTTTGATGCCAGAGTGCTGCCAGGCACCATTGAACCCATATAGATTATTTCTATCTATTCTGTTGTGGAGTATATTGTAGCAATACTCACTTTTGGTAACGAAGATAGATTTATACTTGTGCCTATGTTAAATACAAAATTTAACAGGTGTAGAGTATTCATACAAAATATAGTAATTACGGTGAAAATATGAAAAACGCACTGGGCAATATTATGCAGCAAGCCCAAAAAATGCAGGAAGATGTTAAAAAAGTACAAGAAGAACTGGCCGCCATGCAAATTCAGGGTGAGTCGGGTGCTGGCCTGGTTTCTATCATAATGACAGGAAAACGAGAAGTCAGAAAAGTGTCTATAGACGATTCGTTAATTGGCGATGATAAAGATATGCTTGAAGATTTAGTGGCAGCGGCTATCAATGATGCAGTACATAAAGTGTCTAAAATGAAACAGGAAAAAATGGCTGAAGTGACTTCAGGAATACCATTGCCACCCGGATTTCAAATGCCATTCTGATGCAGGGGAAAGGGCTGTTAGGACAGTTAATTCAGAATTTATGTTGTTTACCGGGAGTCGGCCCTAAATCTGCACAGCGTATGGCATTTCAACTGTTACAAAGAGATAGGGCCGGAGCCCAGCAATTAGCGAATACCTTGTTGCGAGCTGTAGATGAAATAGGCTATTGTCAGCGCTGTCGTACTTTAACAGAAGAGCCCGTGTGTGAGATTTGTACACATGCTTCAAGAGATTCGTCCATTCTTTGTGTAGTAGAAAGTCCAGCAGATGTATGGGTGATTGATCAGGCAACCGTGTTTAACGGGATGTACTTTGTATTACACGGGCGTTTGTCTCCACTGGATGGTATAGGACCAGAAGAATTGGGACAAGATTTGCTGGAACAGCGATTTTCTCAGGGTGAAATTACTGAAATTATTTTAGCGACTAATTCAACTGTAGAAGGAGAGGCAACGGCACATTTTATTGCTGAAGTCGCTAAAAAATATAATATTCATGCGAGTAGAATTGCGCATGGTGTGCCTGTGGGGGGCGAACTAGAGTTTATAGATAGTGGAACTTTATCTCATGCTTTTAACGGCCGACGTGAGATGGTTTAATATGAGGAGAGTTTAATATGAGTGATTGTTTATTTTGCAAAATGATAGCGGGTGAGATTAAACCAGATAAGGTTTATGAAAATGACGATATTCTGGCTTTTCGTGATATTAATCCACAAGCTCCGGTGCATATTTTAATTATTCCTAAGACGCATATAGAGACTTTAAATGACCTGAATGATTTTTCTTTAGCTGGGCAACTGTTAGAGACAGCAATAAAATGTGCTAAGCAGGAAGGTTTGGCGGCAGATGGATATAGAACTGTTTTTAATTGTAATAAACAAGGTGGGCAGGAAGTATTCCACTTGCACATGCATTTGCTAGGTGGACGGCAGATGGTTTGGCCCCCTGGTTAAAATGGCTTTCCCTCGCTACGGTTTCTATTCTCGGGCAGCCTCCTAGAAAAAGAAGTTGAAGGCTAAGTTATTACAGGAAACAACCCGTAGTTTGTTAATACCCCTCAAAATTATTCGGATAGTTTATGGCTTAGATTTGCATTAAAGGTTTAAAAAAAGTATCCTTAGATACGTTAAGGATACTATTCTAAAGTTATATGTAAACTTTGAACATTGTTAATTATAATAACCTGCTAACACGTTGTAAATCAACTGTATTTTAAATACGCAAAGGATAAAGAATGAAAATTATAACTCTTTTAACATCATCGGTAATCGGCTTAACTTTATTAACGGCTTGTGAACAAGCTGAACAATCATCTGAAAGTGCAGTTGCTCCAGCCCAAGGTACTACAGAAAAAGTAGCAAAACTTCCTGCTGAAGCAGCAACACAAAGTGCTCCAATAAAAGATCAGGCAACTGCTTTAGTTTCAGAAACAGGCGCTCAAGTGAATAATGCAGTTTCAGAATCTGTTCAATCAGTAACGGATGTGGCAGCTCAAGCGGTTGAAAATGCAACTTCAGCAGTAGAAAATACTGCTGCAGAAGCCGCTGCAGCTACTGATAATGCAGTTTCACAGACTCAAGATGCGGTAACTCAGGCTGTTGATGGCGCTAAAAGCCAGGCAGCTGCATTGGTGGATTCGGCTAATCAAACGGTTGATAATGCAGCAACAGCAGTTAACCAGGAAACTGAGGCTGCCAAAACGACAACATTGGATGCTCTAACGCAGTAAATGTTTATTAATATTACATGGCTATTAACAAACCACAGTTCAAACTTTAAATGGGTTGTCATTTCGACCAGCGGGAGAAATCTTGTTGCTTAAGTTGTGCTTAGACTCAAGATTCCTCCCGTTGGTCGGAATGACACAATTTGTGAAGTTAACCTACAAACGTCAAAATCGAGAGTAACCTGCGATAAGTTAATAGTCATTTAATATTATCTAAAAAAGCTGGATATTATTTATTAGTATCCGGCTTTTTTTATACCTTCCTTTTTGTTGATTTTTTTCATTTCCACTTTCTAAACTAGAATGTATATCTTGCTCTATTCAAACTCCTGCACTATTCCAAACGGCTAGAACTTAAGCCGGGATGCTTTTCTATTGACCCTTTCTGGTTCCAAGTTTTGAGCTAAAGTTCACAGACAGAAATTATTTTTTGAACTATGCTTTAGTCAGGTTGGGTTTATAGATGACTAATTTTTTATGCTTATTTACTACGAAAATATTTCATACAACAAAGGCTTCTCTTTAATTGAATTAATGATAACCATTGCCATTGCTGCAATAGTTATGGGTATTGGAATTCCGGGTTTTGTTCAAGTAATAAAAAATAATCGTTTAGCTACCAATGCAAATGAGTTGATATCCTCAATAAACCTTTCTAGAAGTGAGGCTATTAAACGAAATGTTAGAGTCTTTGTTGAAAGAAAAGGAGGGACTAGTTCAAACTGGGATAACGGATGGAATGTATTCATTGATCTCAATAGTGATAATACCTACAACAGTGGCACTGATACCTTACTAAAAACTTATCCTGCATTAAGTAATAGCTATACATTACGAACAGGAGCAAATTATGCTAACTGGATTTCCTTTTTACCATCTGGGTTGATTAACAGTTCGTCGGGGACAAATAATGATTCGTTTAGGCTATGTGCAACTGCCGGTGATACGGTAAATTCTAGAAAGATCACAATAAATACAGTTGGAAGAGCACGTATTTCTACAGGAGATGTTGCTTCATGTCCATAAAAACTACTTATACAACGCCTGAGTTTGTGGTGTTTGAATGAAAAAAGAAACAGGGTTTACCTTAATTGAGGTATTGGTTACCGTAGTTATACTAGCTGTCGGTTTGTTGGGTTTGGCAGGATTGCAGGCAAGAGGGTTGCGCAATAATCTGAGCGCTTATCAAAGGAGTCAGGCAACTCAATTAGCTTACGATATGGCGGATAGAATGCGAGCCAATAAAGCTGCAGCCAATAATTATTTAACCAGTACTATGGTACCCGCTGCAGCTGCGGTACAAAGTGATTGCATGACAGCAAACAGCACTAGCTGTACGATTGCTGATATGGCACAGAATGATCTGTTTCAGTGGAATGCAGACATAACATCCTCAAGCGTTTTAACTAGTGGCATTGGGACGATTACCGTATCGGGTACGGTATATACCATCCTCATTCGCTGGGATGATAATAGAGATGGTGGTATAGATGTTACCGACCCTAGTTTTTCAGTGAGTTTTGAGTTATGAAATATCTTGGTTTAATCGACAGGCAGAAAGGCTTTACCTTGATAGAAATCATGATAGCTTTGTTGTTAGGAATATTTTTGACTAGCGGCGTCATTCAGATATTTTTAGGCAGTAAACAGACCTATAGAATGCAGGAAAATATGTCCAGAATACAGGAGAATGGTCGTTTTGCGATGTATTTTCTAGCCAGGGATATACGAATGTCAGGTTATTGGGGGTGTGTAAAGAATAATGATAATGTTATTACTAATGACATTGATATTGTCGATACTGATCCTGATTACAATGAAGATATTCATGATTATGGAAATAGTGTGAGTGGCAGTAACGGTACAGAGCATGGAAGTAATTCCGCATTGGATGCATCCGATAGCCTCACTTTGAAGGGGGCTTTTGATAGCGGTATCAGGTTAACAACAGCATCTTCATTGGTGTCAACTTTATCAACTTTGTTAACGGCAGTTGATTCTGATTTAGAAGGAAAATTTGCAATTGTAAGCGATTGTAGAGCTGGCGATATTTTTCAGGTTGATACTGCTGCCAACCAAGACCCGGGAAATACAGCAGCAGATGTGTCAAAGATTTATGGCGTTGATTCACGTGTTTTTAAATTACAAACGATTACGTACAGGATTCAGATTGGTGCTGGAGGTCAGCCTTCATTATTTAAAATTGATAATGAGGGTGCTCAAGAGCTTGTTGAAGGCATAGAAAATATGCAAATTTTATACGGTGTAGATAACGATGGGAATAAGACACCGGATTACTATGTGCCCGCGTCAGGAGGACTAGACTTTTCGAAAGTAATCAGTATTCGAATTAGTTTATTGGCACGGACCTATGATGATAATGTAACTAAACAAGCGCTTACTTATATATACAACGGTGGTACCACTTCCGCACCAGGAGACCGACGCAAACGTCAGGTTTTTAGTTCTACCATTGCTTTACGTAACCAGCTTCCGTGAGGTCTGGCAGATGAAGTATTCTATTAACTCTAATTATCAACAATCCGGTGCAGTATTAGTCATTAGCCTGATTATGTTACTTTTATTAACATTGATTGGGGTGACAGGCACTCAGGTTAGCAGCATGGAAGAGAAGATGGCTGGTAATTTTAAGGATCAAAATATGGCATTCCAAGCAGCGGAGTCTGGTTTAAGAGCCGGGGAAACCTGGGTTGCGGTCCAGGGGATCAGGCCGGTTCCGAATAACACCGGATCAACGCAAGTGTGGACACTGGATAGTGCGGCAACAGCTACAACAAATAATTGGTGGGAAGAGCGTAATGCCACATGGTGGAGTTCTAATGCGGTTCAGTTTGCAGCAACACTGAGTGATGTTAAAACAAAACCTTACTATTTGATTGAGCAGCAATATTTTGACAAAGATAGTTTAACAATTGGTATGTCTAATGATAATAGTGGCAGAGTTTTATATAGGGTAACGGCAAAAGGTACGGGGGGTAGTGACTCAACCCGTGCTCTTTTACAATCGACATATTCCAAGAGGTTCTAGGGCCATGAATACTAAAGTAGTAATTCAGTTTTTTAATGCATTGTTAATGGTTTTATCCACTTTGATGATGTCGCCACTCAAAGCAACGGATCTTGCCCTGTCTGACACTCCACTATTTTTAACTTCGGTGCAACCTAATATCATGGTCATGCTGGATAATTCCGGGAGTATGAAGGTACAGATGTACACCTCGGCGTATGATAATACAAAAGATTATTTTGGAATTTTTGAGGCGACAAAAAATTATATTTATGATGCTAGCATTCCTGTTAATCCTGCTGGTTATGCTAGCTTTCTAGGCGGAGCTTATAATGTTGCTGTTGATTTAACTGAAACAGGCGCTTTTGTGGAATCAAATTGTACGCCATCATTAGTTGATATTAGTTGTTGGAGTGGTCGTTATTTGAATTGGTTAACAACTAAACGTATAGATTCCAGTCGTATGGTATTAGTGGGTGGCAAGCTGGAAAGTGAAACAGCGTTTAATTATGGCAGTAATTTGAACTATAAAATTGTGGCCAACAATGAATATGCTGACCGAAAATTTACTGAAGCAAATGCCAATAGCGCTCTTTATTCTCCAATTCCAAATGGTGTCGCTGCAGTCGTTGATTCACCAGCCAGAATAAATGGTGGAAATATGCTTTCTACTTATTCGCCTTATGCAAAAATATTTGCATCAGGCTCTGGAGGAGGACTTATTTATGATTCAGCAAACTCTCAAATCGGTGAGTTTGGTGCGGTAGATGTAAGAGGGCAGGTTGACAATTTAGGTGTTTTAACTGAAGCAAGTTGGGTCACAGTGACATTACAAGGCACATATTCATCGATACCTGCTGTAGTTGCAGGTCCTCCTACTTTTAATGGGGCTGATCCTGGTGTTGTGCGTATTCGGAATGTTACATCCAGCAGTTTTCAGATCAATATGCAGGAGTGGGAATATAAGGATGGTAATCACACGACTGAAACTATTAATTATATGGTTTTAAAGGAGGGGCATCATACTTTGCCAGGTGGGTTGGAAATTGATGCCGGTAGTGTTGTTACCAATGATGAATATGCTAACTATAGTAGCGGAGCAGTCACTCAGTCGGATAGTGTAAGTTTTAACAGTAGTCTTACGAGTCCGCTCGTGATTACTTCAGTCACAACTTATGATGATATTACTGCTGTGGCATCAAGAGTCCGTGAGGTGAGTAATACGGGTTTTAAAGTTGCCATGCAAGAAGAGCAGGATTTGGGTGGACATGGTGATGAGACTATATCTTATATCGCAATTGAACAAGGTAGTGTTACTGATTCCAGTAATAGCCCAAACTGGAGTTTGCAATCAGATAAAGGAAATAACGTAGACGAAAATAGGGAAACAATTACATTTGGATCGGCTTTTTCTGGTTTGCCTTTTGTGATTGCCGGGATGCAAGGCATAACTGGTTCAGACCCTGCAGTTTTAAGATTAGATTCTACATCTACTACAGGTTTTGAAATTCATGTAGAAGAGGAAAAATCTACCGATAGCGAAGTGGGCCATTCGGATGAAGATATTGGTTATATTGCGCTTGAAGGAATATCAGCTGATTTTAATGTCGCATTAGTTGTAGAAAATAAACCTTCAGGGTTATTGCAGGATATTGAATCAAAGGTGCGTTTAGGGATTTCATTTTATCGTTATGACCCGACTGTTAACGATATTTATAATGGCAATACAATTCCGGGGGGAACAATGAAATTTAAGATTCCCCTAAATCCTTTTGTAAAAAAACCGACAGATACGTCATTACCAAGTGCAGAGCAAGGGTATAGAGCTACTGATTTAACGGGATATATTGGGCCTACAACTATGGCGGATATTTCCGATGCCATACAACATTATCCTTTGGTTTGGGGTACTACGCCATTGGCAGAGAACTTATGGGAAGTTATACAATATTTTGAACAGGATGACCCTCATTATACTGATGTGGTCACTGGTTTTAAGGATTTTGATAAAGCGGATATTAATAACCCTGAACGGGATCCTTATTATTATGCTAGTCATGGACGAAAACTGGAATGTGCTAAATCCAGTGTGATTGTTTTTACTGATGGATTTCCTTTTAAAGATGCAGATGTTCCTTCTTTTGTTCAAGATTATGATGAGGATAATCATGTTGAAGATGTAACAAGCACTGATCCTAATATACAAGGAAAAGATAACCTGGATGATGTGGCCTATTGGGGCTATTGCAATAAGTCGTCGGGGGCCTGTGATGCTGCAACAGGTGGATCAAGAGATTTAAGAACGGATATTAGTAACGTGATAGACGTGAACGGAAATGTGACTCCGCAGTTTCTGAAGGTTTATACGGTGGGTTTTGCAGATGGAACTATCCGGCCTGTTCTTCAGGATACTGCAGATAATGCAGGGGGACAGGCTTATGCTGCAGAAGACGGGCTAGCATTGAAAACTGCGTTGGAAGAAGCGTTTACCGCTGCAATTGATGACAGTTCAGCTTCTGCAGTTGCGGTCACTACCGGTTCTATTACTAGTAAAACAGCGGTGTTTCAAGCCCGTTTCAATAGCAATAACTGGACGGGTGAGTTACTTGCATTTCCTGTTAGTAGTGATGGAAGCCTGGGGTCTCAAGTTTCTGCAAGTATTATTCCAGCAGCTGCATCACGAATATTAATTTCTTACAATGGAACGCAAGGAATCCCATTTCAGTGGCCGGCAGTACCCGCCAGTCCGACAGCAAGTGAACTGACTTTAGCGCAACAGACTTTGTTAAATGATAATGTCAATTTACTAAATTATGTTCGCGGTATAGATACGCTGGAGCAAAAAAACGGTGGAGTTTTCAGAAACAGGGATACTCTATTGGGTGATATTATTCATGCATCTCCTGCTTTTGTCGGAGCTACCATTGAGCAGATATATCCTGATGTCTGGGGGACTTCAGCGCCTGAAAATTCTTTCCCTTTTTCCAGCTTTAAAGCAACAATACAGGCTTTAACTCGTCCTCCAGGTAGTACCCCCCCAGTAGGTCGTACGCCTGTAGTTTATGTTGCATCTAACGATGGCATGTTACATGCTTTTAATGCGGAAATAACGGATACAAATAATGATGGGATACCTGAATTTCCTTCAGGAAATACGATTCCTGGAAATTTTGGCGATGAGCTGTTTGCCTATGTACCCAATATCACGTTTGACAAGCTTGCGGGATTAAGTGCGCCTAATTATGCCCATTTAAATAGTGTTGATGGATCCCCTACAGTAGGAGATGCATTTTTTAATAGTGCATGGCATACGGTGTTGGTAGCAGGCTTGCGGGGAGGGGGACAGGGTATATATGCGCTGGATGTGACTAATCCTGCAGATTATAGTACAGAAGCAAATGCCGCGGCCAAAGTATTGTGGGAGTTTACTGACAATGATGATAATGGTGATGACAGTGACGGAAATGTGGGAGAAAAAGGGGATAATGATTTAGGTTTCACCTTTAGCAGACCTAATATTGTCAGGATGCAAAATGGCGTTTGGGCGGCTGTTTTTGGTAATGGGTATAATAATATGGTTGCGGATAGTAGTTCTAGCTCAACGGGTAATGCTGTATTGTATATTGTAAACCTTGAGACAGGCGCACTCATTAAAAAAATTGACACGGGTGTTGGTATATCTGATGCGGCAAGCGGAGGTAAGCCAAATGGACTTTCAACGGTTGCTCCCGTGGATATTGATGGCGACTCAATCGTTGATTTTATTTATGGTGGTGATCTCTATGGCAACTTGTGGAAATTTGATGTTTCAAATGCAAATCCTGTTGATTTAGCCAGTCCATGGAGAGTTAGTTTTACCGTGGGTAGTAGTCCGGCTGTACCTATCCCTTTGTTTACGGCATGTGAAACTAGTCCATGTACCAATACCAATCATCAGCCGATTACTGTCAGGCCCCAAGTAGGAAGAAAAGAAAAAGCAGAAGGGTATATGGTGTACTTTGGCACCGGCAAATATATTGAAACCACGGATAATACTCAAACTAATCAGTTAACTCAGAGTTTTTATGCTATTTGGGATAAAGCACAACTCCCATTTAACAGTTTTGACCGGTCTGACTTGTTACAGCAAAATATTTTGTTAGAAATACATCAAGGTTTTGATACGGATAATGATCCCAGTACAGGCGTTCTTGACCCCAATACAGGACTTCCTGATTCTAATGGTTTTGATACTTTTTTTGACCTTAGAGTGACCAGTAACAAGGATATAGTACCAGACCTACCACAACCAGATGGAAATAGGGGATGGTTTATGGACTTAGTGAATACTGATACAGTGGCTAATCCGACATTAAATAATTTTGGTGAAAGACAAGTTAGTGATCCTGTGTTGAGAAATGGCCGGATTATTTTCACTACCTTGATTCCTTCTGAAGACCCTTGTGAAAGTGGGGGTAGCGGATGGTTAATGGAACTAGATGCTGTCGATGGCGCGCGATTACCATTTTCGCCTTTCGATCTTAATGGAGATAAGAGTTTTGATATTAAAGATTTTGTTGAAATAGATAGTGGTGAAATAGATAGTGATGGCAATATAGTAAAAGTACTCGTACCAGTAAGCGGTAAAAAATCTAAAGTGGGTATTATTTCAGCACCCAGTGTTGTTGATGATGATGATAAGGAATATAAGTACAATAGTGGTTCATCGGGAAATATAGAAGTAACCCGTGAAAATCCAGGTTTGGATTATACAGGCAGGCAATCTTGGAATAATATCGATTTTTAACTTATGAATAAATAGTTTAAATTAATCTAACATTTAAATATGAAAAAATTAGACGGGTTTACACTCATTGAATTATTGATTGCGGTGACTATTGTTGGAATTCTAGCGTCAATAGCAGTCCCAAGTTACCAGGATTCGGTTAGGAAATCGCGTAGAGCAGATACAAAAGGTGCTTTGGTGGGGTTTGCCAATGCTATGGAAAGGTATTTTACTGAAAACAATAGTTATTGCGGTGCTGCGGTTACAGATTCGGGGACATGTCTTGCAGCAACCGGGATTCCATCTGTTTTTTCGTCAACCAGTCCAGTGGATGGCGGACCGGCTTATTATAATTTGACCATTTCAGCGGCTACGGCAACTTCTTTTACACTTTCTGCAACTCCCACAGGCGCACAATCAGGTGATAAGTGTGGGACTTTAACCCTGCAGAATACTGGGGTAAGAGGGGTTTCCAGCTCTACAGTCGCTGACTGTTGGTGAGGTTACTAATTAGAAAGAGGGCACTCTTTACTACGTTTTTGCAGGCATTTTTCCTCTTAATTTTAAAAAACGTTGATAACGCTGCGGTGATATTTCACCAAACTCAGCCGCCGCTCGAACCCTACAACCCTTATCTTTTAAATGGCGACAATCGCTAAACTGACACTTTTCGAGTAAAGGTTGAAACTCGCGATAGCCCCAGGCTAATTGTTGTTCAGTCAAGTCAGCCAGTCCAAATATTGCAACTCCTGGACTATCTATTAAATCCCCACCCTCTGGTAAATGGTATAGTGTGGCTGCAGTGGTGGTATGACGACCATGCTTAGTGGTTTCAGAAACGGTGTTGGTTTTTAGCTGTTTATCTGGAATCAGGGCATTGGTTAATGAGGATTTTCCTACACCCGATTGACCGGTAAAAATATTGATATGGTGGTTTAAGGCTGTTTTTAATTCTGCAATACCTATGTTTTGTTTAGCACTAACTTTATGTAAGTCGTAGCCTAAGGCTTGATATTGTTGCAATTCAACTTCTATTTCTTTGATATTGGTTAAATCGATTTTATTTAGCACTAAAACCGCATCTATATTTTTATTTTCACAAATAGCCAGATACTGGTCAATTAATAAAAAGTCACAATGGGGTTCCGTCGCGAATACAATATAAACCTTATCTATATTAGCAGCAACAGGTCGGGTCTTTTTGTTACGACTGGGACGTTGTAATAACGAACGTCTGGGTAAAATTTCTTCTATACGTCCTTGATCGGGTGATGATTTCGTAATCATCACCCGATCACCGACAGCCACTGTTTCAAGCTTTCGACGGGTTTGACAGAGAAAAATAGATCCTGATGTTTCGACAGCAATACCTTGTCCAAGGTGGGAAATAACCAGTCCCTCAAGCAGATCAGACATGAAATTGACTACATTTTAGATTCTAAATGTGCAATACGAATAGCTGCAGGTGGATGACTGTAATGAAAGGCTGAATAAAGGGGGTCTGGAGTTAAAGTACTTGCATTTTCTTCATAAAGTTTAACCAGACCGCTGATCATTTTGCTGGCTTTGGCATTATTAGATGCAAAATCATCTGCTTCAAATTCAAATTTACGTTGAAAATAAGCGCTAATGGGCTGCATAAAAATTGTGAAAACAGGTGAAACTAAGGTAAATAATAATAAAGCAGCTGCATTTGAATGCGTTTCAACGCCTAACCCACTGAAAAACCAGTCTTGAGTAATCAGCCAACCCAAAATGGCAAAACTAAGCAGGGTCATGACCGAAGAAGCAGCCAGCATTTTTAATACATGTTTACATTTAAAATGGCCAAGCTCGTGAGCTAATACGGCTTCCAGTTCCTCTTCGTCCAATGAGTCAATTAAAGTGTCAAAAAACACAATACGCTTATTGTTTCCAAGGCCAGTAAAGTATGCATTACCATGGCCTGAACGCTTAGAGCCATCCATGATAAAAATACCATTACTATTAAAGCCGCAACGGCTTAAAAGGCTTTGAATACGGTCTTTTAACGAACCTTCTTCCATAGGCGTGAATTTATTAAACAAGGGAGCAATAACCGTAGGGAATAACCAGCTCATTAATAATGAAATACCCATCAGGATTGCCCAGGCATATAACCACCATAAAGTACCAATACTATCCATAATCCAAAGTATTAGAGCCAGTACAGGCATGCCAATGGCAATCACTAAAGACAATGAGATTATCTGATCTTTAAAAAATTGAGCGATAGTGCTTTTATTAAAGCCATATTTTTCTTCAATAACGAAGGTTTGATATAGGCTACTTGGGATTTCTAATACAGTCATAAGCAGAATTAGGCTGGCGACAGCACCCAGGTCGGTATACATAGGAGATAAACCAAAAGTTGACCAAAATTCAAAAACCAGACTGATGCCGCCACCTAACGTCAGGATAAGTAAAAAGATAATGCTTATTATGCTATCTATATCACCCAATTTGCCTTTTTCTACTGTATAGTCTGCTGCTTTTTGATGTGCATCTAGAGCAACAGTGTCTTTAAAAGCATCGGGAACGGCTTCTCTGTGCCTTAAAACAAAGGACTTTTGGCGCATGGACAGCCAAAACTGAATGCTATAGGAAATAACTAAAGCGATTAAAAATATAACAGTAAATGTATTCATGTGTGTTTGATTAAACATCGATATTTTAAGAATTAGCCATACAGATTAGCCAATGCTACAATTTAAAGCAACTATCATTATTATGGAAACGAAATGGCACAGGATTCGAGTAATCTTATCTGGATTGATTTGGAAATGACGGGACTTGATCCCGATAATGATTTGATCATTGAGATTGCGACTATTATAACCGATAAGAATCTGAATATTTTAGCAGAAGGTCCGGTATTGGCTATTCATCAACCTGATGCTGCTATTGCAGCGATGGATGACTGGAATCAGAAGCATCATGGGCAGTCCGGCTTAATTGAGCGGATAAAAGTGTCAAAGGTTGATGCTGCAGATGCAGAACGACAAACAATTGAATTTTTAACACAATGGGTACCAGCAAATAAATCGCCTATCTGTGGCAATAGTATTTGTCAGGATCGACGTTTTCTTTATCGGTACATGCCAAAACTGGAAAATTATTTTCATTATCGTAATCTGGATGTTTCTACACTTAAAGAGCTGGCAGCAAGGTGGGCACCTGAATTACAAAAAGGTTTTGAGAAGAAATCAGTTCACAAAGCGTTAGATGATATTATCGAATCCATTGAGGAGATGAAGTATTATCGCGAGCACTTTATTAAATACTGATTATGAACCAGATTATTGCAGTTGCATTAGGTGGTGCTTTTGGGGCTGTATTACGGTTTCTGGTGGCCAATGGTGTTTACCAGTGGTTAGGGCGCGGCTTCCCTTATGGTACGTTGACGGTTAATGTGATTGGTTCATTTTTGATAGGGCTGATGACTGAAGCACTGATTTTGCAACGCATCGCTATTACCACAGAATATCGTGCGGCAATTTTGGTAGGTATGTTTGGCTCATTTACAACTTTTTCCACTTTTTCACTGGAAACGTTGTACTTGATAGAGCAAGGGAGTTTATTTAAAGCCTCGTTGAATGTACTTATTAGTGTCTGTGCATGTATATTTGCAGTGTGGATCGGTTTGTTGCTAGGGCGCACATTGTTTATGTATTCGGGGGGTGTAGTGCGCTGGATGGGATGGGTTTTTCCATATGCCTTAGTTATGGTGAATGCGATAGGTGCTTTTATTATAGGTATAGTCAGTACTATTCTTATGCATAAAATTACCGGTACACTGGAAAATAGAGCCGCACTGGTTATTGTTATGGTCGGTATGTATGTCACCTTGTCTAGTTTATACTTAATTTTATATTTGATAGAGAGCGGTCATTCCTTTCAATCACATTTACCCACTATGCTGGGTGTTTTTATGAGTAATGTAGCTATTTGTGGATTGGCTTTGTGGCTGGGGTTGCTGGCGGGAAAACAAATATGAGTAAAGAAGTTACGATTGCCAGAGTCTATACTCTGGAGGGACATGATCAATTGAATCAAGTTCTCGATATTTTGCATGATGAAGAGGGTGTTTTAGGCGTCACTGTCATCCGTGGTATTGCTGGTTACGGTGTATCCAAAGAGATTCATACATCTTCGTTGCTTAATTTATCTTTGGAACTGCCTTTGATTATTGAGTTTTATGATGAAACAGGAAAGGTATTGCAGGCAATAGAGAAATTAAAAAAGCGGCTTGCTTTAAAACATATTGTTAGCTGGCCGGTAACAGCACATATAGAGCAGACATAAAAAATTTAATCAATTGTAACTCATTTAAAAAATGCGGTCATTCCGAGTGCAACGAGGAATTTTTAGCATGAACTCATGTTTCCACTGAAAGGTTTCTCCCTCAAGTCGAAATGACAGTAAAATCTCTCAGCGTTGCGAGAACCCGCAGTTACAAACAAATTATATTAATTATTAATCAGGTAGCCATAAAAAATGTTAGACCCCCGTTTATTTAGATCCGATCTTGATGAAGTTAAACGACAATTAGATCGACGTTCCTTTGTTTTTGATACAACAGCGTATGAAGCTTTAGAAAGTAGACGCAAAGACGTTCAGATAAAAACTCAGAAATTGCAGAATGAGAAAAATAAAAGTGCAAAAAGTATTGGGCAGGCAAAAGCCAGAGGCGAAGAAATACAGCCTTTGTTAGATCAGGTACAACATCTGGGAGATCAGCTTAAAGAAGCGGAAACGGAATTATCAGAAATTCAACAGCAGATGACTGCAGTTATGGAAGTTATTCCTAATTTTCTTGATGAAGTTGTTCCTGTAGGAAAAGATGAAGAAGACAATGTTGAAATCAGTTGTTGGGGCGAAGTTCCTGAATTTTCTTTTCAAGCCAAAGATCATGTTGATTTAGGGGAAACAAAAGGATTGGATTTTGAGGTGGCTGCAAAAATAACCAGTGCGCGATTTTCCGTTTTAAAAGGACCTTTAGCAAGGTTACAGCGTGCAATTATCCAGTTGATGCTTGATACTCATACAGCAGAACATGGCTACCAGGAAATCTACGTGCCATTTCTGGTGAATGCGGATAGCTTAAATGGTACTGGGCAGTTACCTAAATTTGAGGCTGATCTGTTTAAAGCGAGCGATGATCCCGCGTTGTATTTAATTCCTACAGCAGAAGTTCCAGTCACTAATATTGTCAGGGATGTGATTGTTGATGCTAAAGAAATGCCTTTAAAGTTTGTTTGTCATACCCCTTGTTTTCGTAGTGAGGCAGGAGCTTACGGGCGTGATGTACGAGGGATGATTCGTCAACATCAATTTGAAAAAGTAGAGCTAGTGCAAATTGTTTCCGCTAAGGAATCAGCAAAAGCGCACGAAGAATTAACTAATCATGCCGAGAATATTCTTAAAAAACTTTTGTTACCTTATAGAAAAGTTTTGCTATGTGCGGGTGACACAGGTTTTTCATCTTCAAAAACCTATGACCTGGAAGTATGGTTGCCGGGCCAGGATAAATACAGAGAAATCTCCTCTTGTAGTAATTTTAAAGATTTTCAGGCCCGTCGGATGCAGGCGCGTTGGCGTAATCCTGAAACAGGAAAGCCAGAATTAGTTCATACAGTTAATGGTTCAGGACTTGCAGCGGGAAGAACCTTGATTGCAGTAATGGAAAACTATCAGGATGAGCAGGGTAACATTCATATTCCGGAAGTCTTAAGGCCTTATATGGGTGGAATAGACTTTATTTAACAAGAGCGGGCTTTAACCTAGAAAAATCAGTTGGACATGGAATTTGTGGGAAATCTGGGCGGAAAAGACAAATAATTACTCGCAGATAATGGCCATAGTCCTTATCAAGAGTGATTCTGAAGAATTTTTCATCCAAATTTTTCACAAAACCATGGAGCGATTTTCCACCCCACCAAATGGGTGAGTGTGAATAAACCTGATTAGACATGATACTCAAGGACTTGCATGGAATTTAGCGCCCAACTGATTTTTCTAGGTTTAAGTGGTCTGACAAATTAAGTTACCAACCTTACTTGTCTTTTTACTCCCGACTAAAACATAGAATAACAATGCGCCTCTTGAGATCGTTTAGTCGGAAACAAAAATACTGTGCAATCTTGGTAAATTGATTCCATCAAATCACCTTAGTCCGCGCTTGTCGGATTAAAAAAGGTTGTCTAATTTGATCCGGATCAGGTTAGCTTAAATAAGGTGTGGTGAGATAACCTAACCTGGTGGGGCTCACATTTGAATGGATACTATACAAAAGTATCTTCGTAGGGTGCGTTGTACGCACCGTTTCGGCAATGGAAGGATAAAAAATAATTTGGGTGCGTGCAACGCACCCTACATTTATAATCTGACAAAGTAGAATTAAGGGAGGTGGGAAAAAAAGGCACGTGAGATTGGGTGATTATTTGCTTCCACCTCCCTAAAGACTTAGTATCTTAGAACTTTAAGCTGAACGCGGCGGTTTTTACTTCTTCCGATTTCCGTTTCATTGGTAGCTATTGGCATGGTTAAGCCATAACCTTTAGCGCTTAAGGATGATGATTTACCTATTTTAGCTTCTAAATAATCTTTTACTGATTGCGCGCGCCGGTAGGATAACCCTACGTTATATTTGGCAGTACCCTGATTATCAGTATGGCCTTGTATTTCAATTTTAAGCCCAGGGTTATTGTTCATGATTTTTACAACATTGTCTAATTCCGCATAGTAAATGGGTTTGATATTACTTTTGTCAGTATCAAAATTAATACCTTTAATAACCCAGCAGCCTTGCTCATTTACTGATGCATCCTTTAGTGTATCTTTACAGCGGTCTTGATCATCTGGTACATCATCTTGATCTGCATCGGCTACTCTTGCAATAGGTGTTTTTTCAAAAAAAACTTTGGTTACAAAGTCTGCCATTCCCTCTTTAGAGGCAATTGCATTAACCGTGGTGGAAAAACCACATCCTGCTATCTCAGGTAATTGAGCTAACACCTCTTGTCCTGCAGCTTCGTTTTTATTTCCTACCCAAACAGTATAAAAGCATAATCTATTTGCGTATTTTTCCTTAAGAGCATTAACTGCTGAAATAGGTGCCTGATATTGGTAGCCATCACTAAAAAAAATAACGGCAATTTTTCCAGAGGCTGATTGTAGATCAACTTGAGCCGTATTTATCGCATTTTTGGCTGTTGTGCCTCCACTTGCACACTCTAGTGAATAAATCGCTTTATCATATGCAGGCTCAGAATGTTTTTGAACGGGTTGATTTAACTGGGTATGCTTCCAGGATAGACAGGGACCTGCTCCAAAGCTACGTAGACCGGAGGATAAGGGGATTTTTGGAATGGTGTTGTTCATTCTCATTATGAGTTCTTTTTCAACAGCATGTTTGGAATAGTTTAAGTTCGACAATCCTAATATGTCTTTAGTTAAATAAATATCATTCATTGAAGAGGAAGAGTCATTAATTGTCAGGTTTCACTACGTTGTACCATGATTTTTTAAAAGGTCAGCCCGAAACATATCGGGTGATTTTCTAAAGATTTCAGGATCTATTCTATACCAACATTGAAGAGCTTCAAAGGGTGTTCTAA
>JAKIUK010000052.1 GCA_021647585.1 Methylococcaceae bacterium
AATTGATTTTTTGACATCAGAATTGATAGATCAATTTGAGTCATTTTTTGGCGATGATTTTTGATAGGTGATAATTTTATTATTTAAATATTCGGCAAATAGCTGCGCTTTTTGGGTGGTGTTTACATTCGTGCCGTATTTATGAGTTTCGACCAGTAGTATGCCGTTTTCTTTTTGCTTTCAGAAAGCCAGTGAACTGCGCACCTGGAAAAAAACAGGAGAAATAGGGGACAGACCTCTATTGATTAAGATATAATAGCAAATGTTTTTAATTGCCATCAGATTCTATCACGTCGATTTCTTTCTATCCGCTGAAAAAGAAGCATTAAGTTTAATTCAGAAAAAGTAAAATCAATTGTGGTCTGTCCCCGATTACCCAAATCAATTGTGGTCTGTCCCCGATTACCCCCGATTACCCTTGATACAAATAAGCGGTGTAGTCTGTTGGTGAAGATCTCCCGTATCAGTTTTTCAGAGAGATGATGTCCAGGAGCGTAATCGAGCCACTGTTTCTATTATCCTATTTTTAAACTGTATTAATATTTAATACATAACGTTTGATGGAGAAATACTTATGGCAAGAAATACATCAGTTACCCTAGGTCTTCATTTCGATGAATTCGTCATTAAAAAATAGCACAGGGACGCTTTCAGTGAGGTGGTTCGTGCTGGTTTACGTAAGCTGGAAGAAGATGAATCAAAAACACAAGTACTGAGCAGGCTCTATTTACTGTAGTCCAGCTGAGAGAAATACAGCTCCTTCAAGAAGCCTAAAAAATGATTGATAAACTTCGGGGTCTTCAACAGCATAAAGGTTGTGTTGAATGCTGGTACGAACCATTAGTTGAACTTCTCCCTTAGGACGTATGGTTACCGAAATACGTGTAAGATCATTACGATATTGGAATGGCCCGTAAGTCCGATAGTTAGTTGAAAAAATGACCAAGTTATCTGTTTTATAAGTGTAGTAAGTTGGGTTGTTTTGCCAAGCACTCCCACTTTGATATAATTTTTTACCTGATACAATGCCAAACTCACCATCCATTACATCTATGTCAAAATAAAGGTCCTGCAGCGTGTTAATTATTGCTCGCATTAGTTTATCTTTATCAGTAGTATCAAAAACTCTCGTTTGTATAGAACGCATTTTGACCTGACTACTTTCCGACATTAGAATCTGGTCTTTTGAATTCCATTGTATTGCTGCACCCCATTGCATGGCACAACCTGGTAACAGAAAACTGGTACTAAATACCAACAAGTAGGGTAAGACTCGTTTCTTTAGTTTTAAAGGAAATCTCATTTGAATCAGGTTAATAGATAGGTTTTAAATATTTTTCCAAGAGTTTTGTTTTTTAACTAAGATGAAAAAAGAGACTTTTGCAAAGTAGAAAAAAAATTCTGGTAAACTTTTGGATCTTCAATCGGTTTGGTATTGAATATGGCATTTGCACGAATTTCGACTTGATTTTCACCTTTAGGTTTTATAGTTACAGTTGCTTCCACAAATCCAGAATGCCCTGAACCAGCAAATTTAGCAGCAGTTACAAGTCCTAAGGGGGCATTAACACGCTCCACAATAAAACCAAGATCCATCAAAGCAGATACTACAGCACGTAAAGTTTTTTGCTGGTCTGATAAGTCAAACACCCTTGTCTGATAACTCCTTATCTTCATCTGAGCTTCAGTAAGAGATAATAAATTTTCAGGAGGTTTAGTTGACCCCGTGCTGCATGCTTGAAGGATGAAGAAAAAAGATAATATTAAAACTCTACAATTCATGTGATTGTTGTCCTTAAATCTGATGTATTTCAAGAAATACTGACTTGGAAAGTTTAGCGAAAAATTGTTGATAAATTTTTGCGTCATAAATCATTTCCATGCTTTGTAAACCAGGGGGAATAGCTTGGCTACCACTCGATCCATCACTTTTCCATATTGTTCTATGGAAAACGATGCGCACATTGAACCGTGAAGAACTATTTTCTATAGGGTGCATTACTAAAGTTGCTGCAATCTGTTGGTGTAAATCAACAGGAATAACGATAGCTGTTTGTGCAAAGATACCTAATATAAAAACAAAAACGCGTCCAATTTCTTGGCTATATTCACGAGCGCTACGTTCTTTTACGGCTCGTAGCATCCCCGCATATGTATTGCTTTCTTCAATTTGGAAGCCTAAATCCTGAAGTACTGCTGCGGATGCTGAGAGTAATTCGGTATCTTTAGACGTTTCAATAATTCGTGATTGTAGTGCTTTGTATTTCGCACTTGATGGTGAAAGTTGAAAAAATGATTCTGGTTTTGGCATCGTGTTACATGAAGTTAACAATGCAGCAAAGAGCATAAAAGAGAATATTTTCACAATAATTTAACTACAGCTATTAGTAATAATTGGTTTTTAAAATTGAGAGTAATTGTAAGCAAAATCCCTTACCAATTTTTGCTCATCATATTTAATAATTACTGTTAATGTTTTTTGGCTGGTAGTACTTTGGCTTTGACTAGTATTCGCACCGAAAATTATTAATGTACCAAAAGCAGAGTTGTTTGTGTCTACACTGTTGCTAGAAACTTTGTCGTATATCCAAACCTCTCTACGTTTTTCATCGGTAGTTACTATATTTGGAGATCCTAGTATTCCGGCAACATCAGAAGCAGGCATACCAATTTTGATCTCGCCCTGTACTTTGCCAACAGTTAGATTAGTTGTCGCTCCATTTGAGTTAACATCGGTGGGATGACTCATGCAAGAAGGTAAGATAGCCACTATTGAGAGGATTAATAATAAAGTTTTTTTTTGCATTAAAATTTCCTTATGTTTTTGTTGTAACAAAAATAGTTTAATAAGTGGTTGTTAGATGAAAATAATGTTTTGGTGCTGTTTAAACAAAGAAATCCACTACAGTCTAGTCTTATTACACAGTAGTAGTTTCAACCTGTCAATTCAATAAATCATTTTATAATTTGTAATGGCATATGAAATGCTTTAATTTGGTGTTTAAATGTTGTGAAATTTATGCGCATTTGATGCTTGGTAAACATACTTAAAAAGAAATAAGCACCTATTATACTGCTGGTAAGAAATCTAGTATGGCGATTTATAGAGTTTTTTGGGATTTAACCTGACGAATTTTAATCAACACTAACGACAAAGAAATAACATTTAGATAAACTTTGTTGGTAATTTATTAGTTTGGAATTGTTTTTTACTAAAAATAAAACCAGACTGGTAAGGAATTAGGCAACGGTTATAAACCGCATGAACAGTGGTCTGTTTAGTTTTTATTAAAATCTAGGGGATATTAAGAAAGTCTGGGAATTATTAATGCGCAGTTTCTGTGGGGTTTACTGGAGGCTATTCAGAGAAATGGTGCCCAGGGGCGGAATCGAACCGTCGACACGAGGATTTTCAGTCCTCTGCTCTACCGACTGAGCTACCTGGGCACTGTAGTGTTTCTCTTAAACTTGAGGTAAGTTTAAGTTTAAGTTGATTTTGATGGTGCCCAGGGGCGGAATCGAACCGTCGACACGAGGATTTTCAGTCCTCTGCTCTACCGACTGAGCTACCTGGGCAAGGCACCAAATCAAGCCGCCTATTAAACTAAGTTATGGACTTTTAGTCAAGTAAAAATGTACCTTAATTCTTTTAAGTTTGAGGGGTATCTTCTTTTTTACGAAATAGATTAATAATGAATCTGAATACTTTTTTTACGCCTCTCCAAATTTTTGGTAATAACCAGATCATAAATGCAATAAAAATGACCAAAGCAATTAGAAAAAGGACGGGGTGATTTAAACATGCCCATACACCACCTATAACTGCGATATCTTCACCAATTGATGCTATCCAGTTGCTAAAGGGTTCGGGAGAGGCATTAATCAATACGCGAGAGCCAGCCTTTGTGGCATGGGTGCCAGCGGCCAAGCCACCTCCTAAGATTCCGGCAGCGATTTCAATTGCAGGATTCATGTCCCCAATGGCGCCTGCTGCCAACATGGCACCGGCTGGGATACGAATAAATGTGTGTATGGTATCCCATCCGGTATCTATACCTGGGATTTTATCGGCAAAAAATTCTACACAATACATTAATCCGGCAGCTCCCATTACTGCAGGGTTGGCGACTATTTGCAAATCAGGGGGTAAATCAAGATTACCTGTATTTGCTAAATAACCCAGTGTAAATAGGGTGGCATAAAGATTAATTCCACTTGCCCAGGCTAAGCCCATGGTTAAAGCAAGCGTTGTTGATATTTGGTCCAATGCTTCCATAATAAAACCTTTTGTGGTGTGCAATTTATAAGGCTAACATTATTTTATGAACGTCGGCTGAGTATAGTGTTATCGATTATTTATTGTAGGATAAATATACCAGCATAAAGCAAGAAATAATCCACATCCACCTATGATAATAATGGCAAGTTCAGGGTTTGTACGCAACAGAACCTTTGCGCTACCAAATACCAGAAGAAACGCAATGATTATGATTAAGGAAAAAATAGTTTTCAAGAGTTAATCCTTTGGTTGAGAGAGGTTTAGTTTAAAAGATAGATAGATTGATGTAAATTTATTCGAGTGATAACTGGTATACTTAACTTTTTTAATGGGAGGATGTGATTTATGGCTTTAACAGCTGAATTGATAGAAGAAATTAAAATTCTTACGCACTATAATTTAACTTCAATTCAGGAAGGGATTAAGGTGCATAGATCGGCTAAGCCAGAAGTCGTTGCTGCAGCAAACAGATTATTTGAAAAAGGTCTGATTTCTCAAGCCGATGGCGGGTATTTAACTGATTTAGGAATTGAAGCTGCTGAGCATGCTCAAGGAGTGCTTACTATACTTACTACTTAGTATGGTTTCTGACGATTTTCCCCTATGCGGCATACACATCTGCAGGGAAGTCCATTAATATTCAGATGATTATTTATTTCCGTTTCGCAAATAAAAAACTATCCAGATAATTCCCCAGGTTAACAGTCTTTTTGAATGGAGTTATGTGGCATTGTTATGGTTTTGGTTTTTTAAGGTAAGTATTATAGTTAGCACTACACAGATATCGCTATAATCAATAGATAAAAAAACCTAAACTGTGAATATCTGGAGTATATTATTGATATTCGTAGTAGATTCTTCTAGAAGAATTAAAATGCCCAAATTAAGTGAATTATGCTGGATTTTTTTTTTATTATCTTATTATTACTAATTGGGTTTTATTGGTCTAATGCCATGAAAGCCAGGGAAATTGCTTTCATCGCGGTAAATGTCCATTGTCAAAAGATGGATGTTCAGTTGTTGGATGAATATGTGGCTTTAATTGGCATATGGCCTAAAAGAGACGATGATGGCAAAATTAAGGCATGGCGTTCTTATCAGTTTGAATTCACTTCAACAGGTGATGAGCGCTACAATGGAAAAGTGGTTATGATGGGTGACAAAGTCCTAAGTATCCAGTTAGAGCCTTATAGGATTCTATAATTATGTCTAAAAGTAACAAATATCAAAAAATATCGCCTCAAACGCAAGAGGATGCTATAAAAGCGGCAAAGGCGACTCAACGGCCTGGACAAACTAAAGAGCAAACAAAGCTTATAGCCCAGGGGATACAAAAAGGGATTGATCATTACAAAAAACAGCAGAAATCTAGATCCAGAGAATTAAATAAAAAAATACATAAGCTTTCGAGGCCTGAGGATACAAGCACTGAAAAAACTGAGAAGATTACAGTAGAAAATATAATTTACAAGCAGTCGGTTTTGCCCTGGGTATTGTTAATTATAAGTTGGCTGGGTTTTGTTGCTTATTTGTTTAAGGGTGATTTTATATGAAAGTGTGGTATCTTTGATTAAAGATTTAATAACTAAATATGCATGATAACCAGGTTGTTAACACTAGCATTTTAAAAACCAAATTCAGCAAGCATTCTAACATAAAGATATAAAATAAACGCGACTGCTCCTATGTATACAGCAAATCGTAGTGGTTTTTCTTTGAATACATCAAATATATGTTTATTTCCGCCTTCATTTTTTAATTGATCATATATTTTTCGTTGCTCTATTGCTCTCATGTAATGATAGTCATTGAGTAATTTTTGTGCTTGGTCGAGATCATGATTATCTCTTATCCAAAGAGCAGGCATAGATATTCCCCAGTTTCCTGCAGATGTTTCGTAATAATCTATATCGTTTGCAGTTAATAATTCTCTGATTTCATAGGCTTCATCATCAGGAACGCCCCGTAGTGAAAAGAGTAGTGTGGACATTGTTGATTTAGTGTATGAGTAAAGGAATGTATTATAAAGGAAAGTAGGTGTTGTAATAACATTGAATAAAATATGTTATTTAACTGGTGATCTCGTGTTATATAACATAGTTTAATTATTGCAGTTATTAGTGGACTGTTAAACTCCTTTAAAAATTAAAGACTTATAATTTGGCATCTTTTGTGCTGTTATTTTTATATGACTTAACAATTGATGAGATAAATAAGATGGCAAACGAATTAACAGTATCTAGTTCTGAATTGGCGACACAAAAGTCTAGTAATAAAGGTTCTTTAGTTTTAGGTGCTGGTCTAGCAGTTGCATCTATGATTTTAGTGCCGGCAGTTGCAATGCGTTTAGGGTTGGGAGCAAGTTTAACCGGTGCATTGCGTATTGCTTTGATGAAAGCAAGTAGTCGAGCAACTCATGGAGGAAGTGATGATTCTGGTGCTGCTTCAGCCGGGTTTAGTTGTCATTAATTTGAATACCCCTACTTTGTTGGTTAGTATACGACTAGCCTCTATTTTAGTGTATTACTTAAAAAGTAATGAATGATAAAAAAGAAATTTGCGATCTATGTGGATTAGCAGTGGAAGTTGACGGATTTCAGCTTATAACTAAAGATGGAAATAAGAAGTTCTGCTGCGAAGGTTGCAAAGGTATTTTTCAAATGTTACATGAAGACCAGGTTCTTTCTGCACCTGTTGAAAATTCGTAATCTATTAAATTTCAAGAGATATAATAAAGAATGGCACATTCACACGGTAGTCACGCAATGAAAGGTATGAAGCATGCGGGGTATAATCATGCTGGTCATACTATGGGCAAGCAAATTATGAAAGGATCAATGGCATCAGCAACGGTTAAGTCTGGAGGTAAATTAATGAGTAAGCTAGGAAAACACCCGGTATTGGTATTTGGTTTGGGTTTAGCTGCTGGCTATGTGATATACAAGTATAGAAAAGAGATTGTTTCCAGTGTTGGTAAAGCGACTGATGCTAGTAAAGACTTCGTATTGCAGCAAAAAGAAAATTTGGAAGATATAGTGGCAGAAACGAAAGAAGAAAGTTAATTTTTTAACATAAATATCAATATATATTGTTCGATCAGGCGGGTAGTGAGGTGTATTGTAAATATAGCTTATTACCCGTTTTTGCTTTTATTGTTTTTTATTTTTCGCTATGAGTATCCAGAAAGAATTTATCGTTAGATACCGGGCTGAGGGACATGTTCGCTTTGAAATACCTGAGCTTCTGTGTGATGAAGTGCTCGCAAAATTAATTTCTGCTAGGGTTTTAGAAATCGAAGGTGTTTATAAAGTTGATCTTTTCAGAAAGCAAAAGAAATTATCGATTAGATATCAAGAAGTGTTCTGTGAGTTTGAGCAATTAGCAAAACAACTTTTTCAGCTTATTTCCGAACTGGATCAGCAAGGTTTATTGGTTGCAAAAGTTGTTAATGAAGTAAATTCTCATCAACGAAAAATATGGAATTTAAAGCCCACAATTAAGAACTGGAAAGCGAGTCGTTGGGCAACTGAAAAATACAGTGATGCAAAAGAGACAGTTCAGGCGGCTAAAGTTATAACAAAGTTAGGGTTAAAAAAACCAAATGCATTGATCAAGGATCCAGAAAAGGCAATTATAGATTTTTTCAATGATGTCTTGGTACTTTATTTAATAAGATTACATTGGACGCGAATCACTCAGGAATGGATCCCTAAACCATGGACTTTTCGATATCAATGGACAGCCGTCTTCTATCTTTTCTATCTATTGATGCGATCGCGTAAGCCTAAATAATATTTTTACAAGAGGTAGGATACGCTGACAACAGGAAGCGCATCAATTACTATTGATGAACTTTGCTTTATCTGGCATCTTAAAGATCTTTCAAAGTAACGTTATACTTAATTCTACTTTGTCATATTTGAATGGGTACTGTACAAATGTATCTTCGTGCGTTGTACGCACCATTTTGGTAATGGAAAGATAAAAAATAATTTGGCTGCACGCAACGCACCCTATATTTATAATCTGACAAAGTAGAATTAACAAGTCTTTATTTTTGACAAACTCTCGATTATGGACTCAGAACTATCCAGCTATAAAAATTTTCGCCTTGTTCATCAATTAAAAAGGCGTGTTCGCATAATATCTCCTGTTTTAAATAAAGATTTGGAACGTTGTTTTATTCTAGAGATTTTGTTGAAAAAACGTCCACAAATAAAACGTATCAGATCAGTTTTTTCATTAGGTTCAGTCACCATTGAATTTGATCCATCGGAGCTTCCTAAAAAAAACCTGTTAATTTTACTGGATGCAGTATTGGGTAATATTGCTCAAAAAGAACGTGAGATTCGCGAAAAAAAGAAAAGGCAATTTGAAGGTACTGTTCAAGAGGTTGATTTAGCTGTACAGGGTATGAGTTGTGCTTCCTGTGCATTACTCATTGAAATGGTACTCAATAGAGATTCTCAAATAAAGTCGGCCAGTGTGAATTTTGCCACTGAAACGGTGACGGTTCATGGGTTGTTGAATAAACAGCAAGTCAGCGACAAAATAGTAAGCTTAGGCTATGAACCCATGTCTATGGATACCCTCTCGCAAAGAAAGAACCTTATCCTTAAGGAGGAGCAGAGGATTTTAGCTGCAAAACGGCGATTTTTATGGTCTGCGGTTTTAAGTACGCCTGTAATTGTTATTGCGATGTCGATGAATAAATCCAGATTGTCTCACTGGATACAGTTCATTTTAACCACCCCTGTCGTTTTTGGTACAGGGAAACAGTTTTTTACTAAAGCCTGGCGTTTGGCTAAACAAAAATCAGCTAACATGGATACCTTGATTGCTCTTGGAGTAGGTTCTGCATATGGTTATAGTTTGCCGGTGCTGTATAAACGTAGAGGGTATATGTATTTTGAGGCAGCGGCAGCTATTATCACATTTGTATTATTAGGTCGCTATCTTGAAGAAAGAGCCAGGGGCAAAGCCGGTGAAGCGATTCGTAAATTAGTAGATTTACAACCGCAAAAAGCTATTTTACTGTGTGATGGCAAGGAAACTCTGATTGATATAGATGATATTGAGCTGGAGGATATTTTGTTGGTTAGGCCCGGTGAAAAAATACCAACAGATGGAAAAGTGGTTTTTGGAGCTTCAACTGTTGATGAATCGATGGTTACGGGTGAAAGTATGCCCGTTGTCAAAGAAGTTGAGCATAAAGTAATTGGTGGATGTGTCAATGGTAATGGAGTCTTGCATGTTAAAGTAACTGCAATAGGAATAGATACGGTGTTGGCCGGAATTGTGCGTATGGTTGATCAGGCACAAGCGACAAAACTGCCCATTCAAAAGCAGGTGGATAAGATCTCAGCCGTTTTTGTTCCAGCCGTTATGGGCATTTCTGCTTTTACTTTCGGAAGTTGGCTGTTGGTTGGAGCGCCTTTTGCGACAGCATTTGGTAGTGCCGTAACTGTTTTGTTGATTGCTTGCCCTTGTGCATTGGGTTTAGCCACACCGGCAGCAATAATGGTAGGCACAGGGCAGGCTGCAAAAAAAGGTGTGTATATTCGCAATGGTGAAAGCTTGGAGGTGGCTACTAAGTTAAATGTGATTGTGTTTGATAAGACCGGTACCATAACGGAAGGAAAGCCAAAAGTTTCAGATTTCTTTAAACTGTCGCGATTAGGCAAAAATAAAATTATCGCTTTAGCGGCATCAGCGGAAAATAATTCTGAACATTTTTTAGCTCGAGCGGTTGTTAGTTTTGCAAATGAACAATCTATAGAACAGTTGGAATGCAGTCATTTCTATAGTGAAACGGGGCGAGGGATTGAGGCTGAGGTTGACGGAAAAAAACTGTTACTAGGAAATGAATTTTGGATGGATGAGCAGAAAATAGATGTTGAAGGTTTAATGAACGAGGCTAGCCATTTTTCAGAGCAGGGTAAAACACCCGTTTATATGGCTATTAATGGAAAACAGGCTGCAGTTTTCGGCATAGCTGATAAACCAAGACTAGAAGCGTCTGACGCGATTTCTCGATTAAATAATATGGGTGTGCAAACGTTAATGGTAACAGGAGATACTGAAAAAACAGCAAATTATATTGCAGCTAAAGTAGGTATTGAGCAAGTGGTTGCCAGTGCCAAGCCAGATGAAAAGTTAGCAATCATCAGGCAGTTGCAGTCCGAAGGAAAAAAGGTTGGGATGATTGGCGACGGTATTAATGATGCGCCTGCACTGGTAGCTGCTGATGTTGGCTTTGCGATTGGTAGTGGAACTGATGTTGCTATTGAATCAGCAGATTTAACATTAGTACAAGGTGATATATCCAAAGTGACTGAGACTATTGAGTTAAGTGCTGATACTATCAATGTAATTAAGCAGAATCTATTTTGGGCTTTTGGCTATAACATGGTGGCTATCCCTGTTGCTGCACTGGGTAAATTGAATCCTATGGTGGCATCAGCTGCAATGGCCTTAAGCTCGGTGTCAGTTATTTTAAACTCATTAAGACTTAGTAACAAGTAAGGGTATTCAATGGATCATAGTATGCATGAAATGGCTGCGGCCACTGGATTTGATTTTACATTGGCTTTTATTGCGGGTGTTTTGGGAAGTGGACATTGTTTGGGGATGTGTGGGGCTTTGGTATCCGGCTATTTTATGAATGTGGGAAAGAATAAGTCCTTGTTACCTTATTTTGCCTATCAACTGACGCGAATATTTGTCTATATATCCATTGGATTTCTAGCGGCAACATTAGGTATGGTGTTGGTTTCTGGTGGACTGTTTGGCAAGTTCCAAAGTATTTTACAAATGGCCATTGGTTCTATCGTAATAATTCTGGCACTTGGTATTTTGGGTTTAATACCCTTCCAAGGATCGGTGAAATTATTACCGATGAATTTGTTGCGCAAAGGCTATGCCAAAGCCAGAACCAAGGGTCCCGTGTTCGGAGCAATGATTGCAGGCTTTCTAAATGGGTTAATGCCTTGTCCTTTGACTTTTGCTATGTATGTACAGGCGACCTCTGCAACATCAGTGGCAGAAGGCGGGTTACTGATGTTGGCATTTGGTGCGGGGACGCTACCAACCATGCTACTCATTAGCTTTGCATTTGCTAAAATGGGTGCAAGTTTACGAGGCTTCATGTTAAAGTCAGCGGCAATCATCATGATATTCATGGGGTTAAATACTGTTTACAAAGGTCTGTCGTTTTATGTGGAAGAAGATTTTAAGCATCGTACATTTTTACATTTTCTTAAAGAAGAAATAGATAATGCGATTGTGTTGATGAATCAACTGATTGAATACCTAAATTTAATGATGAGCAATATTCAAGGTATGTAATGCAACAAGCTGATTTGGCTGTATTAGCAAATGCAGCACAACAACTTGAATCATCTAGTTTGGCAACATCTGTCAGCCAAATTATAGGTATGCCTATAGAAAAGGCGATGTCTGCATTACCTGGACATTGGTCAAATATCGTTTCAAGAATTACCAAAAAAGCCCTGGAAAAGGCATTAGATGCAGCATTATATTCACTTAACAAAAAATCGAGCAAACCTAAAAATAAAACCCATAAGTTGTTAGTGAGTGTTAGTGGAGCAGTAGGGGGTTCATTTGGTATTACAGCGTTAGCAGTTGAATTGCCAGTTTCTGCTACTATTATGTTACGTTCTATAGCAGATGTTGCGCGAAGCTATGGCGAAGATCTGGATGATCTGGATAGTAAAATGGCTTGTTTAACTGTTTTTGCTTTGAGTGGCGGTGGTTCGATGAAAGGCTCTGAGGCTGCTGATACCAGTTATTATGCTGTCCGTTCTTTTTTAACCAAGGCACTGGGTGATACTGCAAATCATATTGCAGTACATGGTTTTTCCAAGGAGGGAGCGCCTGTTCTGGTTAAGTTAGTCAATGCCGTTTCAGCTCGATTTTCGGTTCCGGTTTCTGGGAAACTGTTGGCTCAAAGTATACCTGTTGTTGGGGCTGTGAGTGGAGCTTCAGTCAATTGGTTGTTCATTAAACATTATCAAAAAATGGCAAAAGCACATTTTTCGATTCGTTCATTGGAAAGAAAATACGACGAAAAAACGGTGGAAAAACTATACAAGAAGATCGTTAAATTTAATCACAAACAAAATGCCAGGGAGTGGGTGGCTACTAAGATAACCTGAATGAGTTTTAATTTTAAAATTCTGTGCTGATGCATGAAGTAAGTCGAATACAACAGGGGTATACAGTAAAGTCAAAAATGACCAATCCAAGGGAATATGAAGTCGATGAGTAAATAATATGAATCAAACCCAAGAATATAGCCAATTTACTATAACACATCATTCAAAGCAGCAAATCAATATTGTTGTCCCAAGTTTATTTCAGAATAATGAGCGTGCTCATATTTTACAAACTTTACTGTTGAAAAGAGAAGCGGTTGAGTCTATCGAGATCGTTCCAGAACAAAATGCGGTCACTATCCATTTTGATCCAGAACAGCTTCCTAAAGTAAAACTACTGAATTTACTGGAGATTGTATTAGCAAATTTTTCAAAAAAACCAAGAGACTGTAAAAAAAAGGTTATTGAGCTGGAAGAACATAAAAATGGAACGCCGCAAAATGTTGTTTTTGGGGTGGGTGGGATGAGTTGCACATCCTGTGCTTTATTCTTGGAAATGATATTGTCCAGGAATGAGAATAATTTTCATGTCAAAATTGATTATGATACAGAAATTGGCAATGTTTGTGGCTATTTAACTAAGGCGGAAGTTTTTAAAATAATAACTGACAATGGCTATCAGGCCTATTCAATTGATACCTTGGTTGATCACAAATAATTGTTGGAATGTGAACAAAGACACTTGTTAAAAGAGAAAAAATAGATTCTGGTTGCCTTGCCTTATATTTGCCATTGATTGGTGGCGTGATTAAAGTTTTGGATGTTTGCATATAATGTATTGGTATCATAAGTTGTTTTATTGGGTAGATTGAATCTTGATTTTTATTGGAAACAAGAGTAATGAATTTTGTTAGTGTATATTTAGATTGTTAAAAGTGGTAAAAACTGGAGTGATAATGGATGAAAAACGACTAGTCGAATTAGAAATTAAATTAGCGTACCAGGAAGATTTGTTACAGTCTTTAAATATGGTTGTTTGTGATCAACAAAAACAGATTGCTCGATTAGAGGAAACTTGTAAGTTGCTTAATGAACGTATAAAAAATAGGGTAGAGCCTCAAAGTATTAATCAGGGTGTTGAAATTCCACCGCATTATTAAACATGGTTATTAACAAAGTACAGATCAAACTATTAAAATAGGTTGTCATTTCGATCAGCGGGACGACTTGCACGGACAGATATATTGCTCCTTGCAATATCTGCATTCACCACTTCCATGTGGTTTATGCAGGAGGTAGGGCAATGCATAATGCCATGTATGAGTTGAGAGGCTCACGTATCGTTCTGCGAGAGGCTGGTGGGGAAGTTCCGCTGGTCTACTCACCAGCAGCGAAGCGGTGTTGCCGAGAAATCTTGTTACTCAAGACTCCTCCCGTTGGTCGGAATGACACCGTTTGTGAAGTTAATCTACAAACGTCAAAATCAAGAGTAACCTGCAATAGGTTAATAGTCGTTTTATTTAAAGATAGAGAACTTTGTCACAAATAATGAAAATACAACAATTTACATAGTGTTTCTACGCTAGAATATATTTAACTTATATTGATATAAATAATATGGATACAGTCGTTATAGCGGGTAAGAAATATGATGAATTCCGAATCTCTAAAGAGAAGGAGGAATACATTAAGTTGGAAGCAGTTGATTTATGCTTCGCGTTATCTAAGTTAGTGTATGATAAATCATCGCTGGTAAGAATTGCTGTGGCGCGAAAAAAAGTGGGACATGAGTTTTTAGTGAACGATGAAAGCTGGCATGTGCGTGCAACAGTAGCAAAATATTCTGATGACTCTAAGGTAATAGATATTTTATCAAGAGATGAAAATGATTTCGTTCGTTTCGTCATAGTAAAGCGAGGTTATTGCCTTGATTATTTTACAAACGATGAAGATGAAGAAATTGCAGCAATAGCTAGATACCAGCTGCAACTCGTATAGCCAGGCTTTAAAGCTAATTTCAAACACTTTAGATTAAAAAAACTATATGTTTTAGTTTTAATAGAAAGTAGCATTTTTTTAACTAAAATCAAATAATTGTTCGTACCAAATGTTTTGCAAAATTTCGAGCAGATAAACTTTGATGGAGTACTAGTTATATTGGTCAATTTATCACTAATTCTCTAATATTTTTTTCTACTGACTGAAGATGAGTGGGCTTTAGTGGGCATTAACACAAAAATTTTTCTGAAAAGCTTTTTTCTAAAATATATTCCATTGTCTCAACTCTTTTTAACCTAGAAAAATCAGTTGGACATGGAATTTGTGGAAAATCTGGGCGAGGCAGAAAAATGCTCCTGCATTTTCTGCATTCAATACATATATGGACCCACCCCGTTTTGCAAGATATTTAATTATTGATGTGAGAGGAAATCATTGTTCTCATATATTCGGCCTGTTTATGGAAGTATTTGACTTCCTGGCCCTAATGGTTATCTGCGCTCATACTCCTCATCATCCATACGGCCTATTATGGCCAAAGTGTTAAACAGGTTCTGAATGAGCCGGTCTGACCTATCTCGCCATCAGACCAAATTATCTTTTGCAACTATTGAAAGGGGTTCTTCTTTTTTGCCTGGCTATAATTCATCCATGTATTTCAAAGACAAATGATCGCTCTTGATAATGGCCATAGTCCTTATCAAGAGTGATTCTGCAGAATTTTTCGTCCAAATTTTTCAGAAAACCATGGAGCGATTTTCCTCCCCACCTAATAGGTGAGTGTGAATAAATCTGATTAGACACGATATTCAAGAACTTGCATGGAATTTAGCACCCAACTGATTTTCTAGGTTTAATCGAATGAAAATGATCTCCGGTTAACAAGAATCTTCCGCCAACTACAACCAAGTCCTTGCTTCAGTACTCCCTGCAGCGATCAGGCAGGTGCTGCACTAGCAAATATGGCGTAATGATATCGTAAGCTGAAGTTAACCCAGTATAACGACAAAATTGACAGCAGCCGGTGATAGGGTGATAGTCATTTAAACTGTATTGTAATTTATCTGATATATTTTTAGATGAAGGCATTTAAGTTGCAGGGCCTATATTGATTTTTAAAAATCAGACCTTATATATTATAAGAATTTATTCAAAGCTGATAAACTATACGGTTTATCTTACAATCCTTTAACTACGCATTAAAACATGAAAAAAATTCTTGTTTCTGACAAATTAGCCGATGACGGTATTAATTATTTAAATGAGCAATCTGATATCCAGGTCCATATTCAGACGGGGTTAAATGAAGATGAACTTTGTGAAATCATTGCTGATTATGATGCACTGTTGATTCGTAGTGATACCAAAGTGACTCAAAAAGTATTACAGGCTGCGACTAACTTAAAAGTTGTAGGGCGAGCAGGTATAGGTGTAGATAACGTTGATATCCCAGCGGCAACAGAACAAGGTGTGATTGTGATGAATACGCCTGATGCCAATGCCACGACAACTGCGGAACTTGCTATTGCACATATGTTTTCTTTAAGTCGTAATTTACCAAAAGCGAGTAGATCAGTACGTGCGGGTAAATGGGAGCGCTCTCAATTAGTTGGCGCAGAAATTAATCATAAAACATTTGCTATTTTAGGATTTGGTACCATAGGCCGTCTTGCTGCTAAAAGAGCTGTGGGTCTTGGTATGCGAGTTATAGCATATGACCCGTTTGTGACACCGGAAATCTTTGCCGAGTGTAGCGCAGAATCAGTTACCTTGGATGAATTAATTAAGCAAGCGGATTATTTGACTTTGCATTGCCCTATGATGGAAAAAACCCGAGGTATTATTGGTGCTGATCAATTAGCTGCAATGAAAAAATCAGCAATGATAATCAACTGTGCACGAGGTGGATTGATTGATGAAGTTGCTTTATATGATGCCTTAAAAAATGGTGAAATTGCCGGAGCTGCCCTAGATGTTTATGAGCAGGAACCACCAAAAGAATCACCTTTATTAGAATTGGATAATATTGTTTTTACACCACATTTGGGTGCCTCAACTCGTGAAGCTCAGGTTGCTGTAAGTGTCGAAATTGCGATTCAGGCTGTTACTTACCTGAAAACAGGTGAAGCGATTAATGCGTTGAATTTATCAACTAAAATCTCTGCCGAAGAGCTGAAAAAGTCACGTCAATTTATGATGCTGGCTAAAATAATGGGTAAAATGCTGGTTAATTTGGCAGGTAAACCCATAGAAAAACTTGAGGTTGCACTATACGGTACAGCGGCGGAGGTTGAAATAAGACCTATTTCTGTGGAAGCATTAGTTGGTGTTTTGGTCGATCAATTTTCAACGCCTGTTAATAGTGTAAATGCAGAAAGTATTGCTAAGAGACAAGGTATTGCATTAGTTGAGTCTAAGGCTGAAAAAACTGAAGGTTACGTCTCTTTGGTTAAGTTAGTCGGGGTCTGTGCTGATAAAACAGTTTCAGTGGTAGGTACTTTATTAGGTGATCATCATCCTCGTATCGTTAATGTAAATCAGTTTGAAATTGAAGTGGTTCCAGAAGGTACTCTGTTAATTACTGAACATAATGATAAGCCGGGTGTTATTTCTGCCATTAGTTCTATTTTAGGTGAATCTAATATCAATATTTCCAGAATGCAGGTAGGCGTGCCTGATTCTAATGATTTAGCGATGGCTGTTATTAGTATCTCCAGTCCTTTATCTGATGAAATACTTGCTAAAGTAGCAGAGCTTTCATTCGTTAATTCAGCAATTCAAATTAACTTATGAGTTTTGGTATCATCTGCTTTGACTGCGACAGTACTTTAAGTAAAATTGAAGGTATTGACGAGTTAGGCAGACGGTCAGGTCAGTTTGATGCACTGGTTGGATTAACTAACGCGGCCATGAATGGTGAACTGGCTTTAGAAGCTGTTTATGGTAAGCGTCTGGATTTAATTAAACCAGATAAAGCACAGATGAAGTGGTTAGCTGATTTGTATGTTACTGAAATGGTAGAGGGTGTTGAAGATGTTTTTCGAACTTTGATAAATCAGGGTAAGCAGATACATATAATCAGCGGTGGTATTCGGCAGGCAATTTTGCCATTGGCGAAAAAACTGGGGCTGCCTGCTGACCGTGTACATGCAGTCGATGTTTCGTTTAATGCTGATGGAACATATAAAGACTTTGATCAGCAATCTCCACTGGCTAAAACCGGTGGTAAAGCTATTATTTGTAAGCAGATACAGCAGGATGATATATCTATGGCTATGATTGGTGATGGGAAAACGGATCTGGAAGCTAAGCAAGCGGGTGCTAAAGTGATTGGCTTTGGAGGTGTTATGCAAAGGGATATTGTTGTTGAACAAGCCGATGTATTTGTTAAAGAAACTTCGTTGATGGCAGTATTGCCACATTTGGTCTAGTACTAGTACTAGTTATTGGTAGAGCGGACTTTAGTCCGCTATGAATAAATTAAATGGTCAACGTGGTTACCAAATGATATTCATTATATAGCGGACTGAAGTTCGCTCTACACTGTGTGTAAAATTTATTCTGTATAGAGATTTTCAAAAATAGTTTAGAGAGATAAAGATGGCAGGACATAGTAAGTGGGCAAATATTAAACACCGCAAAGGTGCTCAGGACGCTAAGCGCGGAAAGATTTTTACCAAAATAATACGTGAGATGTCGGTAGCTGCAAAAGCAGGGGGCGGTGATCCTGCAAATAATCCAAGTTTACGTTCGGTGATTGATAAAGCACTGGGCGCTAACATGAAAAGAGATACTATTGACAAGACTATTAAAAAAGCCACAGGGACTATGGATGGCATTGTTTATGAAGAAGTTCGTTACGAAGGATATGGCCCCGGGGGTACAGCGGTTATGGTCGATTGTTTAACAGATAATCGTAATCGTACGGTTGCTGAAGTTAGACATGCATTTAGTAAAGCGGGTGGTAACCTGGGAACTGATGGTTCTGTTGCCTATATGTTTAATAAAATGGGCATCATTAGTTACCCGGATTCAGTGGATGAAGATGCTGTTATGGAAGCGGCAATGGAAGCAGGGGCTGATGATATCGTCACTAATGAGGATGGTTCGGTTGATGTGATGACGGCTCCAGAAGACTATTTGTCTGTTAAAGATGCGATGATTTCCGCTGGGTTTGAGCCAGAAAGTTCAGAAGTGACCATGGAGGCCGAAAATAAAACAGAACTAGATGTTAAAGGTGCAGAAAAAATGTTGCGCTTAATTGATGTACTGGAAGATCTGGATGATGTGCAAGAGGTTTATTCCAATGCTGATATTTCAGAGGAAGTTTTGGAGAAAATAGAAGATTTATAAGAATATCTGAGAATTGTTGAAGATTGTTCTCATTTAATAGAAAAAATCTAACTATTGGTGTGTTTTGTCATTCCGAGTGTAACGAGGAATCTTAATATTGTCTGTGTTAAAGATTTCTCCCTCTGGTCAAATTGACTGTAACCTCAGACGAAAAGACAGAAAAATTAATCGACACACTAAAAAAGTAAATAGTTTCCTGATTACTCATGAGTCTCCGCCTTATAGATGAGAAAAACGGTGGCACCATGCACACCGTCATCCCCGAGGTCTTTTGTCGGGGATCTATTCATGCAAAACATAGATTCCTGCTAAGAGAATGCAGGAATGACGGGGCTGTGTGGTTACATTTTTCAAAATGGCGGAAGCTCATGGGTAATCAGGAATAGTTTTAAAAAGTTTGTTATTAGCCAGGAATAATATGTCTATGATGATAGTAGAAATCTGCGAAATTAAATAAAGTAGTGACAAGAATTCTAGGAATTGACCCTGGTTCAAGAATAACAGGTTATGGTGTGATTGAAGAAACTGGCAGAGGACGGCACAAGTATATAGCCAGTGGCAGTATTCGTGTAAAAGCAGATTCATTCCCTGAGCGTTTAAAACAAATCTTTGATGGTGTCACAGAAGTGATTGCATTATATCAACCGGAAGAAATGGCAATTGAGCAAGTGTTTATGCATAAAAATGCCGATTCTGCTTTAAAGTTAGGCCAGGCTAGAGGTGCGGCTATATGTGCCTCAATGGTTGCAGGGTTAGCTGTATCAGAATATGCTGCCAGACAAGTTAAGCAGGCAGTAGTTGGGAAGGGGGGGGCAGATAAATCACAAGTACAGCATATGGTAAAGATATTACTCAGTATTCAAGGTGAGTTGCAAATAGATGCCAGTGATGCATTAGGGATTTGTCTTTGTCATTCGCATTATCAGCAAACTGAACAACGATTGATGCAGGGCAGAGTATGATCGGATTTATACGCGGAAAGCTGGTATCAAAAACACCGCCTCAATTAGTTGTTGATGTGCAAGGCGTTGGTTATGAAGTGGAAGCACCAATGACCACTTTTTACGATCTTCCTCCGCTAGGTGAAGAGCTTAAATTATTTACCCATTTGGTTGTTAGGGAAGACGCCCATATTCTGTTTGCTTTCTCGACTGAAGCAGATCGAATGATGTTCCGAACCTTGATTAAAGTGAATGGCGTAGGGCCTAAATTGGCTTTAACTATTCTTTCTGGACAAAGCGCAGAAGAATTTCACCGCTGTATACATGATAACGATGTACAGGCGCTTGTGCGTTTGCCGGGTATTGGGAAAAAAACAGCAGAACGTCTGATTATAGAGTTGCGGGACAGATTACCCGGTGTAGCTGACGCATCAGGCTCTAGCCTGGGAGTCAGCTCTTTGAAGATTGCTGTTAATAATCCTAAGCAAGAAGCCATCAGTGCGTTATGTGCATTAGGATATAAGCCGCAGGATGCCAGTAAAATGGTGCATGCCATTCCGCAAGAAGACAAAAGTTGTGAAGATATTATTCGGCTTGCACTGCAGGGAGCGGCCGGTAAATGATTGAAAGTGATCGTCTGATTTCAGCAAATAGTGCAATGGATGAGGAGCGACAGGACAGGGCTATTCGACCAAAACGTCTGGCCGACTATGTGGGACAAAAGGAATTACGCCTGCAAATGGAAATTTTTATTAAAGCGGCAACTGCAAGGAATGAAGCGTTAGACCATGTATTGATTTTTGGCCCTCCCGGGTTAGGAAAAACTACTCTTTCCAATATTATTGCCACTGAAATGGGAGTTAATATTCGACAAACCTCAGGCCCTGTTTTAGATAAAGCAGGTGATGTGGCCGCGTTATTAACGAATCTTGAAGCTCATGATGTTTTGTTCATAGACGAAATTCATCGTTTAAGCCCTGTCGTTGAAGAAGTTTTATATCCCGCTATGGAAGATTATCAAATCGACATTATGATTGGGGAAGGACCGGCTGCAAGATCCATCAAACTTGACTTGCCTCCTTTTACCCTAGTAGGAGCAACTACCCGAGCCGGTTTGCTTACATCACCATTAAGAGATCGTTTTGGCATCGTTCAGCGACTGGAGTTTTATTCTGTACCAGAACTAGCAAGTATTGTTGAGCGTTCGGCAAAAGTGTTGGGGATTAGCATTGAGTCTGATGGAGCAAATGAAATAGCCAGACGATCCAGAGGTACTCCGCGTGTTGCAAATCGATTATTACGGCGAGTGCGTGATTATGCTGAAGTAAAAAGTAATGGCGATGTTACTAAAAAGATTGCCGGGTTAGCGCTTGAAATGTTAAAGATTGATAACAATGGATTTGATTCTTTGGATCGTAAATTACTATTGTCCATGATTGAACTTTTTGATGGTGGCCCGGTAGGACTGGACACTTTGGCTGCTGCCATTAGTGAAGAACGGGGAACAATAGAAGATGTACTGGAACCTTATTTGTTACAGCAAGGTTTTATTATGCGTACCCCCCGAGGGCGTATTGTTACGCCAAAAGCTTATCTTCTTTTTGGTTTAAAAGCCCCAGAGAAAGAGCCGGTAAGCGAAGATATTTTTCAATAAACAACAATCAACATGAAAACTTTCCATTGGCCTGTTAGGGTATATTACGAGGATACCGATGCAGGCGGTGTTGTGTTTTATGCCAATTATCTGAAGTTTTTTGAACGTGCAAGAACTGAAATGTTACGCAGCATGGGGTTTGAGCAGGATCAATTAATTGTGGAACAAAAACTAATTTTTGTTGTCAGATCGGTACAAATTGATTATTTAGCCCCCGCCCGATTTAACGAATGTGTTGATGTAAGTGCTGAAATTACCCTGGCAAAAAAAGTAAGCCTTAATTTTGAGCAAGTCATTACCAGGGATAAGTTGGTATTGTGTAAAGGGAAAGTACGTATTGCCTGCCTGGATTCCGAAACCATGAAACCTAAAATAATCCCCGATTATCTTTTACAAAAGTTAACTAATGACTAACGATTTATCAATTTATCATCTAATTGTAAATGCCAGCTTTGTTGTGCAGTTTGCGATGTTTATTTTATTAACTGCTTCGGTGGTTTCATGGACTTTTATATTTAACAAGCGTAAAGAGCTAAAACAGGCGTTCACTGTTACCGAAGAATTTGAAGAAGCATTTTGGTCAGGACGTGAATTATCTGATTTATATAAAAAATTATCTGCCAGTGAATTTGAACCGGAAGGCATAGAAAAGATATTCCTGGCCGGATATAAAGAATTTTCCAGAATGCGACAGAAAGAAGATATAGCGCCCGTAGTTCAGGTGGAAAGTGCACAACGGGTCATGCGCATAGAGCTTACACGGGAATTAGACAGACTGGATGAAACTTTGCCATTTCTGGCAACAGTCGGTTCAACCAGCCCTTATGTCGGTTTGTTTGGCACTGTCTGGGGGATTATGAATTCATTTCGAGCCTTAGGTGATGTTAAGCAGGCAACTTTAGCGAATGTTGCTCCTGGCATTGCTGAAGCATTAATTGCTACGGCAATTGGTTTGTTTGCTGCGATTCCGGCAGTTGTCGCTTATAACCGTTTTTCAACCAGACTGGATCGGTTAACTGGGCGTTATGAATTGTTTGTTGATGAGTTTGTGGTGTTATTACAAAGGCAGGCGCATAGTAAATGAGTCGTCGAATAGCGCGTAGAAAACCCATGTCAGAAATCAATGTCGTCCCTTATATTGATGTAACTTTGGTGTTGTTGATTATTTTTATGATTACTGCACCGTTAGTACAAACAGGGGTTGATGTTGATTTACCACAAGCAGATACCTCCCCTGTACAACAAGAAAATGAACCGCCCATTATTGTATCCATTGATAAACAGGGACAATATTTTATTGATATTGGCGCACAGGAAGATGAGCCAGTAACTGCAAGTGATTTGTTATATAGAGTAGCCGCTGTATTAAGGAATAAACCAAAAACGCAAGTTTATATTAGAGGTGATCATACAGTTGCCTACGGGAAAGTGGTAACGGTAATGGCGGCTTTAAAAAATGCCGGTGTGCCAAGTGTCGGGCTAATGACGAGTTCATTTGACTGAGCGTATGAATACAATTCAAAAATTTTACCTGTCCTTCGTATTGGCATTATCTTTACATGTAACTATTTTGGTAATGTTTGGGATTAGCTTTAGTAATGAACCTGATATTACTAAACAAAAACCGCTGCCTGAGATAATCCAAGCATCTATGCTAGATGATGACAAAATCATGGAAGAGGTAAATCGGTTAAAGATAAAGGAAGAAAAAAAACAATTAGTACTGAAAAAACAACAGCAGAATCTGGAAAATAAACGAAAAAAAGAACTGCAACTTTTGCAGGATACCAAGAAAAAAAGATTGCAAGAACAAAAAAAAGCCAAAGAATTAGAAAAAATTCATAAGGCGCAGGCATTAAAAGAACAGCAAAAACTGAGCGTAATAAGGAAAGAAAAGGCTTTAGAAGCGGCACGCTTGTCAAAAATCAAACAACAGAAAGCAGCAGAAAAAAAGCGATTAGATGATTTACGCAAGGCCGAGAAAAAACGTCTGAATGATTTACGCATAGCCAAGGAAAAAAAGCGGCTGGCAGAAAAGAAAAGAAAGCAAGCCGAAATTTCAAAACAAAAAGCATTGGCAGCTGAAAAGGCAGCACTGTTAAAAAAACAGGCGGCCGCGACTAAAGCAAAAGCAGATCAAGACAGAAAAGCAACAATTAGATCTCAGGCAGCAATAAAGCAAAAAATCCACGATCGTTGGATTAAACCAAAGTCATCGTTTAAGGGCTTGAGTTGTACAATACGTGTTAAATTGTTGCCTAGTGGTGATGTTATGGATGTAACAGTTGTTGGGAAATGTGGTGATACTATTTTTGAACGCTCAGCTAAAAATGCAGTGCGTAAAGCATCTCCGTTACCTGTGCCCAAAGACCGGGCTTTGTTTTCTAAAGAGTTTAGAATTTTTACATTTAAATTTAATCCGAAATGATTGTTATGCAGCTAGAACCAGTTATATACAACAGCTGTAATAAATTCTCATTATGCGAGTGGGTCAATACTCTCTTGCATATCTTTAATTTTTGAGTCTATATAGTTAAGTTATGCATGTTTTATTAAGAACAATTTTGTTTATTAGTTTATTTGGGTTTCACATCCCTTCTCAGGCCGAATTAATTATAGAAATCACCAAAGGTGTGGAAACAGCGGTTCCAATTGCTATCGTTCCATTTGGTTGGCAGGGTGAAGGGGGGCGCTCACCTTTAAATGTATCTGCTGTTATTCAGGCTGATTTAAACCGTAGTGGTTTGTTCAAGACCCTGGCTGAGCGTGATATGTTGACTAAGCCAACTTTGGCCGAAAAAGTACGATACAGAAACTGGCAGGCTTTAGGGCAGGAATATCTGGTGATTGGCAAAGTAAATGAAGTTGCTGACAAATACCAAGTGCAATTTCAATTGTTTGATGTTTACAAAGGTGAACAGATATTTGGACGTCGGTTTACTTTTTCTACAAATGAATTTAGGAGAGCAGCTCATCACATCAGTGATTTGGTTTATGAAAAGCTAACTGGTAAAAAAGGCGTTTTTAGTACTCGAATAGCTTATGTGACGAAAACGACTCAACCTAACAAAAGGAAACTATTCAAGTTGTTAGTCGCTGATGCTGATGGATACAACCCTAAAATTATTGATTCATCAATACAGCCACTAATGTCTCCTTCCTGGTCAGCGGATGGAAAAAAAATTGCTTATGTTTCTTTTAAGAATAAACGCTCAGCCATAAAAATACAAACACTGGCATCAGGTAAAAGAATTACAGTTGCTGCTTATAAAGGTCTTAATCAGGCACCTGCTTTTTCTCCAGATGGTTCACGTTTAGCACTGACATTGTCCAAAGATGGCAGCCCGGATATTTATATTCTAAATCTGAAGAATAGAATGCTTTTGAAGTTGACCCAAAGTTTTGGTATTGATACTGAACCTTCATGGTCTCCTGATGGAAAGTCGATTGTCTACACCTCAAACCGCGGTGGAAAACCTCAGTTGTATACAGTTCCAAGTACAGGAGGGAGGTCGACGCGTTTGACTTTTGAGGGCGACTATAATGCCAGAGGGAGTTTTTCACAAGATGGCAAAAGTATTACTATGGTACATGCAAATCAAGGTGACTATCGAATAGCTGTTATGGATTTGGCTACACGAACTATTAATGTATTAACTGCGGGTAGAGATGATGAATCCCCGAGTTTTTCACCTAATGGTGATATGGTGTTATATGCATCCAGAAGAGGCAGAAAACACATGCTTTCTGCCGTGTCTGTCGATGGTAGTACGCAACAAAAGCTGGCTTTAGATAGTGGTGAAGATGTTCGCCAGCCAGCCTGGTCACCCTAGGAGGCTGTCCGAGAATAAATTATATTTAAAAAAATTATTTTTCAGTGGAGTATGTTTGAGATGAGAATAAATAAAATAGTGGTAGCTTTTTCAATGAGTGTTGCAATTTTGTCAGGTTGTAGTTCTACAGAAGAAAAAGAGGGTAGCTTGATAGAGGGGGCACAAAATGGTGTAAACGATGCATCAGCAAGTGGTATATCAGAAGGATCACAATTTTCTGGAGATCAATTTGGTGGCAACGGTTTAGGAAATGATGAGTTTGGCGTAAGCAACTTAGGGCCAGAATTTAGGGATCCAGCAAATCCACTCTCTCAACAAACTATCTATTTTATGTATGATAGTAGTCAGGTTCAGCAGGACTTTATTCCTGTAATAGCAGCACATGCGCAATATTTAGTAAGCCATCCTGCACAGCGTATTATTCTTGGTGGGCATGCAGATGAGCGAGGTTCTGCTGAATATAATATCGCCTTAGGTGAACAGCGTTCAAAATCTGTTTATAGACTGATGAAAGTACAGGGTGTTTCTGATAACCAGTTAGAAGTAGTTAGTTATGGTGAAGAAAAGCCAGTTGCTGATGGTATGGATGAGGCATCATGGCAACAGAATCGCCGTGTTGAACTTTTGTATCAGGGTCAGTAAATGAAAAAATCGATTATTTTAATGTTTTGCGCATATTCAAGCGTTTACGCTGAACCCAGGGTATTACCTCCTGTCGTTGACAATTCTACTTATCCGGGTGGTTCAGCGTATAGTTCATCAGCTCCTTCCAATAATGCCATGTATGAAGTATTAGGGCGTTTGGAACAAATGCAGATTGAAATTCAACAGCTTAGAGGTGTTGTAGAAGAACAGTCTCAAACAATTATCGATCTAAAAAAACGACAGAGTAATATTTATTCGGATCTGGATTTACGGTTACAAGAATTGACTGGAGGTCATGTTAAGACTGTAGCTAGTGTAGATTCAGAAACGAGTGTTGGTAATAGTAAGTCAGCTGTTGAAAACTCGGTTGATAATGCAATAGTGGCTAAAGGTGTTAAGGAAACGGCTGCACCAGTTAAACAAGATTCTAAAGCGAACGATATTGTTGACGAGGTGCCTGTTTTAAACCAAAAAGAAATGTACCAATCTGCTTATGAAACCCTAAGAAATGGTCATAATACTCGAGCAATTTCTGCTTTTAAGACTCTTTTAGCAGAATTCCCAGCGGGTGAATATGCCGATAATTCGCAGTATTGGTTAGCAGAAGCCTATAAGGTTAATCAGGATTTAAATTCAGCAAAAGCTGCATTTACTAAAGTAGTTTCTCAGTATAGTAACAGTCCAAAAGTACCGGATGCACTATTGAAACTAGGGTATATTGAGTTAGAGCAGAATAATAAAGCTAAGGCAAGAGACTATTTGACTCAGGTCACAGTAAATTATCCTGGCACAACTGCTGCACACCTTGCTGCTAAGAAGTTGAGGCAAATGGAGGATATTCAGCCTTGAACTTAAATTGTATAATGATTCAGCTTATTTAAAAATAACAATGTAGGTTGTTGCTCTTAATGTATAGCAAAGTTCATTAACAGCAGCAATTAGTCTTTAGAGACTGTCATTTTGACCAGCGGGAGAAATCTTTCATTTGGGTCATAAGTTTAAACTTGTAGATCCCACTTGCTACTCGGAATGAAAAAATATGCTGAAATTCACTAACTTTTTTATCTCACCTTACCCGTCAGGTGAGAAATATACGCTGCACGGATTTATCTAGCTTAAATGGAAAAAATGTTAAAAATTACAGAGATATTCTATTCTCTGCAAGGTGAAACCAATACGGTGGGTTTACCTACTGTATTTGTACGCTTAACTGGTTGTCCCTTGAGGTGTTCTTATTGTGATACAGCCTATGCTTTTAGCGGGGGTAAAAAACAAACATTAACAGAGGTTGTTAAACAGGTTGACCAATACCAGACCAGGTATGTCACAGTGACTGGAGGCGAGCCTTTGGCTCAGTTTGCATGTCATGAGTTAATGACAAGACTATTGGATAAAGGCTACGTCGTTTCATTAGAGACCAGCGGGGCAATGGATATTTCTTCTGTTGATCCTCGGGTGGTAAAGGTGATGGATCTAAAAACACCCAGTTCTGATGAATCAGAGAAGAATCTTTATCAAAATATTGAAAACTTAACAGAAAAAGATCAGGTGAAATTTGTGATTGCCAATACGGAAGACTATCTATGGTCAAAGTCTGTAATGGACAAATATGAGTTATCTGATCATTGTGAAATTTTGTTCTCACCCGTAACAGGACAAATGAACCCGACAGAATTAGCTGAAAAAATTATTCAGGATAACTTGCCGGTACGGTTTCAAATACAACTACATAAATACCTTTGGAACGATGCCCAGGGTATGTAATAAAACTCGAATAAAACAATGCAAAAAAAAGCAATAATCCTATTGTCAGGAGGGTTGGATTCAATTACTGTTTTGGCTCAAGCGAAAAAAGAGGGTTACCAATGTTATGCCTTAAGTTTTGATTATGGACAGAAGCATAATGCTGAAATAAATGCAGCAATAGAAATCGCAAAATACTATCAGGTTGTAACACATAAAGTAATTAATCTTGGACTAGGAGCCATTGGTGGCTCAGCATTAACAGATGATCATATAGCGATACCAGATAGCCCTCAAAGAGGGATACCTATTACTTATGTACCTGCCAGAAACACTGTTTTTTTGTCTTTTGCTTTGGGATGGGCGGAAGTGCTGGATTTACATGATATTTTTATTGGTGTAAATGCAGTTGATTACTCAGGTTATCCAGACTGCAGACCTGAATTTATAGAAGCATTTCAGGTATTGGCCAATTTAGCTACTAAGGCAGGTGTTGAAGGCACAGAGATTAAAATACATGCCCCTCTGATTAAATTAAGCAAAGCTGAAATTATTAATAAAGGAATGCGTTTAGGCGTTGATTATAAACAGACAGTTTCATGTTATGCCGCTGATAAAGAAGGAAGAGCTTGTGGTGTATGTGATGCTTGTAGACTAAGAATTACTGGCTTCAAGGAAGCGTTAGTAGAAGACCCTACTTGCTATCAGTAGCCTACTTTAGGGTAACTCCTCTGTATTTTCTGATTTTGCCTAGGATAAACTAAAATTTGTTCTAAGCTTAAGGTATGAATTATAAAATATACAAGATGAGCTGATACATGAATGTAGGTCAAACGAAGTCTCAATTTGTTGCTGTTGCTTCAATTGCGGCTGAATTGAGTGCTGTTATGGACGTTGCTAAAGAAATTTCATTGGCCGCAGCAAATGCAAAAGCAATCGCCTTTAGAGCGGGCGAAAAGGCAAAAGGATTTCAGCCCATTACTGATTTTATTAACGAATTAGCAAAAGAAACAATTGAATTGGTCAATGCGATTAATGAACATGCATTGTTGTTGTATCAATTGACTGTTAATGAATACAGAATGACTGAAACACACAATAAGTTTGTAATGGTAGCAGCTCAGGCAAAAGATGCTGCTTATGCAGACTCTCTTGATCAGCCCTTATTCAATGCCCATCAAAATATGGTCGAGTGCAAGCGCGACTTTAAATCTAATGTGAAACAGCTTCTAGATCAACTCGCTGAGGTAATGCATCCCGCCAGGGCTGCACGTGTGATTGCTGCAAACTCACGTATTGAAGCCTCTCAAGCCGGGGAATATTTACTTAGCTTGCAAGCCGTTGCTGAGAGTGTAGATAATGCTGCACAGGTTATTCATGATAATGTACAACGGTGCCGAAGTGCTTTGTCTGTGGTTGATCTTGCTGATTAATTTTATATTTGTTTAAACGCTATTACTTGTCAGGTTTCACTACGTTGTACCATAATTTTTTAAAAGGTCAGCTCGAAACATATCGGGTGATATTATAAAAATTTCTGGATTCATTCTATACCAACATTGGACAGCTTCAAAGGGCGTTCTAACC
>JAKIUK010000053.1 GCA_021647585.1 Methylococcaceae bacterium
GGTTAGAACGCCCTTTGAAGCTGTCCAATGTTGGTATAGAATGAATCCAGAAATTTTTATAATATCACCCGATATGTTTCGAGCTGACCTTTTAAAAAATTATGGTACAACGTAGTGAAACCTGACAGGTTGCGACCTTAATGAGCCATGTAACTGTTGCTACAACGTATAACGCCATGGATGGCGTGTAGTAGAATAATGCAGGAGCAATTACCGAGGAGCAGTTGCCTAGAAGACGGACAAAAAGATTAGAAAGCTTTAGCGATTCTTATGCTTTAGTACAAGCCAGAATGCACAAGTTATAAAATCCCCATTCCTTAACACTCAATAATTGTCTATGAGCGATCAAAGCCAAAAAGACTGGTTTAATAATGTTGAATCGGTAGTAACAGAGTCGCTGAAGTTTAAAGCAAAACTCGCTATCGGCGAAGATGCATATACCTCACTGAAGTTAAAAAATGCTGCTTTAGAGGCTTGGGATACAATCGGTGTGGCAACAACCGCAGCTACAGTTGCTAAATCATCTGTTATAGCATCAACTTTTTTTGCACCCAGTGGTTTCCTGGCATGGTTAGGAATTGGCACTGCAGTGACACCAATAGGGTGGGTGATTGCAGCTGGTTTATTGACTGGCGGGGCATGGTTGGGTATTACGCACCATTTAAAAAATGCATCGACAAGTCGAGTAACAGTCATACCGAACTTCATCAATACCCCAATAGATGTCTTGGCATTGGGTCTTTTTGATCTTCTCGCACCCTTGGCTCTGAAAGTTGCCAACATCGATGAAAATATCGACGAGACTGAAAGAAAACTTATTAACACCTACTTTGTTAAAGAATGGGGCTATGATCAACGCTTTGTTGATGAGGGCTTAGCGTTTATTGAAGATAAGTTATCTGATTTCGAAATCAACAAACTAACTATTGAACTCGCTGAGTTTAAGATGGAGAATCCTGACTGTAACTATAAGGCAATGTCCCAGGATATCCTGGAATTTCTTAAAGATATTATGGAGGCAGACGGTAGAATTGATGCGCGTGAAGAAATGGCAATTGAAAGTGTTCAAAAAATTCTCAAGGTTAGTAATTTAGTTTTAATAGGGAAAAAAATAAAAAAAACTTACTTGGTGTCATTAAATAAGATTCTGCCTAATAGGAATCCAAAAAATTAGGGAGATACCAGATAAGAACGTGAACTGTCTCGGCAAATGCTCCTGCATTGCTTGGAAGACCCTTTTGGGCACATTTGGTTTCTCGCTACCCACAAAGAAGACCTAACACCAGATGATATTAATAAGCGTGCTGAGGGACTATTTAAGGAAGGTGACGCCTAACCAGTAGTCATGTTATCCTTATCGTAAAGCTTAGAAAATTAAGGAGATAATAATGTTAAAGCAAACAATATTGGCAGTAATAGCAGTGTTTATTGCATGGTCTATCTTGGATTTCCTTATTCATGGAGTATTACTCAAATCAACCTATCAAGAAACTGCAAATTTGTGGCGACCTGAGGATGAAATGAATATGCCTCTAATGTCTATCGTTACATTAGTTTTCAGCATCTGTTTTGTAATAATTTATAGTTATTTGATAGAGCCCAAATCTTTATCGTTAGGTATAAAGTATGGCCTTATTCTTGGTATAGCAACAGGTGTGTCAATGGGGTTTGGGTCGTACTGTTACATGCCAATTCCACTGAGTCTGGCATTTAGTTGGTTTATTGGTAGCTTAGTTGAAATAACTCTAGCAGGTATCATCGTTGGCTATATGGTTAAATCACTCGAAGAACAAAAAGCCTAACCTGGTGGTCAACATGACCCTAATGCCTCTAATGCCAAGTGCAAAGTGAGCCTGTCGAAAAGCAGGGAAATATCTGTTTTTAGGCGCGAATTTTTCTAAGAAGAATAGGTGGTTTATGTTGGGATTGTTTTTTATGCTTTCTGGTTTAATTGTCTTATTTCGTGTGAAGAGTAATAAATATAATCTTGTTATTGACTAATTCACTGTGATTCAGGGCTACTAGGTGGTAGCCAGCTTGTTTTTAAGTGTTTTCCAGGTACCCTTAAACATGGCGCGATTATTGAGAATAGTTTTTCCTAGCCAGTTCTTGCATATCATACATTGAGGGAATAATAGACAAGATTTATTCGAGTCTGAAGAGGATTTTCTTCGAATAAAAAAAGGTGACTTCAGATATTCTTTATCAAAATCTGTGTGTTCTTTACATGCCTTTGTCATTATCCAAGAAAAATCAGTTGACCGCTTAGTATGTGCAAAAGCTATTGAATAGAGTGTTGAATTTAGTTTATCCATTTTCACCTGTTGGGTGGGAGATATTCGCTTTACGCTGTCGAAAATGCAAGGAGCAATTTTCTACCACGCCCAGATTTTCCACAAAATACGTACTCAACTGATTTTTCTAGGATTATGAGTAACTATTTTCATCTAGTAAACAACAAAGAGTAAAGCGTTTTCTAGATGTGCCAAAGGTTTAGGGTAAATGTCTTCTGTTTTAGTTTCGATATAAAGAGATATACTCCGACCAAGTTGGCAACTCCCCAAGCTTCCAAGGGTTGGGTAAGAAAAAAGGGTGAATTAAAAGCGCAGTTTTTATTAAAATGTTTCTGATTTCTTTTTTGCCATGTATTAACGGTGAGATTACCAATGGTATTTAAATATTCGATATTTTTGCTTTGCTTGTTGCCCATGAGTGTATTTGGCGAAATAAACAAATGTCTTATAAATGGAGCAATGGTATACACTAGTAAGCGATGTCCAGAAAACACGTTGCAGAAATTTGAGATGGTTGAAAGGTCTTCCAATATCATCGGAAGTGTCTACAGAAGTAGTAAATGGTATAACGATTACACTGGATACAAGAAAGCGTTGGAAATAAGCCTTGCAAAAAAGCCCCGCTGTTTATCTATGGTCGAACAGATTGGTGTCCCTATTGTAAAAAATTTGATAATACATTCTTATCAGACAGAGATGTACAGAAAGTTCTATCGGGATTTGTAAAGGTCAAGTTAAACCCTGAGCATAGTAGCGAAGATGAAAAACTTTTTAAAAGTTGGGGTGGGAGAGGATACCCAAGCCTTTTTGTACAGTCTGGATAAGAATCAGTACCGAAGAAGATAAAAATACCATTTATAAAACGCGATGATAAGTGGCACCAGATAAGTAATCAGGCGTTTATATCCATACTGCAAGAACAGGCCAATTTATTAGTAATCATCAGTACAGTAGGGTAAGTTGGGTTTGTGTTCAAAAAATTACTACTTTATACATGGAAACAGAAAGTCTGGTTTTATCTAAATAAAGTAAATTATGGAAATTAGAAAAACAAGAATAGCGAAAAATTATAATGTCAAAAGCTTATGATGTGGTCATTATGGGGGGAGGGTTGTCTGGGCTTACATTAGCCATACAAATTAAACGGGAAGTTGCAAATATTCGTATTCTGATTGTCGAGAAAGCAAATTACCCAATGCCTGAGGCAGCGCATAAAGTGGGTGAGTCTTCAGTTGAAATCGCAAGTCATTATTTTGAAGAAATTTTAGGTCTAAAGGCACTGCTGGATAATGAATTGCCTAAACTAGGATTACGTTTTTTTTATAGCTATAGAGATAATCAGGATATCTCCAAACGCATTGAACTTGGACCCAATAACTTTCCCGCTGCAAAAAGTTATCAGCTAGATCGTGGCCGCTTTGAAAATGCGCTTATTGATCAGTGTATCAGTTTAGGCATAGAGTTTAAGGGGGGCTGTAGAATAAAAGATATTTCTCTGGGGAAAAATCAGCATCAGCTTACTTTACTTGATAATGAACAGCTCAGTTCTGTTCAAACTCAATGGGTGGTTGATGCTACGGGGCGTGTGAGTCTGCTCAAGCGAAAATTAAAACTGGCAAAACCCGCTTATCATGATGTTAATGCATCCTGGTTCAGAATAAATCATGAAATAAGTATTGATGACTGGGCATCTCAGCAGCAATGGCAAGATCGCGTTAAAGCGCCCAGGCGTCTTAGTACAAATCATTTGCTGGGCAAAGGATATTGGGTCTGGTTAATCCCTTTATCTTCTGGGTCAACGAGTATCGGTATAGTGGCGGATGCCAAAATTCATCCTTATGCGGAAATCAATACGTTTGCGCGTGCTAAAGTATGGCTTAAAAAATATGAGCCGCAATGTGCTCGTGTGATAGATGAACATTTGGAACAGTTTCAGGATTTTCTTACCCTGAAACACTATTCTCATAATTGTAAAAAAATGTATTCTGCTGAAGGCTGGGCTATCACAGGGGATGCCGGGGTTTTTCTTGACCCCTTTTATTCGCCCGGCAGCGATTTTATTGCTTTGAATAATGGTTTTATAACGGACCTGATTGTAAAACAATACTCGGGCCAGAATATTGCCGTAGAAATGGAGCAATATCAGAAGCTATTTCGTATCTTGTTTTTAGCCTTTTGTCCTGTTTATGAAGATCAATATCCCATTATGGGTAACGCCAAAGTAATGAGTATTAAAATTATCTGGGACTATACGCTGTACTGGAGCGGAGTGGCTTTATTGTATTTTAGGGGTAAGTTTTGTGATTTGGCATTTATGCAATCCGCCAGCACTTTTCTGCAACAAATTTACCAGCTTAATATTCAGATGCAGGGATTTTTTCGTAATTGGGCAGAAATGGATTTGTCCAGTATGGATAAAAGTGATATTTTTTTGAATTATAGCAAGATTACTTTCCTGCAACAGTTAAATAAAGATTTACTTAAAGAACAGAATGATGTCGAGTTACATCAGCAGTTGATACAAAATATTGACTTAATCAGAGAATTAGCCAATGAAATTAGCGCTGAAGCAATAGGATTGTTTTCCCAGTTAAAGGAGGATGCACCTGAAGTACATCATCCTACGTCAAGTCATTTACAAGATATATTTGCTTTACTTCGATGAATTTAGGCGCTGAGTAATATCTTTTGGTTTGAGTATCCATATGCAGAGCCCTGAGTGTTCGTTTATCAGTTTTTTCAGACGCTAATTTTCCATAAGATTTTGTATTGCAATGGTAAAAAATGGTATTCGGTCTGGTACTATTTAGAAAGAGCAGAGCAGACCGAAGATAATCACAATTAATCTATCTATCGCTCAAAATCTTAATTACCCTACCACCGTATAAATAAATCCCTTCTGGATTGTAAATTTATTAAGATCGCTGGCATAATGAGTTTTTACTGACTGTCGATATGCCACTATGAATACTCATAACCATAGACATCGTAATGCCCATCCAGATGATCAGATATTTTTCTGTAACCAACATTTATTACTCCTGCAAAAAGCTGTTGATGAACTTTGCTGGTTGTTCAATCATGGCTACTCCAGGCATTCTTCAATTAAATTAGTCGGTGACCATCATAAGCTGAGGCAGCGTCAACGAGTTGCCATAGGTAGAATTGCCTGCTCCGAAGACAATAAAAACAAAAGAAACAGCAAATGTCTTAAGCTGTCTGAGATCAAAAACAAGCATCTAATTATAGATGGTTTCAACCTGATTATTACTCTGGAATCTGCTGTGGCCGGGGCCGTGCTCCTTCAATGCCGTGATGGTTGTATTCGTGACTTGGCGAGTGTGCATGGTACTTATCGACAAGTTGAGGAAACTAGATCAGTCATCAAACTAATCGGGAAAACCCTTGCAGTATTTGAACCTGCCAGTGTGCTATGGTTATTTGATAAACCAGTCTCTAACAGCGGCCGATTAGCACAATTAGTTCGCAAAGTGGCTAAAAAACAGCACTGGAACTGGCAAACGGATTTACTCGATAATCCTGACCAGACAATTAAGACCAGTAATAAAATCGCGATTACCTCGGACTCGGTTATACTTGATTCAGTTGAATACTGGCTAAATCTGACAACCTATCTGGTTGAAAATTGCTGTCAAGATGCTTGGCTGATTGATTTTTCGTAAGATGAAAAAGTTTATTTTATCTATATTACCCTGTCTTATGCTTATAAATGGATGTGCAAAACAACAGATGGTGACTGAACTTTATCCCGTATGGGGCGAAGAAATCATTCTGACCAGTGACCACAACAGCAATAGGTATCTACAGATTAAGGAACCAGAGCAAGGTCGCCCTGTTGAGGCTTGTATCCTGATTGTTCACGGCATGAATGAATACATAGGCCGATATAATAATGTTGCTCATTATTTGTCTGACCGTTTTATCGTCGCTGGAGTTGATCTGACAGCTCATGGTTTGAGCAACTCCATTTTTGCACAAATTCAAAATGATCTAAAACAAGGAATATTTGAACATGATGTCAGCGATGCCTTTCTTGAGCAGGCTCGATTACGCAGCCTGCAACCTATGCGAGATGACCTGGAACTAGCGTTGAATTATTTAATCCAGCACTGTGATCAACAAGTAGTCAACAAAAAATTACCCATTTTTATTTTATCGCACAGCCTCGGCTCACTAGTTTCCACCTCCTGGTTTATGCAAACAGAAAACAACCAACTCAAAAGTAGAATCGGTGGTATTATTTTAAGTGGTCCGGCTTTTTCAGTCACACAGGTACCCGGCTGGCGCGGCTGGTTGCAGAACCCATTTATCAATTTTACTTTTCATACTCACGAACATTTCCTTAATCCTCACAACGAAGCCTTACCGGTAATGCTGTTCAATCAGATATTATCTCTAATTACGGTACCTATTCAGGATGGCATGATTGAACTATTATCACTGCCTGGAATGCGTCAACTTTTTTCACCCACCACACCGGACTGGGTAGTAAACTATCTAAGTAACTGGGAAGAAGAGAGAAAGCGTCATCAATCTGACCCATATATAATTCGCCGTTCCATTTTGCGCTATGTGCTGACAATTGAAAAAGAAGTTATCGATTTCAGACGCAATATGGCCAAATTCACACTACCTTACTTGCTTATTTATTCAGAACACGATCCCATCACCCCAGCCTGGGGAAATACCGATTTTATCGCTGCTACACTGCAAAACCATTCAGATAATGAAGTCTTTATGCTGGAGGGGGCAAACCACCATGAGCAACTTTTTTCCACACCCGCATTACGCAAACAAATACTACAAAAAATTCGCTCATGGATAACTAAGGAAATTTCATAAATGCTAACAATATACATTCTAATGATTATTGCACGGTAAATTCTAATGCCGTTATTTCAGATGTCTTACTGCTAGTCCTTCACTGCAGCTAACCACTTATCAACTTCCTCTACCCATCAATACAACAATGACAGAGTACTAGATTCGTTATACATTTTCTTAAAATCATTAACCTTCCCCAGAGTTATCTTCAAATAAATCTCTGACAAAGCCGTAGGCAATAGTTTGATAAACAATTTCAGTACGAACCGTATATGTTCCTGCAGCTAGACCATTTATACGATAATTTATTTGATCACTACCACCTGTAAAATTAATATCGTTGTATGCATTATCTGCTATAACAACATCTTCTGGTGCTGTGGTTTTATCAAATCCATTAGGTAATAAATGATGTATTTGTTATATCTCAACTTCAACTCCATCATATTGTTTTAGTTAAATTGATAAAATATTTTTTCCTAAAAGATGAAGGTTTAGAACACATATATTGTAATTAAGGTATATGTTGGTGTGCTGTACTGTACTGTACCTTGTTGTAAACACCAGTAAAAAAGCGCGGCTAATGGCTGTCAAATAACAACCCAGATAAACAATTAGGCAGCATTATGTGCTGAACCTTTAACCTAGAAAAATCAGTTGGGCGCTAAATTCCATGCAAGTCCTTGAGTATCATGTCTAATCAGGTTTATTCACACTCACCCATTTGGTGGGGAGGAAAATCGCTCCATGGTTTTGTGAAAAACTTGGACGAAAAATCCTTCAGAATCACTCTTGATAAGGACTATGGCCATTATCTGCGAGTGATTATTTGTCTTTGAAATACATGTATTGAATGCAGAAAATGCAGGAGCATTTTTCTGCCTCGCCCAGATTTCCCACAAATTCCATGTCCAACTTATTTTTCTAAGTTTAACCGACAGCAAACAACCCATAATGATCAAATTCATAAAAATATGAAAAATCACTACTCAATAAAACTATATACGATTTACGTAATAATGATTCTGGGTATGCTGATTGTTTTAAACATATCACCCATTCCTCAAGACCCTAAATATCACAATTTTGCTGACCAACGTCAATTGATCGGAATTCCACATTTTTGGAATGTTATTTCTAACATGCCTTTCATCATTGTCAGCTTTTTAGCCGTTATTAACTTGTTAAAAGGCGGAATATTGAAATTTACTCCCGCATTATTTTCATGTTACTTTATTTTTTTTCTTGCTATAGGTGCCGTTGGTATTGGGTCTGCTTTCTATCATTTACAGCCGTCAAATAAAACTTTACTTTGGGATAGATTGCCTATGACTATTGCATTCATGGCATTTATGGCAATTGTCATAGGCGAATATATTTCTGAAAAGATAGCGTTGAAATTCTTACTTCCTTTAATCTTTATAGGTGTGATATCGGCCATCTATTGGCATTTTACCGAACAAGCTGGGCATGGAGACCTTAGACCCTATGCGTTGGTTCAATTTCTTCCAATGCTAATTATTCCAATGATATTGGTGATGTTTAAGGCGCGTTATACACACAACCGTTATCTTTGGGCTATGTTGCTAACTTACCTGATGGCTAAAATATTTGAGACATTTGATGGGCAAATATTTAGCATGATTAGTTTAAGCGGACATACCATTAAACATATCGTTGCAGCTCTTGGGCCTTATCTTTTTTTTCATGCTCTGAAGAAACGTAGTAAATTTTTTTTCATATCCAAGAAGAAAAATAATTATTCAACGTCAAAATAAATGACTGTGTAGAAGCCAATATTAGTACCGAAAAATGTCTATCCAAATAAGATATGGGTAAAACAACTGAAAATAAATTTTATTTTTCTCCTGACTAACATGTGTTTTTCTGGATAAACAAATTTGAAATATTACAAGGTCGGTTTTCAATAGACAGCAACCGACCCAAAACTACCAGAAAAATGCATTATTCTAGAAAAATCAGTTGACCGCTAGGTTTGTACGTAACTTGTTGTATATTAATTGTATCGAGAGCTTTTACCTGTCACCCGTTTGGTAAGATGAAACCGCTACACGATTTTGTGAAGAAATCTGAACGAAAAATTCTGCAGAATAGTGCTTGATAAGGACTATGGCCATTGCCTACATGGAAGTAGGTAAGGGGCGTAAGCAGGACGCGGAAGCTTTATCTACGCACTATTTTTTGTCTTTTTCGCCCAGATTTTCCACAAAATTCGTGCTCAACTGCAATGATATGGACTCCTCCCCCCAAAGGGAGGTAGAGTAATAAAAAATACCAATTAATTATCAGGAGTCCATAATGAAACAGTCTAACACTATCAGTATTGATTTAGCGAAATCAGTATTTCAAGTTGCGATTTTAAATCAAAACGGAAAGGTTTTATGCAATAAGAAATTACAAAGGGCTCAATTATTGCCTTTCATTACAAAGCAACCGGCATCTTTAATTGTGATGGAATCATGTGGAGGATCTAATCATTGGGGTAGACGTTTCGAGGCTTTAGGGCACACACCAAAACTGATTGCAGCCCAACATGTCAAACCCTTTGTTAAAACCAATAAAAACGATGCCAATGATGCGGTAGCAATTGCAGAAGCAAGTAAACGGCCCAATATGAAATTTGTCTCGATCAAAAATCTGGAACAGCAAGATATTCAATCCATCCATAGAGCTCGACAGCGTTTAGTCGATAACCGCACAAGTTTAGTTAACCATGCCAGAGGTTTATTGGCTGAATACGGTATGGTGTTCTGTGTCGGCGTGAATCGATTTAGAAAAGCATTAGCTCATTTAGTCAATACCTCTGAATATACGGGAGAAATGACACCTTATCTCAAAGAATTATGTTGCGAATGGTATGAAGAATTATTAATAGTGGATAAAGCGATAAAGCAACAGGATAAAAAAATTAAGATGATTGCCACCTCATCTGATCAAGCAAAACGATTAATGAAAATTGAAGGCATTGGCCCTGTCATTGCCACAGCTTTTGTCGCTACATTAGGCACGCAAGCCAAAGAGTTTAAGAATGGCCGAGAAATGGCTGCTTATCTTGGTTTAACACCGAAACAACATTCGAGCGGAGGCAAGGCTCGATTAATGGGGATTAGCAAAAGAGGAGATAGTCATTTACGAACGTTGTTGATGAATGGTGCAACCTCGGTCATTAATGTCGTAGGAAAAAAGAATGATCCCAAGAGTCAATGGGTCAACAACTTACTTTGCCGAATGCATCAAAACAAGGTAAAAGTCGCATTAGCTAATAAAATGGTTCGCATTGCCTGGGTTATATTGGCAAAAGGCGAAACTTATAAACCCGAACGAGCATCAGCAATGGTGTAATGTGTTTGATTTTAAATAAATAGTAATACTCACCGAGTTTGCGAGTAAATTGCAGTAGATGACAAATAGGTAAGACCAACCTTTTTAAAACCTGGTAGAAAAATTGATACTTGATATCTTTACTGCTATAAGGAAAAAAGGTGCGAAAATCATCAAGGTCAGGGGATAGCTTCTCCATAAAAAGACCGGATATACTTAGGCATCTTATTTTATCTGTCAAATATGAATCTTTACTTGAAACAATCGAGGAGTCCATATAATTTTTCTAGGATAAAGCTCTGTCTGCATCATCTCTTCAAAAACGGGTCGAGCTTCTGGAATCAGGCCATATTTTCAAGTTGGCTGACCCCTCGAACGTGTATAGCTAATAAGATTCATGCTTCATACAGAAATTGCCGCTTTAATATGCTCATGCGCCTGATAGCCTTCTATTTCAAAATCTTCATAGCGATAATCAAATATCGATTCAGGCTTTCTGTTTATCTTTAATACGGGTAGTGCATAAGGCTGACGGGTTAATTGTAACCGAGCCTGATGCAGATGATTGAGATACAAGTGTACATCGCCACCAGTCCAGATAAAGTCACCAACCTCCAAATCGGCCTGCTGAGCCACAATATGCGTCAATAATGCATAACTGGGTATATTGAACGGTAAACCCAAAAAAGTGTCACAGCTACGTTGATAGAGCTGACAAGAGAGCTTTCCATTAGCCACATAGAACTGAAAAAACGCGTGACAGGCAGGTAAAGCCATTTTCCCCTGTTTTACATTATCTTGAGGACTCATTGATTCATCAGGTAAATCAGCAACATTCCAGGCTGAAACGATAATCCTTCGACTATTGGGAGTTTCTTTAAGTTGCTTAATAATGGTTGCTATCTGGTCTATTGAGTTTCCCTCTGGCGTTGGCCATGATCTCCATTGATGGCCATAAACAGGCCCCAGTTCGCCATTTTTGTCCGCCCATTCATCCCAAATTTTTACTCCGTGTTGTTTTAAATAAGCAATATTGGTATCGCCTTTTAAAAACCATAACAATTCATGAATAATTGATTTTAAGTGAACCTTCTTGGTTGTGACCAATGGAAAGCCTTGTTGTAGATCAAAACGTATTTGATGCCCAAAAAGTGACAGTGTACCACTACCGGTTCTGTCACTTTTTTTAACCCCTTCATTTAGTATTTTATCGAGTAAATCTAAATATTGTTTCATACTGCTTTTTTATGTGCATAAATAAACATAGATGCACCTATGATAATCATGGGTGTAGATAAAATTTGTCCCATGGTTACCCAGTTTAATGCTAAATATCCCAATTGTGTATCGGGCATTCGGAAAAATTCCACAAAAAATCTGAAACAACCATACAGAAACAAAATTAGACCGGTAGGCGCCATAACTGGTCTTTGTTTATTAGTATATACCCATATAATAATAAAAAGTATCACCCCCTCTAAAAATGCTTCATAGAGTTGAGAAGGATGCCTGGGTAATGGGCCACCATTTGGAAATACCATTGCCCAGGGTACATCTGAGGTTTTTCCCCATAATTCTGAATTAATAAAATTACCTATGCGACCAGCACCCAGTCCTATCGCTGTGACTGGCGTGATAAAATCAGTTAATTCAAACAAAGTGCAGTTCTGTTTTTTAGCAAACCACCACATGGCTACAAATACTCCTAACATACCTCCATGAAACGACATTCCACCTTCCCAGACTCTAAATAAAGTCAAAGGATTATCTATAAATTTAGGAAAATTATAAAATAACATATATCCTATTCTTCCACCCAGTATTACACCCAGGGCACCGTAATAAACTAAATCCTCAATTGCATCTGGCTTAATTACCGAATAAGGTTTTGCTGCTCGTTTTTTTCCTAAAAACCAGACGGCAGTAAAACCTAACAAATACATCAAGCCATACCAATGAATTTTTAACGGGCCCAATGCAATAGCAACAGGATCAATTTGAGGATAAGTTAACATAGCAAAATAAAAAGTAAGTATAAAAGGGATTAGAATTAATTATGAAATAATATTCTGGTGTGTAGTCTACCTCGTTTAACCCAGAAAAATCAGTTGGGCGCGGATTTATAGTGCAAGCTATTGGTTTCACAGTGATTTAACAGGTTTTTGCTCCTGCAAAACCTGCATTTCCTACTTCCATGTAGGTCAAAAAATCTGAGCTTCACCCATTAGGTTAAGCGGGCATTTTTTTGAAGTGCTGTGGAATCAAGAGCTTGTGCTAGAAACCGTAAGCCAACTGATTTTTCTAGATTTAAACTAAATTAAGGTTAAATTGACATTATTTTCGTATGCCTGCTTACTACGTCCTTGTAGATAAATCAGAGAGTGAAAGTTAACAATGACTTTTATATTAATCTATCAAACATCCAGATTAGTAACATCAAGTGCATGCTTCACAATAAAATCCCGGCGTGGTTCAACCACATCACCCATTAAGGTAGTAAAAATTTCATCAGCTGCTATCACATCTTCAATTTTTACATTCAACATCCTTCGACTGTTTGAATCTAAAGTTGTTTCCCATAACTGTTCCGGATTCATTTCTCCCAAACCTTTGTAACGCTGAATATGCTGTCCTTTCTTCACCTCCTTCATCATCCATTCAAAAGCCTGTTTAAAATTACTCACGGCTTGTTGCTTTTCTCCCATACGCATAATGGATTCTTCAGTAAATAGGCCAATTGTATCTTCAGCATATTTAGCTATTTTCAGATAATCCTTACCAGAAAAAAAAGTGGGATGTAAAACAAAAGTTTTAGTAATTCCATGTTTCTTTTTATCAACAACAATACTAAAGTCTTCTGTGTCAGTATATTTTAATTCGATAGTGTAAACAGCTTTACTACCATTTTTATTCAGCCGTGTTTCTAAGTGATTTAACCATCCCGTCATTTTTTCCTGACTTTGTTTAATATCTTCATTTAAAGGAGGTAAATATGTCATTTCTTCTAAAAAGACATCATCATAACGCCGGGATAGACGATTAATTACTGAAGTTACATCTGCGTATTCCTTCGCCAACGTTTCCAGTCCCTGTCCTTGTATAACCGGAGTCGATTCATCAGTTTGTAACTGAGCTTTATCTAGAGCCAATTGAATCAAATACTCATTCAGGCCCTCATCATCTTTTACATAATGCTCTTGCTTACCCTTTTTAATTTTATACAAGGGTGGCTGGGCAATATACACATAACCTTTTTCTATTAATTCTGGTAATTGTCTATAGAAAAATGTCAGTATCAAAGTACGAATGTGTGATCCATCGACATCCGCATCCGTCATAATGATAATGCGATGATAACGTAATTTTTCGATATTATATTCATCTTTACCAATACCACAGCCTAAAGCCGTAATTAAATTACCGACCTCATCCGATGAAATCATTTTATCGAAGCGGGCCTTTTCGACATTAAGAATTTTTCCTTTCAGAGGTAAAATGGCTTGTGTGCGTCTGTCTCTACCTTGTTTGGCAGATCCGCCCGCTGAGTCCCCTTCCACTATAAATAATTCTGATAATGCTGGATCTTTTTCCTGACAATCGGCAAGCTTTCCTGGTAATCCTGCTATATCCAGGGTAGATTTACGACGAGTCATTTCTCTTGCTTTGCGTGCTGCATCACGTGCTCTGGCAGCATCTATGATTTTATTAACAATAGTTTTAGCTATTTGTGGCTGTTCCAGTAAAAATTCTTGCAACTTCTCATTCATTGTTGATTCAACCAAAGGTTTCACTTCAGAAGAAACCAGTTTATCTTTGGTTTGAGAAGAAAACTTAGGATCAGGAACTTTAACCGATAACACTGCAGTTAATCCTTCTCTGGCATCATCCCCAGTTGTTGAAACTTTTTCTTTTTTGGCCAAACCACTGGATTCAATATATTGATTAATGGTTCTGGTTAAAGCGCCTCTAAATCCGGCCAAATGAGAACCGCCATCACGCTGTGGAATATTATTGGTATAACAAAAAATATTTTCCTGGTACGAGTCATTCCATTGCATTGCAACTTCAACAACAACCCCTTCTTTTTCGGCGGTAAAATGAAACACATCTTCAAACAAAGGTGTTTTATTTTTATTTAAATGCTGAACAAATGCACTTATCCCCCCTTCAAACTCAAACACATCTTCTTTATCGGTACGTTCATCTTTCAACGAAATTCTGACCCCAGAATTTAAGAATGATAATTCTCTTAAACGTTTAGCTAAAATATCATAATGATATTCTGTATCTGAAAATGTTTCTTTACTCGGTAAAAAATTAATCAGTGTGCCTGTATCTTCTGCATCAGCTACTGCTTCTAATGGTGCAACAGGCTCCCCCATTTTATATTTTTGCTTATGTAATTTACCGCTCTTACGTATTTCAAGCGTCATTTCCTCAGATAAAGCATTTACAACGGATACACCCACACCATGGAGACCACCTGATACTTTATAGGCATTATCATCAAACTTACCTCCGGCATGTAATACTGTCATAATAACTTCGGCTGCCGAACGGCCCTCTTCAGGATGTATATCGACGGGAATGCCACGACCATCATCTGATACTGTGATAGATCCATTTTCATGGATAATTACATTCACTCCGGTACAAAAACCAGCAAGCGCTTCATCTATTGAGTTATCAACCACCTCAAAAACCATGTGATGTAAACCTGACCCATCATCTGTATCTCCAATATACATCCCTGGTCTTTTTCTTACTGCATCCAGACCCTTCAGAACTTTAATATTCGAACTATCGTATACCTGGTTATTATCACTCATACTTTTTCCATTTTTGGGCGTTCCACGAGGAACATGTTATTTCTATTGTTTGTATGTTTCACGTGGAACATACAATCGTATTTTGTAAAGTTACTTCACCATGTTCCACGTGGAACACTTTAATATTATCTAACTGAGTTAAATCACCAAAGTTGGATAATTCAGTTGTAGACATAAAGACCTGACATTGTAGATCAAATAAATACTGAAGTAATTTAGCCTTGTTAGGAATATCTAATTCAGCAGTAAGATCATCAATTAAAACGCAAACAGATAAATCTATATTATTAATCAACTTAACCTGCGCTAATTTAAGCGCAAGCATTAAAAGTTTCAACTGCCCTCTGGAAACAAAATCTTTTGCCAACCTACCATTTACAAGTACGCTGAAATCCCCCCGATGTGGACCACTATGTGTAAAACCGTACCGTAAATCCTTTTGAAAATCATTTTCTAAAACAAGTTGAAAATCCACAGATTCGTCCCAACCCGATTGATACTTCAATTTAATTTTTTTAAAATTAAGAAAGTAATGACTAATTTCAAAAAAAATAGGTTCAAGTTTTTCCAAGTATTCTTTTCTGTATTTTGAGACCATTATACCGTAATGGACTAGTTCGGTATTCCAGACATTTATTTGATTAATCTGTTTACTTTTTAACAATGAATTTCTTTGCTGTAATACCTTTTTATATTTACGCCAACTGCCTAAGAAATTATCCTCAATGTTAAATATTCCCCAATCCATAAATTCTCTTCTGATTTGTGGGCCTGCATCAATCAGTTTATAACTTTTAGGATGAATTAATAATACTGGAAGGGAATAAGCCAACTCAGACTTACGACTGTTTTCCTGATTAATGCGAATATCAGAATTTTTTCCATCAAGCTGTATACCTAAATGGGAAATATTTCCGTTATTTTGTATTGTTTGCCCAGAGACAATTAACCGCTGTTGATCGAATTTTATGACCTGTTTAATATTTGTAGCTCGGAAAGATCTGGCTCTACCTAAAATAAAAATCGCTTCTAATAATGAACTTTTACCACTGCCATTTTTACCTGTAATTAAATTTATTCCAGATGAAGGCTCTAAAGTTGCTTTTTGAATATTACGTAAAGAGTAAATATCCAATTTTTTTAAACTCATTGCTGAACAATAACATTCACTACAAACGCATGGGCATTACGATAAATTTATACAACTGCTGTTCAGGTTCTTCAACAAAACAACTGCTGGAATTACTTGCAATTGTAAGTACAGCTAATTCCGAATCTAGATTACTCACTGCATCTAATAAATATTGCGAATTAAAAGCTATAGACAAAGAATCACCATGATATTCTATTATCAATTCTTCAATAGCTTCATCATGTTCCGGATTGTGTGAACTTAATTTTAATAACCCTTCTGAAATATCAAAAGTAATACCTTTAAATTTCTCATTTGCTAAAATAGCAACACGCGTTAATGCATCTTTCAATAAATTTTTTTGAATATGTATCTGATTAAAAAAGGGTTGATCAAATACTTTACTGAAATCAGGGTATTTTGCATCCACCAGTTTTGCTGAAAATACAATATCTTTAAAATAAATTCTAATGTTACTGTTAGAAAATTGAATATTTAATTCAGCTTCATCATCGTCTAACAAGCGAGCTAGTTCTATAACGCCTTTTCTAGGTAAAATAATTCGCGCTTCATAACCTGTTGCCTGGCCAATACTATCTTCATAGATTGATAATCTATGTCCATCAGAAGCAACTAATTTTAATTTACTATTGGATATGTTTAACATCAATCCATTGAGGTAGTAGCGAACATCCTGATTTGCCATACAAAACACCGTTTTATCTAATGCTTTTTTCATTTTTCCGGCATTAATCAAAAATTGATTTTCCAATTCTGATTCTGTAAATTCAGGATAATTATCAGCCGATAAGGTAGATAGAGAAAATCGACTACGGCCTGAGCTAATTTTGACTTTTTCATCTGATAGTTCTAATTTAATTTCAGATTCATTCGGTAATAATCTAACGATATCTAAAAACTTCCGGGCAGGGACAGTGATTTCTCCCATTTCATTAGAATCCAGAGTAATAGTAGCTATTAACTGAATTTCAAGATCAGTACCTGTTAACTTCAACTTGTTATCATTAACAGTCAGCAAGACGTTGGAAAGAATAGGCATGGTTTGCCTTTTTTCTATAACACTTACGATTTGTTGTAAGGGTAAGAGTAATTGTTCTCTATTAATAATAAACTTCATAAAATATATTTAAATTATTACTGTTATTAGTATTAAAAAAACTGTTGAAAGTTTAATTTTTTTGTTAAAAATCAATGTGTTAAATTAAAATAAGCTTGTTAGTCACTTGCTTGTATTCCTGTGTATATGCTGGTTAGTATTTACAGTGTATAAACAAATCACAAGTAACTCACACATTATAGTCAGATAAAACACAAAGTTATCAACAGCTATTTAATAAAAAAAATCTCTTTATAGAAATTAATAATTAAACTTTTTTATCACCTTTACTGAATTGTAATAATAAAATTAGGTTACCTTATTTATCTTATTACTATTAGTGAACATGAAAACTGTGGAAAAGTAAATTTTCTATTATTAATTCATATACTTAGTTTATATTTAAACAGTGGTTTTTTACTGTTGTCAAGGTGTGGATAAAAAACATCTTATAAAATGCTATCAGTTTATCCACAACATAATAACTGTTAATGGGATAGAGTTCTCAACAGGTTCAGATAATCTTCAGAAACTTTTATATCGCTGTCTCTAAGTGATTTAATACGTTTGCAAGCGTTAATCACAGTAGTGTGATCTCTACCTCCAAAGGCATCACCAATTTCAGGGAAACTATGAGAAGTTAATTCTCTGGCAAGACACATGGCAATTTGCCGTGGTCTGGCAATAGTCTGCTTACGACTTTTTGAGGATAGATCTGCAATACGAATTTTGAAATACTCAGCAACTGTTTTTTGAATGTTAGAAATATTTACTAGCTTGTCTTGAAGTGAAATCAAGTCATGCAAGGCTTCTTTTGTAAAATCAACAGTGATTTCTGTTCCGGTAAATTGAGAGTTAGCAATAACACGTCTAAGTGCTCCTTCTAAGTCTCTGACATTAGATGGGATTCTTTTCCCAATAAAAAAAGCAACATCCTGAGGGAGATCTACATTAACCAAACTGGCCTTTTTAATTAAAATAGCAGCTCTTGTTTCCAAATCAGGTGGTTCAATCGCCACAGGCAATCCCCAACCAAATCGTGATTTTAAACGGTCTTCCAAACCTTCGATTTCTTTAGGATATTTATCACAGGTTAAAACGACTTGATGTTTTTTATCTAACAGATTGTTGAAAGTATGAAAAAACTCTTCCTGGGAACGCTCTTTACCCGCTAAAAATTGAATATCATCAATGAGTAAGACATCTATACTGCGATAGTAGTCTTTGAAAGCATTTATTTTATTATGTTGAAAAGACTGTACCATGTCTTGTACAAATTTTTCCGAATGTAGATATACAATATTTGCAGCCGGATTTTTTGATATGGCTGCATTACCGATTGCATGCATAAGATGTGTTTTACCTAAGCCTGAACTTCCATAAATAAATAAAGGATTATATGCTTTTCCAATATTTTCTGAGACTTGTATAGAAGCCGCTTTAGCTAATTGATTAGATTTACCCTCTACAAAACTATCAAATGTAAATGTTTTATTAAGAAAGTTTGAACCTTTAGGCTTCTCTTTTTTAGTAGATTTTCTTTGAAATTTAGGCTGAATGAGAGGTGTGGTTTTTTTCGATCCAATCTCAAATTGTAAAAGCAATGTACCATTAGAAAACTCATAGACAGCATCTTCAACTTTTGTTAAGAAATGTTGTTTTACATGGTCGATAATAAAACGGTTGGGCGCTAATAATTTAAGCGTGTCATTTTTTTCTACTGCCTGTAGTGGTCTTATCCAGGTACTAAAGTCACTGGAAGGAATTTCGTTTTCCAGTTTAGATAAACAGTTATTCCAAATTGAGCTCATTGAATATAAAAGTGGGTGATTTTGGGTGATATCAGCATCAAATATTACATAGCAGGTAAAAAGTTCTTATTCCACAACTGCTAAAACTGATAAGATAGTATAATTACTTATTAAACATATAGTTATAATACGCGTTTTGTAATTTAATCCTGAGTTAAGGAAGTATATTGCATATTCAGCAGTGTAAACCATAGAAATGATTAAGCAACTACAGATAAATTGAATTGACAGAACATACCTATTTATCTTATCATCCGACGTCTTTTTTATCCGTTTTTTGTTAAACAAATTTTTTTAGGAATTAGATACATGAAAAGAACTTATCAACCCAGTAAACTTAAGCGTGCAAGAACTCATGGTTTTCGTGCAAGAATGGCTACAGTCGGCGGTCGCAGAGTAATTAATGCTCGTAGAGCAAAAGGTCGTGCTGAATTGACTGTTTAATTGACTGTCGTAAATTATAGTTTTCCCACTCAGCTAAGGCTAGGAAAACCAGCAGAATATAAAAAGGTATTTGCAAAACCAGTAAAATCTACTGATAAGTTTTTTACCTTGCTGGCCATCACAAATGATTATGGTAACCCTAGATTAGGGCTTGCAATTGCAAAAAAAAATATTAGAAAAGCAGTTACGAGGAATTTAATAAAGAGAGCTGTTCGGGAAAATTTTAGATTACAGCAACATCAATTAATTAATATTGATATTGTTGTTTTAGCAAGAAGGGATGCAGCAAATGCATCACCGATCTTATTGAGAAAATCTTTGGATAAGCATTGGCTTAGACTTATAAACCGATGCGAATCGTACTCATAAATCTTATAAAATTTTATAAATATTTTATAAGTCCTTTGCTCGGCCCTCGATGCCGCTTTTATCCCAGCTGTTCAAGTTATGGCCTGGAAGCAATTCAGCTTCATGGTGCTCTAAAAGGTTCTTATCTGGCTCTCAGAAGAGTATTAAAATGTCACCCATTTAGTGAGGGTGGTATTGACCCTGTTCCAAAAAAATTTGGTAAATAACAATGGATAACATTAGATTTCTACTAGTCATTGCTTTTGCAATGATTTCTTATATGCTCTGGGAACAATGGCAATTGGATTATGGCCCAAAGCCTGCTGTGTCCGTATCAGAGCAACCAACTATTTTAGATTCTAAGGTAGATTTACCTACTTCAGGAAATTCTCAAACAGCGGGAATTGAACAAAGCGTAGAAGCTGTACCTGTGCTTGCTGTTCCTGCAGACAAAATTATTACTGTTAAAACGGATGTTTTTTCTCTTGAAATTGATGTCAAGGGTGGAACCATACGTAATCTGGATTTATTACAGTTTCCTCATGAAAAAGAGAATACGGTTGTAAACAAAATGTTTGCACTGGTTGGAATGGAAGCTGAAGAAAAAGATCTTTCTCCTGTTCGTTTATTAGATGGTAGTACAGAAAAATTATTTCTGGCTCAAAGTGGTCTGATTGCCAGTAGTGGTTCAGTAACTGGGCCTGATCATCATGCCGTATTTACAATAGAAAAAGAGAGTTATGAATTAGATGATGGGCAAGAAAGTGTGTCTGTTCCATTAGTATGGACTAATAATGAAGGTTTGGTCGTTACTAAAATCTATACATTTACTCGTGGTAGTTACAGTATTCAAGTTGAGCAAAAAGTTAGCAATGATTCTGAAAAAACATGGACAGGAAGACAATATAGTCAACTATTAAGAGTGCCATATGTGGATGACAAGGGTAATACTTTTATCAGAACATATGCTGGTGGTGTTGTTTATACAGAAGAAGAAAAGTATCAGAAAGTTAATTATGACGATATGGCGGATGAAAACCTGAGTGTTTCAAGCTTAGGTGGCTGGAGTGCAATGATTCAGCATTATTTTGCTACAGCATGGATTCCACCTGCAGATCAGGAAAACCATTTTTATACTAAAGAATTAAAAGACTGGCACTATGTGATTGGTTCTTATTCGCCTGCAGTTGCTGTACAACCTCATACAGATATAGTGTTGAGTTCGCATTTATTTGCCGGACCAAAAATTCAACCAATGATGGAAAAAGTTGCAACGGGTCTTGAATTAACCGTTGATTATGGTTGGTTGACTATTGTGGGTAAACCCATTTACTGGTTGCTAAATAGAATTCATGATGAAGTGGGTAACTGGGGATTGTCAATCCTGGGTGTCACATTATGTATTAAATTATTGTTCTTTAAATTATCTCAAGCCAGTTTTCGTTCCATGGCCAAGATGCGAAAAATTCAACCGCGTCTGAAAGATTTACAAGAAAAATTTGCTGATGATAGACAACGTTTCAATACAGAAATGATGGCAATGTACAAAAAGGAAAAAGTAAACCCTATGGGTGGCTGTCTTCCTATTATTGTACAGATACCAGTCTTTATTTCTTTATATTGGGTATTGATTGAAACAGTAGAATTACGCCAAGCGGATTTTATTTTGTGGATACAGGATTTATCAGCACAGGATCCGTTTTTTGTTTTGCCAGTTATCATGGGAATTACCATGAAAATTCAGCAAAGTTTAAACCCGGCACCGATTGATCCATTGCAAGCAAAAGTGATGAAAATGTTTCCTATCATTTTTACCGTATTCTTTTTGTTTTTTCCGGCTGGCCTGGTATTTTATTGGGTTTGCAATAACACCTTGTCAATTTGTCAGCAGTGGTATATCACCAAACAAATTGAAGCTGAAAAATAATTTGTTTTAATTTTTGATGGGTTTAGTATTGAGCTAAGCCCATCTAATAAATTCTATTTTATAATCCCAGTGCAACAAAATACCCAAGATACAATTGCAGCAATTGCAACACCTTCAGGAAATGGAGGAGTGGGTATCATCAGAATTTCCGGCCCTTCTGCAATTGATTGTGCCAAACAAATCACCAATCATTCATTTCTTCCCAGGCAAGCACTATTTACATCTTTTAGAGATGAAGATAACAGCGTGATTGATTCGGGTATTCTTCTTTTTTTCCCCAATCCTTCCTCATATACAGGTGAAGATACAATAGAGCTACAAGGACATGGCGGTGCAGTTGTTTTAGACATGGTGTTAAAAAGAGTTCTAAGTTTAGGGGTAAGACTGGCTAATCCAGGTGAATTTACGGAAAGAGCTTTTCTAAATAACAAACTGGATTTAGCACAGGCAGAAGCCGTTGCGGATTTAATAGAAAGCAGTACGGAACAATCTGTACGTTCTGCACAAAAATCCATGCAAGGGGTCTTTTCCGAACAAATTAATGAATGTGTTGATGAACTGACTGAACTTAGAATTTATGTAGAAGCAGCTATTGATTTTGTAGACGAAGAAATAGATTTTTTATCGGACGGAGTTGTTGAAAACAAGATTATAAAAATTTCTGAAAAAATAAGACAGATACAAAGTACTGCGAAACAAGGAAGATTATTGCGTGATGGTATGACTGTTGTCTTAGCAGGAAAACCCAATGCGGGGAAATCCAGTTTATTAAATTATCTGGCAGGACATGAAGCTGCAATTGTTACAGATATTGCAGGTACCACTCGGGATATCTTAAAAGAACGGATTCAAATTGATGGTATGCCACTGCATATTATTGATACGGCTGGATTACGAGAAAGTGAAAATGTAGTAGAAAAAGAAGGAATACGTAGAGCACATGAAGAAATCAGACAGGCGGATAAAATTCTGTTGTTAATTGATAGTACTGATCCTGAAATTTCTTCAATTTTGAGTACATTACCTTCAGGTCTGGATATAACAAAAATTTATAACAAAATAGACCTGGCAGGCATAGAGCCGGAAATAATAGAATCTGAGCATGGAAGCCAAATATATCTTTCAGTAAAAAAAGGTATTGGAATGGATCTGTTGACCAACCATCTAAAACAAACGGTAGGATTTAATGGTGAAACGGATGATGTCTTTATTGCCAGAAGAAGACATATAGAAGCCTTAAGCCAAGGGCATCATTTTGTAGAATGCGCACTGCTGCAATTGCAAAATCAGTCAGCTGAACTGGTAGCAGAAGACTTAAGGCAAGCTCAAAACAGTCTTGCTGAAATTACAGGCACATTTAGCTCTGATGATTTATTAGGTAAAATATTTAGTTCCTTTTGTATAGGAAAGTAACCTTAAAAACATCATCCAAAAATAAGATAAAATAGGCATATAAAAAAAGCACAACAAACAATCCTTACAATTGGCTGAACTCAAGACTAAGGAAAAATGCTCCTCGTATATCACTCCCGATCAAAATCTAGCGGGCTTTTTGTTTGTTTCAATGTTCTGCTTTGCACGGTATGGGTGTAGATCATAGTTGTTCTCACATCACTATGACCTAAAAGTTCTTGAATCGTTCTGATATCATAATTAGCTTGTAATAAATGACTGGCAAATGAATGGCGAAGGGTATGAGCCGTTGCCCGTTTAGTAATTTTGGCATCATTAACCGCCCGTTTAATGGCCTTTGAAACCACAGACTCATGAATATGATAACGTCGTTTTTCTTTTGTTTCAGATAATAGAGTCAATGACTTGGCTGGAAAAAACCACTGCCAGATAAACTCTCTTGCCGCATTCTTATATTTACGATCTAATTGGGCTGGCAAAAACGTACCTGAGAATTTGGCTATTAAATCCGCATCATGAATTGCCGCTACTTTTTTTAACTGTTTTTGTAAATCTGGAACAATGCTTTGTGGTATAGGTACGGTTCGATCTTTTTTCCCTTTACCATCATGAATCGTAACGATGCCGGCATCAAAATTAAAATCTTGCACCCGTAATTTCAAACTTTCAAAAAGTCTTAACCCGCAGCCATAAAGTAATTTAGCAACCAAGTCGACCGGGTCGACTAAATAATCAAAAATAAGATCACAACATCCCGAGATAACACCACTGGAATATAAGGTTTTCGCTTAGCCCTGACAACACCTTTAATTTCACCAAACTCCTGTTTAAGCACATGCTTAAATAAAAACAACAACGAATTAAATGCCAGATTCTGGCTAGCGGCAGAGACTTGTTTTTCAACAGCCAGAAACGTTAAAAAATCAATAACATCCTGCTGTGAAAGTTTTTGGTAATCTTTGCTTTTAGTAAACATTTGTAATTGACGTATATACCCCCGGTAAGCCTTGAGTGTTTTAGGCGAATAATGGCGAATTTTAATTTCGTTAACCAGTTGATCAAACACAAACACCCAGCTGGTCCCTGTGTCCTCAGATAAGTGATTGGCCATTAATGAATGAGATCTAGCCTGGGCTGAATAATTAGATCCTTGATTACTTTGAACCTCAGAATAATCATCATCATGATATTCACTACGGTTTGAAATTAACTGGCTGGAATTTACGTTCTGCTGAGAGGGTATAGAAAAACACTATCCTTAAGTAGTTGGTACTCAGAAGCAGCATGCAATTTTAATAACAAAGACACTGAATGTTTAGCCTGATTTTGTTGTTGTACAGACTGATTTTTATCCTGTAATTTCTGCAGAAATAAAGGCAAACTGTCCGAGCGGAAAACATCATGCTGGTACTTATGACAAAAGTCCCAATAGAACCGCAGCCACTTTTTATAAACCGCCTTATCTTTGTCAGAAAAGGATTTACTCAGCAAAAGATTATCAAACTTTTGAATTAAAGTATCTGGAAGTTTAAGCATGAATGTTAATCATAAACTAGTTACCATGTTATTAATGTATGTTATCTAGTTTAGTATTATAAGTCTAACGGCTTTTCTATTGCTAAACTATTTGAATTGGGGTTAGAATAACCAGACCGAGACAATCACTTGTTATCTTCTATTTTTAGAGCTTTCAGTGGAAAAGAAATGCATTGTTGAAAGAGCTAAAATTGATCGTTGTGAAGCCAGTTTGATTGGAATAAAAGTAAGCTAGACACGGTGAACATAAACCTGTGAAAAAGCTGGAAATGACGTGGAAATACAAGATGTCGCTTTTTCAAAGTCCGCAGAGGAAATTAAGAGAAAGAGCTGAAAGAGCCAGAGCTGAGTTTTGATGTTTACCAAGTTGAGTGCTTAAAAGCGGAGCGCGGACGACTTCTACGTAATTAAAAAGAATGGATAAAAGGAGGTAACAGCAACAGAAAACACTTTAATTCTCTTGATTTTATTATATAATTATTAGTATGTGACCTTTTTAAAGGCATGGTAATAGCCTTTAAATAACAAAAAGAGTATTAAAATACATGGGTAGTGTTAAAGATCAATTGCTTAAACTTCAAATAGAGCAGTTAGAACATGATGAATTCTTCCATAAGGAGATTACACGACTTAGTATTCATCAACGTCTAAACCACATGGCTCTTCATTTCTCAAAATATTCAGGAAAAGTTTGTGACTGTATTTTAAACACCCCCGATAATAATGAGCTAAAGAAAGTTATAATTGATTCCTTTATTATTTCAACTACCTGCATCAATACACTAAATATTTTATTGTCCGATAAAATACTGATAACAGGAGAAAATCAATGTAATGAAATTAGTCAACTCGGCGAACAATTATCAAAAAAACTTATGATTAATGCTGAAGACCCTTTATGGTTAGTAAAAAAATTTCCTATTATAACGGGTGAATTAGCAAAAGCTTGCGAATCAGTTGATCATCTAGAAGCTTTTGCATATAGAGAGTCAATTGCTGACTGTGTAGTAAAAATTAGCTCTCTTATGCTAGCAGCATCCTATCACTTAAAAATTGATTTGATTTTAGAAGTATCACTACGTCTTACAGAAGTTAAGAAAAAATCAATTTTTTTCAATCATTACCTGACACGCTAGGTCAAAAGGTTTTTATATGACATTTTGGAGTAGTCAAACACTTACAGAAAAATTACCGACACTTATTTCACCTTGTGACCCCGATAGAATAGAACAAGCATCTTACACGTTAAGAATTGGTAAAGAGATTTATATTACTAAAGATCAAGATAGTAATGACAGCCAACACACAAAAAGATCATTAAGTGAAAAACAGGCTTTCGTTATCCCCTCAGGACAGTTTGCTTTTTTATTAACAAAAGAAACCGTGAAAGTACCTATTGATGCTATTGCCTTTATTTCTATGAAAGCAGGTTTTAAATATAAAGGACTTATAAATATATCTGGTTTTCACGTTGATCCGGGGTTTGAAGGGAAGCTGCTATTTTCTGTTTATAATGCAGGTCCAAGTTCCATTCATATTGCTCATGATGACCCCTGTTTTTTAATTTGGTATGCTAATCTTGACCATAAAGATAATAAACCTAGGACAAAAAAAGGTTTTTCGGAAATCCCTATGAGTGTTTTGAATCAGATTTCAACAGATGAGGTTTATTCTATACAGGCACTTGTAGAAAAAATATCAAAAACAGAATCATTACTCTCTGATGTTAAGGCCAAATATGAATCCATTAAATTTTGGAAAAGTATAACATGGTGGCTGGCGACCGCTGTAATTGCAATCATAATTAACCTTGTTATTAATATAGATACAATTTACGAACATAAAAAAAGGTTTGAAAGTTACTGGACAGGGGCATCCACAACCAAGTCACAAAGCAATAACTCGAATCATTAAGTCAGCCTTTAATGATCAAAACAACAAAAATTTACGATCTATACTGGAAGTTTGCAGCGGAACGTCAAAATATTTTTTTAAACCGGCTAAATGGCCAAACTAACGATCTAATTAACGATCTAACTAACGATCCTATTCTAAAAAAATACCGATTTACAAATGCCTATCGTGCATCAGATAGAGTAAGTCAATTTCTTCTTCGCCATGTTATTTATTCTGGAGACCAATCACCTCAAGAGGTTTTCTTTCGTACAATTCTTTTTCGATTTTTTAATCGTATATCAACTTGGAAAAAACTAACTAATGAACTCGATCACATTAGTTACTCTAATTACGATTTTCGTTTATATGATGAAATATTGAGTACCACCATTAATGGTGGCAATAAAATATATTCAGCAGCCTATATTATGCCTTCTGGAACAAAGGAGTTTGGGTTTCCGAGAAAACATCAAAATAACTTAAAGCTATTAGAATTAATGATGATGGAAAATGTTCCTGAAAAAATTGCAGGAATCAACAATCTTGAGAAAGTTTTTACTATTTTAAAGAGCTACCCAACACTAGGAAACTTCCTTTCTTATCAATATGCTATTGATCTAGCATATAGTAATCTTAACTGTGGACTGGAAAGTGATTTTATTGTTGCCGGGCCAGGTGCATTGAGAGGCATAACGAAATGCTTTAGTAATATAGATAAAAAGACTCCTAATGAAATTATTCAATATGTTACTGAACGTCAGGATGAAGAGTTTGCTTGTAGAAATATTGACTTCAAAAATTTATTTGGTCGTCCTTTACAGTTGATAGATTGTCAAAATATTTTTTGTGAAATAGACAAATATGCGCGAGCATCTAACCCTGAGTTAACGGTAGGAGGGAGATCAAAAATTAAACAAAAATTTTCTCTAAATAAAGAGAAGTTAAGTTTGTATTTTCCTGAAAAATGGGAAATAAACGAGAACATTCCAAAAGAGTACAAAACCTAAAGCGTATACGCTGAAAAGTAAACCTGATGTTTGCCGAAAAATCTAATAACTTGTCAATCAACTATATGGCGATAGAGCCGCCAATAGTTATTTCATGGTTCTTCTCGCTATTTTTACCATGTGACGTTGTGCTTGTTTAAAGCGAAAGAGCAGAAGCTGCTGTGTCATCAACTTACGGGGGACAGAAATGATATTTGGTCGGTAAAAGTGAGTGGAAATTGGCGAGTAACTTTTCGAATGAATGGCGAGCATGCAGTTGTGTCAATTATGAAGATTATCATTGAGGTAAAACTATGTTAATGCACAATCCCCCTCACCCTGGACTAATAATAAAAGAGCTCTGCTTGGAGCCTTTAGGGGTAACAGTCACTGATGCAGTTAAGGCACACGGGTGTTAGTCGAAAAACATTGTCCAGTATTATTAATGGAAAGGCTGGTATAAGCCCTGAAATGACAGTTCGTTTATCTATTGCTTTTAATACTTCTTCTGAAAGTTGGATGAATCAACAATCACAATATGATTTGTGGCAAGTA
>JAKIUK010000054.1 GCA_021647585.1 Methylococcaceae bacterium
CATTCTGTTAGCAGGAATCTATTTTTTGCATGAATAGATCCCCGATAAAATACCTCGGGGATGACGGTGTGTAAGGTGTCACCGTTTTTCTCATCTATAAGGCGGAGACTCATGGGTAATCAGGTAAGGTTATGTTTCTTTTTTGGGCTGGCTGGCTGGCTGACTAATTAGAGCCTACTCAGAAAGTACAACCTATTGATATTATTAGAATATAAGGTTTATTTATGGCATAATAGTGCACAAAAAAAAGCTAAACTCACCAAAACCCTTGCACCTATGATCCGTTCTTTCAGCTCCAAACAACTAACCATTGCAGAATTTGACTGGCCCTTCCAAACGGATCTGGATGAAAACAACCGCTGGGTAACAATAAGTCAATGCATTCCCTGGGATGAACTGGCAGAATTTTATTACCAAGGACTTTCGGTAGAAACAGGTCGTCCGGCAAAAGATGCTCGCATGGTCATAGGTGCGGTCATTATCAAACATAAACTCTGTCTGCAAGAATGGCTATCGACTCAATTACATAAGAGCAAAGCGTGCTGATACCTCTTTAGCATGGATCAACAGCATCTTCTTGGTGATGAACCTATTGATCCTGGTAAGGATCTTTTTTGCGCGTTGTAAAAAGTACCTTGTTAGGAATATATTGCAGATAAAACAAATAGAAAAAATACTTCCCTACTATTTTCAGAAAATTTTTCAGGCTTCTATGGTGTTTCGTCTAAACCGGGGGCTGACTTACTGAGCAGGCTCTAATTAATAACCCTGTTTATATTTATATTAATAACCTGCTGACCAGTCACACTAATACTGTCAACCACCCCGATAATATCACCTGGTTGTGTCATAGCATTACCTGACTTGGAAATGCGAGCAGTTAATTTGACATTGTTAAATTTTGAAAGCTTCATCATAGGCGTCATTGCCTGTGCATCAGTTAACCAGACCGTAGCAGGTAAATCACTAACCTTTTTACGCACAATGGCTAAAGGCATTTGTGGCCCTGACATAGCTTTTGCATAGATGAAAACGGTATCATTAGCTGTTGTTTGATTCTGTAGTTCTGCCGACAAAGTAACTTTCACCTGTATTCTTGCCTCACCCGAAGCTTGCTTGTTATTGGCTTCTGGCATTTTTGTGTTTACTGCTGGCACTGCCGCAGATGTGGCTGTAGACGATGCGATTAGCGATTCAACATAAGCTATATAGCCCAACATGATATTATGGGATTGAGATCCCGGCTGTAAATGAGTTTCTGCTTTTCGTAAATATTGCAATGCCTCGTTATACTTTCCTTCCTGAACTCTTGTTTTCCCACCCAACCAAAGAGCTGTTGTGTCATCAGGTTTAATTTCCAGCGCTTTAAATATCAGCGCCTTTGCCTGCTCAGAATATTGGCCGTTATCTCTCATCACCAAAGCATCCGCATACATCAGCATGACGTCTGCCTGGCTTCCTGACAAGGCCTTAGATTTTTCAAAAGCCGATATGGCTTTGTCATATTGCTTTAACTGTTTGTAGGCATTACCCAAATCGGCCCAACCCTGGAGATCATCAGGATTATTTTTCAGACGCATTTCTAAACGAACAATGTTATCTTCATTAGATCTATTATTTGTAACATTGCTACTCGCAGATGAAACAGTATTTGCTTTACCACCCTCTATCTGAGACTGGACATTTGCTATAAAGGTCTCTAATTCTCGATAATGCTGTGAACCCTGCTCTATTTGTGGCTGCAAAATTCGTAAATATTTCAACGCTGCAACATAATCACCCTCTTCAACCTTCACCTTGCCAGCCAACCAAAGCCCGGTAGCATTTTCCGAATCAAGCTCTAGCGCTTTAAAGATCAGTCGCTTTGCTTCCCCAGTAAAACGACCTTGATTGACCATTGCCAATGAATCGGCATATTGCAACATGATTTCTGGGTCTGTACCGGCCAAAATATTTGCTTTAGAAAAAGCCTCCGCAGCTTTATCAAACTGCTTTATAAATTTATAAGATTTACCAAGCATCACCCAGCCTTGCAAATCATCAGGCTGGTTTTTTAATCTTTCGGCTAACCCGGCAACCATATCATCGACAGAACCAATTTGTGCCTTACCCGCTATTTTTGCTTTTGCTTGGGCTTGTACCTGAGCTTTGGCTGCTATTTTCTCAGGTGCTTCTGGCATTTTCAGCGCTTTTGGACTTGAATCTCCCAGCATCTGGTACAAAGAAACAGCCACAACAGGCAATAATACAACGAGAATACCAATTATCCAGCGCCCTTGTTTTTTAGGTGCCGAAGAATTTTGAGTTAAATTCAGATCATCATTCAATGCCATCTCCAGTTCGTTAGCTTGCAATTCATATTGGGTTTGATCTATGCGCCCACTGTCCAATTGAGACTTAAGATCACTCAATTTCTGACGCGCAATATCGATATTTTGCTGATCAACATCTGATGCCTCAACTTCTCGTTTTTTCCATAAGGGTGGAATGACTATTGACAGCCCAATAATAATCAGTACAACAGCAATTAGCCAAAATTCAGTTTTCACAATTCATCCTCTTTATTCAGTAACTTGCGTATTTTTTCTTTGTCTGTGTCATCCAGTTCCGCGATTAGCTGTTTTTTTCTTCGTCGGGTATATAAGAAAACGACAACCAGGCCTATCAATAAAAATGCAAACGGTCCTATCCATAACAGGCTGGTTTTTAATTTAAAAGGCGGTTTATACAATACAAAGTCACCATAGCGGTCCAACATATAGGTTTTGATTTCCTGCTCGGTTTTTCCTTTCTCAACCATTTCGAATACTTGTCGACGCAAATCTTTTGCCAGAGCCGCATTGGAATCACCTATGGTCTGATTCTGGCAAACCATGCAACGCAATTGAGACACCAGAATACTATAAATTTTCTCCTGCTCAGGGGTATCAAAATTTTTAGCATCAACACCTCCAGCCAATACATAGCTATTCATAGAATAAATAATCAATAACATAGAAATATTTTTAATAATCATTAATTTCATAATTTCACATACAACCCTTGGGATAAATTAAGAAAGCCATTTAGGAATGGGCACGAAATAACTTGAGCAAATAGCGAAAGATTTTTGTTCATCATCAAGGCGCACAAACATGGGCATAGCAGGCTATGTGATTGTTTGTGCAACGCAGAGGATGGGCAAAAAATAAGCTAGTTGCTCAAGTTATTTCGTGCACATTCCTTAATAGTCTTATTTAGTTCTACTTTGTCAGATTATAAATGTAGGGTGCGTTGCACGCACCCAAATTATTTTTTATCCTTCTATTGCCTAAATGGTGCGTACAACGCACCCTACAAATATACTTTTGTAACGTAGAATTAGCTGTTCGCTTGAGGCATAATGCGATTCTATCTTCAACACAAAAATTCAGCCAGTTTTGTTAGACAAAAAAATCCATATATTATCAACCAGCCTTCCAGAATAAATCAACTGATATTATGTCTCTTTGATAATAACCTTTAATGCATTTAACTTTAATTTACCAGACACCCGCAAAGATACTAAAATAAAAATACATTAATATGGCTATTTACTTAGCACAGGTCAAATTTTAAATAGGTTGTCATTTCGACCGTCAAGACGACTTACACGGATGCAGGAGGTAGGGCAATGCAGGAGCTATTGCCGAGAAGCCTTGTTGCTCAAGTTGTGCTTTGACTCAAAGCTCCTCCCTTTGGTCCGAATAACACCATTTGTAGAGTTAACCAACAAACGTCAATATTAAGAGTAACCAGCGATAGGATAATAGTCATTTACTTTAATACCCATTACTCTCCCTCTTTCTAAATCCAATAGAACAACAATTGACCTCTCCAATCATAATATTGGAAAATCTTATTGTGGAGGAAATTGCATAAAAAGCTTTCCCACAACTTCCGTTATCTTCTGCTGTTTCTGTTCAGGCGTGTTAGAAAAATTGACTTTGTCGATCGCAGTTCCTCGCCAAACAAGCTTTCGATTATTCGGATTAACGATGTCAACAATCAAAGTGCCCTGGTCGTATGTGTAAATATAAGTTTCACTGCCATAGAACGGATAAAAGTAGTCCCTTTCACGCCATCCCCCATAAGTCCCATAATTATAATAATTATTAATCGTCTGAATTTCAGTCTGCTTGTCCAGGGTGACATAATAAGTTACCCAGAAGTCTGGCTTATTGGTTTTTGATTTCACATACCCCTTCGCAGCCAACTGATCATCAATAGCTTTATGAACCCGGTCGTGCAACAAAGTATTACTATCGATTCTCGGATCGCCTGTAGTCGCTGGCGCATCTGGAATCCAGTTGTAAAAGTGATAACCTGAAAATGATACATCGGGATCATAATCACTATTCACTCGTAAGGTAGAACAGCCAGAAACAAATAAAACTATAACAAGAAAACCAAACAAATTAATGCTTTTCATAGGTGTAAAACCTTTTGTAGAAAGGTAGAAAGAATTAAGAATTAAGAATTAAAGATAAAAATAATAACACAAAGTTAAGGAGCGAAGATTCAATCAGTGACTTTTTCACACTAAACATTAACTTTTCCTCACCGTCATAAATCTTACATGAAACTGTTCACAACAAAACACAATCGCATGAACACGCTGGATTAACAGAAAACACATAAAAGACCTGCAAACTGTCAATATGTTCAATAATTATCAACAAAGTGAAACTAAAGGGTAACTTTTTGTGGCTGAGCTGGTATGAAAAAAATCACTATTAAACGCCCGACAAGAATTGAGGGGTACAGTGATAGTTCTATTAAGATAAGCGATTTATCATCTGAAATATTTGCGAAGTTTACCGGGGATACTGACACTTTCTCGACACATAACAAAAAAATAAAACTAAAAGCTATGTACACAAATGAAATCATTGGGGTGGACGACGGGGTTTGAACCCGCGACAACCGGAATCACAATCCGGGACTCTACCAACTGAGCTACGCCCACCATAATGAATTATCTTTTAAGAATGGCACGCTTGGCAGGAGTCGAACCTGCGACCCTCGGCTTAGAAGGCCGATGCTCTATCCAGCTGAGCTACAAGCGCAAATCTTGGTCGGGGTAGAGGGATTCGAACCCCCGACATCCTGCTCCCAAAGCAGGCGCGCTACCAAACTGCGCTATACCCCGAACTAAAACCTTCTTTATGTGCGAAGTTTTGAAAGGCCTCGCAGTGAAGAAGTAGAATTATAGCGTTGTAATTATTTATCGTCAACATAATTTTTAATTACAACTTAGGTAACGCGCAATAAATAACCTACCAGGATTGCGCAGGATTTTTATTCGTCTTCAAGGCGCAACGAAGGAAGCATAGCAAGCTATGTAACCGTAGTTGCAACGCAGAATACGGATAAAAAGACAAGTAAGGCTGGTGGGTTATTTATTGTGAGTTACCTTAGCCTTAACAAGCTGATATATTTCTTCTGTTTGTTCCTCAGCACCCTTCAAAATTTGCTCTAGCTCTGTTAACTTTGCATCAGCAAATTCTTTGTCTTTAATGCTTCCGGCATTGATATAAACATTAAGTGCAGCACTTTTTAATCCACTGAACCCTGCCATTACTGCCACGCCGGCATCACTAACCACACCTGTATTGCCCTTGTCTGCAGCAACCCTACTTAATTTAATAGCCTTTGCACAGGCTTTTGCACATTGCAAAGGGACAATAGTTGCTTGTTTTAGAGCTGTTTGTATTTGTGTCATTCTAAGCGACTTTTCTTCCTCTGTATTTTTTGGCAAGCCATATGAGGCCATTAACTTATCAAAGGCATCGACATCTGCTTTAATCATTTCAGTTAATTGTTTACGCAACGCTTCTGATTGTTGCAGTAACATTTTCATTTCTGCTTCAACTTCAACATATTTGGCTTTACCAATTGTTAAATTGCAAACCATGCTGATTAATGCAGCAGACTGTGCACCCATCACTGCTGCAGCACTTCCACCACCTGGTGTCGCTTTCTTACTGGCTAATTCATCCAAAAAGACTTCTACAGATTTTTCTTTTATTTCGCTCACTTACAATTCACTCTTGATTTTAGTTTGTTGGTATCTATTCAGCAATTTCTATAAAGGAGGCTGAATGCTAATTATCAGGCACCTGCAGCAGTGTTTTCATGGACATAAAAATATGCCCTTATAAATCAATAATTAGTACTCCATCAATGTTGTATTAATTGCGGACTAAAGTCCGCCCTGAAGTATCCGCCAATACAAGTGTGATGAAGTACTAGTTTTCTCTACGCCAAACAGTTGCACCCCCTGCAACATCCTCAACGATAACACTCTGAGCTTTTAGCAGGTCCCTTATTTCATCTGCTTTTGCCCAATCTTTATTCTTTTTTGCCTCTACCCTGGATTGAATATACTGATTTATCTCATCTTCTGAAAGCCCCTCTTCTCCCCCACCTCCTTGTAAAAAAGTTTCAGGATCGTCTTGCAATATACCCAGTACGCCTGCCAGTTGTTTGAGTGTTACAGCTAAAACTTCAGCCTTACCCGTGTCAGCTTTTTTACTATTAAGCTCTCTGGCTAAATCAAATAATACAGCAACCGCAACTGGCGTATTAAAATCATCATCCATTGCTTCTTCAAAACGTTGTATATATTCCGCATTACCTGGTATCTCCTTTATTTCCACATCTCGCAGTGCCGTATAAAGTCGTGTTAAAGCTGCCCCTGCATCGTCCAACTGTTCATCTGAATAGTTTAATGGACTACGATACTGACTGGATAAAATAAAAAAACGAATAATTTCAGGTCGATATTTTTTTAATACTTCCCTGACCGTAAAAAAGTTACCTAATGATTTAGACATTTTTTCCTCATCAACCCTGACAAAACCATTATGCATCCATAAATTTACAAATTTTTCTCCTGTTGCTCCTTCAGATTGGGCAATTTCATTTTCATGGTGAGGGAATTGCAAATCCATACCTCCTCCATGAATATCAAAATGGTTGCCTAAACAACAGGTTGACATTGCGGAACACTCAATGTGCCACCCTGGGCGTCCTTTACCCCAAGGAGAGTCCCACGATGGCTCATTGGACTTTGCCATTTTCCATAACACAAAATCCATTGGGTCTTTTTTCGCGTTATCTATCCCTACCCTCTCTCCTGCTTGCAGATCTTCAATATTTTTACCTGACAACTTTCCATATCCTGCAAATTTAGCAACTGCATAAAATACATCGCCATTAGTCCCTACATAGGCCAAATCTTTTTTAATCAAAGCTTCAATCATGACAATAATTTCATTCATGGATTGTGTGGCTTTAGGTTCAATATCTGGGGGTAAAACTGATAATGCGCGCTCATCTTCATGCATGGCGTCTATAAATCGTTCTGTTAATGCCAGAAAATCCTCACCTTTTTCATTAGCACGTTGAATGATTTTGTCATCAATATCTGTCACATTTCTTACATAGGTCAAATCATATTCACAGTACCTGAAATATCGAGCAACTGTGTCAAAAACCACCATAACCCTTGCATGCCCAATATGACAGTAGTCATACACTGTCATTCCACACACATAAAGCCCGACTTTACCTTCAACTCGAGGTTTAAAAATTTCTTTGCTTCGCGTTAAGGTGTTATATATTTTAAGCATCTTTAATATTATAAAAGTTGTAACAATTAGGTCTAATGGTAGAAAACTAATCAATTTACCAAGATTAAGGCTTCTCTTTCAAGAAAAAAACGCATAGAATCCCTTTTTTGCATCAACTTTATATAGGACACTATGCGTAAAATTATTCTTGCTCTGATGCTGTTTTTAACCACAACCATCTCATTTGCAACGGAAAACAAAATGTCAGACACACAAACCAAGGTAAAATTAACCACCTCTTTGGGTGATATTGTTATTCAACTTAATTCAGAAAAAGCACCTATTTCTACAGAAAACTTTTTAACCTATGTTAAAGAAGGTTTTTATAGTGGCACAATTTTCCATCGAATTATTCCTGGATTTATGGCTCAAGGTGGCGGCTTTGATATCGACTTTAAGCAAAAAGAAGTCCATGCCGCGATTAAAAATGAAGCCGATAATGGTTTAAAAAATACCAGAGGCACTTTAGCCATGGCCCGCACACCCGACCCTGACTCTGCTACAGCACAGTTTTTTATTAACTACAAAGACAACTCTTTCCTGGATTACAGCAGTTCAACGGCTCAAGGCTGGGGCTATGCTGTATTTGCTGAAGTCATTGAAGGTATGGATGTTGTAGATGCCATGGCTAAAGCTGCAACAGGAAGCAGAGGGGGTCATCAGGATGTACCCAAAGAAAACATTATTATTGAGAAAGCTGAAATAATTGAAGAATAGAACAGCTTCGAGGTGAAAGATACAAGATATAAAAGAGCGTGAAAAAGCTCCTTTGTACCTTTCACCTTAAGTCTTCCTTCTCACCTCCAAGGTAGAACATTGAAACAAGATATCATTTTTATCTCTGACCTACATATTGCACTGGAAAAAAAACAAATAACTCGCAAGTTCCAGTACTTTCTCGAAAACTTGGCTTGCCAAGCAAGCGCAGTTTATATTTTGGGAGATTTGTTTGATGCCTGGATAGGTGATGATGACAACACACCGCCTAACAAAAAAATTAAAAGTCTGCTTAAACAAGTTACAGATTCTGGCACCCAGGTATTTCTTCAACAAGGAAACAGGGATTTCCTTATGGGACAGAAATTTTGTTCTGAAACTGGTATCATCCTACTTGAAGACTATGCCGTTATAGACTTAAATGGTATTGACACATTACTCACTCACGGAGATTTATTATGCACTGATGATCTTCCCTACCAGGCCTTTCGGAAAAAATCGCATAGCAAGGCATGGAAACAAAATGTTTTATCAAAGCCATTGATTTTACGTTTGCTGGCAGCTCGCTGGTATCGCTTTCGTAGCCATTTCCATAAAGGTAAAAAATCGCAGGACATCATGGATGTCAATCAACAAACTGTTGTAAACGTGATGCATGAGCATAACTGTTTCCGTCTTATTCATGGTCACACACATCGCCCTGCCATACATGATTTTACGATTAACGGGAAAGCCGCCCAGCGGTTTGTTCTCGCTGAGTGGAAAAAAGACGCTGTTAAAATACTTCGCTGGACTATAGAAGGCTATCAAATTGAAAGTATTTAGTGGAGTTTATTTATTGCCAGTAACATTACTCAATTCAGCAGCTTCCAGCCTTAATTGTAACTCTGGCAATATTTTTGATAATTCAATCACTTCATTAGCCGTCAGCCTTAATAGCGTCACATAAGTTTTCGCTCGCACGGTTGCCGATCGTCTGGCATTTTTAAGCAAAGCATGCTCACCAACAAAACTGCCTTCCCTTAATTCAGACACATGCTCACTCACTCCCTCTGCATTCAATTTAAAAATATTAAGTCGACCACTAACCACTATATAAAGTGAATAGCCTTTATCATTTTCATTAAATATTGTATCTCCCGATAAAAAATTAACATATTGAGCATTTTTAGAAAGTTGCTGAAGCTGCTCTACTGGCAATCCAGAAAATAAGGGTACTTTGCTAATCCAGTCATCTGGTTTTTTTAACTTCAAAACCCGCTTAACCTTAGGTAATTGTTTAAGCGCCGTCTGCAAACAGTCTTGTAGCTGATGATAGGTTTTGGCAGTAATTTTATTCAACTCATATTCTTCATTAATTAGTCTGAGAGAATACATTAATGCTACTTGTTGAAATAAAAAATATTCAAATTGATCATAGAACTCTGGATACATTTCTTTAAAGGAATTTAATCTTAATTGCCTACGTCTTAACCGATTTTGGTAAATTTCCTTTATTCCCTTCAATTTATCCGAGCCTAACAGTAACTCATCTTTCTTTATTACCTTCAAGCCTTCATGGGCCATTAGTATACCGGCAATATCGTGTTGAATTCTGTTAGAAAAACGAGTTTCCTGATACCTGACCAAAATACTCTGAGCCCAGTTCCTTATACTTAGAAACCGGATAATCAATAATTCCAACTGCACTAAAATATTTTTTTTACTGGCTTTAATTCTTCGGAAATTTGCTAAATTCTTATTACTCTCTTCACTGTCAAAATTTACCGACGTTTCCCCGTCCTTTCTTAACACATCCTTAAAAGACACAAACGTATAATCGTTAATCATTCCAATTTCATGCAAAAATTCCAACTCACTCATTTCAGCATACAAGGCATTCAAATGTATCTGTTGTAAACGCTGTTCTTTCGTTACCTCAAGCCGCACATGCTTTATTTCATTTTCAAACACCCCCTCAACCGAATTCTGCATTTCTGCGTCCAGTAGCTGCATTTCGGCAAAACCATGTAAAATATCATCTACTGATCGTTTTACTTTCTCCATATTTTGCTGAAATTCAATCCACTCACTATTGGATAAGCGGTCAATTTTCAACCATCGAATTAAATATCGAATAGTCGTTGCATTAATCAGTAAACTGACCAGTACCACCCCAAGTGTTAATTCCGTTAACAACTGTTTTTCAGCTAGGGAATCAGGAATAGATAATACAATTGCAATTGCCAAACCTCCTTTTAAACCCCCCCACCACATGATATGCCGTTCACCATAACTTACAGAAGGCAACCCAAAATTACGCGTTGTTAGGGGTACTAATAAATAAACACTGACTGCCCTGGCAAGGGTCACAGCAACCACTGCAAATAAAATTGACTGCCAAAATTCAAGCAAGGTAAATATATCAACCGATAACCCAATCAATATAAATAATAAAGAATTACAAATTAAAACAAAAACATCCCAGGTATTATTTACTGCGCGTGATGTGTCATTAGATAATCGCATCAAGCCAGCAAAATTTAAGCAAATAGCAGCCGTTAAAACCGACATAACGCCTGAAACATGAAAACCATGTTCAGCAACAATAAAACTAAAATAGGCAAGCGTCATTGACAAGATAATAGGAATGCTATCATTTCCATGATAAAAACGAACCATCAACTCACTCATTAACAAGCCCATAACGCTTCCAACAAGCACCCCACCCAAAAATACTCTGAAAAATTCTGCCACTATTGTATAAACAGCATCAAGCGAAAAGGTATTTAACAGTACAAAACTCAACAATATATTAAATAAAACGATCGCTGTGGCATCATTAAGCAGTGACTCCCCTTCAACAAGGATCAACAATCGTCGTGGCACACCCAGTTCTTTAAATAAAGCAACGACTGCAACTGGATCGGTTGCTGATATTAAAGCGCCAAATAAAAAAGCAATGACTAAATTAATATCTAATGAAAGCCACAACCCCAGTCCAACCAGTGCCATGGATACCACCATACCAGGTATGGCCAAAACTAAAATTGGAATCAGATTTTTAAGTAACCCACGCGCATCCAGACTCAAAGCAGACTCAAATATCAATGCAGGTAAAAAAACGAACAACACCAATTCATGAGTTAACTGGAAATAACTCATCGAAAAGTCACCTGGAAAATAAGGTTCAGACAAATTAAGTGCTAACCCTAAAATTACTAACAAAACTGTATGTGGGATTCCTATATACCGGCACACACTGGCTACTACCATCGCTAAAAAAAGCAAAAAGAAAGTTATTAACAAAATTTCAGACAGTGGCATATGATCTATTCATCCATATAGTTTTTCTTTTTTTACTAAAACCCATTTAAACACCAATAAATTTTATATACACAAAATTCCTAAAGAATAAGTACAGGAATCTTGAATTATCATACACTTACCATTCGCTATTAAAATAGAAAATTGTTTATATTGTTAGTCTGTTATCAATCAACCCGCTTTAACAGTTGACTTTTATAGCAAAATCATTCAATTTATCCTACTGGTATGATTATTCCAGTTAGATTCTTCTTAACCATAAAAAGAACAAAAAAGAAAGTCATCCATAAACTAATATTAGTCTTAAAAATAACATAAACCGTATTCTGTCTTGCTACAGATTACATTGGAGGAAACATATGAAGAAGCCTTTAAAGAGCTTGCTGATTGCTTCAACTGTCGCTGCTCTACTTTCTGCTCCAGCAGTTTCAACTGCAAATAGCGGTGTTGAAAGTTTAACTAAAAACCCAGCTAACTGGGCTACAGCATTGGGTAATTATGCCGGTACTCGTTACAGCAAATTAGATCAAATCACCAACAAAAACGTTAAAAACCTACAACCAGCATGGTCTTTTTCTACAGGTGTTCTTCGTGGACATGAAGGCGGACCTCTGGTTATTGGCGATGTTATCTACATTCACACACCTTTCCCAAATACTGTTTACGCACTTGATCAGGCGACTCAATCAGTTATCTGGGAATACACACCTACAATGGATGCAGACGTAACAATTCCTGTTATGTGTTGTGATACTGTAAACCGTGGTTTAGCCTACGGTGATGGTAAAATTTTCTTACAACAATCTGATACTGTATTAACCGCATTAGACGCTAAAACAGGTAAACGTATCTGGAGTGTACAAAACGGTGATCCTAAATTAGGTATGACTAACACCCAAGCGCCTTTAGTTGTTAAAGATAAAGTCATTACTGGTATTGCGGGTGGTGAGTTTGGTGTGCGTGGTTTCCTGGCTGCTTATAACATTCGTACAGGTCAACTGGAATGGAAAGGTTACAGTATGGGCCCAGATGGCGATACTCTAATCAATCCTAGCAAAACAACTACCTGGGAAAACGGTAAAGTCACTAAAGTGGGCGCTGATTCAAGTAGAAAAACTTGGGAAGGTGACCAATGGAAAATTGGTGGCGGTACTACCTGGGGTTGGTATTCTTATGATTCAGCGCTAAACCTTATTTATTACGGTTCTGGTAACCCTTCTACTTGGAATCCAGTACAACGTCCTGGCGACAACAAATGGTCTATGTCTTTATGGGCTCGTGATGCTGACACCGGTGAAGTTAAATGGGTATACCAAATGACTCCACATGATGAGTGGGATTACGATGGTATTAACGAAACGGTTTTAGTAGATCAAAAAATCAAAGGCAACATGCGTAAATTAATTGTGCATTTTGACCGTAATGGTTTTGGTTACACTTTAGACCGTGTAACTGGTGAATTGTTAGTTGCTGAAAAATTTGACAAAACAGTTAACTGGGCATCTCATGTTGATATGTACACCGGTCGCCCACAAGTTGTTGCCAAATACAGTACTGAGCAAAATGGTGAAGACGAAAACACTGTTGGCGTTTGTCCTGCTGCACTAGGTGCTAAAAACCAACAACCTGTTTCTTTCTCTCCTAAAACTGGCTTGTTCTACATCTCTGGCAACCACTTATGCATGGAGTACGAACCTTTTGAAGTTTCATACACTGCGGGTCAGCCATACGTTGGTGCTACATTAACTATGATGCCTGCTGGCGGCGACGCGATGACAGGTAAAAAAGACGGTACTGCTAACTTAGGTCAATTTACTGCTTATGACGCTACAACAGGTAAAATCAAATGGTCTAACAAAGAACAATTCTCTGTTTGGTCTGGTTCTGTTGCAACTGCGGGTAACGTAGTATTCTACGGTACTTTAGAAGGTTACTTGAAAGCAGTTGATGCTGAAACAGGTAAAGAATTATATAAATTCAAAACACCTTCCGGCATCATCGGTAACGTAAACACCTGGTCTTACAAAGGCAAACAATATGTTGGTGTACTGTCAGGTATTGGTGGTTGGGCTGGTATCGGTATCGCAGCGGGTCTTGATGATGGTACTGATAGCTCTAACACAGAAGGTCTAGGCGCTGTTGGTGCATACAGAAGCTTAAGCTCTTTCACTAAATTAGGTGGTACATTTACTGTATTCTCACTACCTAAATAAGCTGATGTAACAATCATCTTTTAGTAATAAAAATCCCCGGTTAATTTATTGGCCGGGGATTTTTTTTGCCTATTGAACTTTAAGTTTTTTGCATAACCGCTTTATATTTATTTTAACGTGATCATTCTCCACATTATCTGTTAAGTAAGAAATATACACTTAACGATTTTGTGACTAAATTCACACTCAACTGATTTATTTCAGATTATCCTGAAAAATCAGTTGGACATGAATTTTGTGGGAAATCTGGACGAGGCAGAAAAATGCTCCTGCATTTTCTGCATTCAATACATCCATATATTTCAAAGACAAATAATCATTCGTAGATAAAGCTTCCGCATCCTCCTTACGCCCCTTACCTACTACCATGTAGGCAATGGCCATAGCCCTTATCAAGAGTCATTCTGCAGGATTTTACGACCAGATTTTTTACAAAACCATGGAGCAATTTTCCTCCCCACCAAATGGGTGAGTGTGAATAGACCTGATTAGATACGATACTCAAGAACTTGCATGGAATTTAGCGCCCAACTGATTTTTCTAGGATTATAGAAAATAAGATATAATAACCTTCAGCATCCATCCTAAATCACAGCAAAAAACTTTACACTTTAAATGAAAGACACTTCCTGTTTAAAAAAGATACTTATAAGCATTTTCCTTACTACATTTTCTTTTTCTGCTAGTGCTGAAGAAAAATTCAGAGTCTGCGCTGACCCGCTAAACCCACCCTATTCAACTAAATCAGAAGATGGATTTGAAAATAAAATTGCTAAATTATTTGCCAAACAGCTTAATCAGAAAATAGAATATTATTGGTTCCCTCAACGCATTGGTTTTATCCGTAATACATTAAAGTCTCAAATCGGAGATACAGAACAATATAAATGTGATGTCGTTATGGGACTGCCTGTTGGCTTTGACTTTGCAAAAACCACTAAACCTTATTACCATTCAACATACACATTAATTATTGCCAAAGGACGTGGTTGGGATGATATTACTCAACCATCACAATTGTCCAACTTGTCTTTACAACGTGAAGAGTCGTTAAAAATTGCTATGTTTGACCGTGGCCCTGGCACAACCTGGCTACAAAAAAGTGGCTTGCTAGATCAAGGGATTCCTTATCAAACAATGACAGGTGACGATAAAAATAATGTCGCTATGCAAATAGAAAAAGACCTTAAAGCGGGGGAAATAGACATGGTAATACTATGGGGACCCATGGCTGGTTATGTTATCTCACAAAGCCCCAAGGACACATACAACATAATTCCAATGAACTCTACAGCAGGTATGAAGTTTGATTTCTCAATCGCTATGGGTATACGCTACGGCGATAACAAAAGAAAGCAAGTATTAGAGAAGCTTATTGATAACAACATGGATCGAATTCAATCCATAATTTCGGAATACAACATTCCTCTTTTACCTATACCCGAACATAAGATCAAAGAAGGAGATGACTAGTGGTCTAACAATTTTGATTTGATGGATATTACATACTCCCCTTGCCCCACTTTCAGCCTGTGACTCTCCTGCGTCACAGGCTGCAGGAGTTTCCATGTATGAGTTCTCACGGAGACCGTAGGAACTAAGTTTTTTATCCATCACAGCAAAGTTGCAGAAGTACAAGTACTCCATCAACATTAATTGATTTCCAGGGTGGACTTAAGTCTACCCTACTGCACTCATCAATCAAACTATAGCAATAAACTTCAACAAAACAGCTTTTATCCATCTTATTACTATTTCATCTATTTTCGCCCAAACAATGAAATCAAATGGCCCAACCGTTCCGCCTGCCCCCCAGCCAACTGCTTCCATTCAAAACGCCACCCCCAATTCCCCTCACTGGTACCAGGAATATTCATTCTATCTTCGGAGCCTAGTTCTAAAATATCCTGCATCGGAATAATTGTTAAATTTGCTACCGAAGCTAATGCCGCACCAACTAATGTAAAGGGCATTGAAACCTTAGAAAAACCCAAATATTCGTAAACCCGATGTTTTTCATGATCATTTAGAGAATTAAACCAGCCCAGAGTAGTATCATTGTCATGAGTCCCAGTATATACAACACTATTTTTTTCATGATTATGAGGTAAATAGAAATTATCTGAACTGCCATCAAAAGCGAATTGTAAAATTTTCATACCCGGTAAATTAAAGTCGTTTCTCAAGGCATCGACTTCTTCAGTAATTATCCCAAGATCTTCAGCCACTAAAGCAATAGAACTACATTCTTTCTCGATGGCTTTCAGCAAAGCTTTACCAGGTGCCACAACCCATTGCCCATTAATGGCAGTATCTTCATCAGCAGGAATCTCCCAGGCTGATTCCAGTCCTCTGAAATGATCAATCCGAAGAATATCAAACAGCTCACTTTGCGTTTTTATTCTATCAGTCCACCATTTAAATTTCGTTTTCTTTAAATATTTCCAATCATAATGAGGGTTACCCCAACGCTGTCCAGTCTCAGAAAAATAGTCAGGGGGAACCCCCGCAACCACAGACATTTCACCAGCTTTATCCAGTTTAAAAACATCTCTGTTTGCCCATACATCAGAGCTATCATAAGCAACAAAGATGGGAATATCACCAAATAAAAGCACCTGCTTTTCTCTAGCATATGTCTTAAGTTCATTCCATTGTTTAAAAAAGATAAACTGCTCAAATCTTACATTTTCAATTAACGAACTCAATCGATGATGAGCGTCCTTAATCGCGACTGGCTTCCTGTTTTTTAAAGGCTCAGGCCATTGATTCCAAGACTTAAACTCTAATTCCTGTTTAAGTGAAAAAAACAAGGCAAAATCATCTAACCAACTCGCATTATCCTGGCAAAACTGATAAAAACTGTCTTTATCTTCTTTGCTAGCAAGCGATTTAAACCCACAAAAAGCCTTTGCAATTAAACAGCTTTTAGCAAATGCATCATCCGCATGACATTCCCCAAATTGTTCTGTTGCTTGTAGCCAGCCTTTTTCTTCTAGCCACTTAATACTTATAAATGCTGTATTACCTGCATGGGCAGATAAACATTGATAAGGCGAACCATCACCATGCGGTAAGCCTAAAGGAAGCGTTTGCCATACAGTAACGCCAGCGGTATGAAGAAAGTTAATAAAATTATAGGCTTCTTGCCCAAAATCTCCACTTACACCATCACCAGGTAAGGATGAGATATGGAGTAAAACACCTGCTCTACGAATACTTAGGGGGTTACTCATTATTATATTTAATTGATTGTCTATCAGGATGTCCTTCCAAGAAAAAGAAACTTGTTCAGCATTTGCTCCTGCTCTGCATCCATGAAGATGCATCATGTTGAGCCAGATTACTCAACATTTGTTTAGGGAAACCAGTTTATTAACGCCCCCCCCCATAAGCTTTACTTGCCTACATGATGCCTTTGTTGTCCAAGCATTTCAGGTGTAACTAATACAACACCACCCGGACTCAATTGAAATCTTTTCTCATCATCCGCTTTATTTTCACCAATAACAGTGCCTTCTGGAATGTGACTACCTTTTTCTATTATTGCCTTAGTAATACGACAATTTCTGCCAATAATCACCTCTGGCAAAATGACCGAATCATTGACAGTCGAATAGGAATTTACTCTTACATCAGAAAAAATCAATGAATGCCTGACTGTAGCACCAGATATTATACACCCTCCAGATACCATAGAATCTATAGCCTGACCTCGCCTATCATCATCATCAAAAATAAACTTTGCAGGCGGATTTTGCGCCTGATATGTCCAGATTGGCCAAGTGCTATCATACAAATTCAAATCTGGGTTCACACCAATTAATTCCATATTGGCCGACCAATATGCATCCAATGTACCAACATCACGCCAGTAGCTTTGTTCGCCACTTTGCAGGTTTAAAAAAGGATAGGCATTGACTGTATGATCATCAATTACCGAAGGAATTATGTCATGCCCAAAGTCTCTGGTTGATCCGTCTGTCTCCGAATCTTTAATCAATTGCTCAATAAGAAAAGTGGTATTAAACACATAAATACCCATAGATGCCAATGCTACATCTGATCGGCCTGGAATAGACGGTGGGTTTTCTGGTTTCTCGACAAAAGCGTGGACTTGTCTATCTTCATTGACATGCATAACGCCAAACTCTTTGGCTTCATCAAGAGAAACTTCAAGGCAACCTATAGTTAAATCAGCGCCCTTATCAACATGATCAGCCAACATGGCACCATAATCCATTTTATAGATATGATCACCTGCCAGAATTAAAACATGCTCTGGGTTCTCTCGACGAAGCATGTCAATACTCTGATAAATAGCGTCTGCTGTTCCTTGATACCAACCGCCACCTTGAGCCGTCTGTTGAGCAGGCATCAAATTAACAAACTCACCAAACTCACCTCTTAAAAACCCCCAACCTTGCTGTATGTGTTTAATAAGAGGATCCGCTTTATATTGCGTGAGTATACCTATCTTTCGTACTCCAGAATTAATGCAATTAGACAAGGGGAAATCAATGATTCTAAATTTGCCACCAAAAGGAACGGCTGGTTTTGCCCGCCAGTCGGTCATTTGATGTAATCGTGTACCTCGTCCACCTGCTAAAATCATGGCCACAGTACTTCTGGTCAACTGACTAACAAAACGTTCGTGGTGTGGATTATTTGAATCTGCCATTTTCAACCCCTTTATTTATAGAAATGACTATCATTTCTTATTATTTTTTTGCGAGTATAAAATTAGTTTCAAAAGACTATACTCAATTTATTCAGCCTTTAGCCCTGAAATTTGGTAATATTCTCTACAAGCTATTCTACTACAATCCACAACAATGGGGCATTGCAAAGTGAACAAAAAAACAAAAAAAAATCAACCTAAAGCTGATTTAACGCCTATTCCTGTAGTTAAACAGCTAAGTGATGATTTAATTCGTATTGCTGAAGCAAAACATCATGATGCATTTTCTGTTTTAGGACGTCATACCAATGATGACACAACAACTATCACTGTCTACGCCCCTTACGCTGAATCTATAAACCTTGGCCCGAAAGGCCCTGTATTTGAAAGAATCCCTGACTCTGATTTTTTTCTATATAAAACCACCGAAGATACTGTCCTTCTACATTATCAGCTTGCAGTAACGGATAAAGAAGGAAACAAGAACCTAAGCTATGACCCTTATGATTTTGGTACCCTAATAGCTGAATTTGATCAACATCTTTTTGCCTCTGGAAATCATTGGCATATCTATAGAAAATTAGGCGCACACCTGCATACTGTTGATCAAATAAAGGGTGTAAGTTTTGCTGTTTGGGCACCCAATGCACAGCGTGTCAGTGTGGTTGGGGACTTTAATCACTGGGATGGTCGATGTACACCTATGCGTGCTCTTGGGGGCAGTGGTATTTGGGAAATTTTCCTCCCTGGTTTAACAGTTGGCTGTGCTTATAAATTTGAAATATTAAATATGCATTCACAGGAATTGCTAGTCAAAACTGACCCTTATGGCCAACAGTTTGAATTCCGCCCACAAACCGCATCAATTGTTACTAATGCAAATCATTATAAATGGTTAGATGACAGTTGGATGGATCATCGAAAAGAACATGACTGGATGCGTGAAGCCATGTCAATTTACGAAGTTCACCTTGGCTCATGGAAGCGGGATGATCAAGGAAACTTTCTTAATTATAGAGACCTTGCTGTTGATCTGGTTGACTATGTTAAAGAAATGGGCTTTACTCATATTGAATTATTACCCATTACTGAACATCCTCTCGATATGTCATGGGGGTATCAAACTACAGGATATTTTGCCCCTACCAGTCGTCACGGAACACCCGATGATTTCCGGTATTTCGTCGATATATGCCACCAAAATAATATTGGCATCATTCTTGACTGGGTACCTGCTCACTTCCCCAAAGATTCATTTGCTCTTGCTAATTTTGATGGCACAGCTCTATACGAACACGAAGACCCTCGCAAAGGTGAACATAGAGACTGGGGTACATTAATATATAACTACAGTCGTAACGAAGTTAAAAACTTCTTGCTGGCCAGTGCCAATTTCTGGCTGGAAGAGTTTCATCTTGACGGCTTGAGAGTAGATGCAGTGGCCTCAATGCTTTATCTGGATTACTCTCGCGAGCCTGATGACTGGGTTCCAAATATGTACGGTGGCAATGAAAACCTGGAAGCTATCGATTTCATGAGACATATGAATACAATTACTCATGAACAACACCCAGGCACCGTTGTAATTGCTGAAGAATCAACCTCCTGGCCACAAGTAACTCGTCCAACATGGACAGGTGGCCTCGGTTTTTCCATGAAATGGAATATGGGCTGGATGCACGACATTCTTTCATATATGCAAGAAGATCCTGTGCATAGAATGTATCACCATGATAATTTAACATTTGGTATGCTGTACGCCTTCTCAGAAAATTTTGTACTTCCTTTTTCTCATGATGAGGTTGTTCACGGGAAAGGTTCCATGTTAAATAAAATGCCTGGAGATGAGTGGCAACGTTTTGCTAATTTGCGTCTCCTGTATACATTTATGTTTACTTACCCCGGTAAAAAACTGTTATTTCAGGGTTGTGAATTTGGTCAGGGAACGGAATGGAATTTCAACCAGGCTTTAGACTGGTATGTATTAGATTACCCCTCTCATAACGGCCTTAAAACATTAGTTAAAGACTTGAATAAGATTTATACAGCCCAACCGGCATTATTTCAACACGACTTTGAGCACGAAGGCTTTGAATGGATTGACTGTCATGACGTGGATCACTCCATCATTAGTTACCGTCGCAAAACAGCAGATGAAGAATTAATTGTGATTTTGAACTTCACCCCAGTAGTCAGAGAAAGTTATCGAATAGGCGTACCTGCCGAAGGTATTTACACTGAAATTTTCAACTCTGATTCCAATTATTATAATGGCAGCAATAGTGGCAACGGCAATGTGCCTTCTGAACCCACAGCCTGGATGAATCTACCTCATTCAGTTAATCTGACACTCCCTCCATTAGCTGGCATAATCTTAAAATTATGAAAAAAATACTTTTTGCAGCCAGTGAAGTCCATCCATTAATTAAAACAGGGGGGCTAGCTGATGTTGCCGGTAGTTTACCTCGTGCCCTGATGGAACTTTCTCAAGAAATAAGAGTAATACTACCCAACTACCAGTCCATAAACAAAACGGAAGAAGTTCGTTTCATATGCTCAGTTCGGGTTAATAATCAGGATGTCAATATTCTGGAAACACAGCTACCCGATAGTGATGTCATCGTCTGGCTGGTGGATTGTCCGGAACTGTTTGATGTTCCTGGCAACCCATACCTAGATGAATCGGGAAACCCCTGGCACAACATTGCTGACCGCTTTACTTTATTCTGCCGAATCATTGTTGAAGTTGCTATGAATAGAGCCCATTTAAACTGGCAGCCCGATGTTGTTCATTGTAACGACTGGCAAACAGGTTTGGTTCCGTCATTGTTGTCAATTGAATCTAACACGCCCTCTACAGTCTTTACTATTCATAACATGGCTTATCAAGGTGTTTTCCCGGAGAGTACATTTTATGATCTTAATTTACCTCGTGAATTATGGCACCCTTCCGGGGTTGAATTTCATCAAATGCTTTCTTTTCTTAAAAGTGGTTTATCCTATGCAGACCGTATAACAACTGTCAGCCCTACATATGCACTTGAAATTCAAACACCTGAATTCGGTTGCGGACTGGAAGGTGTACTGAGCCATAAACATGAAATTTTAAGTGGCATTATTAATGGTTTGGATTTAGAACAATGGAATCCTGAAACCGATACAAGCATCAGTGAGCCTTATAATGCCGATACTTTATCCAGCAAAATCATCAACAAAACCTCTTTGCAAGCTCGCTCATCACTTCCTGTCAATAAATCAGTCCCCGTTTTTGGACTTATTAGCAGGCTGGTTGATCAAAAAGGAATAGATCTGGTTATCGATTGCCTGGATGAAATGGTTAATATGTCATTGCAATTTATTTTACTAGGCAGTGGCGACAAAAGTGTTGAACAGAAATTAATGAATTTTGCCAGGCTTTATCCAAAAAAGATTTCTATCACTATCGGCTATGATGAAGCACTTGCCCATCAAATAGAGGCTGGAGTGGATATTTTTCTTATGCCATCTCGTTTTGAACCCTGCGGTTTAAACCAAATGTATAGTCAGCGTTACGGTACTATTCCTATCGTCAGAGAAACAGGAGGACTCGCCGATACCATTAAAGATGCTTTACCCAAAAGCATCAACAACAATACAGCAACAGGCATATCATTTAAAGCCAGCAATTCCGGTGCCTTATTAGAAGCCATCAAAAGAGCCATGTTATTGTACAACGATAAAAAAACATGGAAAAAAATTCAGATTACCGCTATGGAGAAAGACTTTTCCTGGAAAAATAGTGCCGAACAGTATTTAGCGCTTTACCAAGAAATTTAACAAAAGCGGACTCAGGCCTAACCAGAACGGTAAAAGAAAGAGCATTATTCTGCTATACTTTATGACTGTACTATCCTGCTTGGCCCAAGGATGGGCAAGATCGCTTAACCTAGAAAGATCAGTTGGGCGCGAAATTATAGTGCAAGATATTGGTTTCACAGTGATTTAAAAAAATCTGAGCTTCACCCATTAGGTTAAGCGGGCATTTTTTTGAAGTGCTGTGGAATCAAGAGCTTGTGCTAGAAACCGTGAGCCAACTGATTTTTCTAGGTTTAAGCTAAAAAACCCAACAATTATGTTTAAAGCCTTTTGTTTTTGTTTGATTAGTTTCAGCACATCAATTATCGCAAATGAAACAGTGATAGATATCATCCCAGTATATAACCGTCCTGCTTCTGAATTACAACCCTTACTAAGTCCTCTGCTTGAAACTTCAGAACAAATCATAGCAAATGGCAATAACCTGATAGTAAAAGCAACGCCCATTCGACTGGAAGAACTTAAAAAACTGATTAAAAAACTGGATATACGTTTAAAAAATCTTTCTATTACTGTGATACAAAGTAGGACTAAAACAGCCCAAGCACTCAATGCATCAGCTAACTTTAAACTTAATAAAGCACTGGATAAATCTAATTTAAATGGACATACCCAGGGTCTATTTGCCCAAACAGAAGGTTTTAAAAACTCTGATAGCACTCAAGTCATTAAAACACTGGAGGGAAGATCCGCCTATATCAAGACAGGAACAAACCATCCCATTCAAAATATCAACATTTATGACCCAGGATACGGTTACCCAACTATTTCAACAAATACTGAATTTATAGAAACAAGCACAGGGTTTTTAGTTACCCCTCGCTTAACGGGTGATCAGGTAACACTGAATATTACTCCCTGGTCGGATAAAATGAATAATATGGGCATTATCGAAACACATGGAGCCAACACTACTCTACGAATCAACCTAGGTGAATGGGTGGAAATTGGTGGTGTAACTGAAAGCAATCAAATTTCAAGCAATAAAAGCCTATCCCATTCATACTCGACAGCCAACAAAAAAATGCGGATTATAATTAAAGTTGATAAATTCAATTAATCATATGACCTATACACAACTATAATTTAACAGCTAAGGAACGCGCACAGAATAAGTTGGGCACACCGCTACGCTGGCGTGGTATTTTTGTTTGTATTCAACTAACACATGGATGTGTGTAGGTAGAACAATGCAGGAGCAATTGTCGAGACGTAGCAATAGGCGCATAGCAAGCTACACAACTTTTGCTACAATGAAGGAGACAAGCAAAAATACAAGTACATTGTTCAAGGTATTCTGTGTACGTTCCTAAGACCCATTAACCTAGTAAAATAAGTTGGCTCACAGTTTCTGCACAAGCTTTTGATTCCATCAAATCACCTAATTTTCTGCGTCTGTTAATCTCAACTTCAATAAGTAAATTCGCCTATTATCTGCATGGAGCACCTCAAAACGAAATTTATCATAATCCAGCTTGTCTCCTTTTTTAGGCATATAACCTAACTGATGAACAAAAAAACCGCCAATAGTATCATGCTCATCATCTTTCAATTTAGATGAAAAATAGTCATTAAAATCATCAATAGGCGTTAATGCTTTAATAGTATATTTTTGCTTACTTGATTTCCGAATATATTCTTCTTCCTGACTATCATGCTCATCTTCTATTTCTCCTACGATCTGCTCCAGAACATCTTCTATGGTTACCAAACCAGCAGCCATCCCATATTCATCGACCACTATAGCCATATGGTTACGCTCAGTTCGAAACTCTTTTAACAAAACATTTAGTCGTTTACTTTCCGGAACCACACTAACGGCCCTCATCACATCCCCGACCACTAATTTTTTATTGTCCAAAGCATGGGCCAATAAATCCTTTGCCAGTAAAACCCCAACTACTTTACTACGATCATCTTCTATAACAGGGTATCTTGAATTACCAGATTCCAGAACCATAGGAAAGATGCTTTCCAGCTCAGAGTCTTTCGCTACTACATTCATTTGCACACGTGGAATCATTACATCCCTCACGCGCATTTCAGAAAATTTCAAGATTCCTTGAATCATTGATAACGCTTCTGCATCAAGCAAATGCTTGTCATGAGCTTCCTGTAAAATTTCTAACAAGTCATTTTGGTCTTGGGGTTCCCCTGTCAAAAATTGCCCAATACGATCAATTAAACTTTTCTGCTGAGGTTGGCTACTCGGGGGTTTATCGTCACTCATAGGGTACTTTTCTCTTCATAAGGGTTTTTTATTTTTATTTTTCTTAAAATTTTAATTTCTAAAGCTTCCATTTCCTTTGCATCACACTCATCAATATGATCATGGCCTAACAAATGAAGTACACCATGGACAATAATATGCGCCCAATGATGGTCAATTATCTTATTCTGTTGGAGAGATTCTTTTTCTATTATGGGGGCACAAACCAATAAATCACCCAACAAAATACTTGCTATCCCCTCAGGGACATCAAAAGGAAAACTTAATATATTCGTTGGGCCTATTTTATCCCGGTATTGCTCATTGAACTGGGTCATCTCGGCTTCATCAATAATTCGAACAACAATTTCTGAATCTATAGACTCATCGCTTAAAACCACATCAATCCAAGATTGAAACTGATCTATTGAAGGAATAGAGTTTGATTGAGATACAACCTGAAAATCCAGATAATTCATTCAACTATGTTTCTGCTCGTAACGCTCATATGCAACTACAATACGCTGAACCAGTGGATGTCTGACTACATCTTTAGCACCAAAAAAGATAAAACTAATACCTTCCACTTCTTTCAAAACGTTTAAAACATGCTTTAAACCCGACATTTTTTCATTGGGCAAATCAATCTGGGTTACATCACCTGTAACAACGGCAGTCGAACCAAATCCAACTCGAGTTAGAAACATCTTTATCTGCTCAGTAGTAGTATTTTGAGCTTCATCCAAAATAATAAACGAATCATTCAGTGTTCTACCACGCATAAATGCCAAGGGAGCCACTTCAATCACATTCTTTTCAATCAACTTTTCCACGCGTTCAAAACCTAACATGTCGTACAGAGCATCATATAAAGGCCGTAAGTAAGGGTCAACCTTTTGTGCTAAATCACCGGGTAGAAACCCCAGTTTTTCACCAGCCTCGACAGCAGGACGAACCAAAATAATACGTCTTACCTTTTCCGACTGCAGTGCTTCAACCGCACACGCCACCGCTAAATAGGTTTTTCCTGTACCCGCAGGTCCGACACCGAAATTGATATCATGCGTCATTATTTTTTTTAAATAATTTTGCTGATTTTCTCCCCTGCCTTTTATCACGCCTCTTTTGGTTTTAATAAAAACCTGAGCTATGGTATCTGTAGAATCTGCCAATACAGGCTCTAACAATTGATTAACACTGGAATCTTGCATAGATAAATGAACATCTTCAGGGGTTAATAATTCTTCACCAGCAACTTCAAATAATTTTTGCATAACAACACAAGCCATTTTAACGGCATCAGAAAAACCAGTCACTTTAAATTGGTTACCGCGATTTGCAATCTTAACTTTTAAACGCTGCTCAATTTGATGCAAATGAACATCAAACTGGCCGCAAAAATTTGATAATCGTTTATTATCAGCTGGTAGCAGGGTGAGTTCTTGGGAAATTTGTGAATTTGGCAACTTTTTTGAAACTAGCTATTTAGAATTTTATCAACAGAGGAATCAAGTAGACGTCCCCTTAAGGAATTAGGTAATGCTTCCGTTATCATAACATCAACGAACTGCCCTGCTAAACGAGGATGTGCAGTGAAGTTTACCACACGGTTATTCTCCGTTCTGCCTGTCATTTGTAATGGGCTCTTTTTTGACACCCCCTCTACCAGTACGGTCTGAACTGTACCAACCATAGATTTTGAAACATCCATAGTCATTTGATCAAGCCGAGCTTTTAATTTTGACAGACGCTGTTTTTTAACATCCTCGGAAATATCATCTGCAAGTTCTGCAGCGGGTGTTCCAGGGCGGGCACTATAAATAAAACTATAAGAGAAATCAAAGCCTACTTGTTCAATTAACGATAAAGTATCTTCAAACTCTTCTTCTGTTTCTCCAGGAAAACCGATAATAAAATCAGATGATAAACTAATACCCGGACGGACGGCTTTAACTTTGTTCATAATTTCGAGGTATTGTTCACGATTGTAACCTCGCTTCATCTGCGTCAAAATATTATTACTTCCACTTTGTACTGGCAAATGCAAATGATTAACTAACTCAGGGATTTCTGCAAAGGCTTCAATAATTTCATCAGTAAATTCAGCCGGATGTGAAGTTGTAAATCGTATCCTGTCTATACCATCAACGGCTGCGACATAGTGCAAAAGCAATGAAAAATCAGCAGTCTCTTCATCGTCCATTTCACCACGATAGGCATTAACATTTTGCCCTAGCAAATTAATTTCTCGTACTCCTTGTTCAGCCAATACAGAAATTTCAGCAATCACATCCTTCAGTGGCCGACTGATCTCTTCACCCCGGGTATAGGGGACAACACAAAAAGTACAATATTTACTACAGCCTTCCATGATAGAAACAAACGCTTTAGGGCCTTCAGCTCTTGGTTCAGGTAACGCATCAAATTTTTCTATTTCTGGAAAGGATATATCTACAACACGATTATGTGTCTCACGTACTTCATCTAACAACTCAGGTAAACGATGTAAAGTTTGCGGCCCAAAAACAATATCAACATAAGGGGCACGCTTTTGAATTGCCGCTCCTTCCTGGCTTGCAACACAGCCACCAACGCCAATAATAATATTTGGGCGTTTATTCTTAATCTTGCGCCAACGCCCTACTGCAGAAAACACCTTTTCCTGTGCTTTTTCTCTAATTGAGCATGTATTCAATAATAAAACATCTGCTTCCTCAGGAATTTCTGTTATTTCCATTCCATGAGAAGCTTGCAGTACGTCCCGCATTTTATCGGAATCATACTCGTTCATTTGACAGCCGTTAGTCTGTATAAATAATTTTTTCGCCATATTCGCTTGTAGATCCCTAACAAAACCAATCTACTTAAAATTCCACACTGCTATTTAACATAAACCTAGAAAAATCAGTTGGATCACGGATTCTAGCACAAGCTCTTGATTCCTCAGCACTTCAAAAAAATACCCGCTTAACCTATGGGTGAAGCTCAGATTTTTTTAAAGCACTGAGAAACCAATATC
>JAKIUK010000055.1 GCA_021647585.1 Methylococcaceae bacterium
TGTAGGTAATGTCACCAACCCAATGGGTATGAACAGTGCTTGGATTAAATTGTCGTTTAAGTAAATGATCAGCTTTCTTATGGACTTCTCCCGCTGGATAGCTGTGTCGCTTTTTAGGTTTTATTGCTATAACATTCGCTTTTTTCATTAATGAAGCTGTTTTATAAACGCCTATTTCAATCCCTCTGTTAGCTAATTCAACTTGAATTCTTCGTTTACCATAGCTGTGCTGAGTTTCAATGGCTATCAATTTAATTTGCTCTATTGTTTCTCGTTCTTCTTCACTCATTTGTTTATGAATCTGATGGTAGTGTGTACTGAGAGCTATATCAAATAGGGAGCAAAGCTCCGTTGTTTGATAGTCTGGAGAAGCCTTCTTTATTTCAACAATCAATTCAGATTGTTGTTGTCTCGAACAAAGAAGGCTGTGGCCTTTTTTAGTATTTCATTGTCCCTTTTGGCTCGCCATAATTGCTTCTCTAGGCTCTGTATTTTCTGTTGCTCTGGGGTTAGCGCTTGCTTATCCTGAGGTGTATGACCATTGAGTTCATCTAAATATTGCTTTTTCCATCGCCGCACAGCAGAGTCACCTGCTCCTGATATTTCCATTATCTGCTTGTTGGTATATCCTTCATTCACCATGAGTTTAGCGTAATCTAGACGCTGTTCTGTCGTGAAGGTTACTTTAGGTTTTTGTGTGTGTTTTTCAGTCATTTTATTTTTCTAATTTTGGGTGGATTATAAGCTATAAATCCTTCCAAGATTATTAGACCATTACAAACACCCTACTTTGAAAACCATTTATACAACGCAGGAGTCACCAATAGTGTTAATAATGTTGAGGTTATAAGCCCGCCAACCACTACGGTTGCTAACGGCTTTTGTACTTCAGAACCAGTGCCTGTTGCCAGCAATAGTGGAATCAATCCTAACGCCGTGGTAATGGCTGTCATCAAAACCGGTCTGACTCTTAAGCAGGCGCCTTTAATGGAGGCTTCATCAATGGGAATACCGTCTTTTACCAGCTGGTTTAAATAAGTCATTAATACCATGCCATTTCCTAAGGCAATACCAAATAAAGCGATAAAACCAACAGAGGCCGGAACAGACAGGTTTTGTCCACTAAGCCATAAAGCGATCACCCCGCCCACCAATGCTAAAGGAATATTCAGTAAAATCAGAGCCGCATTTTTTAGCGATCCAAAACTGCTATAAAGCAGCAAAGAAACGATGAGTAAAGTGATAGGAACAACAATCGCTAAGCGTTTATTGGCCTCTTGCTGTAGCCGAAACTCACCACCCCAAGTAGTATAATAACCTGGCGGTAATGTTATTTCACTATCAATAACTTGCTGTGCTTCTTCAACAAAAGAGACAATATCCCGGTCAATCACATTGGATTGAATGCTGATAAACCGCTGATTATTCTCTCGCGTGATTTGTCTAGGTCCTACTATTTCCTCAATACTCGCGATTTGTGCCAAAGGCACTGTAATATCATCAGGTCCATTGATCAGTAAATTACGAATCGCTTCGATATTGTCCCTGCTTTGCTTTTGATAGCGCACCAGAATATCAAAACGCCGAATGCCTTCGAATACTTGCCCTGCGTTCACACCGCCAATAGCACTGCTGATGACATCTTGCACATCCGCTAAATTAAGACCATAACGAGCAATAGCAAGACGATCAGGTGTAATCACTAATTGCGGTGTACCGGATACTTGATCGACTTGCACATCTGCCGCACCCTCAACTTTTTTAAGAACAGCCGCTATTTCATCGGCTTTGGTTTTAAGCTGTGCCAAATCATCACCAAACAATTTAACCGCCAGCTCTGCCCTCACCCCTTCCAGCAGCTCATCAACTGCCATTTCAATGGGCTGCGTTAAATTGGCCGTAATACCGGGAAGTTTAGCAACGGTTTGGCGAATCGCCTTTTCAATAAACGCTTGATTTCCCGGTTCTCGCCACTCATCTTTATCCTTAAGAATGACATACATTTCTGCAGAATTGATAGGGTCTGCATGTGCGCCCACCTCCCCTCGCCCGATACGGCTAGTGACTTCAATCACTTCAGGAATCTTTAATAGCCGCCTTTCCACAATCAATGTATTGCGTTTACTTTCATTAATCGAGATTGAGGGTGCCATCGTCAGTCGAACGACAATCGTCCCTTCCTGCAGTTTTGGAGTAAATTCAGCGCCTAGAAAGGGAAACACGGCCAACCCAGAGAGTAAAAGTCCAGCCGATAAAATAACTGCCATCTTTCGATGATTAACAAAGTATTCAACAGCTGGCCGATAAGGCTTTAACAACGCATTGAGGATACGCTCATCAATCCCCGGTTTAGTATCTGCACCAATAGATTTTCGTCGCATCAACAAATCTGATAGTACTGGAGCCAGAAAAAGTGCATAAATCAATGAACCTAACATGGCTAGAGAAACGGTATAAGCCAACGGTCTAAAGGTTTTGCCTTCTACACCTTCTAAAGTAAATAAGGGCAAAAATACAATAATGATAATGGCAATAGCAAATAAAATCGGTTGCCCCACTTCTCGACAGGCTCTCCCGACGACATGTAAACGTGACTCGTTTGGGTTTGATTCTCGCAATAAGCGGTCTACATTTTCCACCATCACAATCGTACCATCCACCATCATGCCAATGGCAATCGCCAGCCCACCTAATGACATTAAATTGGCTGACATACCGAGCATTCCCATGGCGATAAAAGCAAACATCACTGAAAAAGGAATTGAAAGAGCCACGACAAGACTGGGACGAAAACCGCCCATAAACACCAGCAACACCAAAGCAACTAGAATAATGCCTTGAATCAATGCACTACTCACGGTACTAACAGCCGACTCAACAATATCTTTCTGTTGATAATAAGGCACGATGCTGACACCTTTTGGCAGAGTTTTATTTATATTCTGGATTTTTTGTTCAACCCGCTCTATCACGGTTGAGGCATTCGTGCCATGCAGTTTAATGGCCATTCCCGCAACAACCTCTCCTTCACCATTACGGGTCTGTAATCCTCGTCTAATCGCACCGCCAATTTTTATTTCAGCTAATTCAGATAGATAAACAGGGCGGCCATCGACTGTTTTAACTACAATATTTTCAATATCAGGGATGCCCTTCGCTAAACCCACTGAACGGATAATGAATTGTTCACTGTTTTTTTCCAGATATTGTGCACCTACATTGAGGTTATTAGCACGGACACGTTCAATTAACTCATTTAAAGTGACCTTATAACGCAATAAAGCATCGGGTTGCACAATGATCTGATATTGCTTCTCAAAGCCCCCAATACCTAAAACTTCCGTTACTCCTTTAACTGTTTGCAGATTGAATTTAACAATCCAGTCCTGCATCGAACGCAACGCTTCCAGTGAATATGTTTGAGTATCATCCTTTAAATAGTAAAACAGAACTAACCCCATCCCGGTTGAAATAGGTCCCATCTCAGGTTCGCCAAAGCTTGACGGAATCTGGTCACGTGCTTCCTGCAAACGTTCACCCACCAATTGCCGGGCAAAATAAATGCTTACGTCATCCTCAAAATAGATATTAACGACCGATAGACCGAAATTTGAAACGGAACGAATTTTTTCTATGCCTGGTAATCCCGTCATGGCGGCTTCAACAGGATAAGTCACGTACATTTCAATTTCTTCAGGGGCTAGTCCATCAGTAATCGTGAAGATTTGTACCAGATTAGGCGAAACATCAGGAAAAGCATCAACAGGCAGCTCCTGATAACTTCGATAACCTGTTGCAATAACGACGACAGCAAGTACCAGCATAAGCAGCCGGCTGCGCAGGGATAAATTAATTATGTGGTCAATCATCTTTTTTCTCCCCGTTTAATGGCTGTGTCCATGCCCAAAGCTACCTTTCTGCATTTGAGCTTTAAGGGAAAAGGCGTTTTTACTGACATAAGTTTGACCTTGATTCAAACCCCGAAGAATTTCAACCTGCTGAAAATCACGCTGGCCGGTTTGTACTGCCACAGGTTCAAAATCACCATCTTCATGCTGTACAAAAACAGTGGTTTGCCCTTCTATCGTTTGTAAGGCAGATAAAGGTATAACGATTTCAGACGGTTTTTTTTCGATAGCAACTTTAGCACTGACAAACAGACCTGGACGCCAGTGTCCATTCGGATTTTTTATAATAACTCTTGCTATCGCACTGCGTGTTTTTTCATCTAACACTGGACTAAACCAAGTAATTTGGCCCAATGTAGTTTCTTGCCTATCTGAACCAAAACGTGTATTAATAAAGACTTGCTGCCCCTGATAAATCAAAGGCAAATCCTTTTGATAGACCGTTAGGTTAACCCAGACTTGAGATAAATCTGCAATGGTAAAACTACGTGCATCATTTTTGAGTGCCTCACCTTGTGTTGCATGTTTTTCAATAATGGCGCCCTCTGCAGGGGCGTGCAATTTATATAAAGTCAGATCTTTATCGGTATTTCTTAACACAGAAAGTATCGCTTCTTCCGTTAAACCAATGGCTAACAACCCCTGCTCTGCTGCTTTACGTTTAACTGATATTTCAGCCTGAGCCTGTTTAGCCGCCAGATAAGCACGTTTTGCCGTTACTTTATTTCTATATAAATCTCGCTCACGTTTTAAATTTGCATTTGCCAGCTTCAATAAACTATCCGCGGCGACAAATTCTGCTTTAGCTTCTGCCAGATCTCGACTGGATAAAGTGAGGAGCAGGTCACCTGCTTTGACATGATCCCCTAAATGTTTAAAGACTTGCCGTACGATACCTGAAACACGTGGTACGACATGATACACAAGTTCTGGCGCAACAATAACTTCCCCCGTTAAATCCAGTGTTTTTTTGATAGTGCCTGATTGTGCTTTAGACAAAATAATGTCAAATTCCTGAAGTTCAGACGCTGAAAATTGTAGACCTTCCTCGTCATCATGCCCCTCCTGATCATCTTCAGCGTGTTCTTCATGTTCTTCATGTTCTTCATGTTCTTCATGTTCATGACCTTCTTTGACTTCTTTGTGTTCCGGCTGTTCGTCATGCTCTTCATGCTCTGCGGTTAAAGCAGTCGGCTGAAAAGTAAAGAACAATAATAATAAAATAATTATATTAAAAACAGACTTTAGCTCTACTCTGTCCCTGTCTGTTACTTCATTCGTTAGTTTCATTTTGTTAACTCATTTGTTTTTTGTGATGGATTCAATGCACCACCGATTAATCGTTCAATTATTGCAACATTCTGATGATAACTTGCTAAAGCATCTAAGTAATCTCTGTTGCTTTGAAAAGAGGTTCGCTGGGTATCCAGTAAATTTAAAGATCCAATTTCTCCAAGACGATAAGCCAGTTTTGCAGCCTTAAGTGCATTTTTAGTACTGGGTAAAACTTCATCACGAAATGCAGTCAGTTCAGTTAAACTCATCTGTAATTGCTGGTAATTCTTGATTAATGATGAACGAATAGCCACTGTCGTCGCTTTTTGTTTTTGCACTGCCTGCGCCAAAATCATCTGGGCTTCATCAACACCTGTCTGCTTAGTGTCAAAAATGAATAAAGGTACAGAAATACCCGCAACCACTGCAAAATCATCATTTTCTGAAAAATGCCTGCCCCCAGCGGTAAAGGTTATATTGGGAATTTTCTGGGCTTTAGCTAGATCAATTGCTTTTCGATAGCGTTCTATTTCAGCTGACCAACGGGCTAAATCAGGATTTTTTTCCAGACGACTTAATAAAACAGAGAAATCAGGAGCTGTTTGTACAGCATATAAATCGCCATTGACTTCTTTAAATAAAGCATTAAAACTACCCCATACCGCTGCTAGATTTTGCTTATTACTAACTAGTTGGCGTGCAATTCTCGCTTTATTTAAATTAGCCTTGGCCAGTTCAACACGCGATTTACTTTTCTCAAGGGGAGATACCATGCCCGCATCCACTCTGGCAACGACCGTTTTGTAAATTTCTTCAGCAACAAGCGTTGATTCATTTGCTAATTTGAGCCGGTCCTGATTAGCCACCACCTCTATATATCGACTGGCGATTTGATAGATAACATCCAGGCGTTTAGTTTCATAATCCCAAAGTGCTAAATCACGTTCTGTGTTTGCTAATGCTCTGCGTTTACTCCGCTTGCTTCCTAATTCAAAAAGCTGGCTAATTGAAAAGGTCGTTTCAGTTTGGTCAAAATCATGTAATTCACGAGAACCTAAAAAATTTTCCCCTTCAATTTCAAGTTCAGGGTTAGGCAATAAACCTGCACGCAGGGCTTTAACATCACTAATGCGAATTTCCCAGGCAAAATCCTGTAATGCAGGGTTATGCAGCAAAGCCAATGACAATGCTTCAGCTAAAGCCAATGTTCCTTTGGGTTCAACTAATTCAACACGTTGCTCCAGCATATCGGGTGGTGGTGGAACACTATAGGTTTTTGTTTCAGCAAAGACTGATGGCCAAAATAAGCAAAATACGATCTTGCAAAAGACGACAAGTATTTTTTTAAATGGGTTTGTATTTGGATTCACTGAATCTCCTTATCTAAACAATACGATATGTCTAATTTTAAAAATGAGACGTGGGTTTATTAAAGGCGTTATTTCAATGTCTACCGGATATATGGCAAGGTGTGTTACTGTGCAAACGAAGCATATCAACGAATACGTTTTCTTTCGTCAGCACATCCTGTAACTGGAATTAACATGGAAAATGAGATAAATATAATCAGTAGACTCAGAAATAGCTGTTAGGCAACTCGCAATAAATAACCCACCCAAATTGCGCCGGATTTTTGTTTGTCTTTGCTGTTATAGAAATGGGCGCATAGCAAGCTACGCAACTGTTTCTATAACAGCAAAGACAGGCAAAAAGACAAGTAAGGTGGGTGGGTTATTTATTGCGAGTTGCCTTAGCAAGTCCTGATCTAAAAGTAAATTATCTATCAAACGCCTAAGCGTTTAGGTAATCGGAGGTCTTAGCTTGGGTAAAGTAGTTCTGGAATACCAGAAATCAGATTGAAGGGAGAAATTGATCGTTTTTTGAGCAGGAATACTTTTCGCTGCAAAAGAATTGCTTGTAAGCGTCTGCCCCATATGTCCGCCGTGGTCATAACTACAAACGCCACAGTGCGAGTTATGATCCTTTGTCGCTGTTTGAATATCAGAAACGGAGTGAGACTGTTGCACAGAGAAAACAGAATGCGGTTGAATAACATCCACATGTGACCAATCATGGATATCCGTCACCATCCAGGTGGACATCCAGAAAGTCAAAAATGCCAGAAAATAAATATTCAATCGCTTCATAGTATAAGGATGATAGCAAAAATCAGTATAAGTTCAAAAAGAAATTTTCACTGAAAACTAAACAGCTTTATTCATGTTTAATTCCATTCTTTTAATTTCATCTGCACCATTCAGTAGAATGCTGCTGTCTTCTATTAAATGATCATCTGAAATTTTATCGGGGTAATCTACATGCGACAGAATGTGTTTGATGCAGTTAATCCGCGCTTTTTTCTTGTTATCCGATTTAATCACTGTCCATTCTGCATACGGTGTGTGAGTCGATAAAAGCATAGAATATTTCGCGATAGTGTATTTATCCCAAAGTTTTTGAGCTTCCTGATCAACAGGGGAAATTTTATATTGCTTCAAAGGGTCATTGATTCTTTTTTCAAAACGCCTGGCCTGCTCTTTTTTGCTCACTGAGAAATAGAATTTTATAAAGATAATATCTGAATTAACAATCATTTTTTCAAACTCAGGTGTTTCTCTTAAAAATTCTTTATGTTCCTCTTCCGAACAAAATCCCATAACCGGTTCTACACCTGCCCGGTTATACCAGGAACGGTCTAATAGTACGATTTCACCCCCGGAAGGAAAATTACTGATATAACGTTGAAAATACCATTGTGTTCGTTCAGTATTTGAAGGTTTTTCAAGTGCAACCACTTTGGCACCACGAGGATTTAGGTGTTCAGTGATTCTTTTAATCGTACCTCCTTTTCCTGCGGCATCACGCCCTTCAAATATCATTAAGACTTTCAGACCTTTGTCTTTAACATGGTTTTGAAATTTTAGTAATTCAACCTGAAGCCGATTCAGCTCTTTCTCATAAGCAAGAGTCTCTTTTTTTACCCAAATTTGTACTTTTCCTTCTTTTATAATTTCAGACTTTTTTCTATTATTTCGCTTAATATCGTTTTTTTTAGCCATAATGTGATCTACCTATTCTTTCGTTTTAATATATATACTGTAATCCAGACTTTATGAATAGTTACTTTATTACAACGGTATCAATACTGATCATTAAGATATTTAATTAAATCACTCATGGTGACAATGCCGACTATTTCTTTTTGTTCATTAACTACAGGGAGAGAATGGAAATTACTCTCAGCAAGTATTTTTGATGCCTGCCTGACCGTATCAGTATTTTTGAGTGTCATCAGCTTAGTCGTCATAACATCCTGAATAGTAAATTGCTGGTCCACAATCGAGTCTATCGTACGTTCATCCGCACCACTGATGACAATGTTTAACTTCATCAAATCAGTAAAACTGATCAGCCCTATCAATATCTTTCCATCGACAACAGGGATATGGTGAATATTCGATTCACAAATAATATGACGTACATCACTTAACTTTTGCCCTTGATGAACGGTAGTAATATTTGTAGACATGATTTTTGTTATTGATTCATTCTTTTTCATATGATTCTATTCCTTAAATAGTGTATTAATACATGATTATATTGTTACATAAAAAAGAAAATTATGAGATAAAAAAACATACTTTTACTATGGGATTATTTTTTAATTTTTCAGAAACGATTTTGAATAAAAAAGAGGGTTATATTTCAACTTTCCAGCAGAGAGACTCTATATGAACATGCTGAATTTTAGTTGAGATGCCTTTGTAGTAAAGGCTAAAGCCTCTCCGACGATGAATTTAATTCTACTTTGTCACTCTAGAACGATGGTTACTCAAATTTATTTTTGTAGGATATTGACACCAACCGGTGTTGTTTGCTCTTTTACTAACGTTATAGGTAACGTACTACGCACCCTACATTAGTAATCTGACAAAGTAGAACCAAATAGTAAGTAAATACATATTTTTTTGACAACAACGAAAAAATAGATTAGCCTTAAATAAGACTGGTTCCTAACAACTTGAAAATGAAAAAACAAGGCATTCCCATTTTACTTATCATCATGATGCTGATAACGCCCGTTGCAGAAGCGTTTGACCATTGTGCAGGGATGGGACTGTCTGGTTATTTATCTGCTACCCTGTCATCTGAATCTGAATACGCAGCGCATTCAGAACATCAAAAAATGTATAAAGAGTCTCTGAACAGTCAAACGGACATGGACTGCAACAGTGATAGTGACTGTACTTTTCATTTTTGTGGTGGCTATGGCATCACCTCTTCTATTTCTTCAGTAAAAACAGTGCCTTTCTCTTACTATTCAGTTTTTGAATATGTTTCACCCTATAGTACCGCTTTATCTCCCGACTTAAGACCTCCTATTTTCGTCCTCTAAACGAGGATCTGTATCCCTGATTAATTGTAAGATGCGCTGAGAGAAGGCACATCATGGTCAATTAAAGTTAATGTGCTTTCTTCCCTCAGCACATCCTACAAACTAAATACATTCCTCTGAATATACAATGCTGGCAATGCCAGGTTCTATTTTTCTGTGTATGAGGATTTTATGATTTCACCCTACAAAACAACTTTATTTTCTATGTTGCTGATTTTTTCCTGCATCGTTCGTGCTGAACAAGCAACGTTAATAACACTGCAATCTGCAATTGATATCGCGGTGCAAAACAACCCCAGCGTGGCACAAATACAGGCACGTTCTGAAGCCTTGGCTGCCATACCATCCCAGGTTGGCAGTTTACCGGATCCAGTTATTAGCTTTAATGCTTTAAACCTGCCAGTCGATACCTTCGATACTCGCCAGGAAAATATGACCCAAATGCAAGGGGGTATTTCTCAAGCGATTCCTTTCTTTGGTAAGCTCGCTTTGCGTGAACAAGCAGCTTCTTATCAAGCAGAAGCTGCAACCTATGATGTCACAGAAGCCCGTTTCCGTCTTTTACGTGATGTTAAAAAAACCTGGTGGGCATTGTTTTATCTGGATCGTTCTTTAGAAATTATCATTGCCAACCAAAACCTGTTACGTCAATTCGTTAAAATTGCCCAAACAAAATATGAAGTCGGGGAAGGTTTACAACAAGATGTATTGTTGGCGCAACTGGAATTATCTAAATTACTGGATACCGAAATCCGCTTAACAGGTGCCAAAGAAAAAGCAAAAGCACAGCTAAATGCCTTACTTGATCAACCAGCAGACCGTCCATTCAAAATCTCCAAACAGACTCAACAAGAACTGCCTACACTACAAGCTGAATCACTGTTATTTGAACAAGCAAAACACTATCGGGCTCTACTGGCTTCCAGGCGTGAGTCCATTCATGCGGCACAATCTCGCCTTGATCTGGCTAAAAAAGATTTTTTTCCTGATTTTAAAGTCGGTGCTTTTTATGGCGGTCGTGATGATACATTGGCTGGTCGTGAACGTGCTGATTTCCTCAGTTTAAAACTCAGTATGAATGTCCCCATTTTCGCTGCAACCAAGCAAAAAAAAGCAGTCGATCAACGCAGCAGCGAACTAATGCAACAACGCTATGTGCTACAAGATCAATGGAATAAGGTAAGAGCCGAAATATCAACCGCCTACAGTGATTTTCATCAAACAAAAAATCAGGTGGTGTTATTCAAAAGTGGCATTATTCCACAGGCCAGACAAACCGTAGCTTCAATGCTGGTTGGCTATCAAGTCAACAAAGTTGATTTTTTAAATCTGGTACGCAGTCAAATTACTTTATATAACTATGAAACTCAATACTGGAAAGCGTTAACTCAAGCTAACCAGGCACTCGCACAATTGACTGCCGTGGTCGGCAAGGAAGAAATTTATGAATAAGTCCCTATTGATTATTGCCCCTATTATGTTGGCAGCAGGGTTAGCAGGTGGCTATTGGTTGGCAGGTTCTAAACCGGCTACCGTACCAGCAGAATCAAGTTCGCAAGAAAGAAAAGTTTTATTCTATCGTAGCCCAATGAACCCTTCTGTCACCTCCCCTGTACCAGCAAAAGATTCAATGGGTATGAATTATGTGCCTGTTTATGCTGAATCAGATAAACCGAAAGTACGAAAAATACTATTTTACCGTAGCTCAATGAATCCATCGGTAACCTCCCCTGTACCCGCAAAAGATTCAATGGGTATGGATTATGTTGCTGTTTATGCAGAAGATGACAGTGACAGTAAAGCACCTGCTGGCTCCGTTAAAATTGATGGTACCACCGTACAAAATATTGGTGTGCGTACAGAAAAAGCAGTTAAAACCACCTTGTCTCGAACTGTACGCGCAGTTGGGCGGGTCGAATATGACGAAGAACGTCTGGTGCGTTTACACCCTAAAACGGAAGGCTGGATTGAAAAAATGAACGTAGATAAAACAGGCCAGTGGGTTAAAAAAAATACGGATTTACTGAGCATCTACTCGCCACAACTGGTCACCAGTCAACAGGAATATATTCTCGCTTTGAATAATTTGAAAGCATTGGAAAACAGCCCGATTCAAGACATTCGCCAAGGGGCTGAGGAACTGGTAAACAGTTCTCGTGAACGATTAAAACTGCTGGATATGCCAGCACATCAGTTACGTGAGTTAGAGCGCAGTCATAAAATCAAAAAGAGCCTGCATATTCATACCCCTGCCGCCGGTATTGTAATGAAAATTGGTGCTCGTGAAGGCCAGTATGTCACACCTGCCACTGAAATCTATATGATTGCCGATTTACGTAAAATCTGGGTTTATGCCGATATTTATGAATATGAACTTCCTTGGGTCAAGGAGGGTGATCCGGTTGAAATGCAACTTGCGGGCATCCCTGGTAAAACTTTCAAAGGACACCTGGCTTATATATACCCTTATGCTGAGGCTAAAACACGTACCATTAAAGTACGATTAGTCTTCGATAATGCAGAATTACTGTTAAAACCGGAAATGTTTGCCGAAGTCACTATTCATGCGAGCAAACAGGTGAATGCGGTAGTGGTTCCATCAGAATCTATCATTCGTTCAGGAACACGTAACCAAGTTTTTGTGGTACGAGCACCCGGCAAATTTGAGCCCAGGCTTGTCACTTTAGGATTAGAAAGTAATGGAAAAGTGGCTATTTTAAAAGGGGTTAAAGCCGGCGAAGTAGTGGTTACTTCTGCACAATTCCTTATTGATTCAGAATCCAAATTACGCGAAGCAACGGCAAAAATGATACAGGCACAAGGTACTAAAAAACAACAACATGATAAACCCAAGCAAATGAAACCAATGAATGATCTAAAGAAAAATTCTGATCATTCCGAAATGAAAAACATGAATCATCAGCAGGAGATGCAGCATGATTAATGCCATTATCAATGGCTCATTAAAAGACCGCTTTATGGTGTTGATAGCTATGCTAATCATCGCTGTTGCTGGTCTATGGAGCTATCAAAATACCTCTTTGGATGCCATCCCTGATTTATCAGATGTACAGGTAATTATTTTCACCGAATATCCAGGACAAGCACCTCAGGTGGTTGAAGATCAAGTCACCTACCCTTTAACCACAGCGATGTTGGCAGTGCCAAAATCTAAAATCGTACGTGGATACTCCTTTTTTGGCTTATCTTTTGTCTACATTATTTTTGAAGATGGTACAGATATGTACTGGGCTAGATCCCGGGTATTGGAATCATTAAATTATGTAAGTGGTGATTTACCTAAAGGCATTACGCCGACTTTAGGTCCAGATGCAACAGGGGTCGGCTGGATTTATGAATATGCGCTGGTCGATAAAACCGGAAAACATGATTTATCTGAGCTACGTTCTTTGCAAGACTGGTATTTACGCTATCCATTACAAACGGTACATGGTGTCTCAGAGGTCGCATCAATTGGTGGTTATGTTAAACAATACCAGGTTGAAGTCGATCCCAATGTTTTACAGGCCTATGGGATTTCTCTATCTAAGGTAAAACAGGCTATTAAACGCTCCAATAATGATGTCGGTGGACGTTTAATTGAAATGGCAGAAACTGAATATATGGTACGAGGCTTAGGCTATATCCAATCCGTTGACGATTTAAACACTATTCCTGTCGGTGTTGATGCTAATGGCACACCTATCCGGTTACAGGATGTGGCGCATATTCATATCGGCCCTGAATTAAGACGAGGGCTAGTTGAATTGAACGGTGAAGGTGAAGTTGCTGGTGGTGTGGTGATTATGCGTTTTGGTGAGAACGCACTTGCGACAATACAAGGTGTCAGAAAAAAGCTGGAGGAACTTAAACAAGGACTACCCGAGGGCGTAGAGATTATTCCCGTTTATGATCGAGGTAATCTGATTGAACGTGCAGTTGATAGTTTAAATGAATCCTTGATACAAGAATTGGCGATTGTCAGCCTGGTCGTCATCCTATTTTTATTACATGTTCGTTCTGCCTTAGTAGCAATTATCACCTTGCCACTGGGCATATTAATGGCATTTATCGTGATGAAATTCCAGGGGCTTAACGCCAATATTATGTCTTTAGGTGGGATAGCTATTACCATTGGCACGATGGTGGATGGCGCTATTGTGATGGTAGAAAACGCCCATAAGCATCTGGAACAGGCAACCACCGCTAAAGGAGCGGAATTAAACATTGATGAACGCTGGAAAGTCATCGGGGAATCTTCGCGTGAAGTTGGCCCTGCCCTGTTCTTTTCCTTACTGGTAATTACTGTATCTTTTTTACCTATTTTTACCATGCAGGCACAAGAAGGACGACTGTTCAGTCCACTGGCTTTTACCGCAACCTATGCGATGGCTGCCTCAGCAATACTTGCCGTCACATTAGTACCAGTAATGATGGGATATTTTATACGTGGAAAAATTGTTTCTGAACATAAAAACCCTGTCAATCGTTTACTTCATGCACTACATACCCCGTTATTAAAAACAGCTATGCACTGGCGTAAAGTAACGATGATACTCGCCTTGGGTTTATTAGCAGTAACCTATTATCCTTACTCTCAATTAGGCAGTGAATTTATGCCACCTCTGGATGAAGGTGATATTTTGTATATGCCGACCACATTCCCTGGCATTTCCATCACAAAAGCCAGAGAACTGTTACAGCAAACCGATAAAATACTCAAAACATTCCCTGAAGTACATCATGTGTTTGGTAAAGTTGGAAGAGCTGAATCAGCTACCGATGCTGCTCCTTTGTCCATGATGGAAACAACAATCCGGCTAAAACCCAAAGACCAGTGGCCAGATCCTGATAAAACTACGCAGCAACTGATGAGTGAAATGGATAAGGCTATCCAGTTTCCAGGCGTTGCCAATGCCTGGACCATGCCCATCAAAACGCGGATTGATATGCTTTCTACTGGGATTAAAACGCCAATAGGAATCAAGGTCTCTGGACCGGACTTGAATGTATTACAGGATGTATCTCAACAAATTGAAATAGCCATGAAAACACTGCCTGAAACAACTTCTGCTTTTGGTGACAGAGCGGTAGGCGGCTATTATCTTGATTTTGATATAAACCGTGAAGCTGCAGCGCGTTATGGCTTAACTGTGGGTGATGTTCAGGATGTAATCCAAATCGCTATCGGAGGTATGAATGTCACAGAGACCGTGGAAGGTCTGGAACGTTACCCGGTTAATCTACGTTATCCGCGTGAGCTGCGTGATAACCTGGAAAGCTTGAAACGGGTATTGATTCCAACCCCAACCGGCAGTCAAATTCCCATGGCTTTAGTGGCTGAACTCAATTTAAGACGAGGCCCACCTGTGATTAAAAGTGAGAATGCCCGTCCGAATGCCTGGATTTATGTCGATATTAGCACCTCAGACATTGGTGGATTTGTCGCCAAAGCCAAGCAGGCTTTAGCTGATCAAGTCACTGTTCCAGCTGGCTACACTATCGTTTGGTCCGGGCAATTTGAATACATGGAACGTGCTGCAAAGCGACTACAAATTGTGGTTCCTGCTACTTTATTAATCATTTTTTTACTACTGTATTTTAATTTTCGTAATGTTATTGAGCCGATTATCGTTATGCTGGCCTTACCCTTTGGAGTGATAGGCGGAATCTGGCTGATTTACTTAAATGATTACAATTTATCGGTTGCCGTGTATGTCGGCTTTATTGCTTTAGCCGGAATGGCAGCGGAAATTGGGGTACTGGTACTCAGTTTTATTGATTTGGAAATTGCCAAACGCCGGGCTGCAAGCAGTGACCCTTTATCCACTGCTGAAATAAGAGAAGCAACACAATTTGCAACTTCCATGCGGGTTCGTCCAGTGGCAATGACCGCTGTTTCAACTATGGCTGGGTTAGTACCAATTATGCTCAGCAGTGGCACCGGCTCCGATGTTACCCATCGTATTGCTGCTCCGATGTTGGGTGGTATGTTAACTGTACTGATCTTAAACCTAGTTGTTCTGCCCGTCATTTATAGTTTTGTATTACAATTTCAGGAGTGGCAGAAAAGGCAACGGAAAGTGAATATTAATCCTTAATAATCATTCCAAAAGTTCTCGCATCACATGTTAATTCGTCATTCCTTAGCAGGGATCTATGTCCTCATAGGAATAGATTCCCGAAAAAAACTTCGGGAATAACGTGTATGGTTTTTAATAAGTACGAAAACTTATGGAACAATTAATAGTAAAACATCTAAACAAATATCGGCAGTAAAACGACTGCCGATATGTTTCAAAAAAACACACTATTTAGGATTCTAAGGCATGGAATTTCAAATGAACGAATTAGCGAAACGTGCAGAATTAAGTAAAGATACGATTCGTTACTATATAAAAATCGGCTTGTTAAAGCCAAAACGTAACTTCGATAACGGTTATAACCTGTTTAACAACAAAGACATTGTCCGTTTGCGGTTCATCTGCAAGGCTAAATATTTAGGTTTTACCTTGAAGGAAATTAAACAGATTATTATGGAATGTGAAGAGGGTCATGACCCATGTCCAATGGTTCGTGAGTTTCTATGGCGACATATTGAAACAAACAAAAAGCATTTGACTGAATGCATGTCTCTTCAGGAACGGATGGAAACAGCCTGGGAAAAATGGCAGGCAATGCCTGATAGCCAAACTAAGTTTGATGAATATTGTGCAATGATTGAATCTGTTGTCAGTACTGATTCGGCATTACATAACCTTAATCAACCCATAGACCATAATTTTTCGATTACTACCAATGCTGCAAAAAAAAAGGGGTGCTTGAAATGAACTGTCATCACTGCGGAAAACACATAACCCAGCAGGCTTTCAAGGCCGATAACAAATATTATTGTTGCGAACATTGTTTTTTAAAAACCAGAGATACTTGTGCCAGACAAGAAGATCCTTATACGGTTCTTGCCGAAACCCTAGTAAGCGCACTGGATTTAAGGGAACATGAAACCGGCATGCATTCCAAACGTGTTGCCTGTCATACCTTGGTACTGGCTAGACGTTTTATGAGTAAGCCTGATGCATTGCAACAAATTTACTGGGGTGCTTTATTACATGATATAGGCAAGATTGGTATTGCTGATACAATATTGCTTAAGCCTGAATCGTTGACTGAATCGGAATGGGAAGAAATGCGTACACATCCGGAAAAAGGCTATCAACTCATCTCCCAAATACCTAATATGAATGAGACTGCACAGATAATCTTGTGTCATGAGGAACACTTTGATGGCTCTGGTTATCCCCGTAATTTAAAAGGAGACAAAATTCCATTAGGCGCACGACTGTTTATGATCATTGATACATTAGATGCCATTACCTCTGATCGACCTTACCGTAAAGGCGATTCATTCGATTCCGCCAAAGATGAAATCATGCGTATGGCGGGGAGTCAGTTTGATCCGCAGGCTGTCGAAGCCTTTTTAGCTGAAGAGACAATATTACGTGAAATGGTCTTGAATAAATGCCATATGGGATTTTCACTTTAGCTAACGCGTAACAAATAATCCCCCCAGGTTGCGCTGAATTTTTGTTTGTCATCATGGCGTAGCAACTGACACACTTCAAGCGACACTTGCACATCCATGTGTTCCTGTTATGTAATGATCATATGTGGGGAATACTCGAATTAATTAGTCACTTTCTTTGGCCTTCCTCTGGCATTGGCCACAGTGAAGTGGCTACACTAAACCCCATTATTTAGTCAAATCTAGCAAACCACTCTTTTGTACCCTCCTTATCTAAAGTTGGTTGATTTCGATGACTGTGCTGTATGGCAACAGGATACTCAACTCTAATCGGTTTTAGTAACCTTGAAATTGTTCTGTAATGCTCGGGAATATTGTTGTTCTTAATATCACCGAATTGAGGTTGTAAACCAGCTTTAATAACTAGTCCATCCTTATAGTCAAGCAATTCAAATTCAGTAGTTAACTGGTTCTTCAGATAGCCTCGACCACCAATTTTTTCTAGAAATTTAGTTCCTAGTACAGTTAACCAGTTCACACCTTTGATACCATCTTTAAGATAAAGCAGATGGCTAACTGGATTATCCACCTCTAATCCTGGAAAACGCTTAGCTAGTTCATAGATCATAGGCTCAGCCTTTTTGGCATAATTGGATTCTAGTGAAGGAATTATTCCAATACCAGCATAACCGTGATAAGCAGATGTCCATTCACACCATTTCAGCAATAATTCAGGTAAACTTCCTTCATTGTTTGAAAACCAAACAAAAGGCAGGGTGGCCGTAACATAACTTAGATCTTTCTCCCAAGCAGCACTACACAGTATTTCCATATTAAATGCGCTTGCATCAGCTGTGTTTTCACTTCCTGTGCAAGTAATACTCCACGGATGGTTTTCACTCAGTTCGTTTACCCAGTTGCGGACAGGCGGTAATTTTTTCTTATCCAAGTTAATCCATCGATTACTCACATGTGGTACTGAAGCCTGGTGTAGTTCTAGTCCACAAAGAGACCAATAATCATCAAAACATTGAATCAGCCCTTCTCTTTTTTCGGGTGTATGTGCTTCTTCAATGTATAGGGTAATCACAAGGCCTATCTGAAGAAGTATTCGTTCGTTCTCAATTACCGAAAAATTCTTTAAGGTCTCCGGTGTGATTTGTTGTTCAACCATTTATATTACCTCGAAACTAGAAAGCTAATCCAAGTCTTGCAGCAGCAGCACCGCCAACAACAACCTCATCTCCTGGTACTGGTGTTAATATCAGAGCAATCCCAACAATCAAAAGGAGTACATCTAAAAAATTACCTTCTGGCTCAGGCTCAGGCTCAGAATTATTACAACGACATTCGTTAACATCTAATTCAACAACACGATCTGGATCGCCGCCAGCAATTTTCTCATAGGCCTTTATTTGATTAGGGTTCCGTGGATCTCCAGGAAATTTCATTTCCACTACAGCAGCAAGATTACCCTGAGTTGGTGGTAAGCTTGGGTTTCGCACTATGACAACATCTGGCCTCCTTACCATGCCAGTACCTGATTGATATCCGGGTATTTGCCTTGCCCGTGTTTGCCAATGAGCTGATGGAGCTAATCCATTTCCACTACGACTCATTAGCGGTGACGGTGGTGATTGAGTCATATCGTAACTAATCTCCGGCTTCATCCGACTTTGATTATATTGAGGCGGATTATCAAGAGCTTGTAACGCTAAAGTAACACAATGCTGACGTAGATCTGATTCACCTGAAGAAGAAGATGCAGGAGCAGAATTACAAGTACATAATATCTCGCATAACCTTTCCAGGTCAGCCTGTACTTCTACAGGCGCTTGCAGCAACCCTCCTAAACATGCAGTATTCCCATGATTCATCATCATTTTATCTGTAAGACGACAAGCATTCTTACCATCCAATTTCACATCAAAAGAATACAGTAACCATGTTGCCTCTTTCATATTTGTACTGGACTTTACTCCACCTACTGTTCCAGGTTCATCCCCAGTACATCGACTGAATTCAGAACCTTTTATGGCGGCCATCTTTTTACCATCAACCTTGACAGTCTTGGTGCCTTTTTTAAGGTCGCTAGACATGGAAACTATGACTGGATAAGGAATAGGGACTGGTCCACCAGGCGTAGGTGTTTTACATACATCCGGAATGGTTGATTTGGCAATCCCCATACTCCCTTTATGAGCAAGAGAATGTGATGTCCCATTAACGTGGATAGTAACTGACATCAGCTCTCCCTCCCTTGTTCAGCATTAACTATCAGTATCGTAGCTGATCGCTCTCCTCCTTCTGAACTAATCCATAACAACGAACTCCGTCTATCACTATACCCTTTCTCTGTGTAATTCAAATCTGACCCCGTTTATGCACTTTACTCACCTCCACCAGTATTGTTCCTGCAACACCTTCAAGGCATCTTCCAATTCTGTATCATCACCTCGATCCATTTCTGCATATATCCAGACTAACCATTTTTTCAACGAAGTTCTCTGTGCACTGTTAAAAAGTATCCAACGCTCTCGAGCAAAGCTAGCATCCGACGCCTCCACATCAGGTCGAAGTATCAATAAAATATTTAAAATATAGTAGGCATCCGGCTCTTTTAAACCAGCTATCATAAATGCTGGCATATAATAATGAAAGCTCTTTGGGGTAAACCAAAAAAGCGCATCCTGGTGTTCAGCAATTGCATCACCATCAACATCATTCCACTCACGACCAAAGAAAATAGCACAATCATCGAGAGCTTCATTATCATTAGAAGAAAAGTATTAGAAGTATTAGGGTCAGACTCGATTTATACATCCTCTTTCTTTGGTCTTCCTCTGGGTTTAGCCACAGCTCGCCTACCTGATAAGCGTTCAATTTTCTCACGAAAGTGCTCGCCCCCTAATACCCAGCCTTTATTTGTCGCCTCACGCAAAGCATCTATATCAGATTTTCCAATCGCTAACTGAAAAAGCTGGCGATAGGCAGATTGTCTTTTTTCCTCACTAGTACCCATCTGTCTAAATACTTTATGTAATTTGATCAGTTTGTTTTTTTTACCCTCTGCATTCGCAGCATAACTAGACCAAGGATACTCACTCGGTTGTTCTACCATACCCGCTCGTACTGGATTAAGTTCAATATAACGCATACACGTTAATAAATATTGATCACTATCAATAACAGTCGCTTTGTAACGACCTTCCCACAAAGTTCCTGTTCGTTTGTAGGTGTAATTAAAGTATTGGACATAACGTCGTCCGACTGATTGAAATGTTTTAGAAATACTGGTTTCAGTTTCTGGGCTAGCAAGTATATGAACATGGTTGGTCATTAATACATACGCGTGAACACTAAGTTTATTTTTGTTAATAGCACTCAGCAAACATTCTAAATAAAATTTATAGTCATCATCATGCACAAAAATCAATTCTCGGTTATTTCCTCGCTGAATAATATGCTGTGGTTGCCCTTTGACAAAATATCGTGGAAGTCTTGCCATTGTGCTGTTACCCGTTTAGTTAAAAACAGTTATCATAACAAAAAACTGGATTTAATTCGAGTCTGACCCCGTTTCTGCGTTTCTTCTGACCCCGTTTCTTCTTGCTATTAATTTCTATTAGTTTTCTTGGATTATTCATTAGAATGTGAAATTAATTTCATCACTAAATGCCATTTATGTGAGTCGAAGTCTTTGAGTGGAGGTAAATGTATTTGCGCAGGACCAAAAAATTCATCAACTCTTTCTGTATCAGCGCCATTTTCAAGTAGCAATTTAATCATTGATACATTGACTTGTTCAACAGCAATTCCAAGAGCAGTTAACCCCCCAGGCTGTCCAATTTCATTAATTGTTTCATTTGCTCCAAACTTAAGAAGTAATCTAGCCATTTCGATATCTTCTTGAGAGACACTCCACCGGAGTGGTGAATCACCTTCACTGCCCCTAACATTTGGATTAGCACCAGCCTCTAAAAGCAATTGAACCACATGCAAATGACCCCGAAATATAGCCATCAGCAAGGGGGTTGCATCATGATATCCATCCCATCTATTAACATCCGCACCATATTTGAGTAACTCAGAAATCACATCCATTGAACCTCCATATTCAATTTCCTCAATAGCTGCTTGAAGAGTAGTAAATTTAGGCCACTCCAATTGAACTACATTTGGATCTGATCCTTCTAATAATAACTTTGCTACTTCTTTCCTATCATGCTTTTGAATAGCATTACAAAGCTGCCTTGTCATATTATAATTTCTCATATTGTTAGATATCACATGTTGCAACGCCAGGACTACAATTAACATTCGCCAATGCCTTAGATCTTTTGATGCCTTGCTTAACATCTTCTACTGCTTGTTTATGAACTCTATCAGCCTCTTCAGTAGCTTTATTTCCTTTAATTGGACCCTGTGCGAAACATTCTTTATCCATTTTTTTTCGCATGCGTAAACATTTTTGTTGTTTCTTTATACGAGCAATTATGACACTACATTTTATTTTCTTAAGTTTCTTTGGACTTACTTTACTTGGGCTCATACTTCCACCCGGTAGTTTATTACATGCTTTATCTTTTTGCCGATGAATCTGTTCACGCCTAGAATCAAGGCAAGTTTGATTATCAAATTTCTGCCCAGGAATAATAACTGGTTTTATAATGTGTCCACCTAAACAAGCTGTATTCCCATGATTCATCATCATTTTATCGCTTAAACGACAAGCATTTTTCCCTTCAATTTTCACATCAAAAGAATACAGTATCCAAGTCGCTTCTTTCATATTAGTACTTGACTTAACACCACCGACAGTACCTGGTTCATCTCCATTACATCGACTAAACTCTGAACCCTTTATTGCTGCCGAATTACCACCATCAACCTTAACATTTTTACTACCTTTTTTTAAGCTATTGGTCATTGATACAATAACTGGATACGGAATAGGTACCGGCCCACCTGGCGATGGTGTCTTACATACATCTGGCAGTGTCGATTTAGTAATACCCATACCTCCTTTATGAGATAAAGAATTCGACTTACCATTAACATGTATAGTAACAGACATTAATGCTTATCCTTTTGTTCAGACATTGTTACCAAAACAGTAGCAGACCTTTCTCCATCTTCTGAACTGGTCCACAACAAAGAAACCTGTCCATTACTATACCCTTTCTCAGCTGCCACACAAACCAAATGCATAAACAACACCCCAGAGGCAGCCCCGACATCTCCCCAACAATCTGCTGGTGCAACATAATCAGAAGGATCAACAAAATACTCCGACAACCGAGCCAACATAAACCCAAATTCATCCGCCCGATACGCCTCACCATTCTGATCACAATAAGTCTGGTTGATCTTAACCCCTTCAGGTAATACTTGAAAAACTTCTCTCACTGCCGACGTTAAACCCTCACCAATACAAACCGTTTCAGTCTTAATACAGTTTTCTTCTTGAGCCGTTGCAATAGCAAGCAATTGAGCTTTAATTGGCAGATTATACCGATTTGCTGTCTTTGCACTGCAAATCAAACAAAAGGCTGCAGCCTCTCCTGGCATAAACCCCCAAGCATTTGAAGGAATATGTAATTGCTCGTTATCTTCTATCCAATCTAGAGTATCAGGATCAATATAACTGTCCACTCCGCCCACCAGGCAAAATTCACATTCTCCTGTTGCCAACAATTGACTAGCAGATTCCAGCGCCATTAAACCCGCCGCATGGCCTTTATAGGCTGTTTTTACATCCTTAATCCTATAATGTTCCGTGGTGGTTGATTTTATTGAAGTTGCCACTTTTTCAGCCAAACTATCTGGTATACCTGGTCGTTTCTCTGGAAACCCAAGAATAACTGTAATTTCAAATTGATCTTCTGAAATTTGCTGTAACGGAGTGAGTGCTTCTATTATTGAAGGCGTGACTAATTCAATATAGCGCTGTTCACCACTAATATTGGGTTCAATGGATGGAACCATGGCAAGAAGATAAGGTTCTCCTTCTTGATTGATCATGTAGGGGTGTTCCTGAAAACCTGAAATTCCCGCACGTACTGCCGCTGCTGTGGAAACAGCATCCAACCCAACGGAGGTAGTCGCTCCAATACCTGTGATACAAGCAGCATTTTCAGTTAGCCTCATGATTCCGCTCCTTTTTGCTGAGAACCTAACACCGGTTGTTTTAATCGAATGGTCGTATTGTTTAATTTTAAAACTTTATGATGGCAAGGCAAATGTGTATGCCAGACCATGACAACCTTTGACTCATCGGGTTTTAGAATTACAGTATGTAATACAGCGCGGTGAACTTCGCTGCTACCATCATCAAAATTGGTGGTAAAGCCTAGAAAAACTCTGGGTAATTGAAATTGTAGTTTGCCTTCAGGATTCATATTAACAAGTTGAACCTGTTCGCCCCCCTTCAAAAAATCAGATATCTGTTGATCTTCCTGGCTACTTTGGTAATACCTTTCATCAAAGTCTTCAGCTAACAATGGTTGACGTGTATTTTCCCAGTTTTTATCATAGGTACCCGCTAATTCAACTCTGGGATACCAGTGCCCTGCAATGGGACCAAAACCAGCCGGTCTTGGTCTTTGTTTCCAACTATTGATTAATGCATTGGGTAACTCAATATTTGGGACGGGTTTTCCAATCAAGTGCTCCGCTTTTGTTGCAAAACCACACCCCGCAGGGTTACGTTGATCCCAGTCATGCTTGTTTTCATCTTCATCAGTTAAGTCCATACCTCCAAATGCTCTTTCATAAGTCAGCGGCATTTTTAAAAATTCTTGCGGTTTACTCATCGACACACCGATAAGGTCTGCCTGCCAAATACGATCACCAGTGACATGTAATATTTTTTGGAGATTCGCTAATTTAAATCCGACTGATAATTCTGTGACGGGTTTTCCATTTGGTGCATAAGCGTGACCTTGCACTAACACATCGGTAGACAGTTTTTTGTGTGGCAGGTCAGTATCATTGAGTAAACTGGATCGCTGAGGGTCTCCAGAAAACTCCGGGGCAATCACTACTTCTTCCTGCTTTTCAGCTGGAGCTGTTGTACCGTCAGGCAGAATATTAAATGTTCCCTTGACTGCTACTAACCAAACTTCAGCACCGTTTCTATCCCGTACCCAAGATCGTTCTGCTGCAAAAGGTGTTTTATTATTTAGCATCCACATGATTTTTAGTTATTGAAGTAAATAAATTATTAATTTATATGACCATATACAAACCACAGCTTAAACTTATATTTCTATTTTGACGTTAAAACACAGTTAACTTCACAAATGATGTCATTCCGACCAACGGGACGACTGTATGGACACAAGAGGTAGAGCAATGCAAGGAGCAATTGCCGAGGAATCTTAAGTCTAAAGGCCGTTTTAAGTAACAAGATTTCTCCCGTTGGTCGAAATGACAGCCCTTTTTAAAGTTTAACCTGTGGTTTATTAATAACCATGTTAATTTATATGAACTGTGCCACCTCTGATCCGGTTGACTCCAGATGAATGGGTAGATAAATAAGCGCCTCTAATCAGTATTTTACCTGCTCGAGTTAAAGTAATACTGGCTTTTCCACATTTCAAGGTGATATCTTTTTCAGCCGAAAGAACTATATGTTCTCCATCCAGATTTGCTGTTACAGAGTCGACTTCTAACACTGGTTTGCGCTCAGGATGTTGAATGAACCCAATAATTAAAGGACGAGAAGGGTCACCCTGTTCAAAAAGAATCGCAATTTCTTTACCTAACAAACTTTCATCTAGCTGCGTAGTAGAACGTGCAGGAACTGCAGTCTCTTCTGTATTACCAGGATAAGCAATCAAAGGCTCACTGTTTTGGTTAAAACCAATCAACAAACCAATAATTACACCATCAATATGTTTAACTTGTTGTTGAATTTGTTCTGAATCATTCATGACTAATTTTCTATTATTTTTGATCCTTTCAAAGTGATATTTTTTGATGCCTTTACATCAATTTTTCCAGAACCTTTTACTAAAATATTGTTTCCCACTATTTGAATAGTCCCGTCTTTTTTCATAGTAATACTCGCCTTCCCTGTTTTAATCACTATCGAGTCACCGACATCTATCAGTAGATCTTTTCCAATTTTGACCGTTTTATTTTCACCTACCGTCTCACTCAGGTTTTTGCCCACTGCAGCTGTCTGGTTTTTACCATAAGTTTCTGAAACATTCCCCCCTACCGAAGTGGATTTGTTGGCACCTACTTCCTGAGACTTGGATGCACCTACCGTTTCATTCATAACAGCACCTACTGTCACTTGATATGCTGCTCCAATTGTCAGTTCCTTGGAAACACCGATAGTCTCAGCCTTGTTAATCCCAATTGTCTCAGTTTTATTACTGCCAATTGTAACTGACCGATTATTGGCTACTTGTTTAGTTTCATTATTTCCAATGGATTTTGTTTCATCATTACCAATCGTTTTAGTTCGGTCTACACCGACGCTATGCGTCTCGCAATTCTCAACCGATATATTCTGGTCTTTCTCAGCATGAAGATAGACTTCTTCAGAACCTTTTTTATCTTCAAACCGAAACTCATTTGCGGTACTGGGATTCCCGCCCTGAGAGCTACGGGTTAAAAAACCGCTCTGTGTGGCATTTCCTGGTAATGAGTAGGGAGGCATATTATCGTTATTATAAACGCGACCCACAATGATCGGGCGATCAGGATCCCCTTCAACAAATGAGACCAATACTTCCTGGCCTATTCTTGGGGTAAATATCGCTCCCCAACTGTTTCCTGCCCAGACCTGTGCCACCCGAACCCAGCAGGAACTGTTTTCATCTGTGGTACCGTAACGGTCCCAATGGAACTGAATTTTTACTCTGCCCCACTTGTCTGTATAGATTTCTTCACCGGCACTACCAACAACGATAGCGCTTTGCAGTCCCATAATACTCGGTTTAATGGTTACACGTGGAGCCCGGAATTGTTGCGTGGCATCGATGCAGCTAAAATTAACACTAAAATTGTCCTGGCCCCCTCCACTACCAGATCTCATTATATCTGATGTAATTTCGTAGCCGCAGGAGACTAGCACATAACTTCGATTTTGATCTTCTCGTGGGTATTGACTTAAATTGAATTGAGCCCCGGTTGTAATACCTCGAGCATCTCCTGTACCAGACAAAATTTCATATTGGGCTTGTTCTTCTTCAATACGCGCTTTGACATAGTTTTGACCATCCGGTTCGACCTCCCAATATTCACCTGGAAAATCATAGAGTTCATAGTCAGAATTATCGTGCTCTCTTGAAACCAAAGACATTTGAAGTAAACTCTTCTTTGGCATCTGAAAGTCAAAATCGTTTAATACGTAAGAGCCTGGTTGTATCTGTTTGGAAATATGCCAGTCCTGAATGTGTTCCTGATCGCGTATGACTCTATCACCTGGCGCATAATACGGTATGGTTTCATAATCAGCAATGGGCTCATGATATACACTTGAGTCTACTATGATCATAGTATGGGTACCATTTTCGTGACTAAAATAATAGTACATACCTTCTTGTTCCATCAACCGACTAAGAAAGTTGAAATCTGTTTCACGATATTGCACACAGTACTTCCACTCACGATAAGTAGCCTCGAGTTCAAACTTTATATCAGTAAAGCCCAGGTCATTACAAACCTCTTTGATTATGGTCTCCACCGTTTTACACTGAAAGATCCGACAGTCTGAGGTACGAGTTAAAAACCAGAACCAGGGACGCACTATTGCCTTATAAAGAACAAAATCATCTTCGTAACCTATCTGCGCAAAACTAGTTACATAACCATCAAAATAACGTTCACTTCCACCTGGCAAATCGAGAGTCAGTGTCAATTTTTGACCAAGAATCTGTTCGTGATTAATATCTATATCAAGACTTAACAACTCAAGGTTGTATTCAAAAAGGTTACTCAGTCGTTCAGAGCCAGACATACGCCCAAGCAGTAGCACGTCATCGTCAAGCGATGTGCTAATTTTTACAAAACGATGTTGTTGTGTAACTGCCATAATACATTTCCCATCACATAAAACCGATCATTTAAATTCAAATACAAAACTAAAGCTAATCTAAATCAAGGGTCTGAAATATAATTTCATCTTCCTGATAATACAGTTCAAACAATTTTTCTATATTGAAAGTCCTTTTTTACATTCAAGCGAGGATTAAGTGCATTCAAAAAGTACATGCATCCCATAAACCCCATATGATTCCAGCTAGATAACATCATACTCCTTCCCTCCATTTATAGTAAAGGTAAAATGTCTCACATGTAGGAGCAAAGTAGTAATGTCCGGTTTCACCCAAGTTAAAATGTCCGCTTTTAATTTCAAAAAGGAGGACATAATTGACCAAAAGGACATTAGAAATGAGTCATCAAGAAATCGACAGGGTCGG
>JAKIUK010000003.1 GCA_021647585.1 Methylococcaceae bacterium
GAATTCGTTTTTGCATTCGTGTGATAGCTCTGGCTCATATTAATTCCTTTGTGGTGAAAGTTTTAATATGTTATCAGGGCTGTCCTTTATTTTTTAATCATCAGGTATAACGTGGTGAAACTATACAAATAGCTACCTCAAAACAGGCACTGAAATAAATGGACAGTACGAGAAAACAACAGAAGGCGTCCCACAAGGAAGCCCGTTATCTCCATTACTAGCCAACATCGTGCTTGATGAATTAGATTGGGAGCTGGAAAAGCGAGGTCACATCTTTGTTCGCTATGCAGATGATTGTCAAATTTATGTAAGCAGTCAGCGAGCAGGTGAACGGATAAAACAGAGTATAACGCACTTTATAGAACACACCTTAAGACTCAAGGTCAATGAAAGCAAAAGTGAGGTAGATCGTCCATGGAACCGTAAGTTTCTGGGTTTTACCTTTAGTCCACGCCGAGGGAATAAATTAAAAGTCTCCGAAGCAGCATTGGAGAAGCTTAAATACACGGTGAGAGGGCTATGTCGTCGAACGCGAGGAAAATCACAAATCAAATTATTGCGGAGCTAAGAAAGTCCCTGCTTGGTTGGGCAGATTATCGCTCCTGCATAATCTGCATTTCCGCCATCTCTGGCGGTCAAAGCGTACTTTGGAATAGCCGAAGTAAAGAGTCCGCTACGTAATATAAATAAATGGATAAGACGGAAGTTACGGTGTTATTTAAACAAACAATGGGGTAGATCAGGCTACCGAAAACTCAGGAAACTAGGTGTTACACGTCAATTGGCTTGGAACACAGCCAAATCAGCACATGAACCTTGGCGATTGAGTAATAGTCCGGCCTTGACTTACGCCTTGTCGAATAAATACTTTGCAAACTTGGGGCTACCATCATTGGTGGCATGATACTAAACGTAATAATGAACCGCCATGGTACGTGATCCGTATGCCTGGTGGTGTGGGAGGAGAGATGTCGTGAGGCATCTCCCTATCCCGATTATGCTTTAAAATTACCCATCAACTAGTTTAGTGCTATATACTGTACCAAATATTGTAAAGTATAAGGTACAACTATGCGTAGAATGATCATAGAACAAGATATTAGACCCATGTCTGAGTTTCGTTCAGGCGTGGCATCTTTTGTAAAACAAGTTCATGAAACTAAAAGACCTTTAATAATTACTCAACATGGAAAAGGTGTTGGCGTTTTATTGGATGTTGGCGAATTTGAGGCAATGCAAGAAAAAATTGAATTGCTGGAGGATATACAAACCTCGATTTCTCAGTTAGAAGCTGAAAATGGCATTAGCCACTGTGATGCAAGACAGGAAGTACTGCAGAGGCTTGAAAGGTGAAAATAATTTGGTCTCCATTGGCAGTTGACCGTGTGGCTGAAATAGCAGAATACATTGCTCAAGATAGTCCAAATTCGGCTGAAAAATGGGTCGAATCAATATTCCAAGTCGTCGAACGATTAGAAAAGTTTCCGAAGAGTGGCCGTGTTGTTCCTGAAATAAAGCAGGATGGTTTTCGAGAAATAATTTATGGAAATTATCGTATTATTTATAGGTTGCAAACTGAGATTGTTTCAATTCTTACGGTTAGGCACGGTAGACAAATATTACCAATTGATGAAATCAAAGCATAACAAAAAGTTACAGTTGACCGCAGGCAGCACCACTCGTTTTTTGAGGTCATTCTTTATCAAAGTCCAGTGTGTTGTCAGAGTTCATCGAACATCTGCCAGCGTAAACTGAACTTTGCGTTAGAGCTAAATAACAATCAATCGTTTGAGGTTAATCGTATGGCCAAAATAATAGCAGTGCTTGCATTGATATGCCTACTCCCGGGGCTAAATACCAAATGTATCTAGGAAATGATTCTTTTATTGAAAAAATACAGTCCATTAATAAAAATATTGAAAATGATGGTGACTTGAAGGAAGTTCCCCGCATGCAAAGTAGGACTATCGCCAAGAATCTGGAGTGGTACGAAAATCAATTTGGGAATCGTCATGAAGTAATGGCTTACGCTTTTTTTCAAGAGTTTACACAATGAAAGAAATTTCCATTTGGTTTAAAGTACATTATTCGACAGTTAGCCGAGCAGTTAACAAAAACGAAAACACTTGATTGCATGACTTGACCCTATGATTTTCATGCTATGATTTGTTGAAGTAGAGTGGTGAATTTAAAGCTATACTAAATTAACAGGTATGCTTTTTTTATGGGTTGTTTTTGTCGACAGTTACTCTATTGAAACAGACGCATAATTTACTATGGGTCTGTTTCAGTACAGAATTGTAATCACGTTTAAATACGCGAACTATAAAATTCGCAATCGTAACAGGGGAGGTGTAAATATTATTCTCTTAAGGGAAGACCACTCGGCACTCGGCGAGGAGAGTTTCTTCGCAGATCGATTGCAGCCGGATCAGTCAAAGCATTTAAAAAGTCAATTAAATGCATTAGCTTTTTGGGCGATAAATCAACTTTCTCGAGCTCGTTGGCATCAGCAATCGCATCTATTCGTTGAGAATCGTCCATTACAATAAAATCGATAGCATCTAAGTCTGCTCGAGAAGGTAATACAGCTTGAGACCGATCGTAATTTTGCAATGACATTTCTGGATTAAGGTGATGTTTTACCATTGTCTCTAATGTGTCGTAGGCTCCATCATGACCATAAGGAGCGGTTAGTGCAATATTGCTCAATGTCGGTGTCCTAAACGTGAAACGGTCTTCAATATTGCCAGTCACTTGTTCGCGGCCAAAATCACCGTGCCCATCTAAATTATCACCTTTACCTGGACCTATTTGGGGCATTGCAATGGCATGGAAATTCTGGTCAGTTTGGAAAGTGCCACTATGACAGCTCGCACAATTAGCTTTATGCTGACTATAAAATAAATTCATGCCCTTTTTAGCTGAGTGACTCATTGCTTTTTTATCCCCTTTTAAATACCTGTGGAAAGGGCTGTTATCAAATCGCCAAACTTTTGCTTCAAATGCGGCTATAGCATTTGCTGCATGGACATAGCTTATATCAGAAGCTTGAGTAATTTCAGATGGGTATGCTTCTTGGAACAACTCAACATATTCAGGAATATTTCTTAGTTTATCTGCAATAATCTCCCATACAGCAGGTAGATCTCCAGCGGTCGCCGCGTTGGCTTGAGGGTTTTCTCCAATTTGCCCCGCCATTTCCTCAGCAGATGTGACAGGAAACATCGCTTGAGCAGCAAGTACATTATCTAGTCCATCAGGTAAATCATCACCTGCTGGGCTATCGAATCCAGATGGATGATCAGAGTTGACTGCTACTCTTCCATCATAAAACATTTTAGTAAATTCGTGTGCCCCCAGGTTAAAGATAGGAGGGGCATTTCGGGGTACTCTGGCATGAATTGCATCAGAGCCAACGCCAGTGTTACGTGTAACCCCTAATCCTTGACCGCCTTCACCAACAGGTAGAGACAAACCATCACCGGTATCTGTCAGAGTATGGTGGCAAGTTGCACAAGATGTATTTTGATTACCACTTAAAATTTTGTCGAAGAAAAGAAATTTTCCAAGTTCTACTTTTTTTTCGGCTGGTATTCCATTGTCATAAAAGTCAGCGTCTTGAGGGGGAGGTGGTAGGTTTCTTGAATTGGCGTTAGCGTTAAATGAAAATAGAAAAGTTCCACAGGCTAAGATAAAAGTTATTTTATTCCGTATTTTTTTTAGCATTGTTTTATTCCTGTATGGTAATAGCATAAGGAAGGTAATGCAAACAATGTGCCAAAAGATACAGGTAGTAAACAATGGTTTTAATATGCTTTTTGGCGGAGATTAGGTTAAATCGCATAGTTATGATGTGTTAAATAACATAGTTGTGTTTTATAATATTAAAATATACTACTTACAAGAAGCATGTTTTAATTGTTCAGGGGCGTTAGTGAATTTATTAAAAAATAAACTATGTTCTGAGGGAATGGAGTTGGTTGTAAGGGTATGGCTCCACCTGAATACACTTATGCATCCTAGCAATGTTGTCGTTATAACAAAAGCTAGGAGTTCATGAGTAGATTCCGGAAAATATCACTGTGGTATGGCATTGTCAGTATCATTGTGAGGATGTGACTATCATGCCAGTCACACCGCTTCGCTCTGCTATTAGCTGCCCTGTTTGTAAATCAACGTCGAAATTTTGCCAGTTTTTTTTAACATTATTTTATGTGCCATTTCTGTCTCCTTGGTAATTAGATACATCTCCAGTTTATTACACTGCTGGGGCTGATCGGGGGGGCTGCCAACTAGATATTATTAATTGTTTTATAAGTTTCCGTAGTACAATTCATAGATCAGAAGGTATTTATTAAGGCAACTCAAGAGCGAGAACTTTTGGAATGATTAATTGCGCGAAAGGTTGAGGTGATGATAGGAACCCCATCATTATTGCAATTACAATAATATATTGGGTTTCGTCCTTATAGGCTTGAGATTTTTCCATTTTCATTATTAGATATTCAACCGGGATTAAGGTACCTTAAATTTATGTATCCGGTTTAGTGTAGCAACCTCAAGATTTTGATTTTCATGATTTATGCAAAATTCAAAAATAATTAGGCCCACTATTCTGAAATGGCTTATTATTGCAAGTAATCATCATAAACAAGTTATATATTTGTTATGAAAAATATGGACTGGGTCTCACTTATTGAAGCGGGCTATAACCTTGATGGGACTGATCAACAATGGTTGGAGAATGTGCTAGATAAAGCAGTACCACTTTTTGACCGTGGTTTCTGGCCAAGCATCTTGACCTACCGCTATACTCCGACGACCGTCGACATTGATCACGTGGTTACAAAGGGACCACCAGAGATCATCAAACCTTTGTTTGACAACAGTACAAACTGGTCTCCAGGCGCCGTTGACCAGATTTATCGTGGTATTGCCAGCATAGAATCATTGAGTTCTATCGTCTACCCCGACTTTCCCAAACTCCGGACTACTTTTGGGAAAAGAACAAAGGGAATGTCCGATATGCTTGCTGTCTGGGCACATACTGGTATCGGTAGCGGCTTAAAAATTTGTCGGGCATTTCCCACATCTGTCATTCCAACAGCATTGGAAAGAAAACGCTGGCCTCTTGTTGCTAGCCATTTAGGAGCAGCACTACGCTTACGCTCGGTCACTTGTAATCTTTCATTTGATGATTCACAGATTGAAGCTATTCTTGACCCTAGTGGTAAAGTACATGATGCCCGTGAGGGTGCAACAAAAATATCTGTGCGCGAAATTTTAAGGAAAAAAGTGTGTCAGATTGAGCAATTGCGTACCCGTGCTGGTCGCAGCAACCCTGACACGGCAATGAATAACTGGGAAAGTCTCATCCAGGGTCGTTGGTCATTGGTCGATCGCTTTGATACTGATCAACGGCGTTTTGTGGTAGCAATAAAGAATGACCCAGCACATCCAGATCCACGCGGGTTATCTGTGCAAGAACGTCAGATTGTCGAGTATGTTGGTCTAGGTCGTTCCAGCAAGGAAATTAGTTACATCTTAGGAATTTCTTCATCTGCAATAACCAATTGCACTGCGCGAGCTCAGGAAAAAATGGGACTATCTTCTCGTACTGAACTTGCTGCTTTTTTCGCCCCTGCTGGTTTACGTGCTAAGTTGGCGGAAGTCTCAATCGCTGGTGAAGACCTCCTTGTTGGCACCTATCCATTGATTAATGAAAGCCAAGTAAGCACGCTGACAGATGCTGAAAGAACAATTCTTGGTCACATTCTTTCTGGGTCGACGAACAAAGATATTGCAACGCGCCGCCATACTAGCGATCGTACCGTTGCTAATCAAGTGCAATCCATATTTGACAAACTCCACGTACGCTCACGTAGTGAACTTGCTGCACAACTACAGAATACCGCATAGACACAGACGTTACTAAACGTCATTAATCCACAGATCAATGATTCCGTTATCTGCAATTATTGTTTGAAATTCCATTTTTCTCATACCTAATGAGTTTCTAAGTATTCCCATATTGTTTTTTAGGCATTATTACCAATAGGTACGATGTGTGAAATTGACTATGGAGCTATTTCGTAATTGCGAATAGAGTAAATAGCAAGTTGGTAACATTAAAACGCATAGCAAATTTCTCGTTCCTATGCACTAAAAAAGTGATGAATCAAGCTTCCCATTTTGCGAAATATCTTTGTGACCGTACCTCATTACCAACAAAGTTATGGGACAGGGTATAAATTTTCCTTATTACTGGAGAGAAACATGAAAAACATTGAATCTTTAAACAATTCTTTCGATAAGGATAAACGACAAGTAAGGACCCAAGTAACAGAAAATGAATATAATTTAGTTATTAGATTTTGTTGCTTGTTATCAGTACAAACTTTGACAATCGTTACAATAGTGATAACGGCTCTGATTTTTGCTCTAATACCCAAGGCATCAGCTGATGAAAAGTTTATCTCTTTCACTGATATAGCAGCAGATGGCGGTGCTGGTATTGACTATCGGCGGGTAACATCCAAACGTAATGCGATTATCGAAGGCTATCAGGCTGCCGGTCAATTCAAAATAGATCAATTAGTTTTTTCACCTCTAAAATCGCATGGTGCTCCTGGCGTCGTATTGTTCGACTATGATCGAGATGATGACCTGGATATTTATGTGACCAATGGCCCGGGTAAATCTAACAGTTTGTACCAAAATCAATATACCGATTCGGGTGATCTTGTGTTTGTAGACCAGGCACAACAAGCAGGTGTTGCAGCAATTGGTTCAGACAGTACTGGAAGCTGTTTCGGTGATATTGACAATGATGGAGATCAGGACTTATTAGTACTGGCATTCAATGCGCCGCATTCCTTGTTTGAAAATCAAGGTGACGGTAGTTTCACGGATATCTCTGCAGCTAGTCATATTAGCTATAAACAGGGGGCGATGTCATGTGCGATGGGCGATGTTAATGGAGATGGATTACTGGATATTGCCATTGCAAATGTCTCTAATCTGGAAAATGTTCTGGCCTTCTTTGTCGACCCCTTCATTTATAACATACCCAACCAGCTATTCCTGAATGTTAGTGGGAATAAGTTCAAAGATATCAGTGAAATCTCTGGTATTAGAAATCTGGATGGTATTCCAAAAGGTGCTGCAACAATGAGCTGGGCAGTATCAATCGTTGATATTGATCATGATGGCGATCAGGATATTGTGTTCGCCGATGATCAGGCTGGAATGCCGAATACTGCTCAAGGCGGGATTGATCGCGGATATGTCCAAGTACTTGAGAACGATGGTACAGCTCAATTTTCAGCTCGAGCCGCCAGTACTACTGGCGAGTGGATGGGACTTGCTATTAATGACCTTAACTGTGATGGTCAGCTCGATATTTTTGCTTCCAATTTTGGTGATTATGGTTTAACACTTATGAATCCAGCTTATCAACTTGGTGATTCAACTTCCCGATGGTTATTAGGTCAGGCTAGTGGACTGTTCATTGACCCTGGCGTAGGTGATCTGATAGCAACTCCATTTGGCTGGGGAGCAGCCTCATTTGATTACGATAATGATGGCGACCCGGATATTTTATCTCATGGCGGCATGGACGTAATAACTGCTGTCGACCAATCAAATTCAGGTGTACTTTTGCGCAATAATCAGTGTACTGCTTCATTTACTCGCGACACAAGAGCGCTAGAAAATTCCACTAACCATGCCAATCGAACGGTTCAGGGTGTAGCAGTTGGTGACCTGAATAACGATGGCTTCGTTGATACGGTGACTGTTTCAAGTACAAATATCCCAGATTCAGCACCAGCGATACCTTACCCAGTTGCCTATGGATCAATTTTTGATGAAGATGCAAATTATCTTAGTCAATTTGAACCAATTAACGATACTTATATGGGATGGAAAGGAGAGATACTAGAAGAAGGTACTTTATCAGTAGAAATTAATAGCGCTGATAACCATAATCACTGGGTTGCTGTTGAGGTTCAGGGGAGCAAAGGTATTTTGGAAAGTGCAAAAGTCAACCGCGATGGTATAGGTGCTGTTGTATCGTTTAAGCCACATCACGGAAAATCAGCAATGCAGCCTATTCTTGGTGGCTCAAGCTATGCTTCTCAGGACAGCCTGTTAGCAAACTTTGGATTAGGTCGAGCGCGAAAAGGTACAATTGATATTCTCTGGCCTGGAGGTGTTCGGAATCGACTCTACAATGTTCGGCATGAAGAACGCATTAAGTTTCCTGAAATCCCTTGTAGTTTTGACGAAGACTGGGACTCTCCTCGTGCCTATCATCGGTGTGTTCGTCATGCAATATTCGAGTTAATTTCAAAGGATATCATTTCAGTTCATTTTGGTTTTCGGCTGTACATAAGTGCCATTCGAGCATTTTATATGTGATAAACCATTAACCTAGAAAAATCAGTTGGATCAAGGTTTCTAGCACAAACTATTGGTTTCACAGCACTTTACAGATAATTGCTCCTGCATGATCTGCATTCAGTGCTTCCTTGTGCTTAAAAAATGCTCACCTAACCTAACGGGTGAGGCTAAGATCTTTTTAAAGCACTGTGAAACCAATAGCTTGCACTATAAATCCGCAGCCAACTGATTATTCTGGATTAATCTCCATTTCAAATAGATCAATCAAAAGCAAGAGATAATATTATGGCTGTTCAAACACTTGACAGTAACAACACGAACCAACATTTTGGCGTACATTTGACACTGGAAGGTTATGGAGCCTGCCGTGAAAAACTTGCGGATATGAATTTTATTCTTTCCTGGCTGAGTAATGTTCCTGCAGAAATTGGTATGCATAAAATTGCTGAGCCCTTGGTAATAGAGGTTGGAAAACAAAACCCTAAGGACCCGGGTGGTATTAGTGGATTTGTTCTAATCGCTGAGAGCCATATTAGCATTCATACTTTTCCGTTACGCTGTTTTCTTACAGCTGATGTCTACACATGTCAGAACGACCTAGATACAAAAAATATTAAAAGCAAATTCCGTGATGCTTTTAACCTTCATGAAATTGAGGCACAACTTATTATTAGGGGATTACGTTACCCACAACATAATATTCATAACGGAGATAGCAATGCACCCAGTCAACATTGGGTAGCTGCATCATGAATTTACGGGAATTTATTGATTATCATTTTCGTCACTTTAACGCAGGTGTTCTCCGAGATGCTGCTCGTGCCTACGAAAAACATATGGAATCACAAGGGTTAATGTTTGTAACATTAGCGGGTGCAATGAGTACCGCGGAACTGGGTATATCATTTGCTCAATTGATTCGTGCAGGAAAGGTCAATGCTATTTGCTGTACCGGTGCTAATTTGGAGGAAGATCTTTTTAACGCGGTTGCTCATAATCATTACAAACGTCTTAGTTGTTATCGCGATTTGACGCCATCAGATGAATACGATCTTTATACCCAGGGAATGAATAGGGTCACTGATACATGCATTCCCGAAGATCAGGCCATGAGTCATATCTTGAAATTCGTTGAAAAGGAATGGCTCGCAGCATCTCAGGAAAGTAAAAGCAGATTTCCTCATGAATACCTCATAAGCATATTATCCGATCAGGATTTTTTGAATAGCTTTGAGGTTGATCGTTCACATTCCTGGCTACTTGCTGCAGCCGAACATGAAATACCTATCTTTGTTCCTGGTTGGGAAGATTCAACACTAGGCAACAAGTTTGTTGCATCAGTCATTGAAGGTAAACTAAATAGAAGTTGTATGTTATCCGGTCTCGATTATATGCAGTGCCTGATTAAGTGGTATCAAAAAAAATCGCAAAATTCCAGTATTGGATTTTTCCAGATTGGAGGTGGCATTGCCGGTGATTTTCCTATTTGTGTAGTTCCCCTATTAGCCCAGGATATTCAGGTTGAAACTCGGTTGTGGGGCTATTTTTGTCAAATCACCGATGCGCAAGAAAGTTACGGAGGCTATTCTGGTGCATTACCTAATGAAAAAATTACCTGGGGTAAGCTTGGTATCGATACCCCAAAATATGTCATCCACAGTGATGCTACTATTGTCGCACCACTTATCTTTCAATACCTTTTGGAAAAATAACAGGCTATGTTTTGCACTAACAATTCTATCGCTGCCGATGCCATGGTCATCGGAATTCCTTATAGTTATGGTGCTTCCTTTGGGTTAGGAGCAGAACGCGGCCCTGCAGCAATTCTTGCTTGCATGGAACAGCAGATCGAATTATTTGAGCGTTTTACCGCGACCGAACCCGCACTTCTTTATCGAATTCGCCAGGAAATACTCTCTTCTATATCCACTCTTTCCCCTGAAGAAATGATTGCAAAAGTTGCAAACAGGTTATCTAGGATTGATGCGTTTACTGTTTTACTCGGAGGAGTGCATACGGTCTCCATTGGTGCCTTTGAATCGCTGCAACAACGGTTTCAATCCCGTGATATCACAATTCTGCAAATAGATGCACATCTTGATATGCGAGATGATGATTCCGATTATAACATGGTAAATCCAAGCCGATTTTCCCACGCCTGCATAATGCGACGTGCTGTCGAGATGGGGTTTAAAACATGTTCCGTGGGTACCCGAGCTTATTCCATTGCTGAATACCAATTTGCGAAGAAAAAAGAATTGCCAGTATTTGAAATGGGGCGAGGTAAAGCACTGCAAATTGAGGACATCCTTGCGGCCATTAAAACAGAGAAAATCTATATTACCATAGATGTTGATGGTTTCGATCCGAGTATATTCCCCGCTACTGGAACCCCAGTTCCTGGAGGTATTAGCTGGGAATTTGGAACTGCTCTCCTGCGGCGAGTGATCTCAGAGAGAGATATAATTGGTGCCGATATTGTTGAAACGGCACCTGATGGTGTTGTAGGCTTGACCGAATATGCAGCCGCACAACTTTGCTATGACTTGATCAGTTACAAACTATTGAAGTCTGATGGCAAGCTATATTTTGTCTAAGAAACGAGGAAATAATCCCCGACCTATTCAATATAAAAATGTTATGCACGGTATATTACTTGTACTGCTGGGTATGGCTTGGGGATTACAATTTACACTCTTAAAAGTAACTAGCAACGCTGGTATCAACGAATCGAACATTCTTTACTCGGCCATATTTTTGTTGGCTGTTGGATATCTTATTGCTTTGATCTGCTGTAAGGCTATGTTCCGACCCAGTTTGAACCATATTCGATATTTTGTACTTAGCAGTTTATTTGGCTTTATAGTGCCACTCACTGCAACTGTATTTGCGCTCAGTTATATTTCGGCAGGTGAAATTGTTTTAATTGAATCTTTATCCCCTGTGTTTACGATTGCAATTTCGATGCTGCTAGGTACAGAGCGTGTCTGTAGAAAGCGCATAATTGCAGTAATATTAGCGATTATTGGTGTCGCTATTCTCTTTGAATCTGCAAAGGTTTCTCACAGCAATCTGCAGCTGACTGGACTTACAATCGCACTTGCAGTGCCACTTTTCTGGGCAATAGACTATATCTATGTTGCAAACACGTGGCCAACTGATCTCAGCACCCTTCAGGTTGTTACTGGAGAAGCAGCTACTGCAGCTTTGCTGCTTATTCCTTTTATCCCACTATCGGTCGATTCATACCCTGAATTATCATGGGGTAGTGGTCAAATTGCAATTGTTGCATTCGTTATTTTAAGTTTCTTTGAAGGTTATCTTTATTTTTTTCTGTTGAAGCGGGCTAAAGCTGTTTTTGTTTCTCTGGCAAGTTTTGTTGGTTTGATTAGTGGCATATTGTGGAGCATCTTAATCCTTGCTGAGTCACATTCTATGTTAACCTGGATAGCATTAATTTTAATCTCAGGAGCAATGCTCATTGCTCTTATTGGGAAGGGGCATCAATAGCAGTGATAAGATCATTGCTACCCGAATGAACTGTGTATAGTAGGTAAGTATAATGGCAAGCGAACAGCACCCACACCTGTTCAACTTAATATAAAACCATTATCCTTAGTATTTTTGAAGGGAAAAAATGATGGCAATATCAAAACACTGGCTAAACCACATTGAAAGATGGCAACGTAACGGCTTCTTCCAACCATAGGATCCAATTGACCGCTGACAGCGCAGTTCGTTTAAAAAGGTAATTTTTTTATCAATACATCATCGTGCTGGCAGAGTTCATCATCCATCTGCCAACATCAACTGATGCAGTCGTTCAAGCTGTAGAAAAACCTCTGAGGAAAAAATGACAAGAAAAATCTACAGCGGAGAGTGCTCTCAAATGGAATTGGTAGAGGTTTACCATGCTAGAATCCACGTAGAAACGCGTTTTTTAGGTGGTTTGTTCATTCAAAAAAGTAGCTGGAGGTTTTTCTACAGCCTCGTTAGGGTAATTTAAAATTGATCATAATGTCCGCCAATTGCGTAAATATAAATATAATCTTTATCATACTTATAAATAACACGGTCTTTTTGGCTAATTCGTCGAGACCACAAACCAGAGAGGTTATGTTTTAATGGTTCAGGTTTTCCAGTTCCAGTGCGTGGGTAAATACGGAGAATTTCTTTTAACAAACGACAAAGCACTTTGTGTAGCTTTTTGTCTTTTTGCCTAAGCTCCTCATATGCTGCCCAGGTATTACCCTCAAATACCAGTGATCTCATCAAGCTCTCCGGCAGTCGGTTTATACCCCTTGTTTTTTGTGTTTGTAGTAGCTGAGGCCACAATTTGCTTCATTAAGTCATTGTTTTGCAAAACATATAGTGTTTCTTGCTCACGCTCCCAATCATCCGCACTTAAAACGACAAAATCAGCACCACTTCTACGCGTCACCTTAAGTGGCAAATGCTCGCTAACCACTTGTTCTACAAATTGTTTTAGGTTATCTCTAAATTTATTTACACTAATACTATCCATCTCATGCACCTTTATAATGTACTGTAAGTCCGTACACAATAGTAGAAGAGCCCTAACAAGTCAATTATCGTTGACCGGTTTTACACGCCGATCGGGTTAGAGGAGGCGGCAGCCTCCGTTTGCCCACAGAACCGTGCATACAGGTCCATACACGACTCCTCACGTAAGACGTATCCATTGAGAAACTTCAAACCAATGCTCCAGTTTTCGATCAGATTGTATTACCTGCCCTTTCAGATTTATAAACCAACTGTTCGGATAAGCTCTCGTCACTGCTAGTGCATTGGAGAGTTGCCACCGTTTATTGAAGTGGCTCAGTATAATGAACGTATTATTTTTGACAATTAGGACAAAAATAACTGGCACGTTGAGCTATTTTTATTTGCTTTATAGGTGATGAGCAGCGTACACATAATTCATTAGCACGACCATAAACAGCCAAAGATTGCTGGAAATATCCAGGTTTTCCTTGTTCATTAACAAAGTCACGTAAGGTTGTTCCGCCTTGTTCTATGGCTTGTTGTAAAACAATTTTTATACATTCAGCTAATTTTTGATAACGTTTTAAGGATATTCTTCCTGCCTGTCTGGCGGGGTGGATTCCTGCCATAAAAAGAGCCTCACTGGCATAGATGTTTCCAACGCCTACGACATTATGGCCATCCATAATGAAAGATTTGATTGTCGTTTTTCTATTTTTCGCTTGTTTATGCAGATGAGCACCTGTGAATTGTTTTGACAGAGGTTCTGGTCCTAGTTGACTGATCAGTTTATGTTGTTGAATTGGTTCAGCGGTATGCAGAATCGCACCGAACCTACGGGTGTCATTAAAACGGAGCACTGTTTCATCAGTAAATACAAAATCCACATGGTCATGTTTTCCTGGCTTTTGTTCTGTATTGACGATACGCAAACTGCCAGACATACCTAAATGAATAATCACAGTTTCAGTGTTATTGGTTTTTAGTAAACAATATTTTGCTCTTCGACTGACATTTTGAATGATAGATCCAGTGAGTAGATCTCGAAAGTTTTCAGTGATAGGCCAGCGCAACTGGGTTTGGCGAATAATAATATCAGTTATTTTTTTTCCAGTGATGTGAGGGCTGATACCTCTACAGGTTGTTTCTACTTCGGGTAATTCGGGCATGGAATTAATGTGTATGTATAGAGAACTCTGGCTCCAAATTAATGGCATTTATCGTTACCATGAAGGGCTTGAAGGCATTATTATTTAACCTTGTGTGATGCATTGAGATGATTTATTAAAATTTGTTTAATTCTTATTCTCTCCCTTCATTTTCTTCATCTACTTCACGGTATAAAAACAGGAGACCGCTGTATTTTTAATCAATCGTAATTTCAACGGCGTTTACGTTTACGCCAGATAATAAAACCAGTGATAATTAATAGCAGAGGTAAACCAAAAAGAAACCACAAACCTATAACGGCAATTGATGTTTTTGATAATTGTAATGATTTTCCGGGTGCTATTTTGACAGGTATTTCAATAAACTGATCATCATGTGTTAACCAATTGATAATCCGGAAACCCAGTTCGGAATTTCCTACGTTTCCTAGGAAAGCATTGGATAAAAAATCACCATCTCCTATGACCACAATACGCTGTTGTTTTTTATCTGAAAAATCACGGGTTAAGGCATAAGCAATAGTTAGCGGCCCCTCACGTTCTTCACTGTCCACATCGAAGCGAATATTACCGGAAATTTCCCCCGTTTCTGTCCACGAGCGTAATACGCTGCTAATAAACGGTTCAGTGTTATATGGGCTTTCTTCAGTTGTTTCCAATGCGGCAGCTACCGGGAAAACAGTAATGCTGTTGAAGTTTCGAGTGATTGGGTGACGACTATATTCACTGACTAAAACAAACGTAGGGTCATCAATACCATACAGGTCAGAACGGGTATCGACGATAGTACCGGAAAGTTTATGTATTCCAAGTAGTTCTTCAATTTCTGTTGTATGCTGGTTTTTCGGATCAGTCAGCAGTAATAAATTACCTCCCTGATCAATATAATCAATAATAATATTGAGTTCGCCAGCTAATAAAGCAACGGCTGGGGCTGCAATAACCAACAGAGCAGAATTATCGGGAATTGCAGATAATTGAGCCAGGTTGACAGTTAGTGCTTTAATCTTATGCTCACCCAGTTTTTTCCCAAACAGCCCTAAATCAAAATTGGATTTACCAGCAGGTGCACGTTCACCATGACCGGTTAAAAAGGAAATCCAGTGTTCATTAGTATTGGCAAGTTGAAGTAAAGCATTTGATAAAGTGGATTCATCCAGAAATGTTATTTTTTCTTTGCGCCCTTGATATTCAACGATAATGGCGCCTTGTGGTCCTATGTTCAATTCTCGAGCCTTTTCTGGAACTGAGTTTGGATCGATAAATCTTATGTCGATATCGTTTTTAAAACGGCTGTATTTGTTAAGTAGTTGTGCAATCTGTTTTTGTAAATTCGTTTCTTTAATATAGGCTGTAATTGTGATGGATTCGGGTAAGGTTGCCAGTATTTTTTGTGAAGCTATGGACAGAGTGTTACTTGCATTAGCTGTTAAATCTGTTTGTGCGGTATACACGCGACTTAGCCACGCTAAAGCAATTAACAGAGACAAAATAAGGTAGGTTAATAGCCAGTTTTTCAAACGGATGCGCTGATGAATATGTTGGGTTATTTTCATTTCTGTAACCTGTCATGTTCAAGTCTGCGTATACTTAAAATCAGGAAGGTACTGGTAAATAAGAGAAAATAACAGACATCAACAGTGTTAAGCAGTCCACTTTGTATGCTCTGGAAATGTTTGAGTAACGAGATATATTGAAGAATTTCACTTTGTTGACCGTTTAATCCTGTAGTCCAATCGAGTATCCATAATAGTAGTAATAAGCCAAAACTTGCTATTGCAGCTATGGTTGGGTGGCTGGCAACACAAGACATATATAGACCCAGAGCTGCAAATGCGGCAACGAGTAGTGACAGAGCAAGAACATTACAGGCAAATTTACCTAAATCGAGTTCGGCACCTATCAGTAATGAAAGAGGCATAACAGAGACCATCATCACAATAAGCATCAGCATGGCCAAAATACCAAAAAATTTGCCTAAAATAATTTCAGTGCCAGATAAAGGCGCTGAAAGTAATAGTGACAAGGTTTTATTTCGTCTTTCTTCGCTGACCAGTCGCATGGTGAGCATTGGAGTAACTAATAATAAAATAATAGAGGCATTACCAAATAAAGGTAATACAATGATATCTGTTAAACCGGGTGCATTGTCAATGTTAGCGAGCCGTGCCTGAAATGCGGTGAATGTTTCAATTTGAGTTAAAAAAAGGTAGGCAAGTATAAATTGTAAAACAGCCAGAATTGACCAGGCTAAAGGTGATAGAAATAGTGTTTTTAGTTCTCTGGAGGCGATGGAAAAAATCATTTTATGCCTCTGCTGCTGAACTTGTTGCCTGTTCAGTGGTTAAGCTAATAAATATATCTTCCATGGATTTTTTGATGGGAGTTAATTCTTGTATCCCCCAACCGGCATTAACAATTATTTCAGCTATTTGTTCTGTAGGGTTGTTGTGATCATGGTGATGGACTAAATAACGAGTAATAGCTATTTCTTCAATAGAACATATGCTGCTTATTGCAGAAAACATATTGAGGTCTATTGGCTTACGGGTAACTACTTTAATAGTTGCTGTGTTCATCCGTTGATTTAAACCGTCAATAGTTTCTTTGAATATCAGTTTACCTTGATTAATAATTTGTACATGAGAACAGGATGCCTGAACTTCAGGTAAAATATGGGTAGAAAGAATGACGCCATGGTCAGTTCCCAATTCTTTGATTAGAGAACGTATTTCTCTAATCTGGATGGGGTCGAGACCAACGGTGGGTTCATCAAGAATAATGATTTCAGGATTATGTAATATTGCTTGTGCAATGCCGATACGTTGCTGGTAGCCTTTTGACAGGTTAACAATTAATCTTTCGGCAACATCATTTAAGCCACATCGTGCTTTTGCCGTATTAACAGCATTATCTATCTCTCTGAAAGGAAGTCTGTGCAACTTTGCACAATATTGCAGAAATTCATTAACTGTGAGGTCTTTATATAATGGAGGTGTGTCCGGCAAATAACCGAGACATTGTTTTGCCTGTTTGGGCTGATCTAATAAGTCGTAACCATTAATGCTAATTTGTCCGCTACTGGGGGCAAGGTTTCCACATAACATTTGCATAGTTGTTGTTTTACCTGCTCCATTAGGACCAAGAAAACCCAGTACTTCACCTTGCGACAGAGAAAAACTGACATCATTAACAGCACAGTGTTTGTCGTAATAACGGCTGAGATTTTTGGCCTCAATTAATAATGTAGACATCAACTAATATAGAGTATTGGTTTATTCGATTTGAGAGAGCAGAAACTTTATTTCATCTTGTAGTTTTTTACGAAAAAACAAAAATTTCCAGCGCGCACCACCACATTGTCTCCACAACGTAGTGGCACGAATTCCGGCGAGTAATAACGCCCTGATAGTATTTACTGTATTCGATCTAGCCAGGTATTCTTCTTTACCATTAACCATAATACGTGGCTGTAGTGTACTGATTGTACTATGGTAGAGATCACCTAAATTGGCTAGCACATTTTCATGCATAATACCGAATGATTCGGATTGTGCCTGTGCTTTTTCTATCCCGATGCTAATTGTATCCAGCATTTTAGGACGGTTAGACAGTTGTCTTTCCAGAAATACCAAGGATGCTGCATAGCGTGCTTGTTCTGGATCGGCAATGGTTCTACCAGTTAATTGCTGGTCTAATTGTTGCAGGCCGGGTTTGAGCTGAGACAAATCACCATAAATATCTATGACAGTATCTGAATCGATTTTAATAATGCTGTTAATACAGGTTTTAATAGCAGAATTATCAGCAGTCCCCGTTGTTGCTAACTGTTGAACAAGCAAACAAGCTTGTGAAATACCTGCAAGTGCAATGGTTTGGTTAGTTACTGTATTTAATGACATGTTATTGCTGATTATTTGCAATGAAGTTTAGTTGGGCAACCTTTGGTGATTTCATTGCCTGATTTAATCCACTGCATGATGCCGTTTGATAATTGGTAGATATGTTTCATGCCCTTTTGTTGTGTTAACAGATTTCCCAACATGCCGCTTCTGCCTCCAGATCTGCAGACCAGGATGACAGGTTGGTCAGCAGACGTTTTTAATTGGTTTAGTTCGGACAACCATTTTTCAGTATCATATTTTCCTTCATCTGAAAAAAATTGCAACTTATGGCTGTTTGGAATTGTTCCCGTTGCATCCCATTCTTTTTGGGTACGAATATCTATTACCAGTGCATTATTATTTTTCTGCATGGAGATTAATTGTTCAGAGGATAAGTTTCCAAGCTCTTCAGCATAACTTAGGGTTGTGAATAAAGAAAATATTATTATTAAAGTGAGTCTGATTTTCATAGGGTATTGTAGTTTTTTGTCGTAAACGAAATTAGATCTATTAATTTGTTGATAGTTCTATATTAAGCGAGTAGTAATTGAACTATTATGCAATAAATGTTGACTTAAAGCATGTTCTTCATTAATTAGTCCGAGTATGATATAGAATTAACAAATTTTTAGTATAGTGGAGAGAGAAATGTCAGAATCAATTTCATTAGCTGTAACTGGTATGAAATGTGGTGGTTGTGAATCAAATGTTAAAACTAAACTGAATGCCATCGATGGGGTCATCTCAGTTGAGGCCATGAACAAAGAGAATAAGGTAGATGTTGAGTTTGATGTTGAAAAAACTAGTGTGGAAGCAATTTCACAAGCAATTACTGATGCTGGTTTTGTTGTAGAGTAAAATCAAAGTAACACTAAGGAACGCGCATAGAAATTAAGTTGAACAATTGGCTTCGTATTTTGTCCGTTTTCTTCGTTGTAGAAATGGTTGCGTAACTTGCTACGCACCTATTTCTACGCCTTGAATACAAACGAACTACTTCGCTAATTAACTAACTTAATTTTGTTCGCGTTCCTAAATCACCGGAATAATCAATTGAGGTAATTCATGAGTACAGAAGAGCAAGCAGGGTCAACAGAGGATAAATTGAGATTGTCCATATTAGGGATGAGTTGTGCTGGCTGTGTTGGCGCTGTAGAAGGAGCATTAGCATCGGTGGAAGGTGTGACGGATGTTAGCGTTAATTTTGCTGACCACTCTGCATTGGTCAATGGTGATGCAGATCCTGAATTATTGAAAAAGGCAGTACAGGATGCTGGTTATGATGCGGCTGTAATGGAAGGTTTGGAAGACCCTAGTGAGCAGGAAGAAAGAGAGTTACAGCGTTATCAGCGCTTGATGCAAAAAGCCAAGGTGGCTGCAATTTTTGGGGTACCTTTGATGGTATTCAGTCATTTGGGCTGGTTACCAGATATCTCTTCTGATGCCGGTCGCTGGTTCTGGCCCTTTGTTGCGATAGCTACTTTAGGGGTTTTATATTATTCAGGTGGGCACTTTTATTCAAGTGCATTTAAGTTATTAATGTTAGGGCAAGCAAACATGGATACCTTGATTGCCCTAGGTACTGGATCAGCCTGGTTCTACTCTTGTATAGTTATTGATTATTCCAGTCATTTAACAAAGCTTGCGCCTCATGCTTATTTTGAAGCCTCTGCTATTATTTTAGCCTTTATAAATTTTGGTACTGCTCTGGAAACCAAGGCGAGAGGTAAAACTTCTGCTGCAATTAGAGAACTTATTGGTTTACAGCCGCGAACAGCAAGAATCATACGTGATGGGGCAGAACAGGATATTGCTATTGAGAATGTTGGATTGGGTGAGACTTTAAGAGTCAGACCCGGTGAAAAAATTGCAGTTGATGGGGTGTTAATAGAAGGTCATTCCACCGTTGATGAATCCATGTTAACGGGTGAGCCAATGCCTGTCGAAAAAATCGAAGGTTCAGAAGTGGTTGCTGGTACTATAAATCAACAAGGTAGTTTTTTATTTAGTGCAACACGTATTGGTAGAGATACTGCACTAGCTCAAATTATTGACAGTGTGCGTACAGCTCAAGGCAGTAAACCCGCTTTAGCAAGGTTGGCAGATAAAATATCCAGTATTTTTGTGCCTGTGGTTGTAGGCATCTCCATTTTTACTTTTATTGTGTGGTATTTGTTTGGTCCTGAACCCTCATTGGCTTTTGCTTTTGTGACTTCGATGACCGTCTTGGTAATTGCCTGTCCTTGTGCCTTAGGATTGGCAACACCTATATCGGTGATGGTGTCAGTAGGTAGGGCCGCACAGACTGGAATTTTAATACGTAATGGGGACGCTTTACAGAGTGCTGGAAAAATAAATTGTTTGATTCTGGATAAAACCGGAACAGTCACGGAAGGTAAGCCCATCGTATCAACTGTTGAGCCAGTGGGGGATTACAATGAAAAATCAGTTTTACAGTTAGCAGCCAGTATTGAATCGGGGTCTGAACATCCACTCGCCAGTGCTATTTTAGCAGCAGCTGAAGATAAGAAAATAAAACTGGAAAAAACAACAGCCTTTAAAGCTATTGCAGGACATGGTATTACTGCTCTGATTTCAGAGCAGCAAGTGTTTTTTGGGAATGAAACTTTAATGGATAAAAAAGGTGTCAAATATGCCCGCCATAAAAAGAAAATAGAAGCATTATCTGCCCAAGGTCAGACCGTCATGATGTTAGCTGTGGATAACAAAATAGCCGGCATGATTGCAGTATCAGACCCGATTAAAAAAGATTCTGCCAAAGCAGTACAGCAATTAAAAAATCAGGGTGTACGGGTTATCATGGTTACCGGTGATAATGAAATAACTGCTAAAGCCATCGCTAAACAAGCAGGCATTTCTGATGTTAGAGCTCAAGTATTGCCAGAAGATAAAGCCGAAGTTGCTAGACAATTACAATTGGCAGGGGAAATTGTTGGTATGGTAGGAGATGGCATTAATGATGCACCAGCTTTAGCACAAGCCAATGTCGGTTTTGCCATCGGCACTGGAACAGATGTGGCAATCGAAAGTGCAGATATTGTGATATTGCAAGGATCTTTGCTGAAAGTCCCAGAAGCAATGGCATTATCTAAAGCAACTGTGACAAATATTAAACAAAATTTATTAGGTGCTTTTTTCTACAACACCATTGGTATTCCCATTGCAGCGGGATTACTTTATCCCGCCTTTGGTATTTTGTTAAGCCCAATGATTGCGGGTGCGGCAATGGCTATGTCATCGGTAACAGTGGTAACAAATGCCAATCGCTTACGCTGGATGAAATTGGATTAATCGCTGTAACACAATTATTTAAATTCATTATTTGCAGTTAACTGAGTTTGTTATTAATTAGTGGCTATTAACCTATTGCAGGTTACTCTCGGTTATAACGTTACCCTGGACTAGTACTCTGTCATTGTTGTATTGATGGAGTACTAGTTCCAAGTGACCATGTCATTCCAACCAGCGGGACGACTGTATGGACACAGGAGGTAGAGCAATGCAGGGAGCGATTGCCGAGGAATCTTAGGCCTAGGTTACTACTGAGCAAAAAGATTTCTCCCGCTGGTCGAAATGACAGTTTATTTAAAATATTAAAACGGCGAAGGGTTGCTTATTCTAAGTTTAACCTGTGCTTTAGAAATAGCCATTTTAATTAAAAACCCCCTGCTATACGGACTTAAGCTGGAGGGTTTTTAAATCATATTTGCATTAACAAGGTAGTGAAATTTTACCATGACTTTTTATTAATCTTTTACTCTGTATTTTAAAAAGCCATGGTTTTTAGTTTTTTCTATTTCCTTCTCTCTTCTCATAATATTCATTAAAAAACCAGAAGATTTTCTTCTATGCGCTTGAGTTTTTGACTTTTTGCTTGTAGTCAGGTGATACAATAGCCATGTTAAATGCCCATTAAGGCTTATCTGCTTATGGGGTTTGTGAACTGTTGCGAGTGAACTATGAGTAGACTAAAGTGTGCTGTAATTGGTACTGGGTATTTAGGAAAATTTCATGCAGAAAAATATGCATCTATAGAGGATTGCGAGTTAGTTGCTGTTGTAGATATTAATGAACAGGCAGCTAAAGATGTTGCAGAAAAACATGGGGCAAATGCGTTGACTGACTATAGTTCTTTATTAGGTAAGGTGGACGCAGTCAGTATAGTGGTTCCAACCAGTCTGCACCATACAGTGTCACGTGATTTTTTAAATGCTGGGACGCATGTTTTGGTAGAAAAGCCAATTACAGTGACAGTTGAAGAAGCGGATGAACTAATAGCAATTGCTAAAGAAAAAAATGTCATTTTGCAAGTAGGCCATCTGGAACGATTTAATCCTGCTGTAATAGGGCTGGATAAAGAAGAAAAGCCTTTGTTTATAGAAGCGCATCGCCTGGCTCCATTTAATCCACGTGCTAATGATGTTAGTGTGGTTTTGGATTTGATGATTCATGACATAGACATTATTTTAGCCCTGATTGACTCAGAAATAGAGCGTATTGATGCCAGTGGAACAGCCGTTTTAACGCAGGGTACTGATATAGCAAATGCCAGACTTACTTTTAAAAACGGTTGTGTTGCTAATGTAACAGCAAGCCGGATCAGCATGAAAATGGAACGAAAAATGAGAATGTTTAGACCGAGTTCCTATATTTCTGTTGATTTCCAGAACAAGGTATTAACCAAACATAAGACGGGTGACAAGGAAATGTTTCCTGGTGTGCCTGAAATTGTGAGTGAAGAATCAGTGTTTGAAAATGGTGATGCATTAATGGAAGAGATTAAACATTTTGTTGATTGTATACAAACAGGTGAGAACCCACTGGTTTCTGGTGATGCGGGTCGACGTGCATTACAAACAGCGATTGCAATAACAAATTTATTAGAGGCAAACTCATGATACCGATGGTTAACCTGAAAGCCCAGTATGCAGATGTTAAAGATGAAATTGAACAGGGTATTGCTGAAACAATAGCAAATTGTTCCTTTATTTTAGGTCCTAATGTACAGGCGTTTGAAAAAGAAACAGCTGAGTATCTGGGTGTGAAGCATGCTATTGGTTGTGCATCGGGTACGGATGCCTTGCATCTTGCTTTGGAGGCTGAAGGCATAACGGATGGTGATGAGGTAATCACCAGTGCTTTTACTTTTATTGCGACAGCAGAAGCAATAAAATATGTGGGGGCAACACCTGTATTTGTTGATATTGATGAAAGAACTTTCAATATTACCGCTGAAAAAATTGAAAAGGCGATAACGCCTAAAACTAAAGCAGTGATGCCGGTTCATTTGTTTGGCCAGCCTGTTGATCTAAGTGCAATCAAAGCATTATGTGACCAGCATAACTTAAAATTGATTGAAGATTGTGCCCAGTCTTTTGGTGCAAGAATTAATGGTGTACAAACGGGAGCTATTGGACATGCTTCGGGGTTTAGCTTTTTTCCCAGTAAAAACCTGGGTGCATTTGGTGACGGTGGACTGGTAGTAACGAATTCAGATAAAACTGCAAAGATGTTGAAGATGTTGCGTAATCATGGTTCTGATGTTCGTTATTATCACGATGTTATTGGTTACAACAGTCGTCTGGATGATATACAAGCCGTTGTGTTACGCGCTAAATTAAAACGCATTGATCAATATAACCGGCAGCGTCGACATGCTGCGCATTTATATTCAGAGTTAATGGCTGATTTGCCGTTAACAACACCTTATGAAGATGGGATAGGCGATCATGTATATCATCAGTACACTTTATTATGTGATCGTCGTGATCAAGTCATGCAAGCATTGCAAGATAAACAAATAGGATGTGCAGTCTATTATCCAGTACCATTACATCAGCAAAATGTATTTAAGCAAGAATGTGCAGGTCTGTCATTACCTGTAACAGAATCAGTTGCTGCCCGGTGTTTTTCTTTACCGATCTGTCCATCTTTGGAAGATGAAACGATTAAAGAAATTGTTGCTGTCATTCGGGCTGTATTAACAAAATAAATGTAACAGAGGTATTGGATGTGGTTAACGGAGTAGAGCGCATCCTCTACAATTACTGTATTTTGGTATTAAGTATATTATCTTAAAAGGTTTCTTCTGTTGACTAAAAATATACCCCAAACAATTATGTTTAGTGCCGGAGAATCCTCTGGTGATCAGCATGCTGCCAATATGTTTAAAGAACTACAAAAGCAGTTGCCTGATATTAAGGGAATGGGTATGGGAGGGGCAAAGATGCGTCAAGCAGGTATCGAAATCTGTTTTGACTCTTCCGGCATTGCTGTTATTGGCTTGATAGAAGTATTAAAGCATTATGGTGAAATACATAACGCTTTAAAATTGATGCAGAATTTTGTAGTCTCTGAAAAACCTGATTTACTGGTATGTGTTGATTACAAAGAGTTTAATTTGAAATTAGCGCGATTTGCCAAACATCAGGGCATTAAAGTGTTGTTTTATGTTAGTCCCCAAGTATGGGCATGGCGGCCAGGTAGGGTAGTAACTTATGGAAAGGCTATCGATATGATGGCTGTTATTTTTCCATTTGAAACTGCATATTACGAGCAGGAAAATGTGCCAGTCAAATATGTGGGCCATCCATCAGTTGATAAGGTGCATCCACAACGCAGTAAAACTGAAGATCTTGCTCAGTTTTCTTTAACAGCAGAAAAACACATTGTAGGTATCCTTCCAGGGAGTCGAGTTAATGAAATCAAACGGATGCTCCCAGTTATGCTAGCTGCCGCTGAAAAGCTGACACAACAGCATGATGATATTCAATTTGTTTTGCCTCAGGCAGATTCAATAACTGATGAATTGTTGCAGGACTACCTACAAGCTTCGTCAGTTAAGGTTACCATCATAAAAAATCAGCCTTACGATGTAATCCAGTGTTGCGATGCTATTATGACCACATCTGGCACAGCCTCTCTGGAAATTGCCTTGTTGCAGATTCCCATGGTTATCGCCTACAAGTTGTCAGCAATAACGTATTTTTTAGGCAAATATCTGGTGCATACAAAATTTATAGGTTTGCCTAATATTATTGCTGGAAAAGGTATAGTCAAAGAATTGATACAGTATGATGTGACAGTGGATAATTTGGCTAACGAAGTAAATCAGATTCTACAAAATACTGCTTATAGGCAGAAAATGTTGTCTGCTCTTGCGGTGGTTAAGGAAAAACTGGGGGAAGGCGGCGGTTCAAAAAATATGGCTGATCTAGCTGTACTGATGCTGCAAAAGTAATTTATATCGTTTGCTTACTTAAATATCAGATCAGTCTGAGTTTCAAGAATATGATCCCCTAGTTTGTCGCTCATTTTTTCAAATTTGATACCGTAGTTATTATTTATCAGGGGTTGATAATGGTCGATTTGAGAGGGAATTTTTTGTTGTTCCCCATTACTTAAAATAAAAAGTAAACTGTGATTTTCTTTTATGTCTAGCGGAACGTAAGTGAGAATTTTAACGCTAGAGGCATCTAAATTACGAAATTTCATCAATATTTCCTGGTTTGACTCAAATAGGTGTAATGATTTTAACGGGGCCGCTTTGTTTTTCAGGAAATATTGTAATGTTGGAAAGCTGTGATCGCTTAAATAATGCACAGATTCTTGATGACGTAAGATTTTGGCTTTTAATTTAAATATTTTACCCGTACCAAACTTTAAGATGAGTTGGACTTTAATATTTGTTCCAAGTTTTAAAGGTGTTGAAATTTGAACGCCTGTTGAACTGATGTCTATCAGTTTACATTTAATGGTTTCTTTATAGCCAATAAGATTGCTTTTAACAAGAGTCGCTTCTATATCCTTTCTAATGAAGCGGGTATATTTTCGTTGATTAATAAAAGCCGGTCTTTGATAGGGTAGATGCATCAGTGCTCTAAATACATGGTATTAATATTGTTCATTCCTCTCTTAAGACTATCCTTTTTTTGAAAAAATTCAATGCAAGACATGAATTATTTATTAAACAAGAGAAAGGGTTAAGAAAAAACAGGTATGAAGTGATTTTGTATTAACTCCTGGAAAACATAAAACCGGGTGCTAAGAAAGGTGTTTTTTGATAATGAAAAGCCGGGGTGCTGTTATTTTTTCTGAGCTATAAATTAATTGTCTAGTGTAGTGTTTAGGGCTAAGTTGTTCAAACCACTGCTTGATGATTTCTGTTTCCAATTCACCTCCAGAGTGACCAGGGTAGGCAGTAATAGTGATAATTCCAGTGGGTGCTAATAGGGTGATAGATTGCTGGATTGCTGCCAGAGTTGAATCTGTTTTAGAAATAATACGCTTGTCACCGCCAGGAAGATATCCAAGATTAAACATGATGGCTTTGATTATGCCGTGATATTGGGGCGGTATGGCATGTTCTATAGTGCTATGGCAGGCATGAATCAGTTCGACATTGTCGATAAAATCCTCAGATTGCAGTCTTGATTTAGTTGAGATTATAGCTTGCTGTTGTACATCAAAACCAAACACAAAACCTTGTTTTCCTACTTGTCGGGCAAGAAATAAAGTGTCATGACCGTTACCTACTGTTGCGTCAATTGTAATGTCTCCAGTATTGAGATAGTTTAGTAAAATATGATGGGCTTGAGTCGTTAGGGATACACGTTTGTTCATGAGTACGGGTTATTTTCAGTTTTAGAAACATGGCTTTCAAATTTTGTAATGGCATTTTTTGGCGTTAGATACAAAGTGTGTTCGTTGAGATGGATATTCAGATTTTAATACCCTGTGCCGTGGAGCAAACCCTCAATAAAAATTCTTTGAATTTATCTTGAGGGTTTAAGGTGTTGGCAAGTTATGAAACATAACAAGCTAGTCATTTTGCATGTAGTTTTAGTTGGTGTGGAGTGCATATTGAACCAGCAGTAAAATTTCCAGTAATCATGTCTGCCTGTAGTTATTGCCTTAGCATTTGATTATAGCGCAGGATGTTACTGTGTTGAGGAATAGCGAGGTTATATAATAAAGAGTCAGCGAGACAGTGGCAATACCATGGGATTTGTAAACTCCCTTTGGCTCCAAAGCCATTAAAAATAACCAGCTCAGGGTGTTTGGGGTGATTGCCGATAAAAGGCTGTTTATCCAGAGTTGTTGGTCTGATCCCGGTTTGTTGTGCACAAGTTGATGGCATGGAAAAACCAGGATAAACCTGGTGCAAAGAAGCAAGCAACGTTTCTTTTGCAGTTTTGGTGGGAGCTAAATTTAGATTAACGCTGTCAAACGTAGCGCCCGTGCGAAATTGATGGGAATTTAATGGAATAAACCAGTGTCCATAGTTTAGTATGTTCTGTGGTATAAATTGTGTTGTAGTGGCACTAATAATCTCACCTTTAGCAAGCTGGAAGGGTAGCCAGGAAAACCAGGGATTATTGCAGGCAAGATAACCTTCGCAAAAAATGATTTTTTTAGGCCGAATATTTCTCCAATGTAAATGTGGTGTGAGCGCTATATCGTTATATTTTATTCCTGCTTGGATATAGGCATGGATGGAGACGAAATAATTTTTCAAGTCTTCCAGTAAAGGTTTGGTTAATAAATACCCGGTCTTTTGTTGTTTTAAAATTCCGAAAGGTGTTGTGATAAGCGAGGCAGAAGGTATGATTTCAGATATATAGCTTTGATAATCTGAGTTTTGTAATCTTTTTTTACATGTCACTAATTCTTTGTTATTACGCAATATACGTAACATGGGTTTTTCAATATAGAAAGTTTGTTGGAAATAAGCTGAGAGTTGCTGGTAAAATTCTATTGCTTTGGGTAGCAGCGCATCAACACGGGCTGATTTTACCAGGCGCATACCGGTTACTGGGTTGATTAAACCGGCAGCAACCAGTGACGCATTTTCTTTATTATTGTCCACGACAATGACTTTTTTTTGCCGCTGGATAAGTTCCCATGCTAATAGGCTTCCGGCTAGCCCTTGTCCTATAATTAAGTAATCAATTTCCATTAATTCATTATCCTAGTACTCTGTTATTGTTGTATTGAAGGGTAGAGGGAGTTCCCTTGCAGTCTGTGACGCTCCTGAGTCACGGGACGCAGGAGCATCCATGTATGAAGTCCCACGGAGACGGTGGGAACTAAGTTTTTTATTCATCACAGCAAAGTTGCGGGAGTACTAGTACAAAAATTACTATACGCGCCCGCCAATATGATAGTTATTTGGCTTTTAATGCTTGTTGGGTAAAGTTAATTCCTTCCCAGCCGTACTTGATAAAATTTCTGATGTTTTGATGTCCGGTACCTGCAGGGTCTTTCAGCACATCTTTGTGGTAAAAACTACCAAATAAGGAAAGAGTTTGTGGCTGGTTTAATTGATTGATCATAGCAAATGCAAAAATTTTGCAAGATCCTTCATTACTGCCTGCTGAATTAACAAGTACATTTTCATTAAGACCATTTCTAAATTCAGTGGGTTCATAGTCATAGTTTTCGGTGATAACCGACAGGGTTTCATCAAAACTGACTTTTTCGTTATTTTTTATTTTTTGCAGAAATGTTGTTAAAGACATATTTTTTTATTGAGTAAGAAGGTTATTTGAAAGCAGGAGATTATAAACTCAGTGTACAATATAAAAGAGGTGGGATGATTATTTGTTTCCACCTCCTTAACAATAGTATTTAAACAAAATCAGGATATGCCTTGGCTATGATTGCCTGGATAGTAAAACAAAGTAATTATTGTGTTCAGTGTTATTTCTCTCTCTTTTTTATTTCTTTATTATTAACAAGTTGCAGTGTTGTCGGCACACCGTTTAAGGCAACTGAAAGCATGGCCGAATATGCAGAATTACTCTTTAAGCGGCAAAACTTTTTAACCCAACAGTTAATGATGTTATTTGAAGAAGATTTTGGTAAAAATGAAGAGGAAAAAGTTTCTCAGGCTGAACTACAAATGTATGATGCCTGCCATTTGCTTAATGAATATGCCAACAAAGAAATGGAAGGTGAAAAAATGAGCATTTTCTTTCGTCGGCGGGTTAAGAATAGTTTTGCAAGCTGTGATGAAAGTGTAAAAAATATGGAATCCATTTTAATGGGGATAGATGAATCTAAAGAAATAACACATCAATGAGTTAAATATGACTTATTGTTTAATTTCGGGTACTAAAATAGTATTTTGCGGAGGTTTGCTATTATCTGTTTCAGGATAATCCTGAGTAAAGTGTAATCCTCTGCTTTCTTTACGTTGTTGCGCACTGCGAACAATCAATTCGGCAACAATGACCAGGTTACGTAACTCCAGTAGGTCGCTGGTAACTCTGAAATTACCATAATACTCTGCTATTTCTACTTTAAGTAAATCAATGCGATGCATTGCACGACTTAAGCGTTTATTGGTACGTACTATACCCACATAATCCCACATAAAACGACGTAACTCATCCCAGTTATGGGAGACTACTACTTCTTCATCTGAATCGCTAACCTGTGATTCATCCCAGTCAGGTATCAAGAAAGGCTCAGGGCTTGTTGGTAATTGCTTGGAAATATCAGTTGCTGCTCTTTCGGCAAACACCAGGCACTCAAGTAAAGAGTTACTGGCCATTCGATTAGCACCATGTAAACCGGTACATGCAACTTCACCAACAGCATAAAGCCCCAGTATATCGGTACGTGCATTGTGATCGGTTATGACGCCGCCACAAGTGTAGTGAGCAGCAGGCACTACAGGTATGGGTTGTTGGGTAATGTCTATGCCTAAAGAGAGACATTGTTGATAAATGGTTGGAAAATGTTGACGAATAAAACTGGCAGGTTTGTGACTAATATCCAGGTAAACACAATCAATACCATACTTTTTAATCTCATTATCAATGGCTCTTGCCACTATGTCTCGGGGAGCCAGTTCTTTACGAGAGTCATAATGATGCATAAATGCAGAACCATCAGGAAGTATAAGTCTTCCACCTTCTCCACGTATTGCCTCACTGATTAGAAAAGAGCGCTCCTTGGGATGATAAAGGCAGGTGGGATGGAATTGCATAAACTCCATATTGCTTACTCTACAGCCTGCACGCCATGCTAAAGCAATACCATCTCCTGTTGAAATGTCGGGGTTGGTCGAATAAAGATAAACCTTGCTGGCACCACCTGTTGCCAAAATAACTATTTTTGCGGCAATAGATTTGACTCTGTTGTTCAGTGTATCCAGTACATATGCCCCCTGTATACGCTGCTCAGAGTATTTTTCATGGTGATTGGTAACTAAATCAATGACATTGTGATTTTCCAGAAGTGTGATGTTTGGGTGTTGTCGGTTACGCTCTATAAGCGTTAGTGAAACAGCTTTTCCTGTTGCATCCGCAGTATGAACAATACGGCGGTGGGAATGACCGCCTTCACGGTTTAAATGGAAGGTGGTTTTACCATCTATTGATTGTTGTACAGTAAATTCAACACCTTGTTTTTTAAGCCACTCTATGTTTTTTTTTCCTTGGGAAACAGTAATTTGAACAGTTTCTCGGTCACATAATCCAGCGCCAGCATTCAAAGTGTCTTTGACATGGGATTCAATGGAATCATTGGCATCCAGAACGGCAGAAATACCACCTTGTGCATGATAAGTACTACCAGAATTTAAAGATACTTTTGATAACACTAAAATTTGTGCTTGATCAGCAAGCCGTAGTGCTAAACTAAGACCCGCTCCACCGCTGCCAATGATGAGCACATCGTATGTGTTTGAATTTGTCATACAGCAAGTATTGGATTTTGGGTTAAGGGTTATACTTCGCGTGGTCACAACTGCGGTTTTCTATCGCGTTGATTTTTGCCAAAAGACTGCGTTGCTGAAATGGTTGCGTAGCTTGCTATGCGTCCATTACAGCGCCTTGCTCTTAACAAAAACCAACGCGCTATAAATTCCGCAGTTGTGACCGGCAAAGTAAAGCTAATTGAAATTAAATTTGCTTGTAATTGCAGAATTTTAACATGATGGCAATTTTTTTTGTGATAATAGAACTTATGAGAATTAATTCGGTCCACACAAACATCAAGATAGAACTTTGAAAGAACAAACCGCGAATAACGCAGAGTTGGATAAAGAATTGGTGCTAAGAGTGCAGCAAGGGGATAAGTCTGCCTATGATCTTTTAGTGATTAAATACCAACATCGGATTATTCAACTAGTTAATCGTTATGTAAAAGATCCGAGTGAAGCCCAAGATGTTGCTCAAGAAGCTTTTATAAAGGCTTATCGTGCTTTAGGCAATTTTAGGGGTGAGAGTGCTTTTTATACTTGGTTATACCGGATAGCGATTAATACGGCTAAAAATTATCTAGTATCGCGAAGTAGGAGACATTCAGATTATCATGTAGATGTGCAGGATGCAGAACAAGTGGAAAATGCGCCACAATTAAAAGCTATGGAAACACCGGAATATTTGTTGATCAATGATGAGATAGTCGCTGTTATTAACTCGGCTATTGAAAAGCTACCAGAGGAAATGAAAATTGCAATAATGTTAAGAGAGTTTGAAGGGATGAGTTATGAAGAAATTGCCCAAACAATGGATTGTCCTGTGGGTACTGTGAGGTCACGTATTTTTAGAGCACGTGAAGCTATTGATGAAAAATTAAGTCCATTAGTTGGTTAGAGGCTGTTAGCAATGAATATAGAAATAAATCAAAAAATTTCTCAGTTTTTAGATGATGAATTGCATCATACAGAACTAGAAAACCTGTTGTTAACAATGAAGCAGCAGCCTGATTCAAAAAAGAAAATAAATCGTTATCAATTAATGACACAGGTGATGAAAACGGATGAAGTTCCGGTAGTTAACGTTAGTTTTTTAGAGAAAATTAATCAGCAGCTTGAACACGAGCCTCATTATTTTCAGCCTAAGCATATGCGTAATAAAAAGCCAGATACTTTTTGGCAAATAACCTCCTTAGCAATTGCTGCATCTGTTGTAGGAATTGCAGTTGTTATTTCTCAGCAAACCACCATAAAAAACTCTCAATCTATGCAGATAATTGCACAAAACCCTCCTGTCATTGTTCAAGCAAAGCTGCAGGCTGAAATTGTTAAGACTAAGGCTGATAATGTATTACAACCTTCCCAGCATGAGCGATTAAAAGCATATCTTCAGGCACATAGTAATGACTTATATACATATGGTTCCCTGGATGTATATCCTTTAGCACATGTTGCTAGCTATACTCAGGATTAGTTTAAAGTGATGATGCGTTTGTTATTTGTATTTTTTATATCTATCTCCTGTGTTTTTGCTGATGAATCTGAAATGTCAGGACAGCAATGGTTGGAAAAAATGAGCCATGCAATGGAAACTTATGATTATCATGGTACGGTCACTTTTTTTAAAAGTGGCCGACTGGATACAATGAAATATTTCCATGCTAGTAATGAAGGATTAGAACAAGAGCGACTGCTCTCATTAAATTCACCGATGCGTGAAGTTATCAGAGAAGGTGGAAAAGTAAGCTGCGTTTTCAAAAATTCAAATAAAGTTGTAGTAAACCATCGACCCGTCAGTGGATCTTTTATTGTTGACTTGCCTACAGACTTTTCTGCTTCAAGTTCAGTTTATCAATTTACATTACAGGGTGAGGAGTCAGTGGCTATGCTTTCAACCCGTGTAATATCAATTGAAGCTAAAGACCCCTATCGGTATAGCAGAAAGATCTGGATAGATAAGCAGTTTTTTTTACCTTTGAAAATTGAAGTTTACGATCTGTCAGGTGTGAGACTGGAACAAGTAGTTTTTACAGACTTGCAAGTAGTAGACGACCTGGATTTTGTCGGTGCTGAATCCAATGTTGAAATTACCAACATCAAACATATTCATCAGGAAGAATCGTCTGCTGTTGAAATGGCCGATTTTGTTTTGGAAAATGTTCCTGCAGGTTTTCAAACCAAATTTTTTACCCGAATGAATCGGACTAATTCAGAGCACGCGGTCGATCATTTGTTATTAAGTGATGGGTTTTCTTCCATTTCAATATACCGAGAACCCAAAGAAGAAAACATTCAATTGGGTTTACAAACTCTGGGTACTGTCAATTCATTTACACATGTTATAGATGATTTTGAGATAACAGTGATGGGTGAAGTGCCTGCAGAAACTGTTAAGTTTATCGCTCAGGGTATAAAGATTCGCTAGAAATATTCTAGTTCCTTAGCCTTTTTTGACCTTCCTGGCATTTTTTTAAATTCCTTTAACACTTTTAAGAGTATGAGTGGAGATAGTATGCTCAGAAATATTATTTGGACTGGATTAGTTTTTTTCTTAAGTATTCCGTCTAGCTATGCAGAATTACCTGACTTTACTGAAATGGTCAAAAAATATGGTGCCGCTGTAGTTAACATTAGCACCACAAAAAAAGCACCTGAGGTGTCTGGTGATTTTAACGGACAGCAGATGCCCGAAGGCGTTCCCCCGCAAATGGAAGAGTTTTTCAGACATTTTTTTCAACAGCCTGGACGTGGTTTTCAGCCCAGAGAAACCAGTTCATTGGGTTCGGGGTTTATTATTTCTGAAGATGGTTATGTTGTGACTAATCATCATGTAGTTAAAGATGCAGATGAAATAGTTGTTAAACTGAAGGATAGACGGCAATTAGTGGCTACTGTTATTGGTTCCGATGAAAGTTCGGATATCGCACTGTTGAAAATTGATGCAGAATATCTTCCCATTGTAAAAGTAGGCTCGTCCAATCAACTTCAGGTAGGAGAATGGGTTTTAGCGATAGGTACTCCTTTTGGGTTTGAGCAATCTGTAACTGCGGGTATCGTGAGTGCTAAAGGGAGAAGCTTGCCAGGAGGAAATTATGTACCTTTCATTCAAACAGACGTAGCAATTAACCCAGGAAATTCAGGTGGGCCACTTTTTAATATGGAAGGTGAAGTGATAGGTGTTAATTCACAAATTTATAGTCGTTCCGGTGGATATATGGGGCTGTCTTTTGCTATTCCAATGGATGTAGCGATGAATGTTGTGAAGCAAATTAAAAGCAAAGGAAGGGTATCACGTGGTTGGTTAGGCGTTCAAATTCAAAATGTCACCAGAGAATTGGCAGAATCCTTTAATATGGACAGGCCTTATGGCGCATTAATTGCCAAAGTGATCCCAGATAGTCCAGCAAAACGGGCTGGCTTGCAGATTGGTGATGTGATTATTGAATTTGATGGACATGAGGTTGATACATCAGGTGAATTACCTCCGTTGGTAGGGATTTCACCGATAGGAGAAAAAGTAAAGGTCAAGATTATTAGAGCGGGAAATAAACAATCAGTAAAAGTGATTGTTGATCTGCTACCTACTGAAGTCGCTTTAGTATCTGCCAAAAAACCTACAAAAGAACTTAATCGACTGGCTATAGTTGTTACCGACCTTACTGCTGAGCAACGAAAGCGTCTGGAATTAACTAAACAGGGCGTCTTGGTACAAAGTGTCAAACAAGGACCGGCTCAGCATGTGGGTATACAGCAAGGTGACATTATTTTGAGGATTCAGAATATTGTTGTTCGTGATGCGGCTGATTTTGATAAAATAGTCGAGGAACTTCCAGCCGGTCAGTCAGTAGCTGTGTTAATTCAACGTCGAGGTAGTCCCATCTTTTTAGCTTTAAAAATAGATAAATAAACAGTGGATCAAAAAAACATAAGAAATTTCTCCATAATCGCACATATAGATCACGGTAAATCAACACTGGCAGATCGCTTTATTCAACTTTGCGGAGGCCTAAGTGATAGAGAAATGGATGTTCAGGTTCTTGATTCTATGGATATTGAGAGGGAGCGTGGAATCACTATTAAAGCGCAAAGTGTTACTTTAGATTATAAAGCTAATAATGGTGAAACCTATCAGCTAAATTTTATTGATACCCCTGGACATGTGGATTTTTCTTATGAGGTTTCACGATCACTCGCTGCCTGTGAAGGCGCGCTGTTAATTGTTGATGCTGCTCAAGGTGTTGAAGCACAGAGTGTGGCAAATTGTTATACGGCAATTGAGCAGGGTCTGGAAGTCGTTCCGGTCTTAAATAAAATTGATTTGCCTTCTGCCGAGCCAGAACGTGTGATTGCTGAGATTGAAGATGTAATAGGTATTGATGCTGAAGATGCACTTAAAATCAGTGCTAAAACCGGTGTCGGTGTAAAAGGTGTTTTAGAGCAGTTGGTAGAGAAAGTTCCTGCGCCTACGGGTGATTCAAAAGCTCCTTTGCAAGCTTTGATTATTGACTCCTGGTTTGATAATTACCTGGGGGTAGTTTCATTAGTCAGAATAGTTAATGGAAGCATAGCTAAAAAACAAAAATTACTGGTGATGTCTACAGGTAAAACCTATTTGGCAGAGAAAGTAGGTGTTTATACTCCCAAACAAAAAGAAACTGATATATTAAATACTGGCGAAGTAGGATTTATTGTAGCTGGTATTAAAGATATTTACGGTGCGCCTGTTGGTGATACCATTACATTGGCAGATAATCCCGCGGCAGAGATGCTGGATGGTTTTGATACTGTTCAACCTCGCGTTTTTGCGGGATTATACCCTGTTAGTTCTGATGATTTCAACAATATGCGTGATGCATTAGATAAATTAAGTTTAAATGATGCCGCGTTACATTTTGAACCTGAAAGTTCCCAAGCATTGGGTTTTGGTTTTCGTTGTGGATTCCTGGGTATGTTGCACATGGAAATTGTGCAAGAGCGCCTAGAGCGTGAATACGATATAGATTTGATTACCACTGCACCTACTGTTGTGTATGAAGTAGAAACGCATGCAGGTGAGATACTCATGGTTGATAATCCTGCCAATTTACCAGACTCAGGATCAATTTTAGAAATTAGAGAACCTATTATTTTGGCTAATATTTTAGTACCTCAAGAATATCTTGGTAGTGTCATTGGTTTATGTGTAGAAAAACGTGGCGTGCAAAAAAACATGCAGTATACAGGGAGTCAGGTCTCACTAAATTACGAATTACCTTTGAGTGAAGTAGTATTAGATTTTTTTGATAGATTAAAATCTGTAAGTCGAGGATATGCTTCGTTTGATTACGAGTTTTTACGTTTTGATCCTGCTCCTCTGGTGAAACTGGATGTGTTAATTAATGGCGACAAAGTGGATGCATTGTCCGTTATTGTACATAAGGATTTAAGTCAGACGCGAGGTCGAGGTCTGGTTGAAGTTATGAAAGATCTCATTCCAAGGCAAATGTATGAAGTTGCAATACAAGCAGCAATAGGTTCTAAAGTTATTGCCAGATCAACAGTAAAAGCGATGAGAAAGAATGTGACAGCTAAATGCTATGGTGGCGATATTTCCCGGAAGAAAAAACTGTTAGAAAAACAGAAGGCAGGTAAGAAACGGATGAAGCAAGTGGGCAGTATAGAAATCCCACAAGAAGCCTTTCTTGCTGTTTTGCAAGTCAATAAAGACTGATCTTCGATAAAAAGGCCATTTCCCATCTTGTTTAACCAGTGTATGCTGGTTTTTTAACCCTAACTATTTGATTCTAAATAATTCATATGGACTACGATTTTTCTTTTTTTCTCGTCATAGCAACTCTGGTTACCGGCATATTATGGGGTGGTTATTTATTATTTTTAAAGCTTGCCAAAATCGACCCTACAACAAGAACAGAACCATTACTTGTTGAATATGCACATTCTTTTTTCCCTATTGTGTTTATTGTTTTAATTCTGCGTTCTTTTATTGCAGAACCCTTTCGTATTCCTTCCGGCTCGATGATGCCAACTTTATTAATTGGCGATTTTATTCTGGTTAATAAATTTACTTATGGTATTCGTTTGCCAGTATTGTACACTAAGATAGTTGAAATGAATGAGCCTCAAAGAGGGGATGTTGTCGTTTTTCGATATCCAAAACAGCCTTCTGTCGATTATATAAAAAGAGTGATCGGTTTACCTGGCGATAGAGTGACATATTACAATAAAAAATTACTTATTAATGGTGAACCTGCCAAACAAGTTTCACTGGGTCGTTATCAAGGTGTGGGGCAGGGTGTTAGCATGACAGGTACCGAACACGTGATTGAAGATCTTATAGGCAGAGAACACAGTATCTTAATCAAACCTGGTATGCCATCTGTAGAAGGCGTTTTTATTGTCCCTGAAGGTCATTACTTTGTGATGGGCGATAATCGAGATAATAGTAATGATAGCCGTTATTGGGGGACAGTGCCTGAAGCGAATCTGGTAGGGAAAGCTTTTTTTATCTGGATGAATTGGGATTGGCAACATACGGGAATTGGATTTGATCGGATTGGAACAATTTTGAAATAGTCTAGACTTAACAGAATAGTATTAATAATTACTCTGGAGAGATTATGACTTATTCATCAAAACGACAATATGGTTTAACACTGATTTCGATTCTTTTAATTTTAGGCTTGATTGCTTTTTTTGTGCTATTGACGTTAAAGATTGCGCCTATTTATATGAATCACAGCAAAGTGGTTAACGCGCTGTCAGCAGTGGAAAATATGGTGGATGTGGAAACTTTGAGTAAACGTGAAATTCTATCTAGTCTAGATAAACGTTTTAGCATGAATTATGTAGAAAAAGTGAATCGGGATGATATTACTATTACCATGAGTGATGGTTATGTAAAAGTCGATGTTGAATATGAAAGAGTAGAAAAACTTATAGGTAATTTAAGTGTGCTAGTTCAGTTTCATGATTTTTTTGAGGTGGGTGAGCAGTAGTGATTAGAAAGCCTGAAGTGCTTGAAAAAAATATGGGGTTGGCTTTTGATCAGCCACAGCTTTTTATCTTGGCGTTAACTCATCGAAGCATCGGTGCAAAGAATAATGAAAGACTGGAATATCTTGGGGATTCCGTGCTGGGATTTGTGATAGCGGATAAGCTTTTTCAACAATTTCCACGGGCCAGCGAAGGTGAATTAAGTCGACTAAGGGCGAGTCTTGTTAATCAAAGTTCTTTGGCAGAATTAGCGAGAGTACATAATATAGGTGATTATTTAATTCTTGGGTCTGGAGAATTAAAAAGTGGAGGATATAGGCGAGATTCTATTTTATCGGATGCATTAGAAGCAATTATGGGTGCATTGTTGAAAGATCAGGGCATACAAGCTTGTCAGGAATGGATATTGAAATTATTTGATAGCAAGCTGGCTAGACTAGACTTGGAAACATCTCAAAAAGATTCAAAAACTCAATTACAAGAGTTAATGCAGGCGAGAAAAGTTCAATTGCCAATATATGACCTTGTAAATATGACCGGTGCAGCTCATGAGCAAACATTTAATGTTAAATGCTCAACAGTGCTACCAGGTATAGAGCCTTGTATTGGTGTGGGTATTTCCAGAAAAAGAGCTGAACAGTCAGCGGCGGGAAAATTGTTGAAATTAATCAAAAAACAAAAGAAATGAATTGTGGTTACGTTGCGTTAATTGGCCGTCCTAATGTTGGGAAATCAACATTAATGAATCATATGTTAGGACAGAAAATAAGTATCACATCAAGAAAGCCACAGACTACCCGACATCGGATTTTAGGTATAAATACCACAGCAGCGGGTCAAATTATTTATATGGACACACCTGGTATGCATCAGGTTGAAAAAAAAGCATTAAATCGTTATTTGAACAAGACAGCTGATACCACCATGCTAGGCGTGGATGTTGTTGTTTGGTTGATAGATGGCTTGTCCTGGCATGAATATGATGAAGTAATTTTTAAAAAACTTGAGCGAGCAGGGCTCCCCGTTGTTTTGGCCGCAAACAAAGTTGATAAAGTAAAAGATAAAGAGACTATTTTAAGCTTTTTTTCTGAGGCAAAAAAACGTTTCCCTTTTCAGGAAATGCTCCCTATTTCAGCTTTAAAAAGTATTAATTTGGATAAACTGGAAGCTTGCTTATTGCACTTATTACCTGAAAGTGATCTTATTTATCCGGCAGATCAAATTACAGATCGGCCCGAACGTTTTTTGGCTGCAGAGATTGTTAGAGAGAAATTGACCAGAAGATTGGGGGATGAACTTCCTTATTCCATGACCGTAGAAATAGAGCGTTATGAAGAAAAGCAAAAAATCACCAAGATTTATGCGATTATCTGGGTTGAACGCAATAGCCAAAAAAACATAGTCATAGGTAAGCAAGGAGAAATGCTTAAAAAAGTGGGTTCTGATGCCAGGATTGATATTGAAAAATTAATTGATCAAAAAGTATATTTACAGCTTTGGGTGAAAGTAAAGAAAGGCTGGTCAAATAGTGAGCGTGCACTGCATAGTCTTGGTTTTATGGATGCCGAATAAACTTAGGCATCTGCAATAACTAATCCTTCCAAGATGAATGATTCAGCAATTCTTTTACAACCTGCTTTTATTTTACAGCACAGAAAATATCGTGAAACCAGTTTAATTTTAGACGTTTTAACGCATGATTTTGGTATTGTCTCCATTTTAGCCAAAGGGGTTAGAAAGAAAAAATCCAAAACTGCCGGATTGCTTCTGGCCTTTACTGCTTTAAAGCTTTCATATGTTGGACGTAGTGAGTTAAAAATATTAACTCATGTGGAGTTAAATTCAACTCTCACCACACTCAAAGGGATTTCATTGTATTGTGGTTTTTATGTCAATGAGCTAATTATTTGTTTTTTACATAAAAATGACCCCCATCCAGAAGTGTATGAAGAATATGAACAGTGCCTCTGTCTGTTAGCAAATTCGGTAGACATTGAACAAATATTAAGATTTTTTGAGCTGAATTTAATAGAGCAGGTAGGTTATGGGATTCAGTTAACTCTGAATGTGGATACAAATACTTTGGTTGAGTCATTTAAAAAGTATCGTTTTAGTGACGAATCAGGAATGACAGAAAGTGCAGACGGTTATATTTGTGGAGCAACTTTGTTTGCTTTAGAGGCAAGAGAAAGTTTGAATCAACAAGCTTTGTATGAGGCTAAAAATTTAATGAGACGAGTGATTGACTTTCAATTACAGGGCAAAGAACTCAAAAGTCGGGTGGTGTTAGCAAAAATTATTAAACAACTATGAAAGAACAAAAGATTTTACTAGGTGTCAATATTGATCATATTGCAACCTTGCGGCAAGCCAGGGGAACAAAATATCCTGACCCTGTTCAAGCTGCCTTGATTGTTGAACAAGCTGGAGCTGATGGGATAACCGCTCATTTAAGGGAAGATCGTCGACACATTCAAGACAGAGACATTTATTTATTAAAAGATGTTATCCATACACGGTTAAATCTAGAGATGGCTGTCACTGATGAAATGATTGCTATTGCCTTAGATGTTAAGCCAGCGGCTTGTTGCCTGGTTCCGGAAAAACGAGCAGAATTAACCACAGAGGGCGGTCTGGACGTGGCTGCAAGTCCAGAGCGAATGAAAAAAGTATGTCAAACATTGGCTGGAACAGGGATTGAGGTTTCATTATTTATTGATCCAGAAGCTAAGCAAATTGATGCAGCCTTCAATGCGGGTGCACCCGTTATTGAGCTGCATACGGGGTGTTATGCTGATGCAGAAAATGCTGACCAGCAACGACAACAGTTGTCTCGGATTCAACAAGCTGCAGAATATGCTCATAGTAAGGATTTGCAAGTAAATGCAGGGCATGGTTTGAATTTTCATAATGTTGAGGATATTTGTAGAATCCCTCAGATTGTAGAGTTAAATATAGGTCATTCAATTATTGCACAAGCTGTTTTATCAGGGTTGAATCAGACAGTCAGGGACTTAAAAGAATTGATGAAAAATGCAAGGTATTTGGGGTGACTGGTTATGCGTAATGAATTAGAGGTTTTTCAATTAACTTCGGTCGGTGACAGGGAGATGAATCAGGATTGTCTGGCACAATTTGTCAGTGATGATTATGCGCTGTTTGTTGTAGCTGATGGTTTGGGTGGACACCATGCCGGGGAAAAAGCGTCTCAATATTTTTGTCAGGGAATATTTAAACAGGCGTCTGTTTATCAAAAGTTATTATATAATTCAGGGGATAATGCTAAAGAGGTATTGGCTGAATGGGTGACTGCAGCGATAAAAGAAATGGAGAAACTTTTTGCTGGGGATGCTAAAGCAGTCGATTCTCATACTACTTGTGTCGTTTTATATCTGGACCATAATATTGCAGCTACAGCGCATTGTGGAGACTCCCGGATATATAGGTTGAATGCAAAGAAAGTGTTGTGGAGGACTAAAGATCATTCCCTAATACAAAAACAACTGGATGAAGGGAGTATTACGGAAACAGATATGGGTTTACATCCTGAGCAAAATCAATTGACCCGGAGTATTAATATACTGAAAAATACGGCTGCAGAAATCAATATATATCCTGCTATAGAAAAAGGAGAAACGTTTATACTGTGTACAGATGGTTTTTGGGAGTTTATAAAAGAGAAAGATTTATTGCAGTTAGCTGCCCCGGATAGTGGCATTAATGAATTAAAAAAAGCAGCAAAAATGATGCATTTTCGCGCGCAGGGAAAAGGTGACAATCTCACTGTGCAATGGATCAGGTGTATGTAATTTTTGTGTGTTGTGGTAGATTCTAGAAATGTGTCACAACGACTAGGAGGCGTCCGAGAATAGAATAACCTACTGCGGAAAAGCTATTTTGGCCAGATTCTCCGTTCATTTTTGTTAAATACCCCATTATTCGCCTCAAATGAACGAAAAATATGACTCAAAGGCCTTTCCCTCGCTACGGTTCTATTCTCGGACAGCCTCCTAGTGAGTAGCTAAACCATGTTTCTGAATGCGGTAAAGCAATGTGTCTCTGGAAATGCCAAGTAAACGTGCAGATTTGCTACGGTTACCATTAGTTCTAACCAATGCCTGATGAATCAGATCTGCTTCCAGATCGTCTAATTGCAAGCCCTGTTCTGGCAAAATAAAAGCTGAATCTGTAGGTGCAGAAATACAGCTATTAAATTCGTGAGGCAGGTTTTCCGGATCAATGGTTTGGCCTGCCAGAAGAATACTCAGGCGCTCGCACAAGTTTCGTAATTCACGAATATTACCGGGCCAATGATAACTGCGAAGAGCTTTGAGAGCTTGCCTGTTAAATTTAGGGGGATCAATTGAATGTTTGGCAGAACATTGAGCAATAAAGTGTTTAATCAATGTTTCGATATCTTCAGTACGTTGTTTTAATGAAGGAAGTTCTAAAGGTACCACGTTTAAGCGGAAGTATAAATCCTGACGGAATTCACCCGCTACAATTTGTTTATTTAAGTCAGCATTAGTAGCTGCAATAATGCGTACATCCATTATACTAGGCTTTGTTTCACCTACTGCTAAACACTCTCCTGACTCTAAAAAACGTAAAAGTTTTGTCTGTATAGAAATGGGTAACGAGTTGATTTCATCTAAAAATAAAGTGCCACCGTTTGCTGCTTGAAATAAACCTTGTTTATTAGCAACAGCACCCGTAAATGCGCCTTTTTTGTGACCGAATAATTCAGATTCAACCAGTCCTTCAGGTAAAGCTGCACAGTTTAATGTGATAAAAGGTTTATCTGCACGAGCACTATCTTGTTGGATAGCAGTTGCTAACATTTCTTTGCCTGTTCCTGTTTCACCTTTAATAAGAACAGTAACATCTGTACTGGCAACCATTCTTGCACTACGAATGAGAGATTCAAAAGCAGGGGACTGGCCTATATTTGAATTAAAATTGCTCATGGTAAAATCTCTGTTAAATCAAATGCTTTGAGTGTTGAGTATGCTGTAGTCTCATTAGACTCTGGGTTCAGCCCTGGAAAAACGGCAAATAAAGCTACCAGCACCAAGAGTAATCCAATGGCTTGTTTGAAGCGTTGCATCCTGGATAACTTGGTTAAAACATTTGTCATTATACCAACGCCTAACACCGAAGGTAAAGTCCCTAATCCAAATGCAAGCATAGTGAGTGCGCTTCTTGAAACATCTCCGGTTGTTGCAGCCAGAGCTAGCGCGGCATAGACAAGGCCACAGGGTAACCAACCCCAGACCATGCCAAATAAAAACGCCTGAGTACGGGTGGTAACAGGAATAAGTTTGCGTCCGAAGGGTTCTAATTGTTTCCATAGTTTCGAACCCGCTTTCTCAATATAGGCAAAACGCGGAAACCAGCCCGCAATATAAAAACCAGCCCCAATCATTACAGCAGCGGATAACAGTTGCAAGCCTCTATACACATATCCTTGCTCAAGACCTAAAGGAAGGGTTAGTACTGCTTGTGCTATTCCGACTAACAAACCTGCCACTGTATAGCTAAAGATACGCCCCAGATTGTAATTAAGCACGTAAGGAAATAAGTTGGATTTATTATTTCTAATTTCCGGTTTCAGGCTTAATGTGAGCGTTCCTATTATAGAACCACACATGCCAATGCAATGTAGACTGCTGAACAAACCCATGGCAAAGGCGGCAAAATAGGATGCGTTAAAAGTGTAATGAAATTCCATAGGATGTGAACAGTATCATAGTGGGCTGAATATAGAAATAAAAAGTGTGCTGTCAGACAATATTAAAGCTATTGGGTGAGGCAAATAACCTGTATTAAATAAGTTATATAACATAGTTTAATTGGTATTGTTTATTGCATGTATGTAAGCCATTGTTAATAAATAACAAATTATATTGGAATAGAATATGCTTATATTGTTATAGTTAAGATATTAATTTAAAATAAAAGAGGGTGAAATTGAAAACAAAAATTAGTTTAGCTATTGCCACTGCACTAGCGATTCCACTACAGGCTGTAGCTGATCATGAGCAGCTGCCCACCATTATTGTTGAAGGCAGTGCAATGCGTGCAGGTACTTTTGGTACAGCGCCTGATTCGTCAGGACTGAAAGATACTGCTTCATTATTAAAGCGCGTACCGGGTGCGAATGTTAACCGGAATGGACCTTTAACCGGGATTGCTTCATATCGAGGTATGTATGGTAATCGGATTAATGTCTCTATTGATGGCGCTAATATGAAAGAAGTGGGACCCAATAGTATGGATCCTCCATTAAGCCATATTCCGGCACCTTTAACGGGTGAATTAACAGTACACAGAGGTATTTCACCCGTCAGTAGTGGAATTGAAACGATTGGCGGATCTATGCATGCAAAGTCTAAAAAAGGTCAATTTGCCGAGGGTGATGGTATAGAAACCAGTGGCACCGCATCTATGGGGTATAGCTCAGTAGAGGATGGGCATTTCGGTACACTTTTAGGGGCAGTGGCTAATAAAAACAATAAGTTATATTTGAGTGGAAGTAAAGAACAAGGTCGGGATTACAAAATAAGAAACAATCAGCAACAAGAAAATACGCGCTATGATCGTGAAGCATTTACAGCTGGATACGGTTATCAGCGTGACGGTCATGAGTTTGGTATTAATTATAGTAATAATAATACCGGACATACCGGTACCCCAGCATTGCCTATGGATATCGTCTATGTAAGAGGTGGATTATATGATGCCAATTACAGCTGGGATCTAGATAATGGATATAAATTGAAAACCAATATCTTTTATGAAAAGATGCGTCATTTGATGAGTAATGGTCTGATGCGCAATGGGGGTTCAACGGACAGGGATTTAATAACTAACCGTACTAGAGTTGAAGCAGGTGGAATCGATCTAGCCATCTCCATGCCTTTCTTAAGTGGTGATCTTACCGTGGGTATCAATGGTGATCAATCAAATCATGATGCCAATATCACCCGAACAGGTACCAGTTTAACAGATGGCGGTCCTGGTGGTGGAGCTGTAGTGAATATTAACTTTTTTAATGACACCGAACGCGACCGTTATAGTCTGTTTACAGAATGGACTGGAGACATTGCTGAAGATATCAGCTTAGAGTTAGGTGCGAGATATGTTCACACCTGGATGAATACAGGTGAGGCGTCTACGCAAATGAATGGAATGACGAATACGGCTACTAATGCTGATGCAGTCGCTTTTAATGCTGCGGATCGCAGTCGAAATTTCAATGATGTTGATTTGGCTGCTGTTTTACGCTATACGGTTTCATCCGAGTTAGATGTTGAAGTCGGGTTTGGCCGAAAAAATAGAGCGCCTTCCTATCAGGAATTGTATTTATGGACAAATTCATCAGCTGTTGGCGGTTTGGCGGATGGGAATGTTTATGTCAGTGATTTAGGGCTGGAGCATGAAACCGCTTATCAATTTGATTTGGCTTTTGATTGGCATAATGAGGATGCTTATGTTGCGCCTCATTTTTTCTACCATTATGTTGATAATTATATTCAAGGGGACAGAACTACCACAGCGATTGCAAGAACTGTTGCCTCAGGCCAAAAAAATATTCTTGAGTTTAGTAATATCCAGGCACAATTATTTGGTGTTGATTTGGAAGCAGGTTATACCATTAATGATAATTGGCGTTTAGATGCCGGGTTAAATTATGTGCGTGGTATGAGGGTTAACTCGCCAACGGGAGATGATGATTTATATCGTATGGCACCGCTGAATGGGCGTACTCAGTTAACTTATGAACAGTCAGGCTGGATGGGTGCAATTGAAGGTGTTTTTTATGCTGATCAAGGGGATGTGATTGGTTATGGGGATCCAACTGCAAATGTTGATGAGTTGAAAACTAAAGGTTATATGCTGTTGAATTTGCGCGGCAAGTATGAGCCATATCATGGTGTTGTGATTGGTACGGGTATTGAAAATGTATTGGATAGCAAGCATTTTGATCATTTAGGTGGTTATACAAACTTTAATCGGGATAATGGTCGTGTTGCGATGCCGGGCCGGAACATCTATGCCACTTTAAGTTATAACTGGTAGAGGCTGTTAAAGCTAAAAATAAAAAAGCGCGGATAAAACCGCGCTTTTTTAAAACTGAGACAAAATCTGTCCCTGAATTTTCTCTGCCATTTTCTTACGATTATCCGCATCACGTATAGGACGGCCAACTACAATATAGTCAGCTCCATTCTGAAAAGCTTGCTCCACACTTACTACGCGTTTTTGGTCATCATCAACACGGTTATCCACAGGGCGTATGCCTGGAGTAATCACTAATAGGTGGTGATCCAGTTCCTCCCGTAACATGGACACCTCAAGCCCAGAAGAAACAATACCATCACAGCCAATTTTCAGAGCACGTTTAGCGCGTGATAAAACTAAATCACGTACATCGCATTTAAACCCAAGGTCATCTAGATCGCCACGATCAAGACTGGTTAATGCCGTTACAGCTAATACTTTTAAATCACCTTTGTTTGCTGCTGCAGCTTCCATAATGGCATCATTGCCATGAATAGTCGCTAAATCTACACCTTTGCTACTGAGCGCTTTAATGGCGCGACCAACAGTGGCGGAAATATCAAAAAATTTTAAATCAACAAAAACTTTTTTATCCCTGGCTTTTAACCATTCGATAAAACCAAAATAATCGCCAGACATAAAGAGTTCCATGCCGACTTTATAAAAAATAACTGAATCGCCTAACTCTTCAACCAAAGCTTGAGCTTCTGGAATGCTGGGGACATCCAACGCCATAATTAATCGTTCGCGAACAGGAATAGGTTTGGTTGATATAAAGGTTTCAGTCATGTAATTAAGTATCCAAATGAGTTAAAATGTAGGTAACTATTCACAGTCAGTTGTTATCCCGAGTGAAACGAGGGATCTTAATTCTACTTTGTCACATTTGAATGCATACTTTACAAAAGTATCCTCGTAGGGTGCGTTGTACGCACCATTTCGGCAATGGAAGGATAAAAAATGTTGGGTGAGTGCAACCCACCCTACATTTATAATCTGACGAAGTAAAATTAAAGTCTTTGAGTATAAATACAGTTTTTTAAGATTTCCCTGCACACTGCTCCTCGGTAATAGCTGCATTACCCTACGACATAGCTACCAAGGCATTATGCATTGCTCTACCTCCTGTGTAAACCACAGAGAGGTGGTGAATGCAAATATTGCAAGGAGCACAATATCTGTCCATGCAGACGTCTCGCGGGTCAAAATAACTGTCACAATATTATATTCATGAAAAACACTGAAATAAGTAACAAATTTAATTGGTTTTCTTTGGTTTAACGTTATATTACCAGAACTCTCTATGAGTGAATGTTAAAATAAAATATCGGTAAACAAAAAAAACATGACTTTAACACTGATACAAATGATATTGATAATGGCCTGTGGAGCAGGATGGAGCGTTATGTGTCCAGCAGGTTTATCGGTAGGGCAAACCAGGCAGGTCTTGACCACAGTCGTTTATTTTGTTTTTCTTCCTGCACTGATTCTGGACGTTTTGTGGAAAGCAGATATCGGCTTACATTCTTTTGAATTCTCATTGCTGGGGGTTGGTGGGATTTTATTATCCCTTTTGATTATCTGGCTGATTGCCCATATGTTGAAATTTGATAAACCTCAAATGGGCGCTGTACTACTAGCGGCTTCTTTTCCTAATGTGACCTATCTAGGATTACCTGTATTAGAACAAACCTTTGGCAGCTGGGCGCGGTCTGTGGCAATACAAATAGATTTGTTTGCAGCGGCACCTTTAGTTTTTACCGTTGGGATTATGATTTCACGGTATTACGGAGAGGATGAAGGAGAGCATAGGTCGATGTTGGCTTTTTTAAATACACCGCCTTTTTGGGTTGCATTTGTTGCTGTTGTTTTGAATCTTAATGATATTTCAGTACCTTTGTGGTTAGAAGGTACATTGCAGAAATTATCTTCGGCAGTTGTACCGTTAATGTTGTTTTCTCTTGGGCTGGCATTAAGCTGGGATGCAATTAGATTAAAAAACGTGCCATACATCATTCCAGTCATCTTAATTAAATTATTTTTGATGCCTTTGATTGTAATAGAAATGGTAACTTATTTGACTATGAATGAAGAATTTAAAGCGGCAGCTGTGATAGATATGGCAATGCCCAGTATGGTGTTAGGAATAGTTTTCTGTGACCGTTATAAACTGGATAGTTCACTCTATGCTATGGCGGTAACGGTTACTACTCTATTTAGTATTTTAACGTTACCTTTTTGGTATAGCATTTTATGAATCATCCTATAGCTGAAATATTCTCCCAGGGAGAAGAAGTTATCACAGGGCAAGTAGCCGATACTAATGCTGCCTGGTTATCTCAAAAGCTGGTGCAGATGGGGTTTGTAATTAGCAGACATACAGCAGTGGGTGATAAGTTACAGGACTTGAGTGATTTGTTAACAGAAATTTCAAATCGAGCTGATTTTTGTATATGTACTGGAGGGCTGGGTCCTACGGTAGATGATTTAACTGCTGAAGCAGTTTCGCAGGCATTTGCATGTCCATTACAGTTAGACTCAGTTGCATTGGCCCAGATAGAGCGTTATTTTATAGCTCGCAACCGTGAGATGGCGGATACCAACCGGAAACAAGCTTGTTTTCCACGGGGGGCTATCCGTATTGATAACGCCTGGGGTACAGCGCCTGGGTTTGCAATACAACACAAACGCTGTTGGTTTGTATTTGTGCCGGGAGTACCGACAGAAATGCGACATATGTTTATAGAGCAGATACAAGTAGAGTTAGAAAGAAGGTTTGTTTTACAGGTAGATAAACTTGTTACCATTAAATCAATAGGAATTGGTGAATCAGACTTACAACAGAAACTAAATGAGTTTTCTTTACCCGAAAGGGTACAGCTCAGTTTCCGGGCTGCGCCAGATGATGTGCAAACCAAGTTACTTTTCTCTGCGGACACAGCGGATTCTGAAATTAACAGTTGTGTTAATCAACTTGTTAAAAAGATTGGTGATGAGGTTTTTGCGGTTGAAGAATCCAATAAACCATCGATTGATTTGGTGAGTGTGATTGCTCAATTAATGGCGGAAAAACAATATTCGCTATCAGTTCTAGAAACAGTAACTCAAGGCTTAATATCTGCTAAATGTATTGGGCAAGAGTGGTTGCAGGACTCAAGTTATAAACAATCTATAGAACCATACATTGCACAGTTAGGTATTACACGGCAGGATGATCTAGCACAAGTAGCAATAGCCATAGCTAAGCAACTAAAACTTACCTTGACTGCTGATTTAATCCTGGTGCAGTTGTATCTGGGAGATAAAGAACAATTACAGGCTAAAGAAAAAAGCATTGTTCTGTATAATGTATTACAAACCCCCCACGGGATTTATCAGAATACTATAGCAGTAGTAGGTCCCATAAAACGAAAACAAAACCAGGCAGCTATACGAGCACTGGATTTACTGAGAAGATATTTACAGAAACATGCCTTTAATCCGATTAAATAATGTATCCATTGCATATGGAACTCACGCTTTATTAAAGAATGCTGACTTTCAATTGGATCCAGGAGAAAGAGTTGGTCTGTTAGGTCGAAATGGCGAAGGTAAATCGACATTGATGAAAATTATTGCAGGCAATGTGCATGCAGATAACGGGGAAGTGTGGCGTGAGCCCGAATTAAAACTGGCCTGGCTGGAGCAAATGCCAGATCTGGATAATGAAGCAACAATTTATGATGCAGTTGCTAGTGGTTTAGGTGAATTAGGTGATTGGATTTCCCAATATCATCATTTATTGGAAACCATGGATGGTGGTGAAGAATCATTAAAGCAATTAGGCGTTCTTCAGAATCGATTGGAAACACATAATGGTTGGCACTTTCAACAACGTGTAGAATCGACCTTATCAAAATTGAACTTACCGGCAGATGTAAAAATCAATAGTTTATCCGGTGGTTGGAAAAGAAGAGTTGCTTTAGCGCAAGCACTGGTTATTGAACCTGAAGTTTTGTTGTTAGATGAGCCGACAAATCATCTGGATTTTGAAAGCATTGCCTGGCTGGAAGAGCAGGTATTAGCATTTCAAGGCGCTGTTTTGTTTGTTACACATGACAGAGAATTTCTACAAAAACTGGCAACCCGTATCGTGGATTTAGATAGAGGAAGTTTAGTTTCATGGCCCGGAAATTATCAGGATTATTTACGACGTAAAGCGGCTGCATTAGAAGACGAAGCCAATCAAAATGCAGAGTTTGATAAAAAACTGGCAAAAGAAGAGGTATGGGTCAGACAAGGTATTAAAGCAAGACGAACTCGTAATGAAGGACGTGTACGTGCTTTAAAAAGATTACGTGATGAACGATCTCAAAGACGTAATGTGCAGGGTACAACCAAATTAAACCTGGACAAAGGTGATGCATCGGGTAAAAAAGTCATTGAAGCAACGAATGTGAGTTTTGGTTATGACAAAAAGCCAATCATAAAAAACTTCTCAACCCTGATTCAAAGAGGCGATAAAATTGGCCTTCTAGGGCCAAATGGTGCAGGTAAATCAACCTTATTAAAGTTATTATTAAAACAAATTGAACCTACAAGTGGTGAAGTAGAGCAGGGCACTAAAATACAATTAGCTTATTTTGATCAGCTAAGAGAGCAACTCGATCCTGAAGTAACCGTTGCAGATACTGTTGCTGATGGCAATGAGTTTTTGGAAATTGCAGGTGCTCAAAAGCATGTAATGTCATATCTGGCTGATTTTTTGTTTACACCGGCAAGAGCAAGGTCACCCGTAAAAAGTTTATCGGGAGGTGAAAAGAATCGTTTATTACTTGCTCGATTATTTACCAAGTCAGCAAACCTGATCATCATGGATGAACCAACTAATGATCTGGATTTGGAAACCCTGGAAATGCTGGAAGAAAAGCTGGTGGATTACAAAGGTACTTTATTATTGGTAAGTCATGATCGTGCGTTTTTAGATAATGTAGTTACCAGTGTTTTTGTTTTTGAAGAAGACGGGAATGTTAATGAATATATCGGTGGATACGCTGAATGGTATGCATTAGCAGAACAACGAAAAAAGCAGGAAGTCAGTAAGAAGCTGGAGGAATCAGGTAAAAAAGAAAAACCAAAATCAACTAATAAGAAAAAACTGAGTTATAAAGAGCAAAAAGAACTTGATCAATTGCCAAACTTAATTGATCAGCTTGAAGCGGAACAGGAAACTTTAACTGAGAAAATAAGTGACCCTGGTTTTTATAAGCAAGGGCAAGACAAAACCCAAGTAGCTTTAGAAAAACTAAAGGAAACAGAAAAAAGTTTAGAGCAAGCCTATCAGAGGTGGGATGAACTGGAAGCTATAGTCAGTTAAAATACATTGCAAAAAAGCATAAATTGCATTATTATTGCCGGCTCTTCAACGTTCGTTGGAGACCAATAGTAGGAGAGCTGGCCGAGCGGTCGAAGGCGCACGCCTGGAAAGTGTGTATACGGTAACGTATCAAGGGTTCGAATCCCTTGCTCTCCGCCAAGTTACAAGCAATTAAAAAAATCGTGCTAATTTTTTTGTCTTTGAAACTCATGAATGAATTGAATGTTGAACATACAGGTGCAATTTTCAACTTCACTCAGATTTTCCACAAAATCCGTGTTCAACTATTTTATTTATGATTATCAAAGAGATTTATTGTGTGAAATAACACAATAATACGGCATATCCCACAGTATTTATTATAGGGTGATATGTTGTTGTTTTGTAGAGATTCTATATAAACAAAGTCTTACACTTGAAATAATATTTTTCTTAAGTTGGCTCAGAATTTGCTTTATAGCTGATGTGGTCTATGGAGTAGCTATAGGTAAATATGGATTTACTGATTAGGCCCTTATAGTTCAGCTATTTACTTAGATGTAAATTAGCTTTATTTAGATTAATAACTCACTAAAATGGGAATAATATGCTTAAAAATCAATTAATAAAATTATCTGCAGCTTGTGTATTAGCGGTTTCTAGTAATGTTGTAATGGCACATATTAATATTGCTCAAGATAATGTGTTCGCTTTAGGCGATAGCTCTAGAGAGTACAAAGATGGCAGTCGTGCTTTTTTAAATGTTAATGTTGCACATGATTGTAAAAATGCAGCTGGGGAGCATTTTCCTACTACAGGGGTTTCGTTATTATTACCAAATGGGCAAAACATACCAGGAACTTATACTAATGACCGTAGTGGTAATATTTACGGTGCTAATGCAGTTATGGGCGTGAAACAACGGGTAAGTGGGATTTTTGAGAAGACTAAAGTGGTTAAAGGTAGTGTTGACGCTTTTTATAGCCATGGAGTAAAAACAGAAGATGCACGTGTTCTAAAATGGATGCATGGAAAAATAGATAATGATCATTATGAAAATCTTGAGTTTAAAACTGGTTTTCCAAAAATTGATCCTGCAAGTTGTGTAGCTAAAATCAAAATACATTTTCCATCTGTCCAATATTGTAAAGAAGGCTATAAAACTGCTTGGGTAGGTACTGCAAATAGTATTTATGGAACTGGAGATGAAAAAACACGAGTAACTGATACATACTCCGCTTATGTAAAAATTGTTAGAACTTCAGAGCTTCCTGCCAGCTGTGGTGATGGTGAAATAATTGATGTAACGCCATCAGTTGAAGAAATAAATATGTATTTAGGCATGGAAGACTGAGTATGCACATCAATATTCAGATGAGGGAAATTTTTATTTAACCTTTCAAATCATTAATATACCTTAACTGTCAGTCCTAGACGGGCTGACAGTCTCCAGAAGCCCTCGTATCTGGAACATTCAGTTGACCGCTTGCTTTGTACTTAACATGTTGTATATTAATTGTATCCAAAGTTTTTCCAATCACCCATTTGTGAGATGAAATTACCTCAATCTATAAAGATCAATTGGGCTTAAAATAATGGTGCAAGCTATTGGATTCACAGTGATTAAAACAAATTTTAAGGCATTTAGTTTTTTTATCTCGTTTCATCGCAGCTATAGTGAACATTAGTTTATCAACTTCCAGTTTAATATTTCATTTGCTTTCAATGGGGTAATTGTTTCGTTATCCACTTGATAGCTAGAAGGAACAGTCCAGGACTGCTTTTGCAGAGTGATTGTTTTAGTGTTTCTAGGCAATTGATAAAAATCAGGCCCATAGCAACTGGCAAAGCCTTCCAGTTTATCCAAAGCATCAACTTGATCGAAAACTGCTGTATAAAGTTCTATGGCTCCATAAGCACTATAACAACCAGCACAACCGCAACTGTTTTCTTTAGCATTTGTTAAATGAGGGGCACTATCAGTACCTAAGAAAAATTTAGGATTTCCACTGGTTGCAGCTTCAACAAGTGCCTGTCTGTGGTGTTCCCGTTTTATGATGGGTAAGCAGTAATGATGAGGGCGGATCCCACCCGCTAAAATAGCATTTCGATTAAACATTAAATGTTGCGGAGTAATAGTTGCAGCAACTTTGTTAGAGGCTGATAAAACAAAGTCTACGGCTTCTTTGGTAGTGACATGTTCTAGCACAATGCGAAGATTTGGAAAATGTTTAACAATATCATTCAGACTAGAACCCACAAATACTTTTTCGCGATCAAAAATATCACAATCGTTATTGGTAACTTCTCCATGGATTAACAAGGGGAGATCAACTTGTTCCATAATCTTTAGGATAGGGTATATCCCTTTAAGATTACTCACGCCAGATTCAGAATTTGTGGTTGCGCCTGCAGGGTATAGTTTGATGGCATGAATAAATTTAGATTCAGCGGCTTTTTTAACCTCATCTGCTGTCAGTGAGTTGGTTAGATAAAGCGTCATTAAAGGAGTAAAGCCAGAGTCTACAGGGGTGGCCTTTATGATTTCTGAGCGGTAAGCTAAGGCCTGGTCAACTGTTAAAACCGGAGGGTTAAGGTTAGGCATAATAATCGCACGAGCAAATTGTTGAGCCGTATGTGCGATAACTATTTTAAGAATTGCACCGTTTCTAACATGCAAATGCCAGTCATCTGGCTGAATGAGAGTTAATTTATCCATTGTCTTTGTGATTTTCTATTAGAATATACTGTTTATTCTATAGAAAGCTCTTGAAAAAATGAATTCGAGACCTCATTTATAGAGATATTTTATTTTTTTGGAGTGTCCTGTGCCTATCTATGAATATCAGTGTCAGGCTTGTGGAAACGAGCATGAAGCAATACAAAAAATGAGTGCCGATCCTTTAGTAGTCTGTCCTGCATGTAATGAGCCAGAGCTTAAGAAAAAGATTTCAGCTGCCGGATTTAGACTAAAAGGTAATGGTTGGTACGAAACAGATTTTAAAGGTGGAGCAAAGAAAAATGCACCTGAAGCATCTAAAACAGCGTCAACAAAAACAGGTGGTGGTAACTGTTGTGGTGGCGGTGGCTGCGGAAGTCATTAGTTAAACTTGTTGGTAGGCTCATTGTCCAACCCACATTAGGCATGAATAGTCGCTAGGTATATGCGAATTTAACAGCGGTTTAGGGTTATGTAATTTTCCCTCACCAAATCCTCTCCTTCTGGATAGGACTATTATTAATTTTAACCCTTAGGAGTAAGGATTAAATAAGTTCCGGGAGTTTGACGCAGGATTTTGTCTTCACAGGGGTGCTAATAAAATTAGGAGCATAACAGGTTACGTAACTTTATTAGTGCTTCTGTGGAGTCAAAAGACAAGTCAAAAACCGGTAGTATTAAATCCTCGCTCCTTACTAAGTAGAGAACAAATATGCGTACGCACAAGTGCGGAGAAGTAACAAAACAACATTTGGGTGAAACAGTAGCATTATGTGGCTGGGTTCATCGTCGTCGAGATCATGGCGGTGTGATTTTTATTGATCTTAGAGACCGCGAAGGTTTAGTGCAGGTCGTTTTTAATCCTGAATCAGCAGAAACCTTTGCTATTGCAGAAAGCGTGCGCAGTGAGTATGTTTTAAGAGTGAAAGGAACGGTTAGAGATCGTCTGGAAGGCACAGTAAACCCGAAAATGAAAACGGGTGAAATAGAAGTGCTGGTGAATCATATTGAAGTGCTTAACGAATCTGAAACTCCGCCATTTCCTATCGAAAGTGACATAGAAGTCAACGAAGAAATGCGTTTGCGTTATCGATATATAGACTTACGTCGCACAGAAATGCAGCAGAAAATGCGAGTACGTAGAGAAGTCACCCGGAATCTTCGTAATTTTCTGGATGATCGTGAATATTATGAAATTGAAACGCCTATTCTGACAAAAGCAACACCAGAAGGTGCCCGGGATTATATTGTTCCTAGCCGTACCCATGAAAATGCTTTTTTTGCTCTGCCTCAATCACCCCAGCTATACAAGCAGTTGTTGATGATTTCTGGTATGGATAAGTATTATCAGGTTGTTCGTTGTTTCCGCGATGAAGATTTACGTGCAGACAGACAACCAGAATTTACCCAGTTAGATATTGAAACATCGTTCATGAATGAAGATGAAATCATGGACACTATGGAACAGATGATCCGTAATTTATTTGCTGAGGTCATTAATGTAGAGCTGGATGAAAATTTTCCAGTCATGACCTATGCAGAAGCTATGCGGCTCTATGGCTCTGATAAACCAGATTTACGTATTCCGTTACAGTTTGTTGATATAGCAGAGGATATGAAAGATGTCGATTTTAAAGTATTCTCAGGTCCTGCTAATGATCCAAATGGCCGGGTAGTTGCTTTAAAAATACCAAATGGCTCAGATTTATCTCGCAAAGAAATCGATGGTTTAACCAAATACGTCAGCATTTATGGGGCAAGAGGTTTAGCTTACATTAAAGTGAATGATCGAGATGCTGGTCTGGAAGGGTTGCAGTCCCCCATTGTTAAATTTGCACCGGCTGAAGTATGGGAAAGTGTATTGATCAAAACGGCTGCCAAAACCGGGGATTTAATTTTCTTCGGTGCTGATAAAACCAATATCGTTAACGAAGCAATTGGTGCATTAAGGGTTAAAATAGGTCTAGACCGAGGATTGCTGGAAGGTGAGTGGAAACCTTTGTGGTTGACTGATTTTCCTATGTTTGACTGGGATGATAAGAATCAACGCTGGAATGCGATTCATCATCCGTTTACAGCACCAAGTTGTACTATGGAAGAACTTGTTGCTAATCCTGGGGAAGCATTGTCACGTGCTTATGATTTGATTTTAAATGGCACGGAACTGGGCGGTGGTTCAATTCGTATTAACCGTACGGATATGCAAACCCAAGTATTTGAGATACTGGGTATCGGTAAACAAGAAGCCAGAGAAAAATTTGGCTTTTTGCTGGATGCTTTAAAATATGGCTGCCCTCCACATGGCGGTATCGCATTTGGTCTGGACAGACTGGTCATGTTAATGACAGGGTCAAGCTCAATCAGAGATGTGATTGCATTTCCTAAAACACAAACCGCTGCGTGTCCTTTAATAGATGCGCCAGCAGTTGTTAATGATGCACAATTACGTGAATTAGGCATTAAATTACGTCAGCCTGCCAGTAAGGAAGATGCACAGCAGGATGATTAATCGCTGAGTTGTTGTTAGGATTGAAGCTCGTTCCAGAATTAAATTAATATGTACACTGTGGAAGTGAGGCTTCAGCTTCGTCCAACTTGTACGAGGCTGAAGCCTCACTTCCAATTGTAAAATAAATAGAAACACTTATTGATGACTTCCACACCATTACCCATTCAAGATTACGCATTACTAGACGACCAAGAATGCGAAGCCCGCATTGTTGCAGCTAAACAAACGCTGGGAAAGCGCTGTATTGTTTTAGGTCATCATTACCAGCGTAATGAAGTCTTTAAACATGCGGATATTACCGGTGATTCGCTCAAATTATCTCGAGAAGCCGCTGAATCAGAGGCTGAGTATATTGTTTTTTGTGGTGTGCATTTTATGGCAGAGGTCGCTGATATTCTTTCTCGCCCGGAACAGATTGCAATATTGCCTGATTTAGCCGCAGGTTGTTCTATGGCCGATATGGCGAATGCAACCAATGTACAAAAATGCTGGGATGAATTATCACAAGTTATAGATGCGGATAATGAAGTAACGCCCGTTACCTATATTAATTCGGCAGCTGATTTGAAAGCCTTTTGTGGTAAACATGAGGGCATTGTTTGTACCTCGTCCAATGCACAAAAAATATTGCAGTGGAGTTTTGCCAAAAGAGAAAAAATATTGTTTTTTCCTGATCAGCATCTGGGTAGAACAACTGGTTTTTTGATGGGGATTCCGTTGCAACAGATTGTAGTTTGGGAATTTGGAAAACCGATGGGTGGGTTAACAGAACAACAGATTAAACAGGCCAGGATTATTTTATGGAATGGCTTTTGTTCTGTACATCAGGTGTTTCAGCCGGAACACATTGATGAATTTAAGAAAAAGTATCCAGAAACTAAAGTCATAGCCCATCCTGAAGCCTGTTTTGAAGTGTGCCAAAAAGCAGATTATATTGGTTCGACTGAAACTATATTGAAAGTGGTTAAAGAAGCAGAACCAAATACACGCTGGTTGGTCGCGACAGAATTAAATCTGGTCAATCGTTTACATGAAGAATGTAAAGATCAGGGGAAAAACGTGCATTTTATGTCATCAACCTTGAGCATGTGTTCAACCATGTTTAGAACTGATCCTCAACACCTAGCATGGGTGTTGGAAAACTTAGTTGCAGGACATGTGGTGAATCAGATTTCAGTTGAAAAAAAAGAGGCAATGCTGGCAAAAAAAGCATTGGATAATATGTTGTCAGTACATTAATTAATATGGCTATTAACAAAGCATAGGTCATACTTCAAATGGTTTGTCATTTCGACCAGCGGGACGACTGCAGGGACAGATATATTGCTCCTTGCAATATCTGCATTCACCACTTCCATGTGGTTTATGCAGGAGATAGGGCAATGCATAATGCCATGGATGGCATGTAGTAGGGGAACCATAACATCTTGGATGGTGTGTAGTAGAACAACGCAGGAGCAGTTGTCGAGGAGCTATTGCCGAGAAATCTTGTTGCACAGAAATGTGCTTATCGAGGTGAAAAAAAAGGCAAGTGAGAAATGTTAAGAGTTACCCTTCTTCTTGAAACATATCGAGAAATAAATTTGCACACAAGATCACTATACCTAAAAGTAAACCTCCCACCCCAACATAGGTAAACATTTCGTAACTACTCAGCGTATTTCTTAAAAACAATTCTGATTACCCATGAGTCTCCGCCTTGTAGATGAGAAAACGGTGACACCTTACACACCGTCATCCCCGAGGTATTTTATCGGGGATCTATTCATAAAAAAATAGATTCCCGCTAAGAGAATGCAGGAATGACGGGCTGTGTGGTTACTTTTTTCAAAATGGCGGAAGCTCATGGGTAATCAGGAAAACTATTGATTTTACCGCCATTTCGACCCGCGGGAGAAATCTTAAATCTCAACATAAGGCCTCAGAACCACAAGATTCCTCATTACGCTGAGTAGTTACATTTTATATAGGGTAGTTTACAGGCCATAGCTTCAATTAGCCCAGCTTAACACTCAACATAATTGCACATGACTCGCTCCATTTTTTCTCTCACCTCAAAATACAACAAATATTAATGTTGATGTCCAGAGTGATCAGTCGCCATTACTTTTTTTGGCTGTACTGGAGCTGTAGCCTGTTTGAAAAACTTTATATTGCTTTTTGCTTTAAGATTTTCAATATATTGTTTGAGTTTCTGACGTTTTAATACCGAGGTCAGAGAATGTTCCTGTTTATCGAAACTGGGAGGATCCAACTGACGGACTTCATCGACTAACACAATATGCCAGCCATATCTTGTTTTGACAGGTGTTTTGGTAAAATCTCCGGCTTTTAGCTGATTAACTGCTGTGGCCATTTCCGGCTCCATTTGCTTGGCTCCACGCCAGCCTAATACACCACCCACTTTTGAGGTCACATCTTTAGAGCGCTTTTTCGCCAGTTCCTGAAAGTCTTCTCCCTGCGTTAATTGCTTAATAATTTGCTGGGCTTCTTTTTCATTATCTACCAGGATATGGCTGATGCGGAACTCTGTAAAATTGGTACTATCAATTCTGCGTTGGTATTCAGCCTTTACTTCTGCACGGGTGACGTTAAGTTTATTGACTAAAGTACGCATATAGGACTTGGAAACGATAGATCGTGAAGCCACTTTGATTTGATCGGCAACTGCAGGTTTTTTATCGAACCCTTGCTCTATAGCTTCCTGATAAAGCAGTTCTCTGTCCACCAGTTCTTCAATCAATTTGTCTCTGGGAACCTGCAATCGTCGGTTATACATGGCCGTTTCAATTTCCAAGTTTTTGATCGCAGCTTCGGTGATAGGCTCACCATTGACTTTGGCTATCAAACCGGTGGCTTTACTCATGGCGCTATTAGTTTCCATAGTTTGTGGTTTGACCGAATTAGTGCTGCATCCATATAGACTCAGCAAGGCGCTGGCCAGGATAATCCCAACTGTTTTTTTCATTATAATAATTCCTTCTTTTTAATCCTAGAACTATCGGTTGGACATTTTTCTAGGTTAATTGTTAATAAAAAAGAGGGCCGCATGATGCGACCCTCCGTCTAGTATAGCTTTATTTAAAAAAAGAGCTATGGTGCGCCGTTACAATCCGGGTTTAATGGATCAATAACACAGAATGGACGCATCATTTCATTGTCTTCATGTTCCAGAATATGACAATGGAAAACGTACAACCCTGCTCTGTCATAGGTCGCTATAATACGCGTAATCTGACCTGGGTAAGCAATAACAGTATCTTTCCAACCCATTTCAGTTGCAGCAGGTGGAGTAATAATACCTGTTACAGGATCTTCACGGTTGATGATCTGGTATTGAACCAGATGTTCATGTACAGGGTGAGCATCCACGGTGTTATTGAAGATTTCCCACATTTCTGTAGTGCCTAACTGCGGCAATTCAGTCATGTTATCCATCCACAATAATGGCGTACCGACACCCATGGTGCCAGGCGCAGCAACTTGAGTACCGATCAGTGCAGCTTTCGGTGCAAAAGGTACAAAGGAGGCAGCAGTCACAAAGTTACAAGGCATCCATCCAGAGACATCGCCATTGACATCACTCAGCCAGCCGCCGAATGCATCAGTATCAACACACAGGTTTAAAGACTCTTCTTCATTTAAAGAGACCTGGCGGGTTAAAACTGAAGTCAGAACTGGGAATTCAGCCAGTAGGTTATCCTGTACTGTCCATCCTGTTACTGGTACGCTTTGATCCTGGTTGGTTTGAATGCCAACATGGAATTCCATGACCTGACCGGTGGTAGAAAAATCAGCAGGGACATCAGGGAAACCACCAAATGGCGCATCTGGTGCTGTATTAATCATGCGGATTTTAGTGCCAGGCAACATACCTGTAAAATCGACAATCACGTCAGCACGTTCAGCTGGTGCCATCAATAATGCTTCATCAGGCGAATCAGCAGCTGTTTTTATTAAAGGAAGAGCGCCTAATACCGGTGTTTTAAAACCAGTAAGTACTTCAACTGGGTTTAGTAATAAACCGCCATCGGAGCCTATCTGGTAGAAAGGCACTTCAGCGCCCAATGTACCGTCGGCATTCACAACTCTTAAGCTAAAGTTATAGAAACGTGAATTAGCACCATTGAGTAGACGTAAGCGATAACGCTCAGGTTGTACATCCAGAAATGGCCAGACTCTTCCGTTAACAACGTTGGTATTAAAGAAGGCTTCAGGATTCCAGATTGGCGCAATGTCAGACAAAAACCCAGGAAATTCACCGTTCACATTATTGGGGAACTGGCCTGCTGCAACGTTGCCTTGACCATCGAATGGTAGTTGCAATTGAGAGGCTGCCAAGCCTTCAAAAAAAGCACGATCCGTTGGATAGAATAAAGAACCATCCGCATTGAAAGAACGATCCTGAACTACGATGGGAATTTCGCGGTAAGGTGTGGCTAGCTGAAATTGTAAAGCAGCAATTTGAGCTTCAAGAGCCGGAATTTTTATTAATAATTCAGCATCCGGTTCTCCAGCTAATACCGTTTTTTGATATTTTGCCTGTAGCTTGACTATTTTAGCTTGTTTTTTGGCAATCTTGGCATTAATCAAAGTTGCGTCAATCGCTAGCTGCGCGTCTAGAGCAGTGCTAGGTGCAGGGCTAGGTAATTGCTGTCCTTGTTCAGTTTTATCACGGATCAAAAAAAATCCGGCAGGACCCGCATAGACATTCTGACGCGTCATGCCTAAACTGTGATCGTGGTACCAGTTAGTTGCAGCACGTTGTGAGTTAGGATAAACAAAATTTGCTTCCCCTTGCACATTTGCTGATCCAGGCGCTTGTAAATATTTATTACCCCGTGTTACATAACCGGCAGGGATGTTGCTGGCATCTGGCAGCCACCAGGATTCTGGGTATCCATCACTGTCAGGTTGTACATGCGCACCATGGACATGCGTTGACATAGGAACAGGGCCGTAATAAGGTACATCTGTGGTTCCTTTACAGTCTGTACGTGAAGTTCCATCAGCACAAGGTGCCTGGCCTGGGTTAGCCCAATGCAGGGTTTGATCCACTGCTTCAGTTAATAAGTGAGGTAAGAATGGGCCATTAGGACCATCAGTCAACTGGTTGACCCAGGTCACCTGAGTTGGTACAAAGCTTAATGCTTCGATGGTATAGGCCGGATAGTTAAAGCCAACAGGTTGGCCACTGGTTACCCAGGGTGAATCTGCCGGGCCATAGCTCCATACTGTAGTGGTTGGAAAGCCCGCAGGCAATATTTGCTGATCAAATTGACGTTCACCGATTCGGTATTCTTTACGCAAAATAGCGCCAGTGACTGGATCAGTGATCACATTAGTCGCCGGCATTTCCGGTGGAATAATTAATGGCTGGGTAAATTTAGTAATAGACAGGGGATCCAGGCTACCACCCGGTACCGGTACCGCTGAAGCCATAGAGGCTACCAGCGATAATCCCATGATCCCCGATGCTGCCAGGGGCGTTAGTTTAAAATTTTTCATAAGTTTTTCCTCTCAAAAAGATTATTACCAGTTACTTAAAATTGAGAAATTTTGAGTTAAGCAACTAATAAATTGACGCTATAAGTTGAGTAGTTGTTTTCTCATCTCAACTGGCAGATATTTTATGACGTACCTAGGTACGTATAAATCCCTCAAATGTGGTATTAATGGTAGAATGTATAACGTAATAGCGCCTATGATGAGTGGCCTAAATTTACTATTCCTCCCCCATTGTGGAGGTGTTATAACTAGGCCAATTTGACCTGTTTAATCTGATTTTATAGCTGTCTTAAAAGGACATTAGAGCAATTCTATTTTAGCAATAGTTAATTCGGGTGACCCTAGCGACTGTATTTAGTCCAGTGGGTAGGGTTTGTTCTCCATTATGAAAATTTATTAACTACTAGCTTGGCTGATGGACAAAAGCCAGCAGTTCTCTGGAAGAAGAAATATTTAGTTTTTTATATATGTTTCTGACATGAGTTCTGGCTGTGTGGTAACTTAAATCCAGTTTGGTGGCAACATCAGAACAGGATAAGCCTTTTTGCATCCATAAAATAATTTCCGTTTCACGTCGGGTAATGTTGGCATCCTGAAGTGATCTGGATAATTGTAAAGCGTTATCAGAAGTGCGCTGTAGTGATAACAACCAGGTTCTGTATTGCGATAGATCACTTTTTTCAACAGGGGATATGCTGATTTTATAAAGCCGACGTTTAAACCGAAAGAAGACGGGGTTGGGAATAAAGGTGCTTTTTTTTGGCAATAAGCTTTGCTCATTGATTAGATGCGAAATATGTTTGTGCAGGCGGATTGGAAGTACCGTATTTTCAGGCTGACTGATTTGATCGCTAAAAATTTTATTGCTAATTAGTACTGAACAATCACTTTTAATAACGGCTTTGGGAGTATTTGAGGAGAGGAAATGTTCGGCAATATTACTATAGGTTATTCTTTCTTCCTGGAATATAATCGCCTTAACAGTCTGAATAATAATAGGTTGCATGTATTTGAGTATAATAATTTCCCGTTGATTGAAAGCGCCGGCATTAGCATTTTTTCGGTAAAACCATAATCCGATCGAGGCTGATGGCATGTCATAAACCCCAGCAATGGACTTAAAATAGTGTAGCCATTGTGTATTATTACTAACCGCCTTTTTGGGGGCTTGTAGCTCTTCATTAAAGATAACCATACCGGGAGGTGTTGAATATCTGATAGGGTCATTATTAATGACCAGCTGATTAACCAGTGTGATCAGATTGGCTGTAGTGCTTTTGAGGAGAGTTGGCTCTGCGCTTATACGGGTTTCACCGGATTGTTGGTTAAAACGAGTGATAAAAACACCATCCAACTTTAATAAAGGTACCAGTGTAATTTGCATTGTCTTGAATAATTCATCCCGTGAATTGCATCCAGCAAATTTATGTATAGCAGAGCCTAATAGGTTCCTATCCTGAGTTGCGACTTCGGCAAATAATCCAGAATTCATGATCATCCTCACGTAAAAATTTTTCTCCCTGTGTTAGGAGGGAGTGATTCGTTAGGCGTATTTTAAATTCAGGATAAATTTTTTACTATTGTACTTGGGTACAGTGTTTTGTATTTTTATTCGGTGTTTTAAAAAAACCAGTATTTATCTGTATAGATTAATTATTATTTTGAGTAGAGTATTAATTTGTATTTGTGAATTCAAATAATTGATAAATAAGAAATATCATATATTATATTGTGGGTCTAATTTTCTGATGGATTGATGTCTAAATATTTCCTTGATCAATTAACTGGCTTGGAAATAGATGTCGTACTCCACTTTATTCGTCCCTATTAAGGTTAAAACCTGTGCCCCAAAAGACAGTTACTAATGAGTGTATATTTGGTAAAACTACAACTTTAACCCACCACCAAGAAATGATCCAAAATTATTTGTAATATTACTTTGAGCCCAAAGGTGATGATAACTTTAAAAGGTAGCCATAAAGGGTCTTATGACCCGTATCCAGACTTTAGTCCATTATACGAACCCACCAGCTTTAGCTGATAGTTGTTGAGTTTGAAACAACTCAATGCCTTAAAGTTTGTATCTTTTAGAAGTAAATACAGGCTATTTTCCTAGTAATAGTAATGCTCTTTTGTCCGCTCCAGAAGGAAGAGGAGCGCTAACTGAATTAATCCAGGCAGTAATATCATTCCATAATACAGCGGCTTGAAGATCGCGTAGTAGCATGTGGTAACCGTTTACATAAAAAGCAATCATAAGATTGTTTTTTCCTGATTCAGTAAAATGATGCAGAAACTGATAAGTGGGCTCCTTTGGAATAATTTCATCTTTTTCCCCATATAACAGTAATGTATTAGCAGTAATAGCATTGGCGCTGAATAATGCCTGATCCATTAAATTAACCAGACCATATATAGCTTCCACACGCGTTTCTTTAATAACTAGAGGATCTTGCCCCAGAGCTTTCAACATTTCAATATTGTCTGAAGCTTGTATTTCAAGGCCATCGCCTGTTACTTTTAACCAGGGGACGGTATGAGATAAAATCCACAGTAATGCATTCTGATACCAGGGCATAGTTTGTCTTGCCCATATGGCAGGAGCCGCTAATATGATACCATTAACAGGTAGCAGATCTGACCGGGCCATCGCTGTGATAATAATAGCTCCACCCATACTCTCGCCTAATAGATAAATGGGCGTATTGGGGTGTTTGTTTTTTACTAGTTGTATAAAGTTTTTTAAATCATCAATATAGGTATCAACGCCTGCCCATAAACCAGGTCTGGGGCTTTCTCCAAAACCTCGTTGGTCATAGGCATATGAAATTGCATTGTATTGAATAAAATAGTTTCCTGGCTGTTGAAAGAAATTGCTGTAATCATTGAAACCATGCAGGGCAATAATGACAGATTTGATTTCTTGTTTCGGTGGTTGCCAGATTTTTAAGGGTAATTGTGTGCCATCAGGTGTAATGTAGTAATGAGTTAAAATTTGACCGGATGTGAGCGCTGTACCTGCTGGATGAATCATCGGTGTACATGCCAGTAGATTAGACAGTAATAGTAGTAAGATGGGCAGTTTTGTCTTTTTTAGTGGCATTTTTTTATAAGCTTATATGACTATTAATTAAGCACAGGTCAAACTTAAAACAGGTTGTCATTTCGACCAACAGGAGTAATCTTGAGTCTAGGAGGCTGTCCGAGAAAAGAAAACCTACTGCGGAAAAGCCCATTTTGAGTTTGACCTGTGCTTTGTTAGTATTCATATAAATATATCATCAGGTTCGTATTCCATTCAAGCATCAAAAATCATTCATAGCATTCGTAAAGTCCCATTTTTCCGTATAGCGGACAAAATCAGATGACAAAGGTTGTCAGTGTAAAAAAACGACATAAAATACAAGCAGGAACGCGGTTGCAGGGCGATTTTTTTGCTAACAGGCTATTATAATAACTTCGCATAATGTATATTATGTTAAATCATATGGGTTCATTTTTTATCTGTCTTCGGTTTTCATCTTATATCTTAATCTCTACAGATAATCCACCTAATCGACTAGAACGTGATAACTTAAGTTCTCCACCATGTTGTTGCACCATATAATTAACAATCGACAAACCAAGGCCGTGTCCTTCTTTCATTTCATCCAGTCGTTTACCGCGTTCTAATAATTGCGCCATTATTTGTTCAGATATGCCAGGACCATCGTCTTCTATTAAAATATGTAAGTCCTGAATATTATTTATGGATATTCCAATGCTAGATTTTGCCCATTTACAGGCATTATCGAGCAAATTACCCATTAGTTCCATCATATCTTCTCTATCTATTACTACAGTATCTTGTCCGTTCATTGTGAATTGGATTGATATTCCTTTGTCTTGGTAGATGCTTTGTAATACATTGATTAAATCGGGTACTTCTTTACGCGCATTGAATTTCGAAATGGCTATACCATCACCTGAAAATCTAGCTTGTTTTAATACACGTTGCATAATACCTTGCATATTGTTTGTCTGTTTTTGCAAACTTTGACAAATTTCTGGTTTACTCTTTAGAGCTTCATTCTCTGTAATGTGTTGTATCACAGTCAGAGGTATTTTTAATGAATGAGCCAAATCTCCCAAAGCGTTTCTTGAACGTTGTAATCGGTTTTCTATCACCGTTAATAAATGATTAATCTCTTTGACTAAGTCTTTTGCTTCTTCAGGTACCTTGGTATCAAGATGTTCTAACTCACCCTGCCTCAATTGTGTTATTTGTTTCTGGATGTTTTTAAAGGGTTGAAAGTTAAGCCGTAAAAGAACAAATTGGCAAGCGATCAATAAAAATAGAAGTATGCCCACCGTATAGCTATAACGGTATTGGAAGGCTTGTTGACTGTCTAACGTTGGAGACAAGTCTTCAGCAACAGCAATTGTATAATTGAGACCTTGTTTATAAAATCCATGCACTATCACAATAAGTGGCTGTTTATCTGGCCCCTGTAGATATATCCTTTTCTGCTCCCCTGCCCCAACCTCTGGAATTAATAGTTGTTGATCCCAAAGTGAACGTGATCTGATTATCGAATTATTTGCTATAATTTGAAAGTATTGCCCTGAATAAGGTCTTGAATAAACAGGTTCGATTTGCTTTGAATTTAAGGTGATATTATTCGTACTATCAATTTTAATCGCTGTCAGAATACTTTCTGCATCATGTTTTAAATGATCTACTACATAATTTTCAGAGAGTGACAGCATGGACTCGTTAGTCGTCTGCCATAAATAACTAAAAGAAAAAACCAGACTGACAAATAACCCCAGGCTTAATCTTATCTGTATTGAACTCACACTTGTTCACCCTTAAAAATATAGCCTTGTCCGCGTCGTGTTTCAATAATTGAATTGCCCAGTTTACGGCGTAAATGCCGAATATAGACTTCAATAACATTACTATCTTTATCCGAACAATCATCGTAAATATGCTCGGTTAGTGTTGATTTACTCAATATTTTTTCTGGGTGTATTAAAAAGAAACGGAGTAATTTAAACTCTACTCCCGTTAATTCAAGCGTTATATTTTCTTTTGTAGTCACCGTTTGTTTATCTTCATCTAAAGAAAATCCGCCGACCTGTAATAAACCTGCGGAATGATTATTGACTCGATGTAATAAAGCTCTAATACGCATCAATAATTCTTCAATATGAAAAGGTTTGGCTAGATAATCATCGGCTCCTGCTTTAAAACCATCGACTTTTTCATACCAGGCATCTCTTGCTGTCAAGATCAGAACGGGTAAAGCTATTCCTTTTGATCGCCAGCTTTTTAAAACTTCAATGCCATTTCGTTGAGGAAGACCTAGATCAAGTATTGCCAAATCATAAATACCTTCAAATCCCAAGTACTCAGCCTCTATCCCATCAGATGAAATATCCACCGCAAAACCTGATTTTTCCAGGTCTTGTTTCAATAGTAGCTGTAAGTCTTTATCATCCTCAACAAGTAATATGCGCATGTTAGTCGTCCTGCTCTCGATCGATTATTTCACCCGTTCTGGCATTTACTTTCAATTCCCACACCTGACCTTTACTATCAATAAGTTCAATTTCATATAAAGATATATGATCTTCAGTTTCCAGCTCAACCTCAAGAACGCGTCCAGGATACTGAGTTGAGATATTAGCCAGTATTTTTTCTAAAGATAAAATCTCTCCAGCATCTAATAATTTTTTGGCTTGATTATAATCAGTATCAGCCAAAATGTAATGTGTGGAAAAAATGAAAAGAACAAAGGAATTAATATAGAGTTGAATAAATCTTCTCATGATTGTTCACTGGAATCTATTTGATTCCGCTTGTTACCCGTTATCATGGCCTTCACTAAATTTTCTTTATGGGTAAAGCTTTCTAGAGCAACCCCTAGTATATGTAATATGACTAATAATAATGTAGTGTTTGCAAATATCTCATGCATCTCTTCCCATAATTCTTCATATTGCATCCCTATCGAGGCCAGGGGGCCTGCATTTTCTTCCGCCCCATATACAGCGAATCCTGTAACTGTTGTAATTAACAAGCAAAGCAGTAAAAACATAATCATTACAGAGCCTGCAGGATTATGACCTATATATCGCTTAGATTTATTAAAAAGTGAGTTTTTTAAATATTCAATTGATAGACTAGGACGGCATAAAAAATTTGAAAATCGAGCATATTTCCCACCTATAAATCCCCAGATAAGGCGGAATGCTATTAAGCCGGCTATGACATAACCCGCCCAAACGTGTAGCGTTAAAAAATCATCTTCTGTAATATATGCAATCACAAAGGCAGCGACTAATATCCAGTGAAAAAGTCTTAGTGGTAAATCCCAAACTTTTATAGTGTTTTTCATATTCATGTTAGTTTTCCAGTTTTGTTGAGTGCGATAAATTTACCAGCAGAAACTGAAATGAAGCTGAAAATGAGTTAAAAGTTTTAAATTAGAAAGAATAAGCTGATAACCTCTGCCTTTTTTTATAAAATAACTATTATCCTTTCGCAACTTATTCTCGATTTTGACGTTAATACTGAGCTAACTTCACAAATGCTGTCAGTCCGACCTACGAGAGAAATCTTGAGTTTAAGGGAAGTGGAAACAAATAACCATCCAATCTCACTTGCCTTTATCCCTGTATGATTTTCTCAATCGTCACGTAGAATAACTATGCTCCTGTTGAGAAAATTCATACAGAAATAAACTACTTCATGATATTTGGTAATTATTTATTAACACTTCCCTAATCTATAGTTTCTATCCAGCGACAACGCCCATTTTTAATAAACTCATTGTTTTCGGCTTTAATCCCTTTTGCAATCAAACTGACAACTCTGTCATCTGTGTCATATCCGATATGTGCTTCCATAGGATTCGCAAACTTACCCAATCCAAAAATATCGAAGACATAGGCAATATTAATATTTATATTGGTCACATTTATACATAACCTCGAATCCAAATATTTTTCTACAAACCCTTGTGGTATTGCATAACTCAACAGATCATTGGGGTCACTGAAAGCAATAATTGGTGTTTTAGCCACCATACGCTGGGAATAGTTTTTTCCATCAGCATTGCAATACGAATCTTTTTGGCCAATGACTTCCGGTAATTTCCTTCCTAGTTGCAGTATAGGAAGTTGATTGGACATCATATAAATGGGTATTTCCTTATCTTTTAATGTTTCTTTAATATTAAATAAGTATAAATCGCCTGACTCAATTCTATTTTCTAGTTTGGATGCTATGCGTTGCATACCATCAATTGTTATTCTGCTACCTAGACTATGTGATACAAACGCATAATTATCGTTAATAATGGCAGAAATATCAGGTAATTCGCATATTGCATTGTTAACTTGTGGTAGTTCATCCCAGTTACCATAAGTCATCCAGCAGAATGCCTGGGCAAACGATTGCAGAATAGATTCTCTACTCTCACCTAAATAAATGATAGGATCAGGGCCTGTATCATTAGAAAACCGTTTCATTAAATCGTTCACTTCTGCTCTACGAAACGAATATTCCCCCGAATTATCATAGGCTAATACCTCTTTTTCTTTAGATGTAATTTCAGACCAGGTTAATTCATAAAAAATCAACTCTTTACTCCTATCTTTACTCAAATAGCGATTAACTCGTAAATTTCCTAATGGTTTTTCAGGGTTTTCCGGGGCTGAAAGTTTGATGTTTTTATACGCTTTCGAGGTAACAGATAATTCCAGTTCTTTGGCTAATTTTTCAAAAAACTCAGTTGAATAGCCTGGTTTATGGTCCCCTACCCCATGAATCATTAGTACCTTCATTTTTCCTAATTTATTATCCAGATGGGGTTTCAGGCCATTAAAATCTTCTCCCCAAATTTCACATACCCTGGTATCTTCTGCTTTTTGCTTTTCAAGAATAGCTTCGGTAATTCCTTTACCAAAACTTGAGCAACCAGTAATCAGAATACTCACTATAATAGTAATTATTAAAGGTACGTTGTTTTTCATGGTATTTAGATGTTTATACGGATTGAAAATTACCTGAGAAAGACATTTGCAGTATGCAACCTGTCAAATTTTTCTTTAACTATTACTAAGGCAACTAGAAACAAATAACAATCCTGCGCAATCTGGGTAGATTATTTATTGCTAGTTGCCTGACCTATGAATCCGTTTGATCTTTTTGTTTTTTCTCATAGGCTGCCAGTTGTTCTTTAGTTGCTTTTTGTTGGTATTGTTGTTTCCATTCAACATAAGGCATACCATAAACTTGTTCTCTAGCATCTTCGTAATCAAGTGTTACACTGTGCTCTATGGCTTCTGCAGTCAACCATTTAGCCAAACAGTTTCTACAAAAACCAGCAAGAATCATTAAATCTATATTTTGTACTTCAGTATGTTTTTGTAAATGGGAAAGTAAACGTCTAAATGCCGCAGCTTCTAACTCAGTTTGATTCGTAGTATTCATAAATATATCTAAAAATTTGAACATTCTAGCAGAAACCATTGTCAACTCGTGTATAATTAAATTATTTGGTATTTTTTTTAGAAATATGGAAATTCATAGTTCATCGCTTACGTTTACGCCTATTAGTCATAACGTTAAAAACAGAAATGATGAAGCACAACAGTTAGCCAATAATTCTAAAGTTAAAGATAATATACAAATTCAACCGGTTTTAAGCCTACCATCGCCTAAAACCAGTATGGTTGATTTCAAAACGACTGATTTACAACAAGTTTCAGCTGAATTAGAAAAGCAAAAAAAATCAACAACAAATTCTCAAAATTCCCGTGCACTCAATGCCTATATTCAAGAAAACATCCAGCCCTTGAAAAATCAACGTACAGAACTTATATCAGGTATTGATTTATTTGCCTAAAAGCTTGCACGTTAGAACCCTCTGTTAATTGATAACTTTATTATGAAACAACTCTTAGAATTCATTCCCATTATTTTATTTTTTATCACTTATAAAATATATGATATATATACGGCTACTGCAGTAATTATAGTCGCTACAATTATTCAAGTTGGTTACACCTGGTTTAAATTTAAAAAAGTGGAGCCCATGCAATGGATTACACTGGGATTGATTATAGTGATGGGAGGCGCTACGATTTATTTACAAAATGAACAATTTATTAAATGGAAATTAACCATCATTGAATGGTTATTTGGCCTTGCCTTCTTGGGAAGTCAATTTTTTGGTAAAAAACCTTTTGTAGAACGTATGATGGGAGCTAATCTTGAATTACCCACCAACATATGGAAAAGACTCAATTTGATGTGGGCCGCTTTTTTTATTAGTGTTGGTTTTATTAATATCTATGTAATGCAGAATTACAATACTGATGACTGGGTAACCTTTAAGACTTTTGGTGTCCCAGGACTTATGATTATTTTTATCATTTTTCAAATGCTATTAATTTATAAGCATATCCCAGAAACAGAGGAATAATCATCATGTTATATGCAATACTTAGTATAGATGTTACTAATAGTCTAGAGAAAAGGCGCGCTGCTCGCCCAGATCATTTAAAACGGTTACAAGATTTACAAAATGAGGGGCGGCTCGTTATCGCCGGACCTCATCCTGCGATTGATACTAATAATCCAGGTGAAGCTGGATTTACGGGCAGTTTAGTCATTGCTGAGTTTTCCAGTTTAAAAGCAGCTCAAGACTGGGCTGATGTTGATCCCTATGTATCAGCTGGTGTATATGACAGTGTTACTGTTAAACCTTTTAAACAAGTATTTCCACAATGACTTCTGAAATTATAAAACAAAAACTTAATGATGCCCTTAAGCCTGACTTAATTGAAATAATTGATGACAGTGCAGCACATGCCGGCCATGCCGGCGCACAGAGTGGTGGTGGGCATTATAATGTCACAATCGTTGCTGAAATTTTTGATGGCAAATCTCAGGTACAGCGCCATCAATTAATTTATCAAGCACTTAGCGATTTAATGAAAAAAGAAATTCACGCATTAGGTATTAATGCATTAACTCCCTCCGAAAATGTATAAGGAACTCTAGTAATGAAAAAAAGAATTATTCCATTAATATTAATAGCCGGTACTACATTGTTAACGGCATGTAATGATGAAAATACTAAAAATAGTGGCAATCCTACTGTCACAGTATCTAAAGAAGATGCTATCGCTGTTGTTAATGGACAATATATAAGTAAAGCTTCTTTGACCGCATTGGAAAGTGAAGTTGCTCAGCGCGGTAAAGGCCAATCTTTTCCAAAAGAGAAATTAATTGAAGAATTAGTCCAAAGAGAATTATTAATTCAGGATGCAGAAAACAAACAATTGGATAAATCAGCAGACTTTACTCAACGTCTTACAACTATCAGGAATTCTTTGTTATCACAGGAAGCAGTGCAGAATTTTATAAAATCCAACCCAATAACAGACACCGATTTAGAAGCTGAGTATAAGAAAAAAGTTGCTGTATCTGGAACTGAATATAAAGCACGCCATATTCTTGTTAAAACTGAAGAAGATGCTAACAAGATTATCGAAGAGCTTAACGCAGGTGCTGATTTTATCGAACTTGCAAAAAACAAATCTACGGGTCCTTCCGGTCCTAAAGGTGGTGACTTAGGTTGGTTTACTGCGGACAGAATGGTTCCGCCTTTCTCTGAAGCTGCAATTGCTTTGGAAGATGGAAAATATACAACTACTCCTGTCAAAACTCAGTTTGGCTGGCACGTTATACTAAAAGAGGGTTCCAGAGCACAAACACCACCTCCTTTTGAATCAGTAAAAGAACAACTTCGTCCGATGTTACAACGTCAAAAAATGATGGATTTCATGAAAACATTACGTGACAAGGCCAAAGTTGAAATTTTATTGCCGGCTGCAGAAAAACCAGTTGCTAAAGATGTAAAAGCGGATGCAGTTAAAAAAACAAGTGAAGCTGTTAATGCGACTGAAAATACTGTCAATAAAATTGCAGAATCAGTTCAATCAGCTACTAAAGATGCAACAACTAAAATTACTGATGCGGTTGAAAAAGCAAGTGATACAGCTGCAAAAACAGTTGATGCTGTAACTCCGTAGGCTTTATAGTTCATTGGTAGGTTGGTGTAAAGGCGTTAGTAACATACCCAACCTTGGGCTAATAATGGGGCCAGGCAGATTTACATTCGCTCGTCCAGTTGGAGATATGTCTTTCTAATTTTAAAAAGTGTGCGGCCGAATTAATCGTAGTCTGTCCCCTATTTCCATTACTAAGCACTGAAAGTGTATAGTGATATGACTGGAATGACAGTCAACTAGCAGTTGAAAGTCCAGCCTTAGCCTTCTCCAATATGAAATGAGTCTGAAAGCCGTTCTGTTCATCATGTAGGAATGAAAACATCATGAATCTAAAGTAATGGTCAGGTCTTTATTTTTGCTGCAATAATAAAGACCCTGGTCTTTCTGGTCTTTGCATAAATTAGAAGATACCAAAACTAGAAAACCCCGTAAAAACGGGGTTTTAACTAAATATTGGTAAGCACTTCAATTTAGGGTTTCAATGCTGGAAGAGGAGTTCCTGTTCTTTTAGACTTTGGCGTTGTGGATTTCCAATAAACCCATCATTTTTAGGCCAATCAAGCTCACCGGTATCTTTAAACCATTTTTCATCAAGGTCCTTTCTAAACTTGGGGTCTCTGATTGGAGTACTCTTCACCCCCAACATCAGCATCAGCATCAGCAATAGGACATCTCTGAATAGGCGATACCTTATCATCGATTTCTTTTATCACTGGATTAACTGAAGCTGCTTTCGCTTTTTGAGTCGCTCCAAGACGGCTAGGGTCAGGTCTTTAATTTTGCTGCAAAAGTAAAGACCTGACCCTGATCTTTTTCGTCCTACGAACTATATAATCAAATGACGGAAAACACTTTGCTATTCCAACTTACAGCTTCTACCGTTCACCAACGTATTTTGTTGGGTTTCGTTCCTCTACCCAACCTACCGCGCTGTGTACGCTTCGCCTGACCTTTGTTCGCCTTCGCTGCAGTCGTTACCGCTAACAACGCTCCGCCGGAGACGCAACACTCGATACTGGTGGTTGGTTAAACCTTATGAAATCTATCCTTAGATTTCCCATCCAAGGACTTTCACCTTGTCAGAAATGACAAGCTTCGCTTTGTCGCACGGGGACAGACCATGATTAATTAGGATTTAATAGCGAATGTTTTCAACTGTCATGAGATTCTATCACGTCGATTTTTTTCTATCCGCTGAAAAAGAAAAATTAAGCTTAATTCAGAAAAAGTGAAATTAATCGTGGTCTGTCCCGTATTATTCCGTATTATTCCTCCGTATTATTCCTCCGTATTATTCCTCCGTATTATTCCTTCTGGTCTGTCCCGTATTATTCTCCGTATTATTCTTATTTTTTATTATTTTGGTCTTTTTGACCCTGGTCTTTTCTATCGAATCATTTTTAGCCCAGCCCTTGGAGTTTTATGAGGGATTTTTATTCTTTCCCCCTTGTAATTGAAATTATTATCTTCCATATCTTTAAATATTACATAGACATATTCACATGCCTCTTCTTCGCTACTAAAAACCTTATCAACCTGTCGATTACCCCTTTGATAACTTGATACGACCCAAGATGAATTTTCTTCTATAATGCTTATTTCGCCATCGTTGCCATGCTTTCCGAGTTTAAGATATTCGTCAAAAACATAAAGATCATGAACCGCATTTTTTAATTCTTGAAGTTTCAACCTATCGGGCTACTTATTAAAAGATTGCGGAATTATACTACCGTCATTTAAAGAAACAACATAATCTACACCATTCCAATTCCCTACTATTAGTTGACTTTTTTCTGTAATAGATATGGAGGTATATGGCTTGTCGGCTTCTGTACCATGTGGGCTTTCAGTAATTTGCCACTTTATTTCACCATTGGCATCCAAGGCAAAAATATTGCGATTGAATGTTACTCCAAGTGCAGGGTCAAGCCTAACTAAAATTAACCCTTGAAATTCTAAAGATTGGACTACAGGATAAGGAAATTCAATTACTCTACCTTGTACCATTAAAATGCCTTTATTCAAGCTGTAATTCAATTCCGTCATTTTTCCAACCTCACTGTATTTTTAAATACGGACTCAGGTAATCTTTGCAGTAACTCATACTGTGTAGCATTACCATTTTCATCAAAAACAGGATTTACTTTTCCTGTTCTAACTCGTGTACCACTAGGCACATGTACTTCGGACGCATAAGTAGGAATTTCAGGTAATGCATATTTTGATTTAATTTGCTGAGGGGTTAACCCATCAACGCCTTCACGTTTCATCATCCATGATCGTGCCTTGTTCGTTTCACCGTGAACACGAACATAAACATCGTCAACTGTAGTTGTAAATTCTGTAACTCGCGTTCCTGGTGTGTATGGTGGCTCCCATTCTGATGGAAAAGTTGCATTAACATCGTCAGCATCACGGTATGATATATTAGTACGACGAGAATATTTTCCATTTAATGAATTATTTGGAGCATCTACATTCTTCACCCCAACATCAACATCAACATCAGCAACAGGACATCTCTGAATAGGCGATACCTTATCATCGAATTCTTTTATCACTGGATTAACTGAAGCTGCTTTCGCTTTTTGCGTTGCGCCAAATACTTCCTCTGCATTCTCAACTTTTTTAGCAGTTTTAGCTGCATCGGCAACATCATCTGCTACACTAGCCACTTTTCCCAGCTTTCCTGCTTTTGCTACCAGGCCTACAGGCACCAGTATACTTCCTACTTCGAACAGTGCACCTCCGGCCATGTCTCCAAAAAACTCTGCTGAACGTCCTTCTGCTGCCGCATCAGCCAGTTGCTTTGTGGTTTCCCAGGCCGATTCTCTGGCATTGGCTTCGGTGGCTAGTTCATAGCCGCCTTTTGCCAAGTCACCCAGTCCTTTGACCGTTCCGGTGCCGGCATCCCATACGCCTTCCCCTAATGCCTCGGTAAAGGCCCAACTATCGCCTAATAATCCTCTATTATCTGCCATCTACTTACACTATTCGTCCGTGATCCAGCGCTATTCTATATTTCAGCATGGCTATTCTTTCCCTTGCGGGTCGTTTGCTATCCATTATATCTGTGACCCAGGGATATACTTCGGGATTGTTAAATCGAATGCCATAGAGGCTACGCCATACCACTATGGTTATTGGGGCATCATTTATATTACTGAATCCCAGTTGATTGGCATATTGTATCGCACTGGTTGCATATTGATGGGGATCAAATTCTGCCTCTTTGTCCCATAAAACCAGCGGGATTGCACTGGCGGTTTGTTCTGTTAATGGGGTATTGAGGAATTCTGCTGATATGAAATAGGGTAAATCATCGCTATTGGCCTCAGCTTCTGACCAGGCGGAATCAGGCACGTATTCGGTTATTGATTTTATGCGCGGGTTGACTTGCGCTGGGTCACTATCGAGTACTCTTGAATGTCTACTTGCTGATCAAAGTTTGGCGCTATTGAGATCATCAGTTCTGCGAATATGACCAATGACGATTTCCAATTTATTCCCCATCGTTTGGCTCGATCAATCATGTTACTGACAATTTTTAATTGTATCTGTTCAGGAAACCGGGAAAGCATCTGTGGATATTTATCTGCCAGTGCTTGCTGGAGTTTTTACGCAAATTGATGTTCTGCCTGTTGCTGGAACATCTCAAATTGCTGGGGATTTATTTTTAGCATTCCTTTTTCGTGTCTTTTGCCTAAAAGAGGTTGATGGTATTTATAAACAGTTAACTACAACCGCCTTGTTAACCATAATTCACTAAAAAGTGAAATTAATCCAGAAAGAAAAACGATAACAATATTACAGCTGTTTTTTGATATATATTCATAAATAAACTCCATTTAAAAAATCGTAAGAGCTATCTATCCTAGTAACAAGGCAGAGTCAACCGCTTCTATTATCAAAACAACTCAATAACTCTTCAAAACGCTGGGATACGTCACCCAATCATCTGCCTAGAACAAATGCTTAATAGCATCCCTTTCTTCCTTCAACTCATCTTCTGAAATGCGCATTTTTTCCCGACTAAACGCATCAATATCCAACCCCTGTATGATACTGTACTGACCATCAGAAATAGTAACTGGGAAAGAATATATCAAGCCTTTTTCAATCCCATAACTACCATCAGAAGGAACTGCCATACTTACCCAATCCCCATTTTCCGTACCAAAAATCCAGGATTGCATTTGACATAATGCAGCATTAGCAGCCGATGCCGCACTGGACTGCCCTCTTGCTTTAATAATTGCTGCACCGCGTTGTTGAACGGTGGGAATAAAATAATTTTCAAACCAGCTACGCCCAACTAAAGCCAATGCGTCCTGACCTTTTACTTTGGCATGATGTAAATCTGGATATTGTGTTGAAGAATGGTTACCCCAAATAGCAACATTTTTCACATCTCTAGATGATACGCCCGCCTTTTCTGCTAATTGGGTAATTGAACGATTATGATCTAATCGTGTCATGGCGGAAAAACAGTTTGGGCTTAAATCAGGTGCATTATTCATTGCAATCAAGGCATTGGTATTTGCTGGGTTTCCCGTCACCAAAATCTTTACATTTCTACTGGCCACTTCATTTAAAGCTCTACCCTGAACTGAAAAAATTTCTGCATTGCACAACAGTAAATCTTTCCGTTCCATACCTGGTCCTCTAGGTCGTGCTCCCACCAAAAAAGCATAATCAACATTATCAAATGCCACTTTTGGGTCATCGGTAGTTATGATTTTATGCAATAAAGGGTAAGCACAATCATTTAACTCCATGACAACACCTTTCAATGCATCTAGAGCCGGTGTAATTTCCAGTAAATGCAGAATTACAGGTTGTTCAGGCCCTAATAAATCGCCAGCAGCCAAACGAAAAAGTAATGAATAGCTAATCTGACCAGCTGCACCAGTCACTGCAATATCTATGGGTGTTTTCATTTTTTTCCTTATTTTATTATTTTTCATCCATTTGCTAATGGATCTAAATCAATCTATTGTCTAAATACCTGTTCAAGATCAATACCAGCCATAGCCATTTGTATGTAAACAAGGCACATAACTGGAGTTACATAACGTAAGGTGGTCTGTCGAAATAAAGTGACCCACCTTATTTGCTCCCGACTAAACGATCTCAACCGTTACATAGAATAACAATGCACCTCATGAAATCGTTTAGTCGGAAACAAAAACACTGTGCAATCTTGGTAAATTTATTCCATCAAACCACCTAAATAAAGATTTAGCGTATTAACCACAACCAAAAAAATCTTTAACAAATTCTAAACCAGATAAAAACTTAACGTCAATCATAGCGAACAAATTACAATTCTAGCAACTTAAAATACAGGAAAAGTCATAATTAAAGTTATATCAAATATTAAGGTATAATAATCCGGTTTTAATATTGTCCAAAATAAAACGATCAGGAACGTTAATGAAAAAATTGTTATTCCAGTTTGACACGGATTCAAACCCTTCATCATTTGACACAGTTGTTGCTTATGATGGTGGCGCTGATCATGTTATTCCTCATGGTGGATTAACGCCTGACAATATTTCATCATTAGTTGAAGGTACGATTTTTACACGTGCGCCTAAAGACAAAAAAAATACCGCTATCTTTGTTGGCGGTAGTAACATGATTGCCGGACAGGAACTATTTATTGCAGTCCAGAATCTTTTTTTTCCAGGCTTTCAGGTTTCTGTCATGCTAGACTCTAATGGAAGCAATACTACTGCTGCCGCTGCAGTAGCTAAAATTGCAACCAGTTGTTCATTAGCAGATAAAAAAGTAGTTGTGCTAGGGGGCACAGGCCCAGTGGGTCAACGTGCAGCCGCTATGTTTGCGCAAGAAGGTGCCAAGGTATCTATTACATCTCGCCATATTTTCGCTGCAGAAAAAGCCTGTTTCGCTATGCAGGACCGCTTTGGAGTCGATTTAACTCCGATTGAAGCTACAGACTGCGATGCGCGTGGAGAAGCAATTAAAGGTGCCAATATTGTTTTTGCAACGGGTGCCGCAGGCATTGAATTACTAAAAACGGAACACTGGGAAAACAATCCCACTCTTGAGGTTCTCGCTGATGCGAATGCCACACCTCCCCTCGGTATTGGAGGTACAGATGTGCTAGACAAAGGCATAACTCGACATAATAAAATTGTATGGGGAGCAATTGGTTTTGGCGCCCTTAAACTGGTTTTACACCGAGCCTGCATTGCTAAACTATTTGATGATAACAAGCAAATCTTTGATGCTGAACTTATCTTTAAATTAGCCAAAGAAATGGCTTAATCAATCCACTTTTTATGGGTACTTCAATCACGTCTTTGCGAAAGGATGCGCTGCATATTTTTCAGGCAGGCATTGATGCGGCTAATCCGTATCAAGCGGTCAAAAACTGCATAACGGTTGCTGAAAATCACTTTGAACTTGCACTTGATTTAAGTAGCGATTCAAAAATACGCTATGGTAGATGGCCAAAAATACACATTTTTGCTTTTGGTAAAGCTGCCTGTAGCATGGCAAAGGCAGCTGAAGAAGTCATTCCAAAGCATCGATTAGCAAACATACCAATAGCGATAACGAATTATGAAAATGTAGCCACCTTAAAAAATATTGAGGTAATAGGTGCAGGCCACCCACTTCCTGATATATCCGGTCAGCAAGCTGCTGTACTTCTCACTGAAAGACTTATAGATGCTAAAAATGATGAATTAGTCCTGATACTTATTTCGGGAGGAGGCTCTGCTCTCATACCCTATCCTTCACCTGGTCTCACTCTTAATGATAAGATTGTCACCACAGACTTGTTATTAGCAAGCGGTGCAAACATCAAACAAACAAATTGCGTAAGAAAACATTTATCCCGCACCAAGGGTGGCCAGTTAGCTCTATTGGCTGCCCCTGCTGATATACACACTTTGATTTTGTCTGATGTTATAGGAGACGAGCTAAGCACCATTGCCAGTGGACCTACAGTGCCTGATAATACATCATATGCTGATGCTATTGCCATCCTTAAGGATAAAAACATTTGGAACAAAGTGCCTTTAAATATTCATCTTTTGCTGGAAAAAGGTACTTTAGGACAAGTTAAAGAAACTGCAAAATCGAATGATCCATGCTTTAAAAATGCATCACATACACTAATAGGCAGTAATAGCATCTGCCTCAATAGCATCATCAAAGCAGCAAAAAACCTGGGCTATGAAACTGATATGTTCAGCTCATCTGTTTGTGGTGAAGCAAGAGATGAAGCCGAACGATTGGTTTTACACACAAAAAAACGAGTCGAGAATGGTCTAGCAGAACCACTGGCAATACTATCTGGAGGAGAATCTACGGTTACTATCAGAGGAACAGGTATTGGTGGACGTAATCAAGAGATGGCTCTGGCTTTTGCCATCGCGGCAGAAAAATACCAGTTAAAGGGAAAATGGACGTTTCTTAGCGGTGGTACAGATGGTCGTGATGGGCCAACGAATGCTGCAGGTGGGATGGTTGATCCTGAAACAATGACTCGAATAAAAAAAGCCAGGGCCAACCCACTCAACAGATTAAATAATAACGACTCATATTCCGCTTTAAAAAAATCAGAGGATTTAGTAATCACGGGAGCAACCGGTACCAATGTTGCTGATCTACAGATAATACTTATCCAACCAGAATAAATTATACTGAGGAGACACCATGTTTAAAAAGACCATGACCATAGCCGGTTTTGATGATGAATTGTTTCAAGCAATGGAAGATGAACGTCAGCGCCAGGAAGATCATATTGAGCTGATTGCATCAGAAAACTATACCAGTCCTCGGGTTATGGAAGCCCAAGGCTCACCGTTAACCAACAAATACGCAGAAGGCTATCCTTCAAAACGTTATTACGGTGGCTGTGAATTTGTTGATAAAGCGGAGCAACTAGCGATTGATCGTCTTAAAGAATTATATCGTGCAGATTATGCCAACGTACAACCACACTCGGGATCACAAGCTAACATGGCAGTTTATATGGCTTTAGTTCAACCCGGCGACACAATTCTCGGCTTAAGTCTAGCAGATGGCGGCCATTTAACGCATGGTGCAAAACCTAATTTTTCAGGCAAAATTTATAATGCTATCCAATACGGATTACACCCAGATACCGGCTATATTGATTATGACCAGGTTGAAGCTTTAGCGCTAGAACACAAACCAAAATTGATTGTTGCTGGCTTTTCAGCATATTCTCGAGTATGCGATTGGCAACGCTTTAGAGATATAGCAGATAAAGTTGGTGCTTATCTTTTTGTTGATATGGCACATGTTGCTGGTTTGGTTGCTGCAGGAATATACCCTAACCCGGTGCCTTATGCTGATGTAGTCACCAGTACTACACACAAATCATTACGTGGACCTCGAGGCGGGTTTATCATTTGTAAAAGTAACCCTGAGCTAGAGAAAAAATTTAATTCCAATATCTTTCCTGGCATACAGGGTGGTCCATTAATGCATGTGATTGCAGCAAAAGCCGTTGCTTTTAAAGAAGCCATGCTACCAGAGTTTGCAATCTATCAACAGCAAGTAGTGAATAATGCCAAAGCAATGGCCGAGGTGTTTATTAGTCGAGGATTTGACGTTGTTTCTGGCGGGACAGATAATCACCTGATGCTGGTTTCATTAATCCCTAAAGGTATTACTGGAAAAGCAGCCGATGCAGCACTTAGCAAAGCGCATATTACTGTCAACAAAAATGCGGTACCTAACGATCCTGAATCACCTTTTGTCACCAGTGGTATTCGTATCGGTACACCTGCACCTACAACACGCGGCTTTAAAGAGGCACAGGTTTCAGAAATTGCTAATTTAATGTGTGATGTTATGGAAAATATGCAAGATGATAAGGTGATTGCAACTGTACGAGAAAAAGTTAGCCTGCTTTGTTCACGCTTTCCTGTTTACAGTGAATAAGAGCATGTACAAGACAAAAGGCTAAAGGTGAAAATAGAGTAGAGCGAACTTCAGTCCGCAACTATAAACATTCCCAGAGCTCGGTACTGTCTATAGCCTACTTCATTTATGAAGCAGGCTTTTTGCGTTTAACCTAGAAAAATCAGTTGAGCATGAATTTTGTGGAAAATCTGGGCGAAAAAGACAAAAAATAGTGCGTAGATAATGGCCATAGTCCTTATCAAGCACTATTCTGCAGAATTTTTCGTTCAGATTTCTTCACAAAATCGTGTAGCGATTTCATCTTACCAAACGGGTGACAGGTAATATACAACAAGTTACGTACAAACCTAGCGGTCAACTGATTTTTCTAGGTTTAAAGAATTCATACTAAATACAGGAGACTTAAATGTCTGATATTGAAATCGCTCAAAAAGCGGAAATGCAGCCTATTATTGGCTTGGCCGAAGAAAAATTCGGTATTCCGGCAAAGCATATGGACCCCTATGGTCATTACAAAGCTAAAATTTCACTGGAATACATTAACAGCTTAACCGAACAAAAAGATGGCAAACTGATTCTGGTAACAGCTATCAGTCCAACACCTGCGGGTGAGGGTAAAACTACAACAACTGTTGGTTTAGGCGATGCTATGAACCGGCTGGGCAAAAAAACCATCATGTGTTTACGTGAGCCATCATTAGGCCCTTGTTTTGGTATGAAAGGAGGAGCTGCTGGAGGCGGTTACTCTCAAGTCGTTCCCATGGAAGATATAAACCTGCATTTTACAGGTGATTTTCATGCGATTGGTGTAGCTCACAATTTACTTTCAGCAATGATTGATAACCACATTAATCATGGTAATGCATTAGCTATAGACCCAAGACGTATTCAATGGAAACGTGTAGTTGATATGAACGACCGTGCTTTGCGCCATATCACTATCGGTCAAGGGGGGCCTGCGAATGGCTACTTGCGTGAAGATGGCTACGATATTGTGGTCGCTTCTGAAATTATGGCTATCTTATGCCTGGCAACCAACCGGGCTGATTTAAAAGAACGCCTGGGTCGTATTGTTGTTGCTTACAAATCTGACAGAGTCACTCCTGTTTATGCCAGTGACTTAAAAGCCCAAGGTTCTATGGCTGCATTGTTAAAAGATGCTATTAAACCCAATCTGGTGCAGACCTTAGAAAACAATATTGCCATTATTCATGGCGGCCCTTTTGCTAATATAGCTCATGGTTGCAATACAGTAACAGCAACCAAAACAGCTTTAAAACTAGCTGACTATGCAGTGACAGAAGCAGGCTTTGGTGCTGACCTGGGTGCTGAAAAATTTATCAATATTAAATGCCGTATGGCTGATTTAAAACCATCCGCCGTGGTTTTAGTAGCAACCGTCAGAGCATTAAAATTCCACGGTGGAATAGACAAAGATGATTTAAACAATGAAGACCTTACGGCATTAGAGAAAGGTTTTGTCAATTTAGAACGTCATTTACACAACATCAATAATAACTTTGGCCTTCCATGTGTTATTTGTATCAATCATTTCACTTTTGACACAGATGCTGAAATTACATTATTAAAAGGTAAATGTGAAGACCTGGGTGTAAAATGCGTGGTCTCCAAACATTGGGCCCAAGGTGGTGCCGGAGCTGAAGAATTAGCTCAAGAAATACTCAATATTGTTGATAACCGTGAACCTGAGTTTACTTATGTTTACCAGGAGGAGTTACCTCTGTGGGAAAAAATTGAAACTATTTCCATCAAACTTTATGGAGCAGCTGGTATTACGGCCAGCCCAAAAGTACGAGCTGACATTAATGCCTTGCAGGAAAAATATGGCAAATTTCCTGTTTGTATGGCAAAAACTCAAATGTCTTTTTCTACAGATCCTACTGCTAAAGGTGCACCTACGGGACATACGGTCGAAATCAGTGAAGTAAGGCTGGCTAATGGTGCTGGTTTTATTGTCGCTATCGCCGGTAATATGATGACTATGCCAGGGCTACCTAAAGTTCCAGCTGCTGAACGTATTGATATTACGGATGATGGAAAAATCACTGGGTTGTTTTAATCATAACCATCTTGAATAATTAATCCATCTATCTCGTTTCACTTTTTTACTATTTTCGGTCTTGCCTACATCAATGTAGGCAAGAAACATGATCTTGGATTCATGCTATGTTACTTCTGTCACATAGCTTCCTATGTGCCCAGAGCTGTGTATGTGACTTACATCTTATAGTAACAGCCAGATCCCTAAATGCTTTAAAATGAAGCTTTCAATTCAACAGATATCAGCTTATGGCTATTAGCTCTACCATCAATAAAGTCTCCCTTAATATTGCAGATATGGACCGGCAGTATTATCAAAGTCATGAATTAACTGTGGCGCAGCACCCCTCTGAAAATGACTTTCGTTTTATGATGCGTCTTATAGCATTTATGGTAAATGCCAGTGAACAGCTTTGCTTTACTAAAGGACTGGACTGTGATGATGAGCCTGAACTCTGGCAAAAGACTCTCACTGATGACATTGAACTATGGATTGATTTGGGGCAACCCGATGAAAAAAGCATCCGTAAAGCATGTGGGCGCGCCAAACAAGTGATTTTCTACACCTATCATCAACGAAAAGCACAAGTTTGGTGGCAACAGCAACAACAAAAATTACAACGCTTTGACAACCTTAAAGTCATCCACATTAATGCACAAGGCGTGGACTCAATGGTCAAACGTTCTATGCAATTACAATGCAATATACAGGATGGAGAAATCTATTTAAATGATGATAACTCAAATTTCACCATTACGCTGGATAGCGTTTTATAATATGATTCAGTTTTTTCTGTCTTAAATTACATATACTCTACAGACCTAAAATCACCCCCGGCAACTGACTGAATCCTATTAATATTGTTCACATTGATGGCTTTATATTCAGCGAATTTTCTTGAAATGATTAATTAATCCATTAGTTGAGCTGTCATGACTGGTTACTACTTGGTCATGCTGAAGTTCTGGATATATGATGCCAGCCAGTACTTTTCCAAGTTCAACACCCATTTGATCAAAGGAATTAATATTCCAGATTGCACCCTGAACAAAAACTTTATGTTCATACAAGGCAATCAATGAGCCTAGAGTTTCTGGTGCCAGTTTTTTAAATAAAAATGAGTTTGTAGGTATGTTGCCTGGAAATACTTTGGCATTGACAAGAACCTTATCGGGTTCAGATTGATCAAATTCGCACAATACTTGTTCAGCAGTTTTTCCTTGCATTAAGGCTTGCGGTTGAGCCAAAAAATTTGAGACCAACATATTGTGATGATCCGGCAGGTCGTGATAGCTTGTGGCAGGAACTAAAAAATCACAAGGGATTAGTTTGGTACCCTGATGGATTAGCTGGTAAAAAGCATGCTGCCCATTGGTACCTGTTTGCCCCCATATAATAGGCCCCGTTTGATAGTCAACAGCATTACCTTCAACATCAATCCGTTTACCATTACTTTCCATGTCCCCTTGTTGCATAAAAGCCGGAAAATAACGCATATAATGACCATAAGGCAAAATTGCCTGCGATTCGGCTTTAAAAAAATTGTTATACCAAACTCCCAATAACGCCATGATAACCGGAATATTTTGTTCAAAGGGTGCCAACCTAAAATGCTCATCAACTTGATGGGCACCTTCCAAGAGCCTTTCAAAATTATCCATGCCAATAGTCAAGGGAATCGACAACCCGATTGCCGACCAGAGTGAAAACCGGCCTCCTACCCAATCCCAGAATTCAAAAATATTATCAGGATCTATACCAAACTCGACTGCTTTTTCCTGATTCGTTGAAATAGCGACAAAATGCTTATTAACCGCACGTTGATCAACGAGTGACTCGAGCAACCAACTACGTGCTGATAACGCATTGGTCATGGTTTCCTGAGTGGTAAAAGTTTTTGATGCAATTAAAAACAAGGTGGTTTCTGGATTCAACTTGTTTAAGGTATTGAGTAAATCGGCTTGAGCGACATTGGAGACGAAGTGCGTCTGAATTTTTCCAGTTGAGTAGGGTTGCAAAGCTCTAACAACCATTTTGGGTCCTAAATCAGAACCCCCTATTCCAATATTAACAACATCAGTAATTACTTTTCCTGTATAACCACGCCAGCTACCTGTGTGTACCGCATCACAAAAACCACGCATTTTATCTAACACCTGATCTACATCGACATTGACATCATGTCCATCAACTAGAATGGGGCGATGACTACGGTTGCGCAAAGCTACATGTAATACAGCCCGATTTTCAGTTTGATTGATTTTTTCACCAGCAAACATGGCCTCAATCTTAGTATCTAATTTTCTTTCTCTCGCTAGCTTAAATAGCAAAGACAAGGTTTTTTCGGTGATTCTATTTTTTGAATAATCAAAAAGAATATCATTAAAACATAACGAGAACTTATCAAAACGATGAGAATCTTCAACAAACATATCTCGCATTTGTAAATCAGCAACTTCACTGAAATGATTTTGCAGGTCATGCCAAATGACTGAATCGGTTAATGATGACATCACTATAGCTCCGTAGTTTGGGGTAGTTATTAAAGTGTAGTGAAAATAACAGGATTAAACAATAAATAAAGAGTGGAAAATATCAACACAATGCAACCCACTGGGTTGAGATGATAATTATAGCGGATCAGAATTCCGCTATCTTAATTCTACTTAATCAGATTATAAATGTAGGGTGCGTTGTACGCACCCAAATTATTTTTTATCCTTCCATTGCCGAAATAATGCGTACAACGCACCCTACGAAGATACTTTTGCAAAGTATCCATTCAAATGTGACAAAGTAGAATTAAGGAACGAGTCCAAAAATATGCAGGCTTGAACTCGCAGAATCAAGCAGACAGTAGTCTATACCCATAAATCTAGAAAGATCAGTTGCTCACGGTTTCTAGGATAAAGCAAATGAAACAGCGTAATCGTCAATTATTCCTATCTATACAACTACGCTGCATTAACAACCAAGTTACTTTCAGTCGAGTTTCTCAACAGAAACTGGTCAAATATTTCTACTTCAGACTCAACTGTAATATCTTCAGTTTAATACCATAGTTTTCAGGCCATATAATTGGAAGCATACCACCCGACATTTGGGTTTCAGAAAAAAGTCCATTACCTAATTGACCATGATTGTTTGCTCCCCAGCCAATGACCCTGCCACCCTGTTTGATGAACATACTGTGACCCCCTGAATCAAGATCTTGAATTCCTGTTAGCTCAGGTGATGCTGACATTGTGTAAGCCATATTAAAGTCTCCCCCATTTTTATCATTATGCCAGCCAATCATTTCAACGTGAGCGTCATTAAATAATACCATTGTCTGTTTCATTCCAGCATAACCTTTAACCACTGTTTGCGGATTGGAAATAGGTAGTTTTACTGGAGACCATTTAGCAAAATCAGCCCCATTTGTATCATCGCTTCTGCCTTCGTTCATAGTCCAGACATTCCCGTCAATATCAGTTAACACTGTATTGTATCTAGCGGTGCTAATTGCTTTAATAGCGGGAAGACCCGCAATGATTCGAGGTGTTGCTCTATCAATGATTACACCATCCGTTGTTTGGGATTTCCTGTTTTTCCCCCAAATATAGACGTCACCATTCGCTGTTCTGGCAATTGAATGAAAAATTGCCACACTGATTTCAACAATATTATTAGGCAAACCTTTTACTAATTCTACCGAGCCTTTGTTTGCTAGATCCATTTGATAAACAGAACCATCCACAATAAAAAAAACATGGTCAGCATTTGCTTCAACATCAGATACTTTTGCTATCGGTAACTTAACAAGAGGTCTAACTTTGATGTCGTTATAATCAATCCGCCTATCAACCATCCAGACATTCCCGTCTGCTTGTAAAATAAATTGTCTTCCTACCGATGTAATGACTGAAACAGCATTGCCTATGCCTAGCGCGTAAGGTGTTGCTTGCTCCTTAGTACCATCCACCCCATTACTTCCTCGCCAACCTGTTCCTACAGAAATGACTTCTTTTGTGTCAATATCTATATAAACAGTTTTACCGTAATAATCAGTATCTATGGTTTTTATCGATGCTCCGACATTCATTGCTGCCAAGAGTGTAAATGCTGTAGTAAAATTAATTAAGTATTTCATCTAAATATTCTGTCAAAAAATTATTATTCATATTTAAAACGCAAATTAACACCGTTAACATTGCGACATAATATTCAGTCAAGCAATTAATAAGCCATATATTAACAAATCTAATAAAACACGAGTAAGAGCAGAACTTAAATACTTTATTGAAGACTATTTAAAAGAATAAACCCCCTCTATTTCAAACAAAGTGTCTCAATTCCCCGACAAATCATAACCCCACATGATAAGGAACGTGTACAGAATAACTTGAACAATTTACTTGTATATTTGCTTGTCTCCTTCGTTGTAGCAAAAGTTGCATAGCTTGTATGCGCCTATTGCTACGCCTTGAATACAAACAAAAAATACCACGCCAGCGTAGCGGTGTGCCCAACTTATTCCGTGCACGTTCTTTAGCAATAGATTCCTTGCAAAAAACAAAATCCTTTAAATTACATTTAAAAACTATTGTAACTTAATGTAATAATAAGTAAATTTAAGCCTATTTATAAAAAATAAAGACTTGTCGTGATAAGACAACAAAATAATTCAAACAAATTTTTGTGCTTTCAAAACTAGAATACTTCCCTTTTTTGACAGCATCACCCATTACCGTTGTGAAAAAGCGACACTCTAAAGCAATATTAATTTTCTCTGAGCATGTCCATTTTTTTGATGTGCATTTTCATCAACGCTGAGTAGCTCACTTACCTGTACCATAAGCAGGGAGAGTCAGGACTCGATCATCATGAATTGCTCCACCGACAGTAAAATGATACAGCGTTTGAAAATTCATATTTTGTAAACCAAGAAATTCATGGACAGGATCATCAAAAAAACAACCAATTCCTGTACCTTGTATGTTCATTGCTTCCGCTTCCAGATAAAGCACTTGCCCAATCATGCCACATTCCCAATAGAGTTGTGGATATAACCAGGCTCCCGTATTTTGTAAGGTTTTCTTGAATTGAGACAGCATTACCATTGAAAAACAACCATCGGAAGCTATCTCTTGCTGGCAAGATAACTTTTGTGAAAGTAATTTGGCATCGCCTTCAAGCAAACAGAATAACGGTAGTTTTTCGGAGCATGTTTTCAATTTTTGCCAAACAAACTGCTCATTCATAAGCTGTTTTAATTCTGTTAATATTTCTGAGTCACGAACCAGGCAATATACGCCAGGTTTGATTCCTTCTACTCGGTGCACAAAAAATATCAACTGTACTCTGGCTGCTGAAATCAATAAATTAAAAGGTGTTTCAACCTGTTCCGGCATTAGTCTGGAGATTAGCTGGTAAAACTGCTCAGCTTGAATATACGTTTGCTTATCCATAGCGACTGCACTTCGGCGCTGCTGTATTAACTGCTGTGCATTGACAGTTAAATGAGCGTGCTGCCTCATTATCTCTTTGTGAATATCCCTATTTGCAACAGACAGTTGAGTTGTCGGTTTTTCACAGGTAATAGCAATAGTATTTATTACATCCCAGCAAACAGAAGTACTACTTAAAACATTAGCCTCACCTTGCCAGTCACATAAAGCAATTTGTTGAATAGCTTGATCAGGTAAGGATAAAACAGGATATTTAATTTTTGTTTGAGTAATTGCAATCAGGCAGTCAGGTTGTTCTGTTTCATTTTTATGATTGTCAGGCAACCCCAAAAGCATTCTTAATTGCCGAGTAGAACAATTTTCCAGTATCTGACAATGCCAGCCTAATGATGCAGCAGAGAGACTGATTGCAGCCAATGCATGTCCTACATCAAGATGACAGTATCTAAAAGCTCTTGTACCGTATTTCCAGGCTTCTCGCCAATAAATACTACTGATACCTATAAATAACACAGGCTCACTATAGTCTTCCGTCAGTAACTTCCAGATAGGGTTAGTCAACACACAACGCGTTTCTAATCCATGCTCTTGAGGTGCATAATGAGCAATCAATGGAGTCGATGAAAAATTGTCTATTGCTGGAGACAACAGATAAACTTCAGTAGGATGAAGATTACCGCTAGAAGGATTAACTCGTAGAGCCCAACGAGACTCTCCTGCCTGTTTCCATGCAGACAAAGCCATGCTGTGCCGAAATAAACTAGAGATGGTTTTTAAATTAAATGCCTGGATTAAATTATTGTCAGGATAATAGAACGAGTCATAAAGCGAGGGGGCAATATCTGTATCGAGTGGTAATGAAATTAATTGAGAGCCATGATAACGTCGAAAGGGATCGGGTTGATTTTTCCAATCCAGATAACCCGGTCCATCAGCAGAACGATGAAATGCATGCTTCGTCTGTTGATGGTAATGGAAAACCTGCTTTAATTTTTCATCTTCAGTATCTGCTTTAATTTTTCATCTTCAGTATCTGCTTTCATGGTTTTATACTATTAGGGAGGTGGAAACAAATAATCATCCAATCTCACTTGCCTTTTTATCCCTGTTTAAATCTTCTCAATCGTCACGTAGAATAACTATGCTCCTCTTGAGAAGATTTAAACAGAAATAAAAATTCCGCATGATATTTGGCTGATTATTTATTACCATCTCCCTTAGTCATTCCCTGATCATAAAGAAAACAAGAATTTGTTTCTACCTATTAACCTAAAGGATCACAAGTTATTGGTAACCCGTGAGTTCAACATACCCCTGCCCGGAAATAAGCTGGTCATTTCTTTTACCTTTAATACTCACAGCGCCTTCCCAGTAACGGTAGGTAACGTTGAGTTCCTGGTCATTGATTAGAGGGGAAATATCCAATTCCAATCCTAATTTAGCAATGGATAAATGCCACTTTGAAGGGTAGCTAATATTTGTATGCGGACTTTTCCAATGATCCAGGACTTTAATCACAACATCTAATACGTTTAAAGATGTTTTGGAATCATCAGCATGAAACATGGCACCGGCACTGTTTTTATCCAGGCTACCATCTTTACGCCTAAAGCGGTAAAACATGAGTTCGCTGTTATCGGATAATTGTAAGGCAAACCAATCCCAACCTATTTGCTGTGCCGATAGAGAGCTGCTGCTCCATTCCCTGTCCATCCAGCTAGTTCCAGTTACGGAAAATTTTTGCTGCTTGATTTGCATAGTCCCTGTGGTTGCCATTCGGGTATATGAATAATAATAAGATGCATTACCCTCTTTCGGGCTTTTCCGGCTAAAACCAGCTAGCCCTTGCAAAGCGATTTTTTTTGCTGAATTGAGCTGTAAAGAAATAGCGATCTCGTCATTTTTTGCCTTTAAACGAATTGCCATGCCAGTTTCATCTATGGCTTCTGCCTTCCAATCATACAACCAGACATGATATTTATCTGTTGCCGCTCCAGCCAGGTCATTGCCGGCACGACTAAAGCGTTCATCGGTATAAAACTGCTGACCCTCAACATCAGTCAAGGCAAAATGCGCTATATATAACTGATTATTACGCCAGCTTGATGCCGTTATTTGCCTTTCCGGTGTCAGTGCAAAACGGAAAAAAGTTAATTCATAACCAAATTTGCGTTGCCTATCAGTCTGTAAATTACCGGTGAAATACCACCATTCAATCAGATATGTCGGATGTGGGCCATGATCTTGCGGGAAAATAAATGCGCGCGGTTTTAACACCTGGGTATACGTTTTTTTTTCTGTTGATACTATGTCGTTGATAGAGGATTTTGATTCAGGTTTAGCAGGGATTTGTTGTGGCAATAAAAACCAGCCTAGTACTAATATGCCTGTAATAATTAAACCCCATAGCATCAATCGTCGCATATTTATTCAGCCCTCAAGGCATCAGCGGGTTTGGTATGTGCCATTTTTAAAGCGGGCAGTACACCGGCAAGTAAAGCAGATATTATAGCCAGCAACAAACCCTGAAAAATCACACTAAGGTCAAAATGAAAAGCCATAGTCCAGCCAAATGAGCGCAAATACACCACAAAAATTAACAGATAAGCCATAATAAAACCGACGGGAATAGCAAATAAACCGGCAATCAGTCCCATTAATCCGGTTTCGATGCTGATCAGCCGAGATAATTGCCCAGGGGTCATACCCATTGCTCGAAGAATGCCAAGTTGCCGAGTACGCTCAAACTGTATAGCCATTAAGGCACTAAATACCCCCACAAAAGCAATAATGGCTGCAAGCCAGCGTAGGGTTTCGGTAATTTTGAAAGTATGTTCAAACATTTGCATGGATACTTTATATATCACCTGTTCAGATCTTACCGTTTGATAAGGTTTTAGTAACTGTTTGATGTCGGCTTCCAGTTGTACAACATTACTTCCTTGCTCTGCATAAACCCCTATACCGCTATAGCCTAAATCCGGCCAGTATCTTTGGTAGATATTACGACTCATGGCAATATGACCTTGATCACCACTGTAATCAGCATAAATGGCAATGACTTTAAAGCTTTGTTCACCTTGAGCGGTTCGCAACTTAATGCTATCTCCAATCTCAATACCCTGATGATAAGCATAGGGCTCGGTTACAAAAACACTGTTTTGACGATTAAATGTCTCCCACACTTCACTATTCAAACTTCGTTTAAAAATAAAACCTTGCCTTGATCTGGTATTGATTTCAAATACAGAAATTTTACTGGGGGTATCGCCTCTAATTAATCGGGTACGAAGCACACTGCTGAGCATCTCTACCCCATCCAGTTGCGCCAACTTTTGTTTCAATAAGTGATCTGCTGCTGATTTATTAGCAGCCTGCATATTACCGGATAAATTGACATACATATCTGCTTGCAAACTGGCTTGTACCCACTCAGAAACAGTCATACGAAAACTGCCTATCATTAAATCCATCCCTATCGCTGCAGCTACAGCAATCATTAACGTAGCTATCGCACAACCGGTTCTACTAATTTCAGACTTCACCATACGTACCGGTATGCGAGCTAAAACACTGGAAGACCGAGACAACCCCCCCTCAAGCATCGTCATTAGCACAAAAGTAAGCAATGGCGTCAGTAGAGCAAAACCCAATAGCATCAGAAAAATACTGATTAATCCCAGTGTGACGTTATTACCGGTCAACATAATCAGACTTAAACCAGCGATAATAAAGAGCACTGCCAGCATCGCGGCCGATTGAATTAATCGACGTACACCCGATTCCAATTCTGAGCGTATCAATACGCGATGAGGAGACTGTCGGGTGGCTTCCCAGGCGGGCGCTAATACTGCCAGTAAAGTCGCGGCTATACCCATTAAAAATCCGGTAGCAATTTGCACAGGCGTCACAATTAATGCGCTATGATCAACTGGATAATAAATGGCATTGATGGTTCCTGATATCAAAGGTAATAAGTTCTTTCCCAGAATAATGCCTAATACAATCCCCAAAACTGTGCCGATCAACGCCAGTAATAAAGCTTCGCCAATAATCAAGCGAAATATTTGCTGCCGAGTCACTCCTATAGAACGCAGACTACCGATTAAACGCCTGCGCTGTAGCACTAAAAATGTCATGCTGTTATAGATTAAAAACATCCCAACCAATAAAGACAACATACCCAGAGCCGTTAAATTGATTGAAAAAGCCTGAGTCATATGCCGCAGTGACTCAATCTGATTGTTGAGTGGCATTAATAAAACATCAGCAGGTAATGCCTCTCTTATGCGCTGTATTTTTGCTGTCTGCACATCAGTAATAAGCACATCTATAGCACTGAGTTTGCCTACTAAACCCAATATTTCCTGTGCCGTGGCAATATCAGTAATAATCAAATGCTTAAACAATTCCCCAGCATCATTCTCAGGTAACCAATCGATAATTTTTAACACATGCAAACCCGTATCAGTAGTAACAGGAAACGGATCACCAATTTGCAATTGCATTTTCTGAGCGGTTTGCCGACTGATTAAGACCGTGTTGGGTTCGGTCATTATGCTTAAACTATCGCCATCCTCATATTGTTGCTGCCAGGCAGATTGAAAAGAGTTTTCAATCAAAGGATCTATGCCATAAAGCCTGAAAGTGTTATTAGTCGTAGTTGCCGTGGAATCCACATAACCGTTAACAACAGGCGACAGATTTTGTATACCGTGAATTACCCTTAAACGGGTATATAACTTTTCATCCAGTCCGCCATCACTGGCAATGATTCTATAGGACGCTTTCCCTGATAATGCCTGCGTCGTCTGTTTAAAAGCATTCAATGAACTTTCCAATGCTAGGTCTATAGAAACCACGACAGCGACACCCAGAGTAATCCCAAGAATTGCTAAAACCAATTGCCAGGGATGCAAATATAAAAAATTTCGACTGGCTTTTTTAAGGAGTCTTCTCATCTGTTGTCCGCCACCAACTTTAGAGACTGATTATTAATTGCAAACACCCGATCAGCCTTACCTATCACTTCTTCACTGTGAGTAGCCATAATCAGAGTTTTGCCCACATTTCGAACCATATTATCTAACAATTCCAGGACTTGTTTACCCGTATCAATATCCAGGTTACCGGTCGGTTCATCGGCAAGAATAATATCTGGATTATGTACCAGTGCCCTGGCAATGGCAATCCGCTGTTGCTCACCTCCAGATAAGCGATCAGGATAACTATCAAGACGGTTAGCCAGACCCAGTTGAGTCAATAATTCAACTACTTTATTCTTGTCATTACTGCTTACTGGATTAATTAACTCCAGGGGTAATAACAGGTTTTCAGCAACCGTCAATGTAGGAATTAAATTGTAAGCCTGAAATACAAAACCTATATGGTGCCGCCGAAACAAGGTACGTTGCTGCTCGGTCAAACCACACAAGTTAATATCGTTGACCAGAATATCACCTACTGAGGGCTGATCTAAGCCGCTAATCAAATTGAGTAGGGTAGATTTACCCGAACCACTGCGACCCAACAAAACAATAAACTCACCTTCAGTGACAGACAATGTCAAGTCTTTAAAAATAACATGCTGCTGTCCTGATTCCAGATAATCTTTACTGAGTTGAAAAATTTCAATTGCTGGTTTTTTAATCATATTAAGAAAGATAGTTTGTAATTTATACAGCATGTTTTGTCATTCCGAGTGGAGCTATGAATCTGAAGGTTAGACTCATAGCTCAAATGAAAGATTTCTCACGCTGATCTATATGACAGTTCATTGAAACTAATCGCTGTTGTTGATGAGCTTTGGTATCCCTACAAGCCAATAACCTACATACTTATTTTGAAATATGCTGAATAGTTACAATATTTTTTAACACATTCGAAACAGAAGAACGTGCACTATATAACTTATTGAATGTTATATTTGACTAATATATTTAGGATAATTCAACAATCATGCATAAAACACAATCCGGTGATCGCAGATTTAGCGCATTAACCCAACTGATCGTTTTTTTCAAACCTTATAAAAGTAGAATGCTGCTGGCATTTTTGGTCTTGATCATAGCAGCCGGTGCCACATTGACATTACCTATTGCCATCAAATTAATTATTGACCAGGGCTATTTACTACAACAGCCTGAACTGATTAATCAATACTTCATCCTGCTTATTGCTATTGTTGCCGTCATGGCCGTATTTTCAGCCGCTCGATTTTATTTGGTGATGTGGCTGGGGGAACGTATTGTTGCGGATATCCGCTCAAAACTATACCAACATATACTAAAAATGGAGCCGGCCTTTTTTGAAACCACCCGTACTGGGGAAATATTATCGCGACTAACTACCGATACCACATTAGTCCAGTCCGTTGTAGGCGCAGGAATTTCAGTCACATTACGTTGTTCTTTTTTACTCACAGGCAGTTTGGTCATGTTATCAGTGACCAACCTGCAACTCACCGGTTTAATTTTAATCATTGTTCCTTTAGTTATACTGCCATTAATCATCTTCGGACGCAAAATCAGACGCTTATCAAAAAAGAATCAGGACTGCATCGCTGAATCCAGTGCCATAGCCGGAGAAACATTCAATGCCATACAAATGCTTCAATCCTATCTTCTGGAAGACTTTTATAGTCAGCGTTTTAATGCATCCGTCGAAAACGCATTTAATACCGCACGAAAACGATTGACGGCCAGAGCTTTATTAGCTGCTTTTGCCATATTTATTGTTTTCAGTGCGATGATGGCTATTGTCTGGTTAGGTGCCCAATGGGTACTGGCCGGAAAAATGACCCTAGGGGAACTCAGTCAATTTCTGATTTATGCCATTATGGTCGCAACTAATTCCGCCGCACTCAGTGAAGTATGGGGAGACATCCAAAGAGCGGCCGGGGCAATGGAACGTATCCTGGAGTTATTGAAATCACAACCTGAAATTGTTTCACCCAGACATCCCCAGTTAATACTATTATCTAAACTTGAAGCCATACATTTTAAGCATGTTTTTTTCAACTATCCTTCGCGACCCGAGCAACATGCCTTGCACAATTTCAGCCTCAACATTGCACCGGGTGAAACAATTGCACTGGTTGGCCCTTCAGGAGCCGGTAAGAGTACTGTATTCCAATTGTTGTTACGTTTTTATGAAATACAACAGGGGAACATAACCTTGGGCGGAATTGATATAACACAATCCGATATTAAACAATTGAGACAAGCTTGTGCCATCGTTCCCCAGGAAACCTCAATATTCGCTGCCAGTGTCATGGAAAATATTCGCTATGGAAAACCTGACGCTAGCGATGATGAAATCAGAACAGCGGCTAAAGCTGCTGCTGCCGATGAATTTATCCAAAGACTTCCCGAGGGATACGATACCTCTCTGGGTGAACGCGGAATCAGACTATCGGGTGGCCAACGCCAGCGGATAGCAATAGCAAGAGCCATGCTCAAAAATGCACCTGTTTTATTATTGGATGAAGCAACCAGCTCTCTGGATGCAGAAAGTGAAAAACTGGTTCAGGATGCACTACAGCATCTAATGCAAAACCGTACAACTCTAGTCATCGCACATCGCCTTGCTACCGTTTTGCGAGCCGATAGAATTGTAGTAATGAATCACGGAGAAATTGTAGCCATAGGGAATCATCAGGAATTGCTTGAACAAAAGGGACTATATGCCAGATTGGCGGCTTTGCAGTTTGGTGAAATCCATTGATCAGGAATACCTAGTGGTCTGGCAACTTTGGTTTGATGGTTAATTAATGTATTATCTCAAGTATTAATTGTAACCAACTGATACTTGAGTCTATAGCATGCCAGCCAAGAAATATAAAGTTAACTTGTCGGAAGATGAACGTGTTTATTTAAAGCAGCTTATATCAACAGGTAAAGCTGCAGCTCGTAAAATAACCCATGCTCAAATATTG
>JAKIUK010000056.1 GCA_021647585.1 Methylococcaceae bacterium
CACACATACAATGCTTTTTTGTGCAAGTCCTTCAACTTGACCTAAAGACACTTAGACTTGAGGCTTTATAAATCAATGTTGCGCAACCTTTTTTGAGGGTAGAATGAACTCCGAAACTTTAGTTATTAAATCCTCACTCCATAAGATTATTTGCATTCAGACCACAACAATGGTTTGGAAATAACTACTTTCTCTTTAAACTTATTGTCCTTGCTTAATATCTGAGCATAAAGAACGGACTCTGTCTTATAACGTTGCATAATTTCAACATCTAAACCTGATTGAACAAGCTTTTCTTTTAAGGATAATGCCTTGTCTTCTTCAGTAAATAATCCCAAAGAAACCGTTCCTTTTAATTCACTACTTCTAAACAGCCATAAATCATTTATTCCTTTCCGTTTTAGCATTAAAACATTTTCTTTGGACTTGGCAAAAGTCTCTGCAGCTGGGTAATACACCAAATAACTTGAAACAGATTGTATTTTTTTCTTGAACTGCTTTAAAGTCACTGGATTAATTTGATTAAACTGCCTCCATCTCTCAAGCCTGTCAATATCAGAAAAAGGCCCAATTTGATAACAGATAGCTTTTTCTTGATGAGTCTGTTTGATTGTATTTTCAGTGTTATTCGGTAACAAAGGATTAACGTTTTTTACTTTAGCTAAATTTTGCTCCAGACTTGCTGTTTGATGGGTTGTTTTTTGGTTATCAATGCTTGGGTTTAAGATTTTAGAAAGAGTATTTACTGGCAAAGTATTGTCGATACTATCTTTTTTATCATTACTTACCAAGTTTTTGATATTCAATACTGAATTCGACGCAATCTTTTCAGTTCCTGTATTGCTCTCCTGCTCAGGTTTTCGCTCTGAACTGACTGTTTTCCTGTCTATTGGTGATTTATCGGCAACGGTTAAAAGTTCTTTCTGAACATGCTTAGGTTCAGTGATTGTACTTGCTTGCTTTGTATTAGTAATATCTTGATCCTTCAAATCAACCTTTTTAGCAGTAGCAACTGATCGATTTTCTTCTTCATTTCTTTTTAATTCACTCACTAACCAAATCTGTTTTGCTTCATTTTCAGCTTCATCATATTTCAATTGAGGATTTAATACACCCGAATTAACTTCCCATAAAAAAAACACAATATTTACTAATAAAGCAACAAGAAATAAAACCTTCATTGCTATCTTTCCTCTTCAGAAAACAAAGATAAGCCCTTAAGAACAAGATCCGGGTCGATTATAGAATCAATTGTAAGGTATTGAGAAAACAATTCAGCATTCCCTCCTGTCAAAATCAGTATTTGGCAATTGCAAAAATCATTTATAGCCTTCTCGACTAATCCGACAGCCGCATACAATGTACCCGAATATATAGCTGATTCCGTACAACTTGACAAGCCAACCGAATAGTTCTGATGGACAAAAGACAAGCTTTCAGTCCCCTGAAATAGAGAATGTTTCATTAACTGTAAGCCTGGACTAATTAAACCGCCAAGATGCTGTCCGCTTGCATCCAGACAATCAATGGTAATTGCAGTCCCACAGTCAACCATACAGCTATTACCTGGATAATAATGCTGTAATGCAATTAACCCTAACCATCTATCAACACCCAGTTTATCAGCTTGATGATACGCGTTTTTGACAAAACAACTAGTGGTCAATGATTTGGCCATTAACACATTGATATCCGGCCAAAGATTTTTTGCTATCTCAATAATTTGTATTGCTATTTCTTTTGCACTAACCGTAGAAATAGCTAACAGTTGAGGAGCCTCTAATTTCAACCAATGCCGATGAACTTCGCTCTTAAAATCGGCCTGCTTATAATCAATTGGCTGTCCAGTTTTAATAGCTCCATTTTTATCTATTCCCCATTTAATACGCGAATTTCCAATATCAATCAATAAATTCATGATTGTCGAAAACTGACTTCACCCGAGGCATATGCCTTGACCTTACCTTGCTCATGGGACAACAATAACAAGCCATCATTATCTATCCCTTCAACAACTCCGGTAAAAACGTGCTTTCCCATATAAATATCTACTTTGTTTCCTTGCATACAATCATATCCCCGCCATTCATCCAGATAGCTTTTCAAGGTATCATCTTCAAAGTTGGCTATTGTAGGCATTAATTGATTTAATAGTCCAGCAGCCAATTTATTTCGTATTTTAGCAGAATTGTCTGCAAGCACATGATTCAAGTCTACCCAATCTTGAGTAATTGACTGGGCTTCTTGTTCAGGTAAATAAAAATTCAAACCCAGGCCTATAACCGCATTGCATGGACCAGCAGACTCACCAGAGACTTCAATTAAGATACCTGCTAGCTTCTTCCCTTGCCAATAAATATCATTAGGCCATTTTAACCCAACATCATTAATACCGCATTCTTTCAATGCTCGAATGACCGCGACTCCAACAGCTAAACTTAATCCACTAATAGCTGCTGGGCCATTTTGAAAATGCCATAGTATGGAAAGATATATGTTACTCCCAAATGGAGATACCCACTCACGTCCTCTACGCCCTTTCCCCTGCAGCTGATATTCTGCAAAACAAGCAATACCACACAAAGACTTTTGCCGCGCCTTATCCAAAAGATAGGTATTGGTAGATTTTATACAGTCATGAATTTCTATATCTGTAATCAAAGAACTTGCAATAGAACTCAAGTTGCTTTCTATGTCTGTTTTTGATAATAACTGCATAGCATATTCTAATCGATAGCCTTTACCAGAAATTGCAACAAAATCCAGACCCAGTTCAGTTAAATGTTTTAATTGCTTGCAAACAGCAGAACGACTTATGCCTATTGATTGGGCCAAATCCGTTCCAGAATGAAATTGACCATCAGCCAGAATAGTTAATATTTTTTTCTGATTTAGGGATATCAATTCTATCTCTATCAGCTTTCTTTATTTTCACGGATTTGTTGCATTTGTCTTTTCACTACATGTTTAATCAACACTTCGCGATCTTGCTCTTTCATATTGATATAGTCAATGCCTATCAAATAAGGCATTACAGCTTCACCTTTTTCAGTTTCTTTGCAGTAAACCACTTTGCCATAAATTACAATGACGGCAAGACAAGATGTCAGTAGTAATTTAATTTCGAGAAAGTCACCCTCTTTAACTAAGTTTTCACACTCAAAAGCCAAGCCGGAAGCGCTAATATTTGCATTACGCATATCACCTTTGGAAAAATCATTCCCTTGAGACATTACTGCTTGGGCTATCAAGCTGATTTTAGACTCCTGTATTTTCAGGTATTCTGCAATTTCTGGGTCATTTTTTTCAATCCGATACATAACCAATCGACTTTCCTGATCAAGCATATCTAAAGCAGTCACCAACGAACAATTACTTAATAAATCATTGGTCACCTGACTTGCAGAGAAAACCTCCTGCTCATCAACTATTTTATAGAACAAATTAACTTCATCATCAATTCGAAAAAAACGTCTTCTATCGTCAGCAGCCGTTAAATTTGATTTATTCACTATTTTACCTAATATTTATTGAGTGGGTTTTCTTTTAAGGTGTTTTATGGAATAAAATTACCAAGATTGCCCAGTGTTTTTGTTTCCGACTAAACTATCTCAAGAGGCGCATTGTTATTCTATGTAACGATTGAGATCGTTTAGTCGGGAGCAAAAAGACAAGTAAGGTTGGTCACTTTATTTCGTCAGACCACCTAAAGCGTCAGTTTGAATTATTTTACTTATATCCGCTGCTTTCAATCCTACAGTAGGATCATCCTGGGTTATAATAATTTCAACTCTTCTGTTTTTTGCTCTATTTTCAGCTGAATTATTTGCAACCAAAGGTCGCGTATCGGCAAACCCTTCAACGATAATCCGCTTGGGGTTCGTTCCTTTTTTATCCAGCATAAAATGGGCCACAGTCACTGCTCTAGAGGCAGCAAGCTCCCAGTTTGACCGATACCAATCTGTCGAAATGGGGATATTATCTGTATGGCCTGCTACATGCACAATACCAACGGAATCATTGACAGCCGCAGTTATTTTTTCCATCACCGGTTCAAAACCGGCTTTAAGAACTGCTGCCCCAGAAGGAAAAGACCCTTTTTCATTGATTCGAATAATTATTTTCAACCCTTCAGTTTCAACCGAAACTAAACCTTCACCTATTTCTTGAGCAAGAGATCCTTCAATTTTTTCTGCCTGATCTTCTATTTCACCAATTTTAGCCTGCAACATTTTTTGCTTAATATCTTCCATTTCCTCCAGACTGACATCCAGTTTTGAGGATTGTTGATTTGTTGTTTGTTTAATTTGTTCTAACGGTGTGGGCTGTGTTTGAGCAGGAGAAAAATGCTGAGCAATAATACTGGTACCCATTGGGATTTCTGTTGCCGGAATATCTCTTTGCACACCAAATGCGTTTTCCATAGATTCTGCCATTTTTCTAAATTTATTCGCATCCATAGATGCAAACGACAATAGCAAAACAAAAAAACACATTAACAAAGACATTAAATCTGCAAATGTTGCTAACCACAAAGGTGCGCCCGCTGGGGGACATTTAGGACATTCATCAGCCATGGTATTTATTCCTCATCAGCAACCTTACGTTTTTTCTCAGAAATATATGAATTTAATAACGCTTCCAAAACCTTCGGGTTCATTCCTTCCTGAATCCCTGAAATAGTATCCAAAATTAATTCTTTATTGGCTTTCTCATAATTTAAAACATAAGCCAATTTATCAACCATAGGCAAAGCAAAGCAATTGGCTACCATAGCGCCATAGAGTGTAGTTAACAAGGCTACCGCCATTGCCGGACCAATACTGGCAGGGTCAGACATATTAGCCAGCATTTGTACCAGACCTACCAAGGTACCAATCATACCCATGGCCGGGGCTAAATCCCCTACCCCTTTCCACATATCCTGACCTATTTCATTCCTGCTCACCATCTGGTCAATTTCCTGCTGCATCATTTTTTTAACAAACACCGGGTCATGACCATCCACACATAAACTAATTCCTTTTTTCATAAAGGGATTATCAACTTCTTCACCTTCAAGTGCGAGTAAACCATTTTTTCTTGCTACATCAGCCAATCTCACAGCATCTTCTATTAACACATTGGGATCATCTTTCTTATTAAAAAATGTTTTTCCTAATATAGAAAAAGAACGTATAAAATCAGATAATGGAATCCGCATTAAACTTACACCCAACGTACCTCCAATTACAATAAGCAATGAAGGTACATTAACAAATAACATAACATCGCCACCCGTTGCAATAGCAGCAACAATGATACCAATACCTAATAAAAAACCAACTAAGGATGCTATATCCACTTTAAGCCTCTTGTATAATTCTAGAGTAAACTAAATTAACTTTGATAGTATTTTAACGTCTCTTTAATTTTAGCTGATGATTAGAATTTTTCTTTCAAAAATCATCCTTAATTTTATAATCAACTTTTATTTTCCTTATTTATAAACAAATCTCATATGAATCATCCAGAGTTCCCATTATCCAATAACCTCATTTACCTCAATCATGCTGCCGTTGCTCCCTGGCCAAGAAGGACCTCAGATGCTGTCAAAGCTTTTGCAGAACAAAATACACACTATGGCTCTCACTATTATTTAGACTGGCTAAAAAAAGAACAGTACATTCGGCTGCAATTAAAAACCTTACTCAACGCACCATCCGTAGATGATATCGCGCTAGTTAAAAACACTTCAGAAGCTATTTCTTTCGTCGCTTATGGCTTAAACTGGAATCAAGGTGATAATATAGTCAGTAGTAATGAGGAGTTTCCGTCTAATCGTATTCCATGGGAATCATTAGCCGATCAGGGCGTGGAATTTAGACAAGCTGACCTGCTTTCAGCATCATCCCCAGAACAAGCCTTATTTTCCTTAGTTGATTCTAATACTCGCTTAATTACCATTAGTTCCATTCAATTTGCTTCGGGTCAGCGTGTGGATTTAGAAAAAATTGGCCAATTTTGTAAACAAAACAATATTTTATTTTGCATAGATGCGATACAAAGCCTGGGTGCTGTTGAATTTGATGTACAGGCTTATCATGCTGACTTTGTGATGGCTGATGGCCATAAATGGATGTTTGGACCAGAAGGTTTGGGGGTATTTTATACTAACCCTGAATCCCGTGCCAAACTTCAACTGACGCAATATGGTTGGCATATGATGGCTAATCTCAATAACTATGAAAATAAACCCTGGGAAATTCATCCAACGGCCAAACGCTTTGAATGTGGTAGTCCAAATATGCTGGGAATTCATGCCTGGTCTGCCAGCCTTTCTTTATTATTGGAAACAGGAATCGAAAATATTGAGGCCAGAGTCTTTGAAAATGCTGAGTATTTAATGCATAAAATCAGTTCTAGGCAAAAATTGACTCTTTTATCTGATCGGCAAGCCAGACTCAAATCAGGGATTGTATTATTTAAGCATACAGAGCTAAATAATAATTTTCTTTATAAACATCTGCAAAAAAATAGCGTTGTATGCGCATTAAGAGGTGGAGGCATCCGTTTTTCTCCACATTTTTATCATTCTAAAGATGAACTGGATAGGGCTATTGCTATTATAGATTCAGTTTAGGGAGGTGGAAACAAATTATTGAAATTATCAGTGGAAAGTTTAGCTATCTCTTCAACTGATGTACCTCGTAATTCTGCCAAATGTTCCGCAACATAGCGAACATACAGGGGATAATTAGGTTTTCCTCTAAAAGGAACAGGTGCCAAATAGGGGGAATCAGTTTCAATCAAAAACCGATCTGCCGGGACTTTTTGTGCTACCTCTTTAATAGCTTGCGCATTCTTAAAGGTTACTATGCCCGAAAAGGAAATATAAAACCCTAAATCCAGTGCTTTTTTGGCATAGTCCCAATCTTCAGTAAAACAATGAATAATCCCACCGACATGGTCAGCACCTTCATCTGCCAAAATATCTAAAGAATCATGACCTGCTTCTCGGGTATGAATAATTAAAGGCTTATTTAAAACTTTAGCCGCTCTAATATGATTTTTAAAACGTTGATGTTGCCAATCTAAATCCCCTTCACTACGAAAGTAATCCAGTCCAGTTTCACCAATAGCAATCACTTTTTGCTCTGATCCCAATTCGATTAATTCATCGATACTAGGTTCTTTTCCTTCGTGAACATTTGGGTGAACACCTACAGACAATGAAATATTGGGATAACCCTTCACCAGATCAACCATAGCCGGATAAGATTCCAAATCAATAGCTATACAAAGCATATGATCAATCTGACTATTTTCAGCGTCTTTCATAAAACTGCTAAAATCATTATGATAAGGATTCAGATCAATACGATCCAGATGACAGTGGGAATCTATAAACATTAAATCAATTATTTTTTAGTTGTTAACCACAAAGATACAATTCGTACTATCCATGATCAATTTATGGCTTAATATGTTTATTAGCTTACCATAGGTTTGTTTACATAGTATGTGTAGATCGATCAGACTCCAAAGCACCTGCAAGATATGTTTCAATTTTATTACGTGCAGCCCCACCATCCTGATCACTGAACTGGACACCAACACCTGTAGCACGATAACCCTCGGAACCTGCAGGTGTTTTCCATATAATTTTACCTGCAATAGGTAATCGTTCGGTTTCTTCCATTAAATTAAGTAGCATAAAAACTTCTTCCCCCATTTCATACTCCCGTTTAGTTGGAATAAACAGGCCACCGTTTATCACATAGGGCATATAGGCAGCATATAGGGCATTTTTCTCTTTTATTGAAAGGGATAATATGCCTTGTCTTGGGGGGGAGGGAGAAGATGATGATTCAGCCATTTGTTTATCTGCTATTGAGTCTTGACCATTGTATTAAGATTTCTTCAAACATCAATTGTTTATTTAATTGCGTATCCAGCCTGTGCTGGCATAACAATAAAAAATCATAATATTTATATAAGTTCTTTAAGTCTAGTCTCTGTACCAAGTCTTGCAAGTCTGTTATCAAATCTTGATTATATAATTGTACAGGTTGCTTGTGATAACTGAGTTTTATCATATCAACGACCCAGCTTATTAGCCAAAATAACAGAAAGCCAGCTTCTGCTCTAGCTAACTTATGCCATTGCTCTGCTAAATCAACAAAACAAATTTCTGAATGAGCCAGTTTAAGCCAGTTTTTAAAACAATCTGTTCTTAATTTTAATACAGAAGTATCTGATAATTGTTTAGCCAATAATGGAGCGCCTTGAGACAACACATATAATAAATCCTTGTTATCTGAGATACCTAATTGTTTCAATCCTATATTAAAGACAATCTGATCAGGTGTTGAAATATTCAACTTTTGACAACGACTTCTGATAGTTGCAGGCAGTCTGGATGGCTGTTCTGTAATAAGCACAACACATGTCCGCTCAGTCGGTTCTTCCAGGTATTTTAAAAAAGCATTAGCAGACGCATTATTTAAACTATCTGCCGAATTAATAATCACCACACGATAAGCGTCATATTGTGGCATTAATGCCAGTTTTACAATCAACTGACGAATCACTGCAATACCTATCGCTTTACCCTCTTCTTCGGGTTCTATGAATATGTAATCAGGATGTGTTCCTGCCTTGAATAATAAACAGCTTGCACACTTGCCACAACTAGCCTCAGCAGACTGTGATGAAGAACATAATAATGTATTGGCAAAATACTCAGCTAACTGTAGTTTACCCAATCCTTTGTACCCAGAAATCAATAATGCTTGTGGAATTCGATTTTGAATACGATAATTTTCTAACTGGGACCAGCTAGACTGTAACCAGGGAAACGACTTAACAATATCTGTCATCGCCTGCTCAATAACTGCTGAATTTCAAAGCCTATTTCATTCTTTACTCTATCTAGGGACTGATCCGCATTAATAACCCTAATTTGATCCGGCTTTTGCTGCGCACGTTTTAAATATGCAGCTCTGACATTTTCATAAAATGTTTGTTGCTCTGATTCAAACCTGTCAAGTTTGCCACGCTTGTTTGCCCTATCCATACCTATCGCTACAGGCGCATCTAATAAAATCGTTAAATCAGGCCTTAATGCTCCTTGGATCTTATTCTCTAACCATTCAATCATATTTATATCCATCTTCCTGCCACCCCCCTGATACGCATAAGTTGAATCTGTAAAGCGATCACATAACACCCATTGCCCTTGAGATAATGCAGGTTGAATAACATGCTGGATATGTTGTGCTCTGGCAGCAAACATTAATAATATCTCGGCTTGTTCAGTGACAATTTCATCTCTATTTTCTAACAATAACTGGCGTATTTTTTCAGAAAATTCAGTTCCACCCGGTTCTCGAGTCATAATAACTGAAATTCCTGCTGCTTCCAGCTGATTTTTAATGAAAAGTATATTTGTTGATTTACCAACGCCTTCTCCGCCCTCCAGGGTAATAAATATTCCTTGTTTCATCTTTTTCTTTGATATTTATTCACTGCATTATTATGCTCTCTGAGTGTTGCAGAAAAAACATGCGTCCCCGTACCATCTCCTCGAGCAACAAAATAAAGACTTTTTCCTTTAGCAGGATGAAGAGCAGCATGTATAGCTGCCCTGCCTGGCATTGCAATTGGTGTTGGAGGCAAACCTTTAATAACATAGGTATTATAAGGCGTAGATTGCCTTAAATCCCTATATCTGATATTTCCCTTATAGCTATCTCCCATACCGTATATGACAGTAGGATCAGTTTGTAACAACATGCCCTTATTAAGTCTTCGTGTAAAAACACCTGCAATTTGTGATCGCTCAACGGCTGCCCCTGTTTCTTTTTCAACAATTGAGGCTAAAATCAATGCCTGGTAAGCGTCTTTCAGCGGCAGATTATTATCCTTTTTATCCCATTCAGTGGTTAAAACCCGCTGCATTTTGTCATACGCTTTTTTGAGCAAAGAAAGGTCTGTGGTATTTTTTTCAAAAAAATAGGTATCCGGGAAAAACAAACCTTCAGGATGTTTATATTTTAAATCCAGTTTTGTCAAAATACTCTGATAATCAGAAGTTTCAAGCGTATTTTTAATATGCGGGGTTTTGTTGATTTGTTGAAGAACTTGTTTAAAACTCCAACCTTCCAGGAAAGTAATAGAATATTGCCGAGACTTACCTGCTACAAATATTGCCAATATTTCAGGCATGCTAAGCCCGGGCTTTAGCTCATATTCACCCGCTTTAAGTTTATTAGTTACTTTATTTTTATAAGCAATCAGTTTAAACCACAAAGGTTTAATAACAATTCCCTGTTCAAGTAATTTATTAGTAATTCTATTAAAGCTATCACCTTTTTCAATTTCTATTTCTTGAGATTGTTCAAGTACAACAGGAGTAGTTAATGCTTGATTATACCCACCCCATAACAAAGCAGCTACAATGCAAATAAGCAATAAAATACCCACTAAGATTTTAGCAATCATGAAATTCCTCTTGCTTGAATGCTAAAAACAATCTTTGCAATTGTTGAGTCAATAAACCTACGTCATATTTCTGTATGTTTATTTTTTTAATCGGCCAAATACCAATAATTGAATTAGTTACAAACAGCTCATCAGCAAAAAATATTTCTTCTTTGGTCATTGTCTTTTCAATGACCTTTACCTGCTGTTTCTTTGCTAACCAAATCACAATATCCCTTAAAATACCTTCAACACCACATTGCTCTATTGCAGGTGTATACAAAACCTTCCCCTTAACAACAAATACATTGCTCATTGTTCCTTCAACGACATTCCCATTAATATCCATCATTAAACCTTCCTGAACATCTGAATGATTCCATTCAGATCGAGCCATGACTTGCTCTAGGCGATTCATATGTTTAATCCCAGCTAAATACGGGTTTAAACCTAGCCTGATATCACAAAACCGTGCATTTATTCCATGCAGACTAAACGTTTCAGGGTAATCGGGAAAAGGATGAAGAGAAAAAAGACGTGTAGGCTGAATTGTATCGGGTTGACGATAACCTCGTCCACCAGAGCCTCGCGTGATGATTAATTTTAAAACAGCTGAAGAAGAACCTTTGGCTAGCTGAAAAGCTTCTTTTTGGAGTAATTCTTTATCAGGACAAGGAATTAGCAGTCTGTCGCACCCCTTAAATAAACGATGTAAATGCTGATTAAGAAAAACAGGGGTTCCATTGAGTACTTCAATGGTTTCAAAGACACCATCGCCATATTGGAACCCTCTATCTGAAAGTTCTATAGTGTGCTTACTTTCACCGTTAAGCAGATACATGAGAAAACACTCATTGTTTATTATTCGTAACGCTTAAAAACCAGAGTTCCATTGGTACCGCCAAAACCAAAAGAATTGGACATCGCTATGTCTATTTTCATCTCTCTTGCCGTATTGGGTACATAATCCAAATCGCATTCTGGATCAGCTGTTTCCAGATTAATTGTGGGTGGCGCAATTTGATTTTTAATACTTAAGGCAGATAATACAGCCTCAATGCCACCCGCTGCACCCAGTAAATGACCTATCATTGATTTAGTCGAACTCACTGCCACATTATAAGCATGATCCCCCAGTGCAGCTTTCATAGCCTGAGTCTCTCCCACATCACCAGCCGGTGTTGATGTGCCATGCGCATTAATATAATCAACCTGATCTACATTTATACCTGCATCACGCATTGCATTTTTCATACAACGCGCTGCGCCTTCACCACCTATAGAAGGTGTTGTCATGTGATAAGCATCACCACTCATGCCATAACCCACAACTTCTGCATATATTTTGGCACCCCGTGCCTTTGCATGTTCCAGTTCTTCCAGAACTACTACGCCTGAACCATCACTCAAAACAAAACCATCACGATCTTTATCCCAAGGGCGACTAGCTAGTTGAGGCTCATCATTCCTGCGCGACAAGGCTTTTGCCGAAGCAAACCCTCCCATTGCCGTTGGTGATGTCGTACAACGTTCGGCACCCCCAGCAACCATGATATCTGCATCACCATATTTGATTAAACGTGAAGCATCGCCAATATTGTGCGTTCCTGTAGAACATGCAGTGACTATAGCAAAGTTTGGTCCCTTTAAACCATATTTTATGGAAAGGTTGCCTGAAATCATGTTTATGATATTACCGGGAACAAAGAAAGGCGAAATCCTGCGCGCTCCACTTTTTTCATAGGTCATTCGGCAATCTTCTATGCCAGTTATACCACCTATACCTGCACCAATTGCAACACCAATTCTGTCAGCATTTTCAGCAGTCACTTCTATACCTGAATCGTCAATTGCCTGACAACCCGCCGCAATACCATAATGAATGAATCCGTCCATTCTTTTGGCATCTTTTGCAGGAATATACTCACTAATATCAAAATTTCTGATAACACCGCCAATTGTTGTGGCAAAGGATGATATATCAAAATAATCTATAGAACTGATACCACTCTTACCATTGATGATGCCGTTCCAGGTATCAGTGACATTATTAGCTAAAGGTGTAATTGCACCTAAGCCAGTAATTACAACTCGACGTGAACTCAAAGTAATGACCTGTTAGAAAATAAAAAATGCGTGTTTAAGTAAGGAGTCCTTAAAAGTTTTTTCAAGAACTTAATCTAGTGGATGAGGGCTCACCCACTAGAATTTTCAATTCATTATAAATTAGTATTAATATAATCAATCGCTAGCTGAACTGTAGTTATTTTTTCAGCTTCTTCATCTGGAATTTCACATTCGAATTCTTCTTCAAGTGCCATAACGAGCTCAACTGTATCCAAAGAATCAGCGCCAAGATCATCTACAAAAGATGCATCATTAGCAATATCATCCTTAACACCTAACTGTTCTGCAACAATCTTTTTTACCCGTTCTTCAATGTTACTCATATTTTTTTTCCTCAACCATTGCAAGTGCTCATTTTTATACACTTACTGAATGTGTTATTAAAGTTATTATAAACTCCGTCACTGGTTACCCCAGAAGACCGGATGGAATTATACTTGATAATGTCACAATGTCACAACACTAAGACATAAACATGCCACCGTTTACGTGAATTGTTTCCCCTGTGATATAGGACGCACCGTCTGAAGCCAAAAAGGAAACAGCATGTGCTATTTCTTTTGGCTCACCTAATCGACCTAATGCAATTGAACTCATCAATGCATTTTTATGCTCATCAGCCAACCCTTTCGTCATATCTGTGTCAATAAACCCAGGAGCAACTGTATTTATCGTTATATTACGCGAGCCTACTTCTTTAGCCATAGACTTTGCAAACCCAACCATACCGGCTTTAGCTGCTGCATAATTAGCTTGGCCTGCGTTACCTGTTGAACCGACTACCGATGAAATATTGATAATACGTCCCGTTTTGGCCTTCATCATGCCACGCAATACGGCCTTGCTCATCCGAAAAACAGAGGTCAGATTAGTATTGATAATATCATCCCATTCTTCATCTTTCATACGCATTAATAAGTTATCTCGGGTTATCCCGGCATTATTAATTAATACGGCAGGCGCAGCATATTCATTAGCAATTTGTTTAATGACTTGAGCAATTGATTCAGAATCGGCAACATTTAACTTCAAGCCTTTACCATTCTCGGCTAAATATGCAGAAATAGCATCAGCTCCGCTATCACTGGTTGCCGTGCCTATCACAAAAAAACTATCTTCTACGAGTTGTTCAGCAATTGCCCGCCCTATTCCTCGACTAGCACCTGTTACCATAGCTACTTTCTTATCCATATAACTGCTCCAACACTTTTTCCAATGTCGCCGGATCATACATGGTCATATGATCAGCCTCTTTTACTATACGTTTATTTAAACCAAACAGAACTTTTCCAGGTCCACACTCTACAAAACTAACCACGCCCTGATCATGCATGTATTTAATACCATCAACCCAGCGTACCGGCTTAAACAACTGTTCTTTTAAAACATTTCGAATCACTTCCGCAGCATTATGCGATGCAACATCTACATTATGAATTAATGTCATTTTTGGAATCCCTAGCTCTAGTTGTTGCAGTTTTAAATCCAGTTTTTCCGCAGCTGATTTCATTAAAGCACAGTGCGAGGGCACACTGACAGGTAACTTCAATGCTCTTTTAGCACCCGCCTCTTTTGCTGCTGCCATAGCCCGCTCAACTGCCGCAGTATGACCCGCAATAACCACCTGCCCTGGCGCATTAAAATTAACCGCTGAAACTACTTCATTTTCTGCACTATCAGCACAAGCCTTTACTACATGATGATCTTCCAGACCAATAATAGCAGCCATAGCACCAACACCTGCGGGAACAGCTTGTTGCATTAAACGCCCTCTTTCTGCAACTAAAGCAATTCCATCTTCAAAACCAAGAGCCTTAGAGCAAACCAGAGCTGTATATTCCCCTAGACTATGCCCCGCCATCCAGTCGGGCCTAATATCTGATTGTTCGCACCAGACTCGCCACATTGCCACACCTGCTGCCAACATTGCAGGTTGTGTATTGTGCGTATAATTCAGGTCTTCAAAGGGTCCTTCCTGGACCAGTTTCCATAAATCAAAATCCAAGCATTCTGAAGCTTGCTCAAATGTCTCTCTAACAGAAGGAAATGCGGCTGCCAATTCAGATAACATGCCAATTGATTGCGATCCCTGACCGGGAAAAACAAACGCTAAATTATAATTTTGCTCACTCATATTGTTATTTTTTTTATTTATTGATGAATGTATTATAAAGGCAAAAAATTCAACACAAGTTCTTGTACTTAAATCTTTAACCTTTCGTCTTGAGCCTGCTCTTAATATTTAATTAATGCAGAACCCCAGGTAAAGCCTGCACCAAAAGCCTCAAGCAATATAATTTGTCCACGTTGAATCCGTCCATCGCGTACCGCTTCATTAAACGCTAACAAAACAGATGCGGACGAGGTATTACCCTGGTGCTCCAAAGTCAAAATCACCTGATCCATAGACATTTTTAACTTTCTTGCAGTTGCTGCAATAATTCGGGTATTCGCCTGATGCGGTACCAGCCAGTCAATATCAGATTTTTCAAGATTATTAGCGACCAGAGTCTCATCTACAATACGCCCTAGCGTATTAACGGCAACTTTAAACACCTCATTACCCCGCATTTTGATAAAACCAGGCTCGTCTTTATTCGAATCAGTAGCGGCTTGTGGATTTGGGCAATACAGTAAATCTTCATATTCACCGTCTGAATGAATATGAGTCGATAATATACCCGCTTCTTCCGATGAATCCAGCAGCACAGCCCCTGCACCATCGCCAAACAAAATGCAGGTACCTCTATCTGTCCAGTCAATAAGACGAGAACAGATTTCAGAACCCACGATCAAAACTTTATCCACTGCTCCAGATTTTATATATTGATCTGCAATGCTCAATGCAAAAATTGAACCTGAACAAGCTGCCTGTATATCAAAGGCAACGCAATTTTGAATCCCAAGTCGTTGTTGTAACAAACAGGCAGTACTTGGATAAACCCTGTCAGGTGATCCAGTAGCAACAATAATTAAATCAATCTCACCTGCTTCGATCCCGGCCATTTCTATGGCTTGTAATGCAGCAATTTCTGCCATACTTGCTGCAGTTTCATCTGCGCCGGCTATACGTCGTGTTTTAATACCGGTACGTTCAACAATCCAGCTATCGGAAGTATCTACTAACTCTGAAATATCATCATTAGTACGAACCATATCAGGTAAGTAACCCCCGGTTCCGATTACTTTTGCACTTCTTATTACAGAAGAATGACTCATACTTCCTCTCTATTTTCCAAAGTGGTAGCAACTTTCTCACTTATTTTTCGAGTTACATCCTGCTCAATTTCAACTTCAGCAAGATGAATTGCAGTTTGAAATGCCAATTCATCAGCTCCGCCATGACTTTTAATGACCAAACCACGAAGCCCAATAAAACTGGCACCATTATACATTCGAGGATCAATACTTTGCTTAAACATCTTTAAAACAGGATAAGCAGCAATGCCAGCCAACCTGGTAAAGATATTGCTTGAAAATGCATCTTTCAACTTTGTTGCTATCATTTTGGCCGCACCCTCAATTGATTTAAGCGCTACATTTCCAACAAAACCATCCGTTACAATCAAATCAACTTTTACACTACCCGCATTGATTGAATTACCTTCAACATAACCCATATAGTTTAAAGAAGAATTTTCCAGTAACTTAGCAGCCGCTTTGACTTGTTCATTACCTTTCATATCTTCTTCACCTATATTCAGCAAGCCAATTTTGGGCGCAGCAATTTTCTCAACTGCTTTCACTACCTCTCCACCCATAATTGCAAATTGATACAAATGTTCTGCTGTACAGTCAACATTGGCTCCCAGATCAAGAATATGGGTATGGCCAAAAACAGAGGGCAAGGTTGAAATAATAGCCGGTCTATCAATACCAGGAATCATTTTCAACACAAACCGGGCAATAGCCATCAACGCCCCTGTATTACCAGCACTCACACAGGCATCTGCCTGACCGTCTCGTACCAGATTAATGGCGATACGCATAGAAGAGTCTTTCTTGCCTCTTAATGCGGTTTGAGGCTTTTCATCCATTTCTACCTGTTGAGATGCATGTTGTATTTTTAGCCTGTCTTTAAAATCAGCAACAGCCTGAGTTACCAATTCGTTCAGAATCGCCTCATCACCAACCAATATAAGTTTTAAATCTGGATTTGCCTTTAAGCATTCCAAGGATGCTGGAACTGTGATTTGAGGACCAAAATCCCCACCCATAGCATCAATTGCAATTGTTGAGCTCACGCTTAGGATTAACTCCGGAGGGTTTAAAAGAACCGGCCATAGAATCAGACCGGTAACAGTAATTTAAATAAAGAAAAAAGAGAGGACTGATATTTAAAATACTACGTGCTTTAAATAACAAATCCTCTGAATTCTATTAATCTTCCTCGTTAACAACGACTTGACGGCCTTTAAATACACCATCTGGTGTCATATGGTGACGCAAATGAGTTTCACCAGTCATCGGATCCTGAGACAAGGTTTTACTTGTTAATGTATCATGTGAACGCCGCTGACCACGCCTAGAACGGGTTACTTTACTTTTTTGTACAGCCATTATTTATCTCCAATATTTTTTAATTTAGCTAAAACAGAAAATGGGTTGTTAGAGTTCAATTGCTCACAATCATCCGTCGCTGTTGTCATAAAACTCTCGTCAATCTCAGCACAATCATGCTCGTGCCTGGGAAAATCCGGTAATGCTAACAATAATTCATCTTCAACAAGTGCACTAAGCGAAATTTTCTCATTTTCGAGAATCAAAGGCTCAAAATCGCTTGCTAATCTATCAGCTTGCTCCAGTGATTCAACCACGCCTAATTTGAAACTTCTATCAACCTTTAAAACGATTTGTTCTAGGCACGATTGACATTCAAGCATTAAATTTGCTTTGATTTCACCCTGAATAATAGGTAACCTCCCTTCTTTGTCAAAAGAAACATCAATATCTACTATTCCAGAATTATCACGCAGCACATCAGATAAACGAGTTAACTCACTTATTTCAATAGTTCCTACGAGCCTTTTTCCTCTTTCGGAAAAGCTCAATGGATTTATAAGATTGGGCAATCGATCTAACATAACTGGACAATTCTAAATGCTGAATGTATTTTCGTCAATATCTTATAAAAAAGCAACATCCAATTCCAATGAAACCCCTGATTCTTGCATCCAGTTCTGTTTACCGTAGAAGCTTATTACGAAAATTAAATATTGAGTTCACTTTTGAAGCCCCAAATATTGATGAAACCCCTGTAGAAAATGAACGTCCAAAGGTTTTAGCATTACGTCTAGCTAAAGAAAAAGCGCGCGCTTTACAATCAAAATACCCTCACCACTTAATTATCAGTTCAGACCAAGCTGCTAACTTTGGCAATCAAATACTCAGCAAACCGGGAAATTATCAAAGTACAATTCAGCAACTTAGACTCCAGTCAGGACAATCTGTAAATTTCTATACCAGTGTATGCGTACTGGATTCAGCTTCCAATCAATTTTATACGGATATTGATTGTTGTACCGTACACTTTAAAAAATTAACCGACCAACAAATCATTAATTACGTAACGATAGACCAGCCCTATAATTGTGTGGGAGGATTTAAATCGGAAGGATTAGGCATTGCTTTATTTAATAAAATAGAAGGAGATGACCCTAATGCCTTAATTGGTCTTCCTTTAATAAAGCTGATAAAACTATTAGAAAAATTTGATATACCAGTAATTTAACTAAACGATCGTTGCAATCCCAGTTTGTTCAACCTAGAAAGATCAGTTGGGCGCTGAGTTATAGTGCAAGCTATTGGTTTCACAGTGATTTAATCCTAGCAAAATCTGTATTTCCTACTTCCATGTAGGTCAAAAAATCTTATCATCACCCATTCGGTTAGGTGGGCATTTTTTTGAAGTACAAGGATGTACTGAATGCAGATCATGCAGGAGCAATTATCTTTTAAGTGCTGTGGAATCAATAGCTTGTGCTAGAAACCGTGAACCAACTGATTTTTCTAGGTTCAATGAAACTTCTTATCTGGAGCCATCAATTCAAAAACTTGTGCAAATTCCTGATCTGCTTTTTGCATTACTTTAGTCACCTGATCAATCTCCAGACGAATAATGGATAAAGCCTCATCAGAAATTCCAGCAAATATTTCTTCTATAGAGATATCTTGTTGAGAAACCTCCATAAGTCGAGATGCCAAGTTCAACAAATATGCATCAAGCTTATGTGCTAGTGAAAATTCCGGACTGAGATAGGAACCAATGGCCTCATATAAAGATTCCGGCAAACCCCACATTTTAATTAATTCTGCACCTACATCAGCATGTGTAAAGCCTATTATTTCTTGCTCCAGCCCACCAACCAAATGCCGATCATATTCTGCGGCCAAAAGAACTTCCAGCGATTTACCCGGTAACTTATTGTAAAGAACCAGCGAACCTATATCATGCAGCAATCCGGCTAGAAATAATCGCTCACAATGCAATACAGAACATTCTTTAGCCAGCAACTTTGCAATCACAGCACATTGCACACTACGCAGCCAAAAGTCAGTCATATCAATTAATTCACTGGGAATTCCACTAAATTTATCAATAACAGACGTTGCCAACACCAGGCTTTTCAAGTCTTCAATACCGACGATTGTAATAGCCCGGGGAATAGTATCTACACGGGCCTGAAAAGCATAAAAAGAACTATTAACTATTTTTAGTAAACGTGCACTTAATGAGGGGTCATTGCTAATGACTTGCCCCATGTCTTGAGCTGTAAACCTTGGATCGCTAATCATTTCAGATATCTGGAAATAAATATCTGGAAGAGAAAATAATTCGAATGAATCCTGAATTAATGCCTGCGGACTCAGCACATCCATATTTTAAACTTTTTCATAAATACCCACACTAACAAATCACCATAAGTTATCGAGCAAGATAAGCCTTGCCCCTAGGAACGCACAGAATAAGCTGGGTAATTGGCGAAGTAGTTTGTTCGTATTCAAAGCGTAAAAATGGGCGCGTAGCAAGCTACGCAACCATTTCTACAACGAAGAAGACGGACAAAATACAAAGCCAATTGTTCAAGTTATTCTGTGCACGTTCCTTAAATATTTATGTATAAACATAGCAGTTTATTAGCTTTTATAAAGTCTCATAACTTTACGTACATAATTACGGGTTTCTGGATAAGGGGGAATTGTATTATTATATTTTTTGACAGCTCCTTCACCCGCATTATAACTGGCGAGCACTAATTCAAGATTTGAATTAAATAGCTTAAACAAATCTTTTAAATAGCGCGTTCCACCCTCTATATTTTGTGTGGCATTTTTTCGATTTGATACCCCATATCGCTTTGCAGTTCCTGGCATTAATTGCATTAAACCCACTGCGCCTGCAGAAGAAACTGCTTTTTCGTCATAAGCTGATTCAGTTTGAATCACAGCATGCAGTAATTTTTCATCAATCTGATATTTTACAGCGGCTTTAGCAATGAGTGGCGTATATTTCTTCTTGTTTTTTGCAAGATTTTTATATGCGCGGGCGTATCCTTTAGGCTTGGTACGAATGATCCTCTTATATTTAAATCCTTTTATGGGTGTATCCGTATAATAAATTCTACCATCCGCTGCTGTTCGTTTATACACATCAGCATATACAGAACTCGAAACCAAAGCTATAACCAATATAATCCAACACTTTCTCATAGACATTAACCTTTGCTACATTGCTGAACCTTAATTAACCCAGCTGTCTTTACCGCTTTGTTCCTTGCCTCAGTGATATTATCTTTAGGAACGCGCACCAAAATAAGTTGGTTAATTAGCGAAGTAGTTTGAGCACGTCCCTTAGTACCTGTTTTATTTTGAGTCTGCCAGATAATTGTCTATATCTTCTTTAGAAAAACCAATTTTCTTAGCCACTCGATCTGCATGACTGACACGAGAAATCCCTGCTATCAATTTATATGTTGGCACATCATCAGCAAATTCAACTTGTTTTGCTACGCCCTTAGCTTTATCAATAAATACATCAACTAATTGATGATTATGTGTAATCAATATTGTACTATTTCCTTTTCGGTAAAAACCATCTAATACATTGGCTGAAGACTCCATTTTTTCTTCAAATGTAGTTCCTTCTGATAATTCGTCAAGTACAACCAGACTTTTAGCTGTACTTGCAAGAAAAATATCTTTGGTACGCTTTAATTCTGTACCAAAACGTCCTTCCCCATCATCAAGATAACTAATTTCTGGCGCCTGGTAAAATATTTTATCAGCAACACTTAATGTTGCTGCTTTAGCAGGAATATAACATCCTGCTTGAGCTAATATTTGTACCTGGGTCACGGTTTTACAAAATGCAGTTTTACCACCACTATTAGGCCCGGTAACAAAAACCAGTTTATCTTCTTCCATCTTGAAATCATTGCCCACATAAGTATTATTTTGAAAACCTAAAATAGGATTTTTAACTTCAACCAGATTGATGGAATGATGGGCACTTTCAATAATTTCAGGAAGTATGGTGGCAGATCCATATTTCTCAGAAAACTTGATAATTGCTAACAATTCGTCCAGTTGCCCCAAAGCATCAAGTGTGTCACCTAATTCTTGTGATTTTTTAAATTCATCTCGCAATGGAATAATACAGTTATCCCTGTCATAAGAACCAATCACTGGAAAATATACTAATAAAAAAGGGACTAAAATCAAGCCCCATAAAGTCCCTCCCCCAAATGAAATTCCTGGTATACCAAAAGATAACACCTGAGCTAACAACCAGATTACCGCCAAAATGATAGTAATTAACAGCGGTTTAAAAATACTGGGGTTAAAAATAGTCGCGGGAACAAATGAGCCTTTACGCTCTTCTTTGCTTTTCAACCCTTTTTCCGTGTTATAAACAGGTCCAACCATCAAAGAATAAACCCTGCTCTTTGAAAAGCTATTAATTTTGCCAAAAATATCTTTTAGATAGGGACTACTTGGTGTTTCTGATGCATACACAGAGCCGGATAGTTCCAGCATAAAACGAATACCCCGTCGATACTGTCGATAGCCATAACCTTCAATTTGGTGATTTTCTCTTGCCGTCCCCATGGCTCCCAAAAACTCACCAAAAAGCAAAACATATAAGTTTTCTTCCTTTTCAACCGAATTGGCGACGATATTTTCTATATTTTTCCTAACCGCCTGACTCTGCTGAATCTCTCGAACTGCCTCCTGCTTGGCATTGATTTCTTCAATTGAACCAGATGGCTGTGTTAATGAACGGTATAAAACGGACTGCCCAGTGATAGAAGATGCCTGATTGACAGAATCAAACAGTTCATCAACTTCAATGGTATTAAATCCTGCCTGATCAACTACACCTTCATCCGTTGGTAAAGGTTTAGTAGAACGTACAGTAGGCCAACTGTTATTCCAGCTCTGTAAAATATTCGGTTTCATGTTCACTTCTTACTTTTTTTATTCTTATCGAGGATTCCAAACACTATAATTGCTGATACCACAATACCGGAGGTGATGATGTTTTGTTGACTAGCACCTAGCAAATAGGCCGCCCCACTACCTAACCCCATCCCCACCCCAGTAAAGGCCAGACTACGCATTAATCGACAAAATGCACAGTTTCTCTCATAACCTCTCATGCGCATCTCCTTTTATCAGATCTATCATTAGTTCAACATGTTTTTTCGAATCATTCAGCGCAGGAATATAGCGATAAGATTCGCCACCTGCATCAAGAAAAATTTGTTGATTTGCAAGTTCAATTTCCTCTAATGTTTCCAGACAATCGACAGCAAAACCAGGACAAACTACATCAATCTTTTTTATCCCTTGATCAGGAAGTGCCATTAACACTTCTATACAATAAGGCTGCAACCATTTAGCTTTACCAAAACGTGACTGAAACACACAAACCCATTGATCTGAAGATAATGATAGTTGCTTGGCAATCAATTCAGCAGTACATAAACATTGCTCAAAATAAGGATCACCCCACTCAGTCAATTTTTCCGGTAAGCCATGAAAAGACATCAATAACAAATCATTTCTTCCATGTTCTTTCCAATGTTGCTCTATAGAGCAAGCTATAGCTTCAATGTAGATGGCGTTTTGATGATAATCACTGACAAAACGAATCGAAGGAATATGTCGCCATCTCGTCACATATTTGATCACTTCATCATAAACCGAAGCAGTTGTTGTTGATGAATATTGCGGATACAAAGGGATAACAATTAATTCATCAACCTTATTTTTTTTAAACCGCGCAAGTTGCCTAGCTATTGAGGGCTTGCCATAACGCATCACAGAATAAACTGAACAGGTTTGACTGGAAAGCTTCTTAGCCACTTTATCAGCCAGTTGCTGGCTCAAAAAAATCAGAGGAGAGCCTTTTTTTTGCCAGATTTTCTTATATGCTTTTGTAGAAGCTTTGGGTCGGAATGGCAAAACTAGAAAGTGTAGAATAATCCACCATAGAAACCTAGGTATATTGACTACCCGAGGATCCCAAAGGAATTCCTTAAGAAACCGTCTGACAGCGGAATTGGTAGGTGCGCTTGGTGAACCCAGATTAACTAGCAGCACACCCACTTTTTTAGGTATTGCGCTTACACGCATCATAATTAGTTACTATTTCTGTTTATAAGATTCAAAAATTCAATGCGAGTACTACGGTCTTCTCTAAAAATACCCGTCATTACTGAAGTTGTCATCACTGAGTTTTGCTTTTCAACACCACGCATCATCATGCATAAATGTTTTGCCTCAACTACAACTGCCACTCCTTTAGCATTAATGGACAACTCAACCGCATCAGCTATTTGCTTGGTTAATTTTTCCTGAATTTGCAAACGTCTTGCATACATATCAACAATACGAGCCAATTTGGATAATCCCAAAACCTTACCTTGAGGGATATAAGCGATATGACATTTACCAATAAAAGGTAACAAATGATGCTCACATAAAGAATACAGCTCAATATCTTTTACGATTACCATATCCTCTGTATCGGCTTCAAAAATTGCACCGTTCAACACCTCTTCCAGTGTTTTCTCATAGCCATTATTTAAAAACCTGAAGGCCTTAGCTGCTCGATTAGGTGTATCAAGCAACCCTTCACGCGTCACATCCTCACCAATTTCAGTAATAATTTTGGAAAAATATTCTTCCATCAATCCATCTCTGTTATATAAATAGCATGCAATTGTATCACAGTAGAATGCTGTTTAATGCTTCTAACACAACAGTCTCATCAGCTCCTTTTTTAGTTGCATTTTCGCTCAAGGTTCTACGCCATGCCCGGGCCCCTGGCACACCATGGAAAAGCCCCAGGATATGTCGCGTAATACTATGTAACCTGCCGCCTTGCAACAAATGTTGTTGTATATAAGGTATTAATTCCATTATCACTTCATGCCGTGTTTTTATGGACCCTGACATAGCAAATAATTGCACATCAACTTCAGCCAACAGATAAGGGTTGTGGTAAGCCTCTCTACCCACCATCACTCCATCGACATGCTGTATGATTTCCTTGGTCCTTAGTAAAGAAGTCACCCCACCATTTAAAATAATATGTAACCCAGGAAAATCTTTTTTTAACTGATAAACGACTTCATAACGTAATGGAGGAACATCTCTATTCTGCTTGGGTGACAACCCCTTTAACCAGGCTTTTCTCGCATGAATAATAAAAGTTTCACATCCAGCATCTGCAATAGTCGAAATAAAGCACAGCAATTGTTCATAAGAATCCAGATCATCAATACCTATACGTGACTTTACCGTCACAGGAATGGAAACAGACTGCTGCATTGCACTGATACACTCAGCCACCAACTCTGGCTCTGCCATCAGGCAAGCACCAAACCGTCCATTTTGAACTCTGTCACTAGGGCATCCTACATTTAGATTGACTTCATCATAACCATACTCTTCAATAATCTGTGCACAGCGTGCCAAATCCTCTGGGTTACTACCACCTAGCTGAAAAGCAACCGGGTTTTCAGATGGATTAAATGTTAAAAACCGCTGCTGGTCACCATGAATAATTGCACCTGTAGTCACCATTTCCGTATATAACATTGCTTGACTGGTAAGCAGGCGATGAAAATGACGACAATGTTTATCCGTCCAGTCGAGCATGGGCGCCACAGAGAAGGTGTGGCACGGTATAACCCTGTTTCTACTCATTTTATAACGAATTATTTCTGTTTATTTATGTACTTTTTGTATCATTTTGACTAGTACTCTGTCATTGTTTTATTGATGGGTAGAGGGCGTTGAGAAGTAGCTAGCTGCTAGGCGCACGAGTAAAGAACTAGCAGGTTAATCCAAACCAGTGCAACAACGCAGATGATAATTTATCAGCTTTCTATCCCCATCAATACAACATTGATGGAATACTAGTATAGTACGTCATAATCTTGTGACTTTCTTCACTTAGTTGTAATTCTTTGTTTGTCGATTGGATTCTTCTAAAAATTGGTACAATTAACAAAACACTGCACACCATTAAAATACTAATAGTTAAGGCGACGAGTTCCGCTGTCAGGTCTGCTGAATAAGCAATGTCACCAGTGATTGTGCGATAAAGTGTTATTAACAGCCTTAAACCCATTAACCTAGAAAGATCAGTTGGGCGCGGAATTATAGTGCAAGATATTGGTTTCACAATGTTTTAAAAAAATTTGAGCTTCACCCATTAGGTTAAGCAGGCATTTTTTGAAGTGCTGTGGAATCTAGAGCTTGTGCTAGAAACCGTAAGCCAACTGATTTTTCTAGGATTAACGGCATTGCAGCTGCAATAAAAAGCCCAGGCCTTCCATTTTCCTGTGACCAATATGAGGCGCACAGATAAAAATGCAGCGATAAACTGTAAAACTGTGGGATTTCCAAAAAAAACTGTTGACACGAAGCTTATACCGAGATACACATTGGTTCAATCATAGTTGGTGTAATAATAATTGGAAAATACTTACACCTCACATCCAATACATTTCTTGTTAGACATTTTTTTGATCAATGATTGATTCACTTGGCGTCTGTTCTTGCTTATAAACATACCATACAATAATGCTCATAACTACCATTTCCCCTGCATCTTCAATTAGTCCCCAGATTGACTTCCCCCAGGGAATGGCAATATGAAGCATATCCACAAAAACACCGAAGAATGCTAAATACATAACTAATATAAAAAGATATTTAGATACCTGCTTTGCTTTGCTGTCACTAAATAAGTACCCTCCCCCAATAAACGAGAAAAGTAGCACGCCAAAAAACATTGATACACTGAGCTCTCCAAAATCCTGTGCTCGTAAATAAAACATGGGTTGAAATTCAAGGTAGTGAGCCAAAAAACTTCCTAAATTTTCATGAATTTGAAAAGAATCATCAAGCAGGAAATACAGGAACAATAAAGACCAGGCAAAAAATATAATTTGTTTTCTATTCCTTGCCAGTTTCAATAAAAGTAACATTATGCTGAGCTCTTTTATATATTGAAATACCTCCGCGTATCCAAGCTCCCTTTCAATAGAAAAAAGTGGGTTTGATATTAAATGTAACTTGTAGATACCATGAAGCAATACAAAAATACAATCGATGAGAAACAATAAAGCTAACAATCTTACTGATTTCTTTTTAAGGCCAAAAACAATAACATGTTCCATTTTCCTTTTATACCTTAATCAAAATAACCGTATATATCACCTGATGCCGGTTGCAACCATGAATGCTGATAGTTTCTATCTGATGATGAGATACTGATATTATACACCAAACACCTCTAATAAAATAAACGAAAAAAGTACTGAAGTATACAGGTCATTTTTGATTACATCCTTTATATCACTCTTAATACAGTCAATATAAGCACATGTTGAACTAAACCGCTTCGCGGAGGCTTGGTGCTTCTCTAGCCTCAGTTTTCCCTTTTGTAACAAATAGTCGCACACTCCACATAGACCGCTTTTGGTCTGTATGTTAGGAGTAGTACGATGACC
>JAKIUK010000004.1 GCA_021647585.1 Methylococcaceae bacterium
CAAAGGTGCCTGCCTGAAGTTGGTCTCGATAATTGATAACAACCATGACGTTTTGGTTGTAGTCGTAGTGGATATAGTTGGCCATCTGCATTTCCTTTCTTTCGATGCCCTATTTTACCTAATTTGATTGAGTTTTGAGGTTTTTCTACAGCCTGAACGACTGCATCAGTTGATGTTGGCAGATGGACGATGAACTCTGCTAACACACTGAACTTTGATAAAAAAAAGACCTCTGAAAAAAACTGTGCTGCCAGCGGTCGACTGGAATTTTTTGTTATGTGTGATTATACTATACGTACTTTAATCCGTACATATTATTAACGAGGCTCTTATGGATGCTATAAGCTATACCGCTGTCCGCGCAAATTTATCTAAAACGATGGAGCAGGTTTGTAATGACCATGCTCCTATAATTATTACCCGAAAACGTGAATCTCCCGTTGTTATGCTTTCCTTAGAAGATTATCAGGCTATGGAAGAAACGACATATTTGCTCCGTTCGCCTGCTAATGCTCGAGATTTACTTGAATCAATTGCAGCACTTGAAGAAGGTAAAGGTCTCGAACGAGAATTAATTGAATGAACCTTACTTTTGCACCAAAAGCTTGGGACACTTATCTTTACTGGCAAAAAACTGACAAAGCCATTATAAAAAGGATTAATGCTCTAATTAAAGATATTCAACGAAGCCCTTTTGAAGGAATCGGCAAACCTGAACTTTTGAAACATGCTTTGTCTGGTTATTGGTCACGACGTATAAATGATGAACATAGAATTGTATACAAAGTGACAGAAGACAACATTTTGATTGCCCAACTCCGCTATCACTATTAAACACATAACGTCGCCAATAATCGGATTTTTGCAAAGCGCAGCGTAGCAAAAAGTCCGAGTTAATTGGCATTGTTAGGCTTTGCTATTACTCTGTACACAAATTAGGTACAGCGACTTTAGAAAATAAGTGTGGTGATGCTACTGCGCTAGAAGGATATGCTTTCATTGCCTCTTGGAATTCTGGGTGACCAAAAGCATTTCTGAAGTCTTCAACAGAATCCCAGATTGCATAATTCATAAATACGGTACTGCCAGCAATACCACGGTGTAGTTGAGTAGAAATATAGCCTGGTTGCTGTTTCATCCAGTTTGCATCATCCTCCCATGCCTTAATTAAGGCAGGAATATCTTTTTCATCCACATCAAAGATATTTACCAAAACTACCGGTGAAACATCTTCCTTTATTTGCTCCATAATTGAAACATTTTTATCTAGGGGTTTCATTTGTACCATCTTGATTTCTCCTGTTTTTACGTCATTAAAATTAAGCCTAACGCTTTGCGTAACCGGCTGCCAAACCCAAAGCGGTGTGACTGGCATGATAGTCAGCTAGTTGGTGGAAGTCCAACCTTTGCCCTGTGAGAAGGGAAAAAGTAGGCGAAAGCAAGGGTGTCCAAAGAAACTTTCAATAGCTACCTGACGAGGGAAACACGGTTATTGTGAGCCAATGCGGAATCTGAAGGAAGCTCTAGCCAAATCGGTCACCTAAACGAAAGTGAACCTTCGTAAGGCGGCAACAAGGGGATAAGGTGCCCGCGACCACCGAAGTCCAATATTCTCACCGTAACGAGTTGTCGTATTGAAGGTAGGTAGACCGAGAGATAGTTGACTATCTTACCCAGTGAAGAGCCGTCGGCTTTGAGTCGGAGTAACTGCGACTCCTTAAGCTCTAGGCGCTGTAGTAATACAGACGTTATGAACCGAGGGTTTTCAGATGAAGCCATAGTAATCGTAAAGTTTGGTGCCTGTGATTTCATGGTGACATGGATGAGGATAAAACACTGAATCAGTAGCAGGAGGTTGGAGGTAAAGGGCGGAACACGTAAGCGGCCATGGCCGTTGATTATAAACTGATGGTCCGAGATCAGCCGAACAGGAACGTCCCGATTATTCGCGTCGTAAATAGTGAACGAACCGGACGTGCAAGATTGAAGAAAGGCCGTTACAAAGAGAGAAAAAAAAGTGAAATGAACGAAAATGACCTATTGAAAGAGGAACACAGTCTTTTCGACCAACTATGCTCAACCTTATACTTGGGTGTAGCTTTTAAACAGGTTAAAAAGAACAAAGGTAAGCCCGGCATAGACGGGATAACCATTGCAGATTTTGAATCTCGTTTAGACGAAGAGCTAAGCCAGTTGCAAGAGGAGCTAGCAAACTGGACTTATCAACCCTCGCCAGTCCGTCGAGTAGAAATACCCAAGCCGGGAGGCAAAGGCGTACGACTACTTGGTATACCGACGGTGCGAGATCGCGTGGTACAAACAACATTAAAACTACTGCTAGAACCGATCTTTGAACCGCATTTTTCACCGCACAGTTACGGCTTTCGTCCAGGACGCAGCCCACAACAAGCGGTACAAGCGGCACAACAGATTGTGAACAGTGGCAAGCCTTATGTGGTGGATATTGATCTATCGAAGTTCTTTGATCGAATAAATCACGACAGGCTAATAGGCCGAATGGGACAGAAAATATCTGATAAACGGATGCTGCGTCTAGTTGGAAACATGTTGCGTAGCGGTGTCATGATCAATGGCATTGTAAACCCCAGCAAGGAAGGTGCAATGCAAGGTGGGGCATTAAGTCCCCTACTGAGTAATATAGTTCTGGATGAATTGGATCAGGAATTGGAAAAACGTGGACTGGAATTTTGCAGGTTTGCGGACGACTGTAACATCTTCGTGAAATCGCAAAAAGCGGCAGACCGGGTGATGGAAAAAGTCAGTCAATTCATCGAAAAGAAGCTAAAACTGAAGGTGAATCAGGAGAAAAGCCATGTGGCCAAATCCGATGCCGTAAAGTTCTTAGGATTTACTGTGGTTAACGGGACAATTGCGATAGCGCATAAAGCCCTGCAAAGAGCCATGGATAAAGTCAAAGCACTGACACCGCGAGGCACTCATAAGACTCTGGAAACATCATTAGACGAGATCAATCAATGGTACGTAGGCTGGTCAAACTATTACAGTCTGACCTACTACCCGTCCCAACTGAAGAAAATCGAAGCTCATATCAGGCGGCGATTACGATCAAGAATAGTGAGTCAACAAAAGAGAAAACAGCATCTGTATCGAAAACTGGTTAAACAGGGAGTACCACCGAAACAAGCATCAAAGGGAGTCTTTTCAAACAATAAGCGATGGCAACTGTCAAATGCGCGAGCAGTGACGAGAGCCTATCCGAATAGTTGGTTTATAAATCTGAAAGGGCAGGAAATACGATCTGATCGAAAGTTAGATCATTGGTTTGAAGTTTCTCAATGGATACGTCTTGCGTGAGGAGCCGTGTACGGACCCGTACGCACGGTTCTGTGGGCAGACGGGAGCTCCGGCTCCCTCTGACCCGATGTGGGGCTGTAGCGTAGCGGAAGCCGCGCCGCTTTTGGCAGTCCGAGTGCAGCGCCTTGTTAAATGCCGCCATTCGTGGACACCAATTTTTCTAATGACGATAGGCTTTGTAGTGCTGGCTTAATTTTCTCCAATTGTTCTGGGAAAGAAATTGATAGAGGGTCAACCTTCGGTACTTCCGTAGATATGGCTATCGACTTACCTGCTACATCAATAGATGCTTTGCCTGGTAATTTTGAAACGTACTTCTCTCGCAATGCGTCAAAGGACTCAGCCTGCCCATTAAAAAATACTTTTACCAACCCGGCGGTTAATTGATGAACAAGGCTGATTTCCTTTGGCAGAGATTTTGGATAGAACATTACCCATGTACTTCCGGCAGGACGAGGTTTGGCTACTTGCATTCCAAGGTGGGCGTATCCCTCTGAAGCAAATGCAAAGTAATCAGAAACGAATTTTGTTATTTCTTCATTATGTTCAGGTTGATACCCTCGCCGATTTTGCTCTATTCCCTCCAGGAGTATTCGTGCCTTGTACGGAAAACGCTCGTCTCTCGGACGGCGAGACTGAAAATATGCCAGAATTTCTTCATAGCTGACTTCTATGTCGTAACTTTCTGAGTGTTTGGAAGATGTTAGATATTTACTCGGCGCGATAACACATGTTTTGAATTTATCCCAATAACCTTCTTTTAAACCTTTGTCACCACGTAAACGATAGCGCTCACCTTGTTGTGGTTGCGGTGGGGCATCAATTTTATTTTCAATTAGGACTGCTGTTCGGGGCCCATCAACTGCTTCAAAAAGAAATACCAGATCAGACTCGCCAAGCTGTGCATCAGAAACAGAGTGCCATGCACCGATTTCGGATTGGTAAATAGGCTCCCCGAATACACGTGAGGAGAACCATTCACGGAATTCGGTACTTACCGACAGCTCCTCCATGACCAAGAGATCAATATCACGCTCTGCTATTGATGCAACAAACTTTAATTCCAGCATAGTTTCCTCAAGGCATTTAACTATATTAGTATCAGGCATATTTGCACTGATATTCCTAAGTATTCACAGACAAATTAGGCATATTTGACAGGATAATAATATCCTGACTTTTTGCCCTGTTTCTCTGCCATATTGGCCTACTAATCAGGCATTTTTGCTTGCTATCCAACTTATCCTTTCAAAACGACTATAATATTAGCTATTAAGCTGAAAATCAGGCAATAATAAATTTAACTAGTAAACTAATTCTTTTTAGATTTTATGTCAACGAAAAACTCTAAAACTACATTGCTGGAAGATACCAGGGATATTCTTCGACGTCTGCATTATTCTATTCATACAGAACGAGCATATTGTGATTGGATTGCTCGGTTTGTACGTTTTCACCATTTACAAGAAAGGGCTACGTTGTTGCTTGAACCTGAGAAGAAGGTTGAGGCATTTTTAACGCATTTGGCTGTTCAGGGTAATGTCGCTGCTTCTACACAGAATCAGGCATTTAATGCATTGATTTTTTTGTATAAACAGGTGCTTGAGCATCCTTTGGAAGGGGTTAAAACTACAAGAACACGCAAAGAGAAAAGAATTCCTGTGGTATTAACTCGCAAAACGGTAGCAAGGCATGGACTTTACCTGCTTTATTAATTAATAATAGCAATATTGACTTCTATATATTTAACACACACTACAAACTACTGATTTACATAAAATAAGCTGTTATGTTAGTGTCATTCTGGGTAGGCTTTAATTTAATAAATGGGACACGACACTCTCCTTTTATGATTCCCGGTTAACAGCAGTAATATATTCCAGGATGAACATGTAGATATATCAGGCTAACTTATGTAGATAGTCTCTCTCCTGATATGATGCCTGTTTATTTTAAAACTAAGTAAAAATCTGTGCTTAATTTCATCTGGATATTCTTTTTCTTTTCAGCTTTCATTACCGCCTTATTTAAGTTAGTTTATTTAGGTGATCAGCAAGTATTTTCAGAAATAATGACTGCTATGTTCAGTCTGTCTAAAACGGCATTTGAAATTTCATTAGGTTTAACAGGAGTGCTGGCCCTATGGCTTGGCATTATGCGGATCGGTGAGCGTAGTGGTTTTATTCTACTGTTGACACAGGCATTGACTCCTCTTTTCAGTCGGCTAATGCCTGATGTTCCGAAAAACCACCCTGCCCTTGCCGCTATGGTTATGAATATTTCTGCCAATGCTTTGGGGCTGGATAATGCAGCAACGCCTCTAGGTATTAAAGCGATGAAGGAATTGCAAACATTAAACCCCACACCAGAGACTGCCAGTAACGCCCAAATTTTATTTCTGGTTATAAATACCTCAGCAGTCACATTATTTCCGGTCACTATTTTTACTTATCGTGCGCAATTAGGAGCGGCTAATCCAACCGATGTTTTTATACCCATTTTAATTGCGACTTATATGTCGACCATGCTCGGCTTACTTGCTGTTTCGGTAGTGCAAAAAATCAATCTCCTGGATAAAGTTATTTTCTCATATTTGGCTGGTTTTACTTTTATAGTTGGCGGCATTCTTTATTATTTTGCTCAACTCAGTCAGGCAGAAATGTTATCTCAGTCAGCATTGATTAGTAATGTTATTCTGTTTTCTTTGGTAATGACTTTTATCTGTGGTGCTGTCTATAAACGTGTTAATGCCTATGAAGCGTTTATTGAAGGTGCTCAGGAAGGATTTCAAACTGCAATTACCATTATTCCTTATCTTGTGGCTATGTTGGTAGCCATCGGCGTATTTAGAGCAAGTGGCACATTAGAATTAATCATAGATGCGGTTCGTTATGCGGTTCAATGGTTTGGTTTAGATCCTCGTTTCATCGATGCTCTGCCTACTGCATTAATGAAACCCTTTAGTGGTAGTGGAGCGAGAGCCATGATGGTGGACACTATGCAAATCTACGGTGCTGATTCCTTTGCCGGTCGCTTATCTTCAATTGTCCAGGGTAGTACAGAAACCACTTTTTATGTGTTAGCTGTTTATTTTGGGTCGGTTGGCATCAAAAATATCCGTCATGCTGCTGCCTGTGGGATAATTGCAGATTTTGCTGGCATAGTTGCCGCAATATTTATTGCTTACTGGTTTTTCGGATAATGTTAGTTCACCTCAAAACACTGGGTTGTCGTCTTAATGAGGCAGAGTTAGAAACCTGGGCCCAGGCTTTTCAAAAAGCGGGTCACAAAATCACCCGTAAACTTGATGATGCCCATGTAGTTATTATCAATTCTTGCGCTGTAACCGCAGATGCCGCACGAAAATCTCGGCAACTGATTCGTCGGGTACATAGAGAAAATCCAACAGCAAAACTTGTTGTCAGTGGTTGTTATGCCACACTTAACGAAAATGAAGCGGCTCAACTACTGGGCGTTGATTTAGTTGTTGGTAATAAGGATAAAAATCAATTAGTTGAACAAACGTTATCTGCGCTAAATTTTGATACTATGCCGACCATGTCGACTGAACCGGGCGAAATCTCGTTATTTAGCCGGGGTAGACAGCGTGCTTTCGTAAAGGTACAAGATGGTTGTCGTTATCGATGCACCTTTTGTATTGTAACCGTTGCACGGGGTGAAGAAATCAGCCGCCCTGTCGCAGTCATTATCGATGAAATTAATTCTTTGTACCAGCAAGGTATCAATGAAGTTATCCTCACGGGTGTACACCTGGGCGGCTATGGCAGTGATGTTGATAGTAATTTAACTGAATTAATACTAACTATTTTAGATAAAACCAAAATCCCACGATTAAGGCTAGGCTCATTAGAACCTTGGGAATTACCGGCTGACTTTTTTAGCTTATTTCAAAATACCCGCTTAATGCCTCATTTACATTTACCGTTGCAAAGTGGTTCAGATTCTGTACTCCGCAGAATGGCAAGACGTTGCAAAACAGATGAGTTTGCCAATATAGTTAAACAGGCTCGCAAACAGATTAAAAACTTTAATATCACCACCGATATTATTGTTGGATTCCCTGGTGAAACAGAACTAGAGTGGCAGCAAAGTTTTGACTTTATTAAAGCCGTAGGGTTTGGCCATATTCATATATTCACCTATTCCAGTCGTGAAGGCACAAAAGCAGCAACGCTACCCAATCAGCTAACTAACGAAATAAAAAAACAACGTAGCAAACAATTACATGAATTAGCAGAGACCATGAAACAACAGTTTGTGGCAGAAAATATAGGGCAGGAATATGCCGTTTTATGGGAAGGTCAAAAACGGGATATAGATAGTAATAATCAATACGTATTTGGTTACACCCCAAATTACCTCAGGGTTTCCTGTAAAATATTAAAAACCGAGTCTATTGAAAATAAAATAATTAATGCAGAATTACATACGCATTCAAAAAGCGAAATTTTCTGTTATTTGAAATTATAAGCAAGTTAAAATAAGATAAATTCGCTGTTGATCTATTAGTCTGTATCAATATTTTATAAGAATTAATGAATGCGAACCTATCATTCTGACTAAAAACTTAGATAATAATTGGTTAACGCAATTCATTTAATTCATAATACTGTTAAACCAACCCAAGTATAAATTTTATCTCTCAGTGACAACACCAATGGAAATAAGCCCAAACCCGTTAGGCAATCGTTTTAGAAGTTATCTTCCTGTTATTATCGATATCGAAACTGCGGGCTTTAATGCTAAAAAAAATCCGTTATTGGAAATAGCAGCAGTGATAGTAGAGCCCGATGATCAGGGGTTATTGCAATTAACAGAAACGCATGCATGTAATGTAGTCCCTTTTAATGGTTCTGACTTAGATGAAGCTGCATTAAAATTTACGGGTATAGATCCATATCACCCATTTCGTATGGCTATTGATGAAAAAGAGGCACTAAGCAAAATTTTTAAGCCCGTAAAAGTTGCAATCAAACGAAATGAATGTACCAGAGCGATTCTGGTCGGACACAACCCAGCTTTTGACATTAATTTTTTAAATGCTGCTATAGAAAGAACTCAAATTAAACGTAGTCCTTTTCACCCTTTCAGTAGTTTTGATACTGCGACTCTGGGTGGCCTGGCCTATGGTCAAACAGTGCTAGCAAAAGTTGCCAAAGCGGCTGAACTAGAATGGGATAGTGATAAGGCACATTCAGCAATTTATGATGCCGAACAAACTGCAAGACTGTTTTGTATGATTGTAAATCGCTGGAAAGAACTTGAAGACTTTGAAAAAAGTCAGCAAATTTGAAGTCATAAATTAAAAAGCAAAAGGCAAAACTTTAATTCTGCCTTTTGCCTCAGGTTTTTAACTTTCCTTAGTTTCTTTAGTTGCCGCTGCAACCATGCCTTCCAACTCACCTTTGTTGTATAAGTCCATAATAATGTCACAGCCTCCAACCAATTCTCCATCAATATAGAGCTGAGGATAAGTAGGCCAATTAGAATATTCTTTAAGCGCCTCTCTTACTTCAAGGTCTTCAAAAATATTGATATACATAAATTGGGTATTGCAGGCTTTTAATGCCTGAACTACCTGGGAAGAAAAACCACACTGTGGAAAATCCGGTGAGCCTTTCATATATAATACAACTGGGTGACTTCCTAGTTGATCTTTAATTCGTTCTATAACATCCATTACTGATTACTCAAAAAATAAAAACCCAGTAATTTTATCAAGTTTTCGAGAATAGCAAAACTTATTCTCAAAAAAACAGTACCTAGGAGGCTGTCCGAGAATAGAAAAACCTACTGCGGAAAAGCTATTTTGGCCAGATTCTCCGTTCATTTTCGTTAAATAACCCATTATTCGCCTCAAATGAATGAAAAATCTGACTCAAAATGCCTTTCCCTCGCTACGGTTTCTATTCTCGGACAGCCTCCTAGCAAAACTATTTCTTGCCTGAAAATACGGTACAGTTATAATAAAAGGTTTTTTCACGAGCCATGAACTTTATTGCTTCAACAATCAAAGTACACTACAACAATGACTAGCCATATTATGCCTACATACGGACGTTTACCTGTTATCTTTGAGAAAGGGCAAGGTGCCTGGCTATGGGATCAAAATAACACTCGTTACTTTGATGCCCTGTCCGGTATAGCGGTGTGTAATCTGGGGCATGCTCACCCCGCTATTCATAATGCTATTTGTAAGCAAAGTGAAAAACTTTTACATACTTCCAATTTGTATGGAGTAGCCAGCCAAGAACAATTAGCCGACCAATTAATCAGAAAAAGCGGTATGGATAATGTTTTTTTCTGTAACTCAGGTGCTGAAGCAAATGAAGCCGCAATTAAGATCGCAAGGCTTTACGGGCATCAACAAGGAATTGATAACCCCTGTATTTTGGTCATGAAAAAAAGTTTTCATGGTAGAACCATGGCGACTCTTAGTGCAACTGGAAACAAAAAAATTCAGCACGGATTTTCTCCTTTGCTCGAGGGCTTTCAGTTTGTTCCGTTTAATGATACAAATGCAATAATTAATGCTATCAAACAAAATAGCAACATTGTCGCTGTTTTTGTTGAGCCAATACAAGGCGAAGGAGGCATAAACATTCCTGCATCTGACTTCCTTAACCAGATTCGTACAATTTGTACTGAGCATCATTTGTTAATGATGTTGGACGAGATTCAGACAGGTATAGGCCGTACTGGAAAATTTCTTGCATATCAGCACAATGATATTATTCCAGATGTATGTACTTTGGCTAAAGCTCTAGGCAATGGTGTACCAATTGGAGCCTGTCTTGCGCATGGTACAGCAGCAACATTATTAACAGCGGGTAAACATGGCTCAACATTTGGTGGAAACCCTTTAGCATGCAGTGCCGCACTTGCAGTATTAGAGACCCTGGAGCAAGAAAATATTATTGAACAGGTTGAAGCTAAAGGCGCCCTGATCAATTCAATGCTAACAAGCTTTCTAAAGAATAATCATGCGGTTACCAATATTAGAAACAAGGGGTTAATGATAGGATTAGATCTCTATATGCCCAGTATAGAGCTGGTAAAACTAGCACTAGAAAAAGGCTTGCTGATTAATGTAACAGCTGAAAGCACAATACGCTTGTTACCTCCACTAATCATTACTACAGAACAAATTGAATATCTGACAAGTAATTTATCAGAACTCATTCATGAATTTACACAATAACTGCAATTTATTATGCAACCAAGACATTTTATTAGCTTGCTAGACTTAACTAGCCATGAATTTCGTGATTTAATTAATAGAGCGATAGATTTAAAAAATAACAGAAACCCTGACCACCAACCTTTAAAAGGTCAAGTTTTAGCAATGATTTTTGAAAAGTCATCAACACGCACTCGCATTTCGTTTGAAGCAGGTATGACTCACTTTGGAGGGAGTGCTCTTTTTTTATCTCCTAGAGATACACAGTTAGGGCGAGGAGAGCCATTGCAAGACAGTGCAAAAGTTATTTCCAGCATGGTGGATTGCATCATGTTACGTACTTTTTCTCATGAAACAGTGACTACTTTTGCAAAATATTCCAGCGTTCCTGTGATTAATGGTTTAACCGAACTCTTGCATCCATGCCAGTTATTGGCAGATATGCAGGCATATTTTGAACATAGAGGCGAACTTAAAGGTAAAACTGTTACATGGGTGGGTGATGGTAATAATATGTGTCACTCCTATATCAATGCAGCTTGTGTTCTTGATTTTAAACTTAATATTGCCTGCCCTGATGGATATTTTCCTAATCAAGCCATTGTTGAAGCAGCAGGAGATCGTATCTCATTTTTCAATACTACAGAATTGGCAGCTGAAAATTCTGATTTAGTGGTAACTGATGTATGGGCCAGTATGGGACAAGAGGAAGAACAAAAAAAACGTGAGATAGCGTTTAAAAATTATCAAGTCACATCCTCAACTATGCAGGCTGCCAATAACGATGCTGTTTTTATGCATTGTCTTCCTGCTCATAGAGGTGAAGAAGTTACAGCAGAAGTCATTGATGGCCCACAAAGCATTGTTTTTGATGCTGCAGAAAATCGCTTGCATGCTCAAAAGGCGCTGCTTGAATTTTTGCTTTGTAAATAACCGCTACCTGGCTTTAACCCTACAAAAAGGTTCAAATGTGAAAAAAATATTAATACCTATTATTAGTTTATTGATTATCAGCTTTACTGTTAATGCAAAAACAGTGTATGTAACTGATTCAATGAAATATACACTTAGAAGTAATGAAAGTAATCGTAGCAAAATTTTAAAAATGATGCCGAGTGGAACTTCATTGACTGTTATCAGTGAAAATGCCAACACAGGCTATAGTAAAGTACGTACTTCAAATGGAACTGTTGGATTTATTTTAACCAGACATACTTTAAACAAACCCATTAGTCGATGGTATCTAAACAAAGCCAATAAAAAACTTGAGACATTGCAGCAACAATATGATGCGATTAAACAAGAACTTAGTCAGTTAAAAGGGGATAACAAAGAAACCTTATCGTCCAAAGAATCTTTGTCTAAAGAACGTGATGTTTTAAGTAAAGAACTAAATGACCTACGTCAAACTGCATCAAATGCTGTGCAATTAAAACATCAACGTGATCAGCTACAGGAACGTGTTATTTCTGTAGAAAGAGAATTACAACAAGTTAAGCGTGAGAATCAGACGCTTGAAGACAGCACCAATCAAGACTGGTTTTTATATGGTGGGATATTATCTCTGATTGGTGTTATTTTAGGCTTTATACTTCCAAAACTTAGCTGGCGGCGTAAAACCAGTAATTGGGATACTTTTTAGATTCAAGATATAAGGTAAATTAAGACACTCGCTGTCAGTTAATTTTTTACTTTACATTTTATATTAATAATTAGGATTTATTTACATGGCAAATTCAGGGGATAAAAACACCCGCACTTTTTCATCTTTAGTTGTTGACGGCATGGAACGAGCACCCAGTCGTGCAATGTTACATGCTGTGGGTTTTAAAAATGAGGATTTCAAAAAACCGCAAATTGGTATTGCCTCTACATGGAGTATGGTAACGCCCTGCAACATGCACATAAATAACTTGGCGGATCATGCTGCGAAAGGTGTTGACAATGCCAACGGTAAAGCAGTTATCTTTAATACGATTACTATTTCTGACGGTATTTCCATGGGTACTGAAGGAATGAAATATTCATTGGTATCGCGTGAAGTGATCGCTGATTCAATTGAAACTGTAGTGGGCTGTCAAGGTTTTGATGGAATTGTTGCTATCGGTGGCTGTGACAAAAACATGCCGGGCTGTATGATTGGTATAGCAAGATTAAACCGCCCCAGTGTGTTTGTATACGGAGGAACAATACTACCCGGCTGCCATAAAAAACAAAAATTGGATGTGGTCTCTGTTTTTGAAGCTGTTGGAGCCAGGGCTAACAATAAAATTGATGACGCTGAACTGGCTGCAATTGAAGAAAAAGCAATTCCGGGTGCCGGATCGTGTGGTGGTATGTACACTGCAAATACCATGGCATCAGCTATTGAAGCTTTAGGTATGAGTTTACCTAATAGCTCTGCACAAGCTGCTGTTTCAGCAGATAAACGAGTTGACTGTGAACGTGCGGGCGCAGCTGTATTAGAATTATTAAAAAATGATATTAAACCCAGCGATATCATGACCAAAAAAGCATTTGAAAATGCTATTACAATTGTCATTGCTTTAGGTGGCTCAACCAATGCTGTCTTACATATATTAGCTATGGCAAATGCCAGCAATGTAGATATTACATTGGATGATTTTACTCGTATCGGTGCACACGTACCTATGCTAGCTGATTTAAAACCCAGCGGTCGATATCAAATGGCGGAATTGATTGAAATTGGTGGTATCCAGCCATTAATGAAAATCTTGCTGGATCAAGGCCTACTTCATGGTGATTGTTTAACAGTTACGGGTAAAACATTAGCAGAAAATCTGGCAGATGTTAGCCCTTATCCTGATGGTCAGGACATGATCCGTCCTCTGGATAACCCAATTAAAAAAGATAGCCATTTAGCCATACTTTATGGCAACTTGGCTACTGAAGGTTCAGTTGCTAAAATTACCGGTAAAGAAGGCTTGGTGTTTACTGGCTCGGCCAAAGTTTTTGATGCTGAAGAACTGGCCTTACAAAGTATACTTAATGGTGATATAGTTAAGGGCGATGTGATAGTTATTCGCTATGAAGGCCCACAAGGCGGACCGGGTATGCGTGAAATGCTCTCCCCTACTTCTGCTGTTATGGGAAAAGGGCTGGGACAAGAAGTAGCTTTGATTACTGATGGTCGTTTTTCAGGTGGAACACATGGTTTTGTGGTTGGACATATTACACCTGAGGCTCATGTTGGCGGTGCTTTAGCTATTGTTGAAAATGGTGATACAATCACCATTGATGCTGAAAAGAAAGAGCTTATTTTACATCTTGATGACAATGAAATTTCTCAACGCCTTGCGAATTGGCAGCAACCAAAGCCCAGGTATACACGAGGTGTTTTATCGAAATATGCAAAGCAGGTTAGCTCTGCATCACTGGGTGCTGTAACAGATAATTAATAACTCTGTACGTTAGGTAACGCGCAATAAATAACCTACCAGGATGCGCAGGATTTTTATTCGTCTTCAAGGCGCAACGGAGGGAGCTTAGCAAGCTATGTAACCGGAGTTGCAACGCAGAATACGAATAAAAAGACTAGTAAGACTGCTGGGTTAATTGTTGTGAGTTGCTTTAGGTAAAGCTTTCATGTGTTAAAGTTTTTTACACGACGAATATACTTGTGGCCAGCCAAAATATTATAGCCTGCCCAACAGTTTCTCACTGTTATTGTTGGGCATGGTGGCTTTGCCCAACTTAATTATCAATTTGCTTTAAGTTAAAACTAAACTGATCTATATCCTAATCTCATGCCAATCAATCACACAAATTTTGTAAACTGGTTTAGAGATTCAGCCCCTTATATTCATGCTCATCGTAATAAAACATTCGTTATTTGCTTTAGTGGTGAAGCTGTTGATGAAGAATGTGATAATCTGATTCATGATTTTGCTTTACTTAAAAGTCTCGGCATACGCCTGATTTTAGTTCATGGAATACGTCTGCAAATTGATCAGAGATTAAAACAGAAGAAAATCATTCCCTGGTTTAATCATAACTTAAGAATTACTGACGATAGCGCCCTTTTATGTGTTAAAGAAGCGGCTGGACTGGTCCGTGTTGAAATTGAAGCAATGCTTTCTATGGGACTGGCTAATTCTCCGATGGCTGGTGCGAAAATCAAAGTTGCTTCAGGAAACTTTGTTATTGCAAGACCACTAGGAATTATTGATGGTGTTGATCATCAACATACCGGTAAAGTTCGTCGTATTGAACATGCGGCTATTCATCAACAGTTAGATCAGGATAATGTTGTATTAATTTCCCCTATTGGATATTCCCCTACAGGTGAAATTTTTAATCTTGCTGCGGAACAAGTTGCAACTGAAGTTGCTATTGCGGTACAAGCAGAAAAATTAATACTGCTCACTGAAGAAAACTGTACATCTCAGCAGAAATTAATTCCACAAATGACTGCTAGTGAAGCGGAACACTTTTTACATAAAAATACAAACATAGATATCACTCAAACCAGCGCACTAAATGCTGCCATCCAAAGCTGTCAACAAGGTGTTAAGCGCGTTCATTTAATTAATAGAAACATTGAAGGCGCTTTATTACTGGAACTGTTTACTCGAGATGGTAAAGGAACACTAATTAGTTCTAATCCATTTGAAGAAATTCGTCCGGCGAACCTGGAGGACATTGCAGGTATCCTGGAATTAATAAAGCCATTAGAACAGCAAGGCTTATTAGTTAAACGCTCTAGAGAAAAACTGGAAATAGAAATCAATGATTACATCGTCATTCAACGTGATGGTCTGATCATCGGTTGTACGGCATTACATCAAATGAATGACAAGCAATCCGCTGAAATAGCATGTCTAGCTATACACACGGATTACCAAAATTCTGCCCGTGGTAACAGTTTATTAGAACATCTGGTTTCAAAGGCAAAAAGAGAAAAATTGAACAAATTGTTTGTTTTGTCCACCCAGAGTATGCATTGGTTTATTGAACGAGGTTTTCAAGTCACTGAAATTGATACGTTACCTGAACAGCGTAAAGAGTTTTACAATTATGAAAGAAACTCTAAAGTGCTTTGCAAAAGCATATAGAAAATGATGGCACCTCTATTAATTTTTCAGATTACCGATTTACATATCTTTGCTGAACCTGGCAAGACCATGGCAGGTGTTAATACTGAACATTATTTTCATCAGATCTTAAAATATGCCAATGAAAAACACGGTAGAGCTGACTTGACACTTGTAACGGGTGATTTAGCGCAAGAACCTTGTCATCAGAGTTACCAAAGAATTTATGCTGAACTCGAAAAATATAAAACAAGAACAATTTGCTTGCCAGGAAATCATGATGACATGGAAGAAATGCACAAAGTCATTAATGGCAACCTTATTAATTGCAACAAACTGATACAGTTTAAGTATTGGCAAATCATTAGCCTGAATAGTAAAAAATTGGGATCAGAAGGCGGTTATTTAGCAGCTGAAGAACTTGATTTTTTAACTAACACTTTAAAAAACAGTCCTGATCTCAGTACAGTTATTGCAGTTCATCATCACCCTCTGCCAACAAACAGTGTGTGGATGGATACCATGATGATAGAAAATAGCAATGAACTGTTTTTAACACTGAAACAATATCCACACGTTAAAGTGATAACTTGCGGTCATATTCATCAACAGTTGGAAATCAACAAAGATAATAAATTAATATTAGGAACACCCTCTACCTGTTTTCAGTTTAAACCACTATGCCTTGATTACACGATTGATGAAATGGAGCCTGCTTATAGAACAATGGAGCTCTATCCTGACGGTAGATTTAGAACAAAACTATATCGTGTACCTTTAGAAATAATTGATGCGGTAATATTCAAATAAATATCCCTTATTTTAACGTTAGGCTAACTTCACAAACGGTGTCATTCCAAGCAACGGGAGGAATCTTGAATTTTAGAGCAACAAAATTTCTCGGTACACCACTTCGCAGCTCCTTGTATTACCCTACCTTCTGCATAAACCACATGAACAAGATGAATGCAGAAATATATCTGTCCATACAGTCGTCCCTCTGGTTGAAATGACAACCCATTTAAAGTTTGACCTGTGCTTTGTAATTAGTTTTTTTTAAAAGCTGAATTACTACATTTTGTTTCTTATATGTCGTTGCTTAAACCTAGAATAATCAGTTGAACACTGATTTTGAGGGAAATCTGGAAGCAAAAGACAAAGAATCACTTGCAGATAAAGCTTACGCTCCTGCTTACGCCCCTTACCTACTTCCATGTAGGCAATGGCCTTCGTCCTTATCAAGAGTGATTCAGCAGTATTTTGCTTCCAGTTTTCTTCACAAAACAGTGTGGCGGCTATGCTTAACCCTATGGGTGATAAATATAAACCTTTTTATAAGTATAATATTCATAGGGTTATCTATATACTTAGCGGTCAACTGATTATTTTAGGTTAAAGACTAAATCACTGTATTACCTGAAATTAGGTTATTATTTGACTGTAGTTAACTGACTGACTCACTCACGTGTAGCACACATTACCCCCATACTTGGCAATATACTGTTAGAACAATGAAGAAATTATTCTCACCTGCGATTAACCTGATGAACCAGTTAAATTACAGGAAAAAATTTGCCTTATTAGGTTCTATTTCTTTCATGGCTATTGGTGTTTTGATTGTCAGTCTTTTTCTTGGTCTTAATCAGGTGGTCGAAAACTCTCGACGACAATTGCAGGGACTTGATTTAATAAAACCTATTTCAAAAATGATACAGCATATACAGCTTCATCGAGGCATGTCTGCCGGTCTATTAAGTGGTAACAATGGTATTTTTAATAAACGTGCCAATAGAGAAGCAAAAGTGTTTAAAAGTATTAAAAAAATAGAACTGGATTTACCTGCCTATTTAATAACAAGTAATCACTGGATTAAAATAAAAAACAATTGGAACAATATTGTTGTTAAAGGTCTTAACTGGTCGGTTGGTAAAAGCTTTGCTGAACATACCTATTTGATTAATCAATTACAATTATTTAAAGTTTTCATTGCAGATGAATATGCGATAACTTTTACCCCTGAAATTGATACTTTCTACTTGCTAGATACCAGTATTAATAAATTACCAGAAGCAATGGAACAACTAGGACAAATTCGTGCTTTTGGTATCAATATTCTGTCTAAAAAACAGGCATCAGAATATCAAAGGTTTAAAATGATGGGTTTAATAGCCAAGCTTGAAACTGCATTATTGCAACTTGATATTAACCTGGATAAAACGGCACATTTCAATCAAATTATTAGCCCTCAACTGATCATAGCATCCTCTGACATCTCAATATCAGCTCAGCAAGTTATTCAACTTGTACAATTCGATATTCTTGGCAATCAATTTCACAGTTCACCTGCAAAGTTTTTTTTACAAGTAACAGCAGTCATCGATAAAAACTATAAGGAGATGTACCAGGTATTATTACCAACCACAAAGCTACTCATCACTACACGTTTACAACATGCAGAAAACACATTGTATTTAAGTATCAGTATTTCATTAATATTAATGGTCATGGTTATTTATTTTGTTGTGGGTATGTACTTTTCGTTAAAAGGCAATGTTCAGGATCTTACTCATTCTCTCCAACTTTTTGCTAATGGTGATCTACAAGAACGTATTAATCTTGATACTCAAGATGAGCTTAACAATATCGGAAATAGCTTTAATGAGTTGGCTGAAAAAATCACTTATTTGTTAGCTAATGCAGAAAACAGCAAAAAGAAAATACAACAAATCCTAGATGGGTTGCTTACTATGGCCGGCATATTGCTGCCAGATGGCACTTTAGATTTTGCCAATTCCACCCCGTTAAAACGTGCCGGACTAAAACAACAAGATGTGTTAGGTAAAAAATTATGGAATTGCCCCTGGTTTTCATACAGTAGTATCACTCAAGAGCAAATACGTAGTGATTGTGAATTAGCAGCCCAAGGCGAAGACGTCAATAGAGAAGTTGAATTTGCTTTGATTAATAATAAAATCTGGGTTGATTTTAGTGTACATCCCGTTTTAGATGATCAGGGGAAAGTGAAGTTTTTAGTTGCTGAAGCTAGAGATGCCACCCGAAGACGCCAAGCTGAAGAGCATTCTAAACGCGCTCAAAAAATGGATGCTCTGGGCAAATTAGTAGGTGGAATAGCACATGATTACAATAATATGCTAGGCGTTATTTTAGGTTACGCTGAGTTATTAGAAATGAAATGTACTGAACATCCTGGGACTGAAAATTATATCAGTGAAATAATTCGAGCAGGGGAACGCGGCAGAATTATGACACGAAAAATGCTGGCTTTTTCAAAATCAGAAAGTAGTAACCCTGATATTTGCAATATTAATAAAGCATTATTTGAAATACAAGACATGTTATCCAAGTCATTGACTGCTTCTATCATTCTTGATTACGATCTTTTTGATAAAGTCTGGCCTGTATGGCTAGATGCAAATGAATTTGAAGATGCTATTTTAAATATGTGTATCAATTCAAAATATGCCATGCCTGAGGGGGGCACACTGACTATTCAAACGCGAAATATTTACCTTGCTAGAGAAGAAGCAAAACCTTTGTGTTTAACGGCTAATGACTATGTAAAACTGAGCATTATCGATACCGGATATGGCATGGATGAAGAAACAAAAACCCACATATTTGATCCTTTTTTTACTACTAAAGGTGATGCGGGGAATGGCCTAGGTCTTAGTCAGGTATTTGGTTTTATTGAACGTACAGGAGGCGCTATTGAAGTACATACCCAAATCAATGCCGGGACACAGTTTTGTCTGTATTTTCCACGCTATCACACAGATCATCATTTAAGAAAAACATTTGACAATATTACCGCGTCTCAATTAACAGGTGAAGAAAATATCCTCGTGGTAGATGATGAACCTGCGCTACGCGAATTAGCCAATCAAATACTCACACATTTCGGTTATAGAGTTTTAACTGCAAGTTCGGGTAAGTCTGCTCTCAACATATTAGCAGCCCAACCCATTGACCTTATGTTGAGCGATGTTATTATGCCAAATATGGATGGTTATCAGCTTGCCAGAAAAGTATCAGAACAATACCCATCAGTAAAAATACAACTAGCAAGTGGCTTTAGTGATAACAGGCATTCTGGTTCAGATCAACAATTAAAAGAAAATATGCTTAATAAACCTTATAGTTCTAAAGAGTTACTGACGAGTATACGCTTATTATTGGATGGGTATTTGCTACCTCAGGCCACATAATGACAGAGAACATTTCTTTACCGCAATCACCTGTATGTAAAATTTATATTGTTGACGATGATGAACAACAAGCTCATTTAATGCAGGCAATGGCCAAAACGGCCAAATTAGAAACACTAATATATACATCAAGCATAGATTTCTTAAGCGCACCTGTTAGCCAATACGATATTGTAGTACTTGATTTACAAATGCCAGAAAAAGATGGTATTGAAATCATGCGTGATCTTGCATCAAAAAATATTAGACCCAATTTTATTTTGGTCAGTGGATTCGATGAACGCGTATTACATTCAGCCAAACAATTAGCTGAATCAAAACATTTAAATAATGTGACTACCCTTTCAAAACCACTTCGGGCAAAAACTTTTATTAGCTTACTAAACAAAACTTATAACGATTGTGAATTAAAGCGTTTGCATGATACGGCTGAGGTTCCTGAGGTTCAGAATCTGCATAAACAAGCAGACGTTCTAACAATAGAAGAATTAAAACTGGCTATACGCCAGCATAAACTTGTCATTTATTTCCAACCTAAAATATGTTTTAACAGAAAAAGTTTACAAGGTGCTGAGGTTTTAATACATTGGATGCATCCAACTCGAGGTTTAATCCCGCCGGAGCAATTCATTCCCTTAGCTGAAGAGCACAAGCTAATGAATTTGCTGACCGAAGAAATCCTTAAACAAGCCATTCAGGAGCATCACAAATTCATTGCAAATGGACTAGATATTCAAATATCCATAAATTTGTCAGCGCAAAATATCAACGACTTATCCATGCCGGAAAAATTAGAGGCTCTGGTAAAAAGCAATCAAATCAAACCAGAATCTTTTACTCTGGAAATAACTGAATCATCATTAATGAACGAAATTTCAGAGTCTCTGGATATTTTAAACAGATTAAGAATGAAAGGGTTTTTATTATCAATAAATAATTTTGGCACAGGATATTCGTCCCTGGTTAAGCTTTACCAGGCCCCTTTTAGCGAATTAAAAATAGATAGACATTTTATTATGCGTATGACGTCTGATACGGAAGCAACTGCTATAGTAAAAATCTGTATTCTATTAGCGAGAGAACTGAACATGCAAATTGTGGCCGAAGGGGTGGAAACAGAGGAAACCTGGAATCAATTAAAAAAAATGGGGTGTGACATCGCACAAGGTAATTTTATCGCCAAGCCTATGCCAATAGATGATTTTATAAACTGGGTTAAAAAAGAGTCAAATACTGACTGACAAAAGATTTATAAAAGTGAATACATCTACTCTAAAACACCAAATGTTTTAATAAATGTACCACGATCAAAAATGACTGTATCGGATTGCTGAATGTTTTGATTCGGTGTCTGTAAAATTAAAAAAGGCGTTTTTGAATAATCAGAAGGAAATGCTCCAAACCAAATCCCTGTTGTTAATTTTCCTGTTTCACACTCAGGTTGCTACCTGAATACCAATATCAGAACTAGCTTTTACTTGGAAAGCAAACAAAGCACTAACAATTATAGAGAACTGTATGATCTTCCACATTACATAATTCCATCTGCTAAACAATATTGTTTTTTCATCGCTCTTTGCCTGTTAATCGTGGAGGCCAAACAGCGGTATCTGTGGCCCAGCTCGGCATTTCAGACCTCTCTTGAGATATTTTTTCTGTGTCTTTCAGTGAGTATTTATTAGTTTTTTCAATTTGCGCATAAAACTCAGTAAAACTAAAGTTTTCTGGATCACTGTGCCCCGCTTTTATCCCCCTATCCACCTCTTTATGAGTAACAATTATTAATTATTTTTTAAATTCGTCTACTAACTTGACATATAAACTTGCTAGAACTTCATACTGTTTTGTAGAAGGTTTACCACCTGCACTATAAATTCGATATGTAACATGCTACCAACCAGTATACAAGTGGCCTTTTCTACTTATGTAGCATAAACTCCACGATTACTAAATTTTTGGACATTTACAATTTCACCATCATCCATAATATAGGCATGTGCTTTTCCGTGAAAGTTTTTTCTGGCATATCCTAAAATAAGTTCCTTACTAAGTTTTCCAGCCGTTGAATGAATGACAAAATATGTTGGGGATGTCGCTTTTAGAGAGGCGCATTGCAGCTCTTTAATCGTCTTGTTTATTTTTTTGTGGCTAAGTAACCCAGGAGAAACAACTTTGGTTTGATGAAAAACTTTTTGTAGAGCGGACTTCAGTCCGCTATGAACAGATAGTTAGCATTATATGTTGATTGAAGTCCGCTCTACATTATTCATCAAACCAAGGTTGTTGGAATACTAGCTTGTATAAGATCAAAATGTCGAAATCTGCATACGAAGCGCCTGGATTGTCTCTTCTGATAATGGTTGTCTATTATGATCCCATTTAATGCCATCCAGATTAACGGATAAAAAATTAATGGTCTGGATAAATTCATCAAATATTTCTAACGGATTCTCCAGTTCACCGGGTTGTAAAAAAAATACAATTCCAGGTGAATTAAAAGACTCTCGGTTAGTCTCTGGAAAAGTACCTGGTTCGACCATACTGGCAACTGCAAAATCAACTCTGCGCTGTTCATCCAGCCGTTCATAGATTTTCATACTGCCATATTCCAGACCCACTTGTTGAAAGGCATCATCCAGATCTCTGCCGTTAAAACCTTCATCAGCGACAGCAACGATACTGAACTGTATGATTTTGGGTACTTCGAAATTATTTACTTGTGTTTTAGCTTCTGGTGATTGAATAGATTCGCTAGCAACAGTAATCGGGTCGGGGGCTAAATCCTCATCTAATGCAGATCCTAAAGAAACGATATCAAAATCATCATTAACTGTATTAACGATTAATGATTTATCAATATTATCTAAGGGATTGCCTTTGTCGTAAAAATCAATATCCCGTCTTGCCCTTTTATTGTTATATGCACTCCATAACACCATTCCAATTATTGCGATAATACCTATTGCAATAATAACCATTCTTAATAAATCTTTATCCATTAACTTTCTGCCATGTCTACTGCTTCTTCAATATCTACAGATACCATTCGAGATACCCCCGGTTCTTTCATAGTAACACCTGTTAATTGTTTTGCAATTTCCATTGTTACTTTGTTATGAGAAATATATAAAAATTGTACGGTTGCAGACATTTCCTCAACCATTTTCGAAAACCTGACCACATTAGCATCATCCAGTGGTGCATCTACTTCATCCAATAAACAAAAAGGAGCTGGATTTAAATCAAAAATAGAAAATACCAGTGCAACTGCTGTTAAAGCTTTTTCGCCCCCGGACAACATATGAATAGAGCTGTTTCTTTTACCTGGCGGTCTGGCAATAATATTAACACCGGCTTCTAACAAATCCTGTTCAGTTAATTCAAGATAAGCCTGTCCACCACCAAATAATTTGGGAAACTTGGATTGCAGTCCAGAATTAATTTTATCAAAAGTTTCTTTAAAGCGCAGTCTGCTTTCTTTGTCAATTTTACTAATTGCCTGATCCAGAGTATTGAGCGCTTCGATCAAGTCACCATGTTGCTCATTAAGAAAGTTCATACGCTCTGATTGCGTTTTGTATTCTTCAATAGCGGTCAGGTTAATTGACCCTAACCGCTCAATTTGTTGAGTCAATCCCTCAACTCTGGTTTTCCATTCTTGTTCTTCCGCGTCAGGAGACAAATTCTGTAATACCAGTTCTGGGTCAGCTTCAATCTCGTTTAATTGTTCAGTTAGTGTTTGCTGCCTGACATTACTGTCTTGTTGTTCAAACCTTACTTTATCCAACAATTCTTTTTGTTGCTCCATCGCTCTTTGTGTAAGGGTATGTTGCTCGGTATGATCTGTAATCTCTTTTTCTGTTTGTTGTTGGGCGCTACGTTCAGTCTGTAATTTATGTTCTAAAGCTAGTTTTTTACCTTCATATTCAACTAATTGCATTTTTTCATCATCTAAAGGCAATAATGTAGAATGCAATTTCTTTTCCAACTCGTCTATACGTTCTGCAGAATGCTGGTATTGTATCTGTAGGCGTTCAATCTGTTTTCCCGTTAAACTCTCTGAAGCTTTCAATGATTCTATCTGTCCTCGTAAGGCATGGTCTGCCTGCTGTGCTTCATTAACCGTTCGATCTATAGTAATTTGTTGAGTCTGTATTTGCTGATTTTGTTGATCCAGCGTTTCTTTTTTAGTAATTAATTGCTCTAGAGTTTTTTCGGCAACCTCTTTTAAACCTTCAGACTCATCTGCCGTTACTGCAATATCCGTTGTTTCAGCCATAATTTCTTCAATATCATGGCTGATTTGGTTTAATCGCTGTTGCTGTTGTTCTTGTCGTGCAGAATAGGCGCTAAATTGAGAACTTTTTGTAGAATATTCTGTACCCAGAACTTTGTCTCTTTGTTGTAGACTTTCTCTATTGCTCTCTGCATCTTTTAAAGCTAATTCCGTTGTTTCCAACTGACCTTCCAGGGATTTTATTTCACTTTGTAATTCATTTTGTCTGTGTTTTAAAGCGCGTAATTCTTTTTCACGTTGTAAAACACCACTTTTACTATCACTATGACGAGAAATTTTAATCCAGTCACGACCGACCCAATCTCCATGCTGAGTAATAATGGATTCATAAGCTTTTAATTTTGAACAAAGCTTTATTGCAGACCCAAGATCTTCTGCACAATAAATGCCTGTTAGCAAACCAGTCAAATTCCAGGGCGTAGTGATTTTAGTTAATAGTGCAGTAAGCCTGCTCTCTGCTTCTATTGGTATGGCTTGATTTGTTTCAAACAGAATAATAGATTGATCACCAAGATATTGCAATCCAGCAACGACTTGTTCATTATTACCTAGACAAATCGCTTCCAGATAGCAGCCTAATACAGTTTCGACGGCTTTATCCCAACCAGACTCAACGTCTAAAAATTCAGCTAAACGTTGATTATCAGATAAATCCATTTTTTGCAGCCACTGAACAAGATCTTTTTTATCTTTGCCCATAGCATGTTGCTGTAGCAACTCCAGTGACGTTATCTTGCCATTGACCTTATGTAACTCAGACCGATCTTGATGTAATTGATCGTGGTATTGTTTAACTTGTTGGCGCTGCTCGATAATTTTCTTATAGATAGCATCAAGCTGTTGTTGTAGATCTTCTCTATCAGTTTCTATTAGTTCAATACTGCTATCAAGTATCTCAATTTCAGTCTGTAAATCCGTCGAGGATAATTCACTACGCTCAGTCTGAAGTTTCTCTAGGCGTTGATGTAATTGCTGAGTTTGACTCGACAGATGAGATAGTTTGACCCGTTGTACTTCAGCCTGTTCTTTATGTTGAGAACTTTCAGCTAAATATTGTTCCCATTGAGCTTGCCAATCAGCTTTAGTCTGCAGCAATTGTTGTTGAATCAATAAATTTTCTTCCACCTGCTCTCTGGCAACAAGTTGGCTTTCTTCAGCTTCCAGCAAGCTTTGTTTGATTTCTTCCAGTTGCTGCATATCCAGGTCACAATCATTTTTTGAATGTTCCGCTTGTTGCCTTAACCGATCAATTTCAATCACCGTTTCTTCATGACTGCTTTCATTATGTTTTATGGTCTGTTGCAAACGACTCACTTCAGCAACAACATGATAATAATCTTCCTGAGCTGAATCTAATACCTGTTGCTGATTTTTTTGTTCAATCCGTTTAGCATCAATTGATTTATCAGTTTCACGTAGCAATACAAATAATCGATTATGTTCAGCAGCAATATCTTGCAACCGTGTTTCCAATTGCTCAGAAGTTTGATGATAGCTATTCCAGCGTATTGCCAATAATTCACGTTTGTATTGCCGTTCCTGCTTTTTTAATCCGCTAAATTTTTCCGCTTTTTCAGATTGTTTTTTCAGGTTCGCAAGTTGCTTTTCAACTTCATCACGCAGATCATCAAGGCGTTCAAGGTTTTCACGGGTATGACGCATACGTGTTTCAGTTTCATGTTTGCGTTCCTTGTATTTTGAAATTCCGGCAGCTTCTTCAATATGTACACGCAATTCTTCCGGTTTGGATTCCACCATTCTTGAAATCGTTCCTTGCTCAATAATGGCGTAACTACGTGCACCTAGACCTGTACCCAGAAATAAATCAGTAATATCTTTACGTCGGCAGCGTGTTCCATTTAATGCATATTGAGACTGTCCGTCTCTATTGACTTGTCGTCTAATGGAGATACTGTTGTATTTGGAATATTCGCCACCTGCTTTGCCTTCACTATTGTCAAAGATCAGTTCAACAGATGCCATGCTGACAGGTTTTCTACCAGAGGAACCGTTGAAAATCACATCGGCCATATTACCGCCACGTAGATGTTTGGCAGAACTTTCGCCCATCACCCAGCGAACAGCATCTATCACATTTGATTTGCCACAACCATTAGGTCCAACAACCGCAGTTAAATTTCCATTAATTTGAATGGTTGTTTGATCGGCAAAGGATTTAAATCCAGAAAGTTTAATTTTATCCAGCTTCATTACTGGTAGAATGTCCTATATATTTGATTATGACTATTAACCTATAGCAAGTTACTCTCAGTTTTGACTTTGAACTGGATGAACTCTACAAACGATGTCATTCCGACCCGCGGAAGGAATCTTGAGTCTTGATCGCTACTGAGCTACAAGATTTCTCCCGCAGGTCGAAATAACAGTTCTTTAAAACTGTCAGGGATGACTTACTCTAAAGTTTGACTTGTGCTTTATTAATAGCCATTTAATTAACTGACTGCATATTATTAACGAAATATGCACGATGTTCGACATTTTTTTTATCTTTTTTTCGTAGTTACCATGAGCACCCAACCCAGCAAAAAACTTGATACCTTTGATAACCCTAAACCAGGGCGTGATTTCACCATTCGCATAGATATTCCAGAGTTCACATGTCTATGTCCCATGACAGGGCAACCCGATTTTGCTACCATTATTATTGAATATGTACCTAATAAACTCTGTGTCGAATTAAAATCTCTTAAACTGTACATGTGGTCATTTCGTGATCAAGGCGCTTTTCATGAAGCTGTGACCAATGAAATGCTAGATGATATTGTAAAAGTGATCTCACCAAATTTTATGCGAATTCGTGCAGAATTTAATGTGCGTGGTGGTATCTATACCAACATAATAGTAGAGCATAAAGACACTCATTGGCAGGCACCCGATTTAATTAATTTACCCTGATAGTTATTAAATCACGGCTAAAGCACACGCATACAAATACTGACGATTACGATGGTAGGTAAAACCTTTTACAGCAGTGATATAGCTGTTGCCTTAAAATATGATGGACAACAGGCTCCTAAAGTCACAGCGAAAGGTGAAGGAATAACAGCTGAGCAAATCTTAGAAATTGCCGAAAAACATGGTATTCCATTGCAAAATGAACCCGAACTTGCACGAATTCTAGCCCAAGTTCCACTCGGTGAAGAAATTCCACAAGAATTATATATTGCAGTCGCTGAGATCATTTCCTTTGCCTACTTTGTTAGTGGAAAAATGCCTGAAAATAAAGAAACCAACTAAATATGACCCTTAAAGAAGCGCTTACTACACTGCCTCAGTACATTTTACCTCATCATTTTCTTTCTGGACTAATGTCTAAATTCACCCATTCTGAAATCAAAGTCTGGAAGAATTTAATGATCACACAAATCATTAAGTTTTATGGCGTAAATATGTCCGAAGCCAAAGAGCAAAACATAAATAACTTTGCCAGTTTCAATCACTTTTTTACTCGTGAGCTAAAATCCGACATACGCCCAATTACTTCTGTTGAAAATGCTATCGCCTGTCCTGCCGATGGTGCAGTAAGCCAGGCAGGATTAATAGAGCAAGGGCAGATTTTTCAAGCAAAAGGAAAGTCTTTTTCAACAGTTGATCTTTTAGGCGGTGACGAAGCAAGAGCTCAGCCATTTATTGATGGTTCATTTACTACGATTTATCTTTCACCCAAAGATTACCATCGTTTACATATGCCCATTAAAGGCTCATTAACTGAAATGATACATATTCCTGGTAGACTTTTCAGCGTTAATAACGCAACTGCAAATTCTGTTCCTGGGCTTTTTGCCAGAAATGAGCGGGTTGCTTGTCTATTTGATACCGAGTTTGGACCTATGGCATTAGTATTGGTAGGCGCAATTTTCGTTTCTAGTATTGAAACTACCTGGCATGGAGTTGTTACCCCCCCTTCTACTGATTCTGTACGCTCATGGCAATATCAGGATGAGCCACTGATTATAGAAAAAGGAGCGGAAATGGGCAGGTTTAATATGGGGTCTACTATTATTGTGTTATTTGCTAAAGATAAAGTTAAATGGGAAGCTAACTTTAAAGCGGGTAAAGAAGTAAAGCTTGGTGAATTGATAGGTCTAGCGTAAAGCTAGGGCTCTCAAAACAATAGGCAGTGAGCCTATTGCTCATGAGCAGATAGGATTAGACCAACAACTTCGGTTTGATGAATAATGTATAGCGGACTGAAGTCCGCTCTACAAAAAGTTTATCCATCAAACCAAAATTGCCAAGCATACTTGCTTAAATAATAATTTAGTACGTAATCACAAAAATAGAGTGCCAGTTCAATTTTAAGTTAACTAACAGAAAATTTATTCATACGTTGATTCAGCGCTACCCACATGCTTATAACAGTTGAATCCCCAACTCGCCTGCCTGTCCCAACAAATTTCCCCAACCATAAACCAGAATTATTAAAACTATAAACAGGCAGTAAATCATTACGTAGAGTTGCTAGCTTTATTATAGGATCTAAATTATCCAAAATATACGGTACAGTTCGGGGTGAAGAAGTATAAACAACAATCATATGGGCCTGATGAAGGGTTAAAGCCTTTACGTAGGTAATGCGGATTTTTCTCTCGGGAACCCCCATCTTTAACAATGTAAAATATTTGGCAATAGAATAGTCCTCACAGTCACCAGCACCTCTGACCAAAAGTTCCAGTGGAGTAGCCCAATAATCTTTTTTCCCCCATAAATAAATATCATCAACAAATTTAATACGATGATTAAAAAAGTTATTAACTCTAACTAATTTTTGTTGCTCAGTTAAAAATCTTGATGTCTGTATTAACCTCTGCCATTGATATACTCTTACTACAGCAGACATACCGTATTTACTTACAATTCGTTTAAATAACAGATCATTGTTATTGAATGTTGCTGCAGATACTTCAAAGGTACTCAATAGAAATAACAGAAATGTGAACAACCTAATTGCTCTTACTCTTAATACAAAGCAAGCAGAATTTTTTAGCAACAAAATATTATCCTTATTGTTAGATTTTAACAACCTGTACCCAGGTACAATATCATTCGTATAGCAATTGATGTACCATAGATTGGGATAAATAAATTAACCTTATTGAATTAATAGCTTACGTATTTAATTTAAAAAAAGGAACGTAATAAATGTTAAAATACAGTTTATTTGTCGTTATTAGGCGACAACCGTACCCTACAACCGATTTATAAATATTTTCACTTATTATTTTTGTGCGTAGTATATTTTATTTGCAGGTATCTCTTTGTATGTTGGTGATATTAATGAGAATAAAAGTGTACGAATGATTGTCGTTATTTAGCGACATCCTATTATGTATATGCACTTAGTTTAAAAAAAACATCCAATTTATTTAAGTAATCAGGTTGAAAAACAACCCATATTACATAAAGCATTAGTTCACTGAACAGGGAAACTCAAACTGCATTCCTTTTCTAGAATAGTGTAGTAGATAATTGAACTTTAAAAGAATGCTATTGTTCCTTTCTAGCAAAGACAGCATTTAATTTAGTATAAAATAATCTTGATACTCGCCATATAACATTTTAATGACCGTAATCTCAGTCAAATTCAAGATCACAAAAAATCAAAGTAGCGCATTAAAAAGATAAACTATATTTGTCGTGAATTTGTAGTATTTAGCCTAACCAGATACAGTTGTAAATCAGCAAAAATAGGACTCATCAAACTGATGATATAATTCAGCATGCTCATTTTTCCATGGGAGACCTTGTCTGGCTCCTATTTTAGTACAACATAATGCCCCAGCAGCACTGGAATAAGCTAATACATGTTGCCAATCCATTTTAGCTGCAACTGCTACAGCAAAAGCGCCATGAAATGCATCACCTGCACCGGTAGTATCAACGGCTTTAACTGAAAAAGCCGAGAACCCACCCGTTTGTTGACCACGCTGCCAAATTAAACCTTTGTTGCCCAAGGTAATAACAACGGCGGGTGCATCTTTAGCCAAGAGATTTAAAGCAGTATTCATATCAGTCGAAAATTGGCTCGCAAACTTTTCTGAAGCAACCAGATAATCAACTTGATTCCATAAGCTTGATGTTCCTTCATGCATAGAACCCGCATCTAATACAGTAGGAATTCCATGTTGACGAGCCAGTTTAACGAGAGCTAAAGAAATATGAGGTTCATGGCCGTCTAATAAAATTGCTTTTGCTTTAATAGAAGAGAAATCTATTGCGTCTACTGACAAAGGTTTAGTGGAACCTTTATAATTAATTAAAGCCCTTTGTCCATCTGGTTTCACCAAAACTGTTGATAGTGGCGTTGGAGATGAACCTCGTACAACAAGATGAGTATCAACATGATGTTTTACAAATTCCTGCTGATGCATTTCTCCATAGAGATCTTGTCCTAGATACCCAGCAAAAGCAGAGTTAAAACCTAATCTGGAAACTTCACAGGCAGCATTTGCAGCAGGCCCGCCGCCACAGCCAACCAAATCATCTGCAAATATTTTTTCATCGCTTTGTGGGTGTTGCGCAACAGAAAAAACCAGGTCATAACAGGCGTGACCTACACAAAGGACATCGACGTTTAAGGGGGATCTATTCATGATTTATAGTCGCTATCAGTATTTACTTCACGCGGCCACGCAAGGTATAGCTCTGATGGGCAATATTGTAGGTTGATACAATTAACAATAAGATTGTTCAACAATTCCAGTGAGCAATACAATTTAATTTTATCTGCCTTTTCGTAAAGCTGGTTTTAAAGATTTTTCAGCTTTTAATCCGACAAATTCCATTAGTAAAGATAATTCTTTATTGTTTAATTCATAAGAATCATGTGCTCTTACATTTCCAGGTAGAACGGCAGGCCCGTATCTTACTCTCATCAAGCGACTAACGGTAACCCCTTGAGACTCCCATAGTCTTCTAACCAAACGATTTCGGCCTTCTTTGACAACCACATGAAACCATTTGTTAGCGCCTTCTCCGGAAAAGAATTGGATGTCATCAAAATGTGCTTTGCCATCTTCAAGTTCAACTCCTTCCTTTAACAATTCAATCATTTCATCGGGTACTTCACCTAAAATACGCACAGCATATTCTCTATCGACTTCTGTCGATGGATGCATTAATCGATTGGCTAATTCACCGTTATTGGTTAGTAGTAATAAACCAGATGTATTAATATCCAGCCTGCCTACTGATATCCATCGACCTACATCTAACTTAGGTAATCGAGTAAATACGACGGGTCGGCCTTGTGGATCCCTGCGTGTTACTACTTCCCCCGTGGGTTTGTTATAAACAATAACTCGTGTGGCTTGCTGTGTATATTTTTCCCAATTGACAATACGACCATTAATTTGTACCTGATCACCGGGTTTTAGATGCAATCCTGGGGTTACTTTTACGCCATTAACATTTATGCGCCCTTCTTCTATCCATCGCTCAATTTCTCTTCTTGACCCTATCCCTCCCCTAGCGAGGATTTTCTGGATACGCTCACCGGTATCTGTAACTGCTGTTGTTTGTTCAGCAGTTTGCTGACTTTTAATGTCGGGTTTCCGAGATGGGGTCGATGTTTGGCTGTTTTTCTGTTTTTTGTTCTTCACTTGTTTGTTCTTCAATTTGTTGATTTTTTACTATATTTTCTTGGTTATAATTAGATTCGTCATTCGTTATATTATTTGAATCCAAAGGATTTCCGGAGGAAAAATCAAAATTTTTAATTTCATCTATTGGTGGTAATTGATCTAATGAGGATAAATTAAAATAATCCAGAAATTGTTTAGTTGTTCCATATAAAGCAGGGCGACCAGGAACTTCTTTATGCGCAATAATACGAATCCATTCTCTTTCCATAAGCGTTCGAATGATGTTTGAACTTACACTAACGCCACGAATATCTTCTATATCTCCCCTGGTTACTGGTTGACGATAAGCAATAATGGCAATGGTTTCTAATAAAGCACGTGAATATTTCGGTGGTTTTTCTTCGAATAAACGAGAAACCCAGTAAGAAAAACCATCTTTTACCTGAAAGCTGTATCCACTGGCTAACTGCTTTAAACCAATGGGTCTTGGTGCATAGTCTTCAATGATTGAATTAATTGCAAATTGAATTTCTTGTAATTCCGGTCTTTCTAATTCAGGATAAACATTACGAACTTGTTTGCTCGTCATCGGTTTATCTGCTGCAAATAATATAGCCTCAACAATTCGTTTTGTATCCATATCAAAATCTATTAGCTCCTCTGACTTAGATTCTGTTTTTTGTTTTGTTTCAGGTTCTGATTTAGTTTCAGAGTCTAATAATTCTTCAGACTTTATCTTTTGTTTTAATTTTTCCTCAAATTCTTGTTCTAGTTTGAATCTCAGATCAACTTCTATTTGTTCTTTTAACTCAGTCTCAAGTTTTGGTTTAAGCTCTGCTTCTATCTCAACTTTTAACTTTGTTGTTAATTTAATTTCAAGTTCTGTTGTTAATTGTTCTTCTAACTTTAGTTTAGCTTCCAGTTTTTTATCTTTTGCCGGTTTCTGTTTTTTTGTTACTGACTTTTTTGTTGTAACTTTAACGGCAGGTGTTGAATTTTTAACTACTGATTCTGGCTCTAATTCGTAATTCTGCGAAGGGCTCGGACTGGATGATTTCGAGGAGTCCTTCTTTGCTGAGTTCGAGGATGGCAAGAAATGAGACAACCACCCCTCCTTTTCCTTCTGCTCGGTTAAATAACGCTGAGAAAGCGAGGCTATCTGGCCTGTTAAGTTTTTCCAAAATGGCTGCCATTCTTTCACGGACTGAGAGGGGTTCCTTGGTTATTTTGTGGTGACTTAATTGCTCAACACGTTTGAGCACATCTTGAAATGCCAACAGCATTTCTTTTAATTCTATATCAGGGTGTTGCTGTTCGATATTTATATCAGAGACATCCACCATAATATCAAAAATATCTCTTTCATACCTTGGTAACAAATCAATATCTTCAGCTACTTTTTTGATGCATTCATATTCTTGTAGCTTTCGAATCAGAAAAGCACGGGGGTCATCTTCTTCATCCTCTGCCTCTGCTTGCCTGGGTAACAACATTCTGGACTTGATTTCAGCCAATAATGCAGCCATCAATAAGTATTCAGCGGCTAATTCCAAATGTAACTCATTCATCATTTCAATATAACTAATGTATTGAGTGGTTATATGAGCAATGGGTATGTGTAGAATATCGAGATTTTGCCGCCTAATCAAATAAAGCAATAAATCCAGGGGGCCTTCAAATGTATCCAGAAATACCTCCAGGGCATCTGGAGGAATATATAAATCTTCAGGCAATTCCAGGAGAGGAGCGCCCTCGACTAAAGCAAAGGGTTGTACCTCGATAGTTTCCTGCGTGGTTTCTATTACATTCTCCGTCCCCAAGTTACAATCCAGCCAAAGAAAAAAACAGCTTTTGCGCTAAAAACATGGGATAACCCAGTATGTAACTTAGACCACCTGACCAGAGTAGTATCAATAAAAATACAAATCCAAAGCGTTCGAATCGATTATATTGATTAGCCAGTTTTTCTGGTAATATGCCCGATACAATTCGACTACCATCCAGTGGTGGAATAGGTATTAAATTAATCAATGCCAACACAAGATTAATAGATATGCCTGCAATTCCCATATATATCAACGGTAATGAAAGCACTTCTGTTTCAATTATAATGCCTAAACGAGCAACTAAAGCCCAAAGAATTGCCATGAGCAAATTAGACACAGGCCCAGCTAAAGCAACAATAGCCATTGCATTTTTTGGGTTTTTAAAATTTCGAGGGTCAACAGGAACTGGTTTGGCCCATCCAAAAATAAATCCACTAGAAGTTAACAGTAGTAAACCGGGTACTATGATTGTTCCTAATATATCAACATGTTTAAGTGGATTTAAGGTTAATCTGCCCAGCATTGATGCGGTATTATCACCATATTTTTTGGCTACCCAGCCATGGGCAACTTCATGCACAGTAATAGCAAAGATAACAGGTAAAACCCAAACGACTATGCGTTGAATTAATGAAAGATCATTCATCATTAGTAGTTTCCAATCCTTATTCCAACATAGGAGCAATACCTATACCCTGTCTGAGTATCTCAAAAGTATTGTTAACACAGCTAATCATAGTAGTTTCTTGAGATTCTATGATGCCAAAATCAATAATCAGGTCAAGTTCCTGTTCCAGTTTTTCTCTAATATCATACGGATCTGTTTCTGCCTCCGTCTGATTAGGTAAGATTAGCGTGGAACTAAACAGAGGTTCTCCTAATTCTTCCAGCAGCAGTTGAACCAGAATGTTATCTGGAACACGTATGCCTATGGTTTTTTTCTTTGGATGCTGCAAGCGTCTTGGAACCTCTTTTGTTGCATCCAGAATAAAGGTAAATGGCCCAGGGGTTAGCGATTTGATCAGTCGATACTCATTATTCCCCATTTTGGTAAAATTAGAGACCTGGGTAAGGTCCTTACAAATCAATGTTAGATTATGCTTGTCACTCAGCTGCCGTAGACGTCTAATTTTATCCAGCGCACGCTTATCACCAATATGACAAGCAATGGCATAAGATGAATCTGTTGGCAAAACAACTACCCCACCCCGGTGTATAATTTCTACCGCCTGGTGAATTAAACGTTTTTGTGGATTATCAGGGTGAATTTGAAAATATTGAGCCATTTGTAGAGCAATATGCAATATAAATGTTTATTGTACCCTATCTTTCCGATTCTTTTTTTGCGACTTTATCTCGTAAATAAACAGGCATAGCCTTTTCTACATCAACCGCCTGTTTATTGTTAAATCCTATGACACCTAAATCTGCAATAGCTGATGCTCTAGGTAATTGGTCTGCTTCAACTGCCAGTAAGAATGAGCCTAAACAAACAGATAATTGCAACTGATATACGGCCCATCCAGAGCCTATCCCTACCCCCTTTTTTTCTGGAAATACAATATTTTCAGCTAAAGTTACGGATTCATCACCTAATAACTCAGCATAGCCCTGCTGGTTTTTCTTATAAACACCCCAAAAGATTTCTCCCATCCTTGCATCCATCGCAGTAAATGCTAAGTCATTATCAGTAAATTTAAAATAATGATGTGCTATAGCCGCTAATGTTGATACTGGAACTACTGGCAAATCTGCTCCAAAAGCAATACCTTGTATAACGCCAGTAGAAATTCTGACACCGGTAAAAGATCCAGGTCCTCGACTAAATGCAAGTGCATCCAATTGCTGAGGTTTTAATTCAGCCTCAGCCATTAAAGAGTCTATCATCGGTAGAATTAATTTGGTATGTTCTCTAGGCGCTATTGCAAAACGTTCCTCAACAACTCCATCTATATATAAAGCGGCTGAACAAGCCTCTGTTGATGTTTCTACTGCTAACAATTTCAATCCGGGGGCTCCTGTTGCGGCTGATTAGTATTATTTTTCATAGCCTCTGTGTGGTCATCTTGACGAAAAAACTCAAACACATCGTTAATATCACGAGTGCGTTTCATCGCGGGTACACTGTCCAGAAACATGTGTCCATACGCTCGTTTTAATAAACGCGGATCACAGACCATCAGTACACCTCTATCGTTAACATCACGAATTAATCTACCAACACCTTGACGTAAAGCAATGACAGCAGAGGGTAACTGATGTTCAAAAAAAGGATTTCTACCTTGTTTTTCCATTGCATTTAAGCGGGCTTTTAATACGGGATCGCCCGGCGACGCAAAGGGTAGTTTATCAATAATGACGCATGATAAAGCATCTCCTCTTACATCAACCCCTTCCCAGAAGCTGGAAGTCGCTAATAAAATAGCATTACCTTTTTCTTTAAATTGATCTAATAAAACAGCTTTGGCTCTAGTGCCTTGTACCAGCAAAGGATAATCAACTTTTCCCACCAGAATTTCTGCTGCTATTTTTAATGCTCTATGACTGGTAAAAAGAAAAAATGCACGTCCTTTACTTGCATTTAAAACAGGGAGTGCAAATTCGATAACTTTTTCTGTAAAATCTGATTCAGTTGGTTTTGGTAAACCCTTGGGATGATAAAACAAAGACTGAGTTGCAAAATCAAAAGGGCTATCCCAGGTTTTACTTTGAATATCAGTTAAACCTAAACCTATAGCAAAGTGATTGAAATTACTTGCCACACTTAATGTGGCAGAAGTAAAAATCCAGCTTGCCTTGTGTTGCTGCATAAATGAATGAAATTCAGATGCAATATCCAGAGGTGTTTTACTTAAAGTGAACGATTTACTGTGTGTTTCATACCAGCGTATCCATTGCCCACTGTTATTATTAATCAGACTGTCTAGTTGAGATTCCAGTTCTTCAACGCGATCATAGCAAGTTTCTAACCCTTTTGTTTTTACAGACGCTAATTCCAAATGATCAGCAAGTCTTTCCAGCTGTTTGTGTACTGAATTTATTGCACTGGAAATTTTCAGATTATCCTCAATATCTTTCCATTCTCCACGACGCATCTCCATGCCAAAGGCCAAGCGTAAATCTTTAACTTCAAATTGTAAATCTTCACATGCTGTTCGTAAATCGGGCATGTCTTTGGCATCTTTAAAATATTCTATCAAGGTATCAGATGCAAGCTCATTAAGCTGTTTTGAAGTGACTGAAACACCTAAAAAATTGGATGCAATCTCTGAAAGCTGATGAGCTTCATCTATAATAATAACCGAAGCATCGGGTAAAAGTTCACCAAAACCTGTTTCCCGAAGTGACCAGTCAGCACATAATAAATAATGATTAACTACGATGATATCTGATTCTTGTGCTTTTTTACGTGCTTTAACCAAAAAACAATCTGCATAATCAGGACAATCTTGCCCCAAACAATTATCCACTGTGGATGTAGCTTGTGACCACACAGGATCGCCTTCTGCAACGTCTGAAATCTCAGAGATATCGCCAACGCGGGTACTCTTTGACCATGCTTTAATATGCGCTAAAGCAACAGCATCTTCTTTATTAAAACCAAAACTGGAATTTAATGCATTTTCCAAGCGATAAGTGCATAAATAATTTGCTCTCCCCTTTAATAATGCAGACTTAAAAGGCACATTGATGACCTTACGAACAATGGGTAAATCTTTATTGAACAATTGATCTTGAAGATTTTTTGTTCCCGTAGAAATAATGGTTTTTTTTCGGGACAAAATTGCTGGCGCCAAATATGCAAAAGTTTTACCTGTCCCTGTGCCTGCTTCAGCGATTAAGTTTTCTTTAACTTCAATCGCCTTTGCAATAGAATTCGCCATTTCAACCTGAGATGATCTTGGCAAATAGCCAGGAATTACTTTTGATAATGAGCCATCTTTACTAAAGAAGGATTCTAAATCAGTCATTGAATCTTATTGTTTTGGATATAAGCTGACGTAGCCTACCATGCAGTAACTTAACGTCAAGCTAAAACGGCGATGCACAAACCAGCTAAAATCATTTAGGAACGCGCACAGAATAAGTTTGACAATTAGCGATGGGTTTATGTTCGTAACGATTGTTGCTGCAACCAAGAAGACGGACAAAATACAAAGCCAATTGTTCAAGTTATTCTGTGCACGTTGCTAAATACTATCAGCCTTTAATCTAGCTTCTTTTGCACCGTAATGATTATTTTGCCGTCTTCTTGCTTCACTAATTAATAACCAACTCTGCCTTTTTAAGACTTTATCTCCTGCAGACAGTAATGCAGCTTTTTTGGCTAAATCTTCAGCCAGGCGTGGTTTGGATTGTTTCAGTCTTAGGGCTGCAAGTTTATAGGTTAATCTTGGGTTTCTTGCATCGATTCTTAAAGCCCGTTCAATGGTTGCCACCGCAGATTCAAGGTCTCCTGCTTTACTATTTCTATTAGCCTCAGTCACTAATGCTAATACAGCGGGTGACATTGGTTTTACAATTGATGGAGAATCTGTTTTCAACCTTGAAGTGACTGTATCAACTTGAAGTTCTTTCTTTTTATAAGATGCTCGATTGTTAGTGTTATCTTGTTGTTGTCTCTTAATGGTTTCTATAGGCTGGTTTTCATAGGGATTGGTACCGTAAATTGGAGCGGGAGCCTGATATGTAGTACAGCCGTTTAATAAAACAGCCAAAAATGTTAATAAAAATAGGTTTCTATTTCTTGTTAATTGTTTTGATTCTTTAAAACTAGAAAAGCTCAATTTCATCCTCAATTTTTTCATCGACTTGGGTTGCCAAATGGACAGCCTCCTCAATGCTTTTTCCTGCAAGTATTGCATCAAACATAACTTTTTCCGACTCCATGGTAAATCTGGCACGCATATCAGCCTGAAATTTCTTCCATTCTGAGGGATTATACAATCGTTCAGGCGTTTCAACTAATTCAGAAAGTCCTTTTAGTCCTTCTACAACATGTGAAAGAGATTGTTGTAGGCGATCGTAAAATTGAAAAGCGACTATTGAAGTCTGTATTTTTTCAGTTATTTGTACACAATGAATGAGTGCCGCTTCTTTTTCATCACAAGAGTCTAACGAATTCAACAATTCATCAATTGAGCTCATGTGGCTGACTAATGAGGTGAAAGATTCTGTTAAAGTATTTACAGAAGCATCACCATTTTTCATACTGGTTTCAACTTGAGTCACAGAAACTGTTAATAATTTTACAGTTTCCCTAATCTGACTCCAGTCAAGATCGGGCTGTTTTGAATTTGATCGTGCCATAATCCTCTTTTCCTTTGCACAAGAACAAGTAAAATAAAGTTACTTTAATTCTGATGAGAAATTCAGTTATGTCCTATAAAGAACACTAAAACAATTTCAGTATAGCAAAATATATATTTATTGGCTGGTTAGTAATTATTTGGATGTTATTAAGCTGCATCTATAGCTAACTAAACTTTAGATTCAGCCATGTTACAATATCAAGAAAATTCAGGAGTAAACCATGACTATCAAATCCTTGCACCTTTTTCCAACTTTTAAATATCTACCAGAAATATTAACTTTTGTGTTATTAAGCCTGTTTCTACAAGGCTGTAATAATAGCGATAAAAGTAGTAATAAAAGTTTTTCAATTCAGCAAAAAACGCAAAAATATACTCAACCAACTACACTTAAGGGAAAGGTTAGCAATGGTAAAAGCGCAATCAGTGCAGGCGAAATCAAAGTGACCGACTATAAAGATAAGCTGGTTGCATCTACTCAACTACAAAAAGGGAGTCATTATTCAGTGACAGTACCTGCCGGCACAGTCTTACCAGTAATTTTAACATTTTATCCAGATGGTAATGATTCCACTGACAAAGATAAGCTTATTTCCGTTGCTATTTACACATCTATTAAAAAATATGATATTAACGAGCTAACTACGTTAATAGCTAAACGAGCCAAAAAACTGGGTGGCTACACGCATTCCAACATGGTATTAGCAGCTGATAGTACCATTGGTATTCCTGATGCCAATAAAACAACCACAGGCTTTCGCGGAGACCCAACAAAACAATACGGTGGGTGGCATTAGTTTAGCTATTTTATAAAGGTTTTTAGAATCTGTTTAAGATATTCTTAACCACTTCCCTTTGCAGTTGAGCGGCGCTCATAATCCTTATTTACACTCCTCAAGTAAGCGCCAGTTTTTTGTGCTCCGCCCACAATTGCCTATGGCTCGTAACAATATTAAACAGTTCCTAATACTTATCCGATAATAATTGTTGAATTCGAGTTAACAACCTCTTACCTTCGGCAAAATATTTTTCATTAAATCGTTATTGATAGATAGCTGTATAGTTTTCCATCATGCGGTTAAAATCACTTTTTGAAAATTCATCGTTGTTCATTAGGTCTTGAACTTTTTTCACTCGGATTATTAATTTTTTTTCAAACTGACGTTCAAAACTCTGAGCAATTGCAGTATGAAGTTTCTGAATTTTAGCTTCATCACCTTCAGCTAAAATCAATGCAACTACACTATTACGATCTCTGGATGACTACTTATATTTTTTCTCATAAATAGCTTCTAAAGTTAAAATAAATTCTTTTAACTCTTGCTTGGAAAGCAACTGCTGTTCAAATAATGTATAGACATCAGATAAATAGTTGTTTTTTTCTACAGTGGCATCTTTCATTACAGAGGGTAACCTGATGTAACTGGCTTTAGTCACCTGCTTTATAGCTACATTATTTTGTTGTGCACAAATTGACCAGTAACGACTAAAAACATGTATATCCTCTTCATTTCTGAATATATTTTTTATAATGTCTGCCAATGAAGCAAATCCACAACTGACAGAAGAACTGGGATAGGATAAAACCACTGGAATGTGTTCAGAAATTGCTTTATTAAGACTTTCATCCATCGTTAAATACCCCAAATAATGCACATCTAGTTTTAAAAAACTTTTAACTGCTTTTCGAAATCGTTGAAATATTATTTGACTGCTATGATATCCATCAACTCTATTTATCAAGATAAAAAATGCTTGTTTTTTACCTCTGATCATTAACATCTTTAATAAAGCAAAAGAATCAGTATGTGATTTTGGATCAGAAGTTAACACTATCACACTGTATTGCGCTGAGGCAGTAAGGTCCAGAACATTGCTGTCCAAGCCGGTTTCCGCATCAATCAACAAGTAGTCAAACATGCTCTCCAGCCTATTGAACGCAGATGACAACATCGCAATTTGCATATTATCTAAATTAGTATGTTGTTTAATTGCTGATGCAGCATGCACTACCGATATGCCGGATGGAAGATTAACGATTATTTCATCTATACTTTTCTGTCCATTTAAAACATGTTCAATTGTATAGCCTGGTGAAATACCCATTAAACGATTAATATTTGCAAAACCAGCATCCACATCTAACAAACAAACTCGAGTGTTCTTTGCAACTAAAGATAAGCCTAAATTTGTTGCAATATTGGTTTTACCAACCCCTGTTTTTCCGCTAGCAAATACAATTACTGTTGCCATTTATATCTTTTTCAGCCAAGTTATAGAAGTAATTAATCAATATCCCTTTGTTAAATTTACTGAAATCTAATATATGTTGAAATATGATTACTTTATCTATATATAATACCATTTAATTGTTTAAAATATGGACAGCTTATCAAATTCTCGCGCCTTATAAACCCGAGTTTATATTGGGAACCAATTGTATGCGCTTTTAGTCAATTACAATATTCCTAAGTTAAATGTCTTTTCACATAATTAAACAGCATCATCTTTGGCGATTAATAAATAATATGGCTATTAACAAAAATGGGGCAAACATTACTTGGGCTGTCATATCGACCAGCAGAACGACTTGTATGGACAGATATATTTCTTGTTGCTCAAGCTCAAGATTCCTCGGCAATCGCTCCCTGCATGGCTCTACCTTCTGCGCCCATGCAGTCGTCCCTTTGGTCGAAATGATACCGTTTGTGAAGTCAACCTACAAACGTCAAAATCGAGAGTAACCAGCGATAGATTTATTGTCATTATAAATAATGATTAACTTGTTTTACCTTTTTCACTTACTAATTTTAGGGAGTAGGGATATAACTCAGAATATATTATGGAGCATAGGATATCAAAGCTTTCTAGCTATTATTTTTTTGTTTTACATATTTAAATCATTACAAGTTACCGGGATTAACAAATGAATATAATAAAAGAATTCAATGAACTAACCGATATTTTAAAACAGCAACGAGATGAAATAGAAGTACAGATTCATCTTGCTGCTTTGGAAGTAAAAGATGAATGGCAAAATTCAGAAAAGAAATGGGGAGAATTTATCGAAACATTGGGTGTAATTACTGATGACACAAAAGAGACAAGTTCTGAGTTAATACAAGCCACTAAAATTATCGGGGATGAACTTAAAGATACCTATAACCGAATTTCAGAGCGATTAAGAAAATAACAGCCCTATTGTTATAATTTTAAATGACTATTAACTTATCACAGGTTACTCTCGATTTTGACGTTACAGGTTAACTTAACAAACGGTATCATTCCGACCCGCGGGACGACTGTATGGATACAGGAGGTAGAGCAATGCAGGGAGCAATTGCCGAGGAATCTTGAATCTAAGCATATTTTTAAGCAACAAGATTTCTCCTTTTGGTCGAAATGATAAACCATTTAAGGTTTGACCTGTGCTTTGTTAATAGGCAAGTAATTTACTATGGCAAAGATAAAAATAATATGATAATGCTGAATAACTTCTAATCCTTATATTATTATTAGTCTACCAACTGTACTCATGCTATATAAACAGGTTTATAAACGTATTCAATCATTCCCAGTTTGCCTATTGCTACTTACAGAGGCTGGATAATACCAGAGGGGTTCACAAGATTATTTATAACGGCTAGATATGGGTAACTATTCACAGTTGTTTGTCATCCCGAGTGAAGTGAGGAATCTTAAAGCTTTCGAGTATTGATTAAATTATTAAGATTTCTTCCGCTGGTCGAAATGACAGCCTCAATAATATTAATTATAAATTACACTGAACCTAGAAAAATCAGTTGGATCACGGATTCTAGCACAAGCTCTTGATTCCACAGCCTTCAGCACTTCAAAAAAATTCCCACTTAACCTAATGGGTGAAGCTCAGATTTTTTTAAAACACTGTGAAACCAATATCTTGCACTATAATTACGCGCCCAACTGATCTTTCTAGGCTGAAGAGTTATAAATATAGATCAAATAACTTAACAGCTGATAAATATATGAATATAAAAAGAGGGATACCTCAAGTTTGCTGCTCGCTCATGTTATTTTTTATGAGTATGTGTCTGTTTGCTGAAACTAAAATTGCGATTTTGGACTTTGAACTTAAAGATTTAACCTTAGCTCCTCGAGTACCTGCAGAACTAAAACGAACAGCATCAATAAAACCTTTATTAGAAACAGAGCTCAAAAAAGCAGGTTATACTATTATTAATATTGACCCTAAGAGTCAAAAACGTGCAGAAAGTGGCGTTGGCTATTTATTCGACCATCATGATGAAGCTGCAAAGCTGGGTAACCAGTTTAATGCCGACTATATACTCGTGGGAAGGCTACATAAACCCAGCTTTTTATTTTCTTATTTGATGGGGCATTTAATTCGGGTTGATAATGCTAAATTGATAGGTAATTATATTTCTGAGGCTAAAGGCCCCAATGTAAAGTTAACGATCAAAACCGTCGAGAGCCTTACTGTCAAAATAGATAAAACACTGGATAACCGATATACACCCCCTTCAAAAAAACAATTCTAAAGTTACCAGGTATAGCAATAACCATGCTAATTTTAGGTTATTATTTTTTAAGACATAATCCTTCTGCTGTGTTATTCTGTTGAGGATGCGTACATTTTTGTTACACATAAATAGACTAACAACAATTCACTCGAGGTAAAAGTTATAATGGTTTTATTAAAAAAATTAGTATTGGCTTCTTTTGTTAGCGTTGCAATGCTTGCAGCTGCTCCTGCTGCAATGGCAAAACCAGCGGGTAAGCAAGAAAATCAAACACAAGCTGAAGTTATCCAATCTCTTAAAGATACTGTGACTGCTGCAGAAGATGCGTTAGCAGCAATGAAAAGCGGTGAAGAAAAAGATACTGTTATGAAACTTTTGAAAAACTCAAAACAAACTGCCAAAACAATTCAAAGCAGTGTTGTTTTAAGTGATCGTGATAGAGCTCTTGCAAGAGTAAACAAAGCTCGCTCTGCTTACAAAAAAGGTAAGCTTGAAGAAGCAAAAGCTTTTATGGAAGAAGCAGTACAACGCTTCAAAAAAGTTGAACAAAAATACCATGCATTCTAAAGCATTCATTGCTTTTGGTATTCTTTTGTAGAATACCCATATCGAGCCCACAGTTTTTGAATTGTTGGGCTTGATTTATTTATCCAGGTTGGTAATTTCTGAAAGTGGTTTGGGTCTATCCAAATGATACCCCTGGGCAAAATCAACACCTATTTTCTTCAACTCATCCAGTTCTTCAATCGTTTTTTTATCCTTAACATGCCCTATTTCATTTGTTGATCTAACCAGAGCCAGGTCAACAGGGTCTTCAATGATATCTTTAACAAAAACCCCATCAATTTTTAAATAATCTACCGGTAACTTTTTAACATAATCAAAAAGCGATAGGCCTTTCCATACACGTTCTGCTGTGACTATTTTAGTTTTTAAGCGAAATCCAGTTGCTATACATGTCCTATCTGTTAGAGATAATCCTAAACTTTTACAACATACCTGATCAAAAACTCTGTTCATATAATGCAAAGGTGGTTTCTGATAATATATATCTATTTGAATACCCTCAAAAATCATATTTAAACTTTTTCATCTTATTGTTTTATAACCCATGCCCTATATCTGCCCAATCTGTCAAAGTCCACTTGTAAAACATCTGCCATCCCAAGGCTATTATTGCAAAAACAAACATCACTTTGATAAAGCAAAAGAAGGTTATTTAAACCTGTTACCAGTGCAACATAAAAAATCCAAACAACCGGGTGACAGCCGAGCTATGATGCGTTCTCGCAGGCATTTTCTAGAAGCCGGTTTTTATCAACAGATGGCTAAGGCATTAGCAACTATCATAGATAAGCATAGAACTGAAAACTTACCCATGCGTATTCTGGATATGGGGTGTGGTGAGGGGTATTACAGCCGACAAATTGAAGTATTGTGCAATAACAGTGACACCTTGGAGTTACATGGAATAGATATTGCCAAAAATGCCATTTTAGCTGCGGCAAAAAAACAACCTAATGCGCATTTTATCGTTGCCAGTAATAAATGCATGCCTTATACCGGTGAATATTTTGACCTGATACTAAGAGTATACGCACCTTCTAATGATGCTGAAGTCCAGCGATTACTTAAACCTGATGGTTTATTGTTAGTAGTCACACCTGGCCCCAGACATTTATGGCAATTAAAAGAATTTATCTATAAAAAAGTCAATCAACATGAAATAAATATCGACTTACCTAATGGGTTTGAACAAATGGAAAGCCAAAGAATCAGTTATGAAATAAAGCCCGACCAGGAACAACGTATGGCCTTATTACAAATGACTCCCTTCGCATGGCGTGCAAAAGGCGAAGTACAAAACAATATTCAACGTGCCACCGGCCTTGAAATAGAAACAGACTTTATTTTGACATTAGCGATAAAAAAATAACTGTGACTTGTTGAAGTGGTAACACAAGTATTTTCCAATTAACAAATGAGTCTGAAATTGTAAATTGTTCATAAATAACCCTTTAGCTGTATCGTAAAAGATGTCAAGGAGGAGTTCGTAGTGCAAATAGGAATCTCCTTGACATCTTTTACGATACAGTTATCCTCAACTGTGGGCTGTTTACAGTTTTAGACTCATTTTATATTGGAATACGAGACTGTTTTCAGACTCATTTCATATTGGAGAAGGCTACACATAGCGAATAACCCAGTAATATAGTAAACTATACAAACTTATATAGAGCCTTACACTATGACAGTAGCAGAAAACGTACATCAACACGAAATTGAAAAATTTGGATCACAAGCTGAACGCTGGTGGGATCCGCAAGGTGAATTTAAAACTTTACATGATGTAAATCCATTAAGAATCCGCTTTATCCAGGATTATGCCGATTTACAGGGCAAACGTATTGTTGATGTGGGCTGTGGTGGAGGAATATTGACTGAAGGTTTGGCAAAACTAGGTGCAGATGCCTTGGGAATTGATTTAAGTGAAGATTTGATTGATATTGCTGATCTTCATGGATTGGAATCGGGTGTTAAAGCAAGCTATAAAAAAATCAGTGCCGAAGCTTTAGCAGAACAAGAACCCGAGGGTTTTGATCATGTCACTTGTATGGAAATGCTGGAACATGTCCCTGACCCTGGCTCAATTATTGCCGCTTGTGCAAAAATGGTTAAGCCCGGGGGTATGGTTTTCTTTTCTACTCTTAACCGTGTTCCCAAAGCTTACCTTTTAGCCATTGTTGCTGCTGAACATATTTTAAAAATGGTGCCCAAAGGGACACATGAGTACAAAACATTCATCAAACCTTCTGAACTGAGTCAAACAGCAAGACAAGCCGGATTAGATTTACAAGGCATGGTAGGCATTGAATATAACCCGTTCAATAAGCGTTTCAGATTAGGGAAAGACATTGATGTCAATTACATTGCCGCATTTAAACGTCCGGAATAATACCAATGTCATCTAACTTTAACTTATCCTGTGTGTTATTTGATCTGGATGGTACTTTAGTTGATACAGCCCCGGATTTAATTGCCTGTTTGAATATATCACTGGTAAAGCATGGCTTTGATGAAGTTGTAAGTGACAGACTCAAGCCATTCATCTCCTATGGTGCAGCTGTAATGATAAACAAGAGTATCAGTAATGTTGATGAACAAACTCAAGAAAAAATACTTGAAACAATGCTGGACTATTATCAACACAATATCGCCGAGCATAGCCGGTTTTTCTCAGGTATGGCGGAAACATTAGATACAATAGAATCATTAGGACTTAAATGGGGTATTGTTACTAATAAAAGAGAACGTTTTACCAACCCTCTGGTTGATGCATTTAATTTGACTGAACGGGTTGCGTGTATCGTTAGTGGAGATACCACTGCAAACTGCAAACCTCACCCTGACCCTATGCTAAATGCCTGTGCCCAGGCCAACGTTAAGCCCGAGGAATGCGTTTATATTGGTGATGCCCTGCATGATATTGATGCCGGTAAAAATGCCAACATGAAAACATTGGCTGCAATTTATGGTTACTTAAAACCCGATGATAACCCAAAAAACTGGGGAGCCGATGCATTGATAGAATCACCAGCACAATTAACCACATGGATTACCACAGCATGTCACTAAAAAACCATGTTATTTTAATTACCGGTGCTGGTGGAGGCTTAGGCGGTACAGCAGCTCTTGCTTTGGCCAAACAAGGCGCTAAAATTGTACTGCTGGATAAAAGCATTCCAAAACTGGAAAAAATATACGATGCTATTGTAGGTGCTGGCGCACCAGAGCCTGCTATTTACCCTTTTGATCTTGCAGGGGCAACAGAAGTCCAGTATGAAGAATTAGCAGTCACACTAAATGAAACCTATGGTTCACTGCAAGGCATACTTCATTCAGCGGTAGAACTTACTGCATACACCCCTATAGAGATTCATGAAACTAAAGATTGGGGACATACTTTAAATGTCAATTTGAACGCAGCGTTTTTATTATGTCGCGTATTACTGCCTGTATTACAAAAAAGTGAACATGCGGCCATCGTTTTTACCAGTGACTCTATGGCCAGAACACCTAGAGCTTATAGTGGTGCTTACGGTGTTTCAAAAATAGCGCTGGAAGGTTTTTCAAAAATATTATCTGAAGAGCTGGAAGCAGCAAATAAAATCCGTGTTAATACCTTAGTACCTGGACCTATAGATTCTCCGCTGCATAAAAAAATATTTCCCGCAGAAAATAATGGTTTGTTACCTGCTATGGATAGTTTAAATGATGTTTATACCTATCTATTTAGTTCGGAAAGCCTAGGTGTTACCGGTCAAACCATTGATGCTCAAGCATTTAAGTCGTAATCAATACTATGTCAGAAAGAGAAACAATAATCCTAACCCGTGACGTTAATATCGTGATGATCCCTGACGGAAATCACGGCACATTAAGCAAAGGGAAAGAGGTCACTATTCACCAATCTCTTGGAGATAACTATACCGTAGTCACTGAACACGGGCATATGGTACGTATTTCTGGAGTTGATGCTGATGCTCTGGGTAAAGACCCACATAAATTAAACACCCTGGTGTCAGAAACCGACCCAATAGCGGTAGAAAAAAATTGCTGGGAAGTTATGAAAACAGTTTATGACCCTGAAATACCCGTCAATATAGTTGATTTGGGGTTAGTCTATGTCTGTAATGTAGAACCTGCTGAAGAAGGCAATGATGTACACATACAAATGACCTTAACTGCACCTGGATGTGGTATGGGCCCGGTTATACAGGGAGATGTAGAAAAAAGTATACGTGCCCTCCCCGGCGTTAACTCTGTTAATGTTGAAATAGTTCTGGACCCCCCCTGGGGAAGAGAAATGATGTCAGAAGTTGCCCAGGTACAACTAGGTTTATTCTAATTCTACTTTGTCACATTTAATGAATACTATACTAAAGTAACTTCGTAGGGTGCGTTGTACGCACCATTTCTGCAATGGAAGGATAAAAAATAATTTTGGTGCGTGCAACGCACCCTACATTTATAATCTGAAAAAGTAGAACTAAGTATTTGGTATCAGTATTTTATATACTGTCATATCGACCAGCGGGACGACTGAAATGTATAATGCCATGGACGGCAATAGTAGGGTAACGCAGGAGTAGTTTCCGAGAAATCTTTGTTATTCAGATGGACTTAAATTCAAGATTCTTCCCGCTGGTCGGAATGACATCGTTTATGAAGTTAGTTCAGTCTTAACGTCCAAATCGAAAGTACGTTGCTTGGGCTAAGAAACAAATAGTGACGTACCCAACTGATTACAATACCACGCACATAAGTGTAATTTTCAAGAAAAGACATGTCATTAGATGAATTTCAGCAGTTACCTGCGCCAGGTGACATAGAAACATCCCGACAACGGATAAAATTCTGTGCCCAACAACAATTATTCAAACACGCTATAGCTAAAGAGAATGGAGGCTTTGCTGATAGTTTCCAACAACTTGTTGATAAGCATCAGGCATTAGGATTAAGCTGTAGGGATAGCGGATTAATCCTTTCAATCAATGCCCATCTCTGGGGTTCTGTATTCCCTTTTTTAACCTATGGAAGTTCAGAACAGAAAGAACGTTGGTTAGCGGATTTAATATCTGGCAATATCATCGGTGGACATGCTATCACCGAACCTCAAGCAGGTTCAGATGTTAATGCACTAACAACTGAAGCCACTAAAACGGATACGGGTTTTGTACTCAACGGCCACAAAAGATTTATCACCAATACACCTATTGCCGATATTTTAGTCGTTTATGCAAAAATAAATAATAAACTCTCAGCTTTTATAATTAAAAGCGATGACCCTGGTGTAAATTTCACTAATAGCCCAAATGTTACAGGTTGTACCAGTGCAACTATGGGTGATGTTCTGTTACAAAACTGCGTTATACCTGCGAACCGACAATTAGGTAAAACGGGTGCAGGAAACATGATGATTCAACATGCTCTGGAACTGGAAAGAGCTTTTATTTTTGCCGGAATTGCAGGCATCATGGACTGGCAACTGAAACAAGTAATACGCTTTAGTCGGGAACGACAAGTCAACGATACACACCTGGGCAGCCATCAGGCAATCAGCCATAAAATTGCTGAGATGAAAGTTCGTTTGCAAAGCATTCAATTATGGGTTAATGAATGTGCACGTCTAAAAGACAATAAAAAACGCATTACTCTGGCAAGTGCACAAACAAAACTGTTTGCCAGCGAAGCATTCCTGCAATCCAGCCTTGATGCGGTTCATATTATGGGTAGCAGTGGATTGACAGAACAAAACCCTCTCAATCAATTAGTTCAAGATGCCATGGCCAGCCGATTATTTTCAGGTTCTTCGGAAATTCAAAAGAACATTATTGCGGCTTTGTTAGGTACGGGAGAAGGATTTAAAGGTTAACAGCAAAAGTTAAACTTTAAAACTCAAGCTCAGAAACATTCCCACTCCAGCCACTTTCTGCTGATGCAGAAAAATCATCCCATATTCCAGCTTCTTTAGCTAACTGTATAAAATTTTCAGAACGATTAGTCATTTGGGCAGTGACAAGAATTAATTCCAGTTCCAGTCGTGGTCTTGATTTCATCAGTGATTTCACCAAAGTTCTGTTGACACCATTGCAACCAAAATCACCTAACGATAACGCTCTGGAAAAACCATAAAACTGCTGCATTCGGCTTTCACACAACTGACTGTATCGTGCTCTTTTTTTATTATTTTTTAATGACTCTTTCACTGCCAAAGCAGTCACTGCCGCATTATAAAAAGCATTTTGTAATCCATGAGAAAAAATGGGATCAACAAAAGCGGCAGCATCACCTATACAATAATAATTTTCGCCACAAATCTGACTAGAATAATATGAATAATCAGGGCGATATTGTAAAGAACCTTCGACTAAACAGGCGGGTTCAAGTAGCGTACTTAAATAAGGCACTTTGGCACAGGTTTGTTTAAAAAAAATTTTTCGCTGTTCTTTATTCATACCCTTGGTTCGCTCAGTATGGACAATTAATCCCACACTGGTTTTTTCCCGTAAAACAATATGCCATATCCAGCCATCTTCATATGACATGACAAAAGTAACCGGGGGGTTTTGTTTTAACTCTTCCATGTGATGACTTTTTCTATCTGCGCCTACATACCGAGAATTTACAAAGTATCCCCAGATAGATAAAAAATTCATTTCTGAACTAACTGCTAGTCGCGTCCCCATCTGATTTGCCAGAAATGTGCTATGCCCACTGGCATCAATGACATACTGACAACGTAACTCACCTTCTTCGACACTATCGCCTCTCTTATCAGTATACAAAACTTTAGGCCAAATACTGTCTGAAAAATCAACCTTTTTGACTACAACCTGGTTAAATACAGTAGCTCCATTAGATATGGAATGATCGAGTAAAAGCTGATCAAAAATATCCCGTTCTATATGTAGCCCAGGACGATTATAGCCATATTCAGAAAATTTAATCTGATGTATCTGGCCATTCCAGACAGTTATACCTCCCGATTTAGAAAGAAATCCTTGTTGCCCAATCTTTTTTGAAACACCTAACAGATCACTAAATTTCCAAAAATGCGGAATTAGACTTTCTCCCACCTGATTTCGGGGAAATTCTGATTTTTCCAGTACAACCACATCAATTCCATCTTGCGCAAGATAAGTGGCTATACTGCTACCAGCTGGTCCGCCACCGATTACCAAGACATCACATTGTTTTGGAATATATGCCATTTATTTTACAAATCACCCAGAACAGCAACTTTAGTTGGATTTTTTAACCAACCCGCAATATCTTTGCCTAAAGTTTTAACGCATCGACCCAAGATAGCACAAGTTCCTTTGTAGGCAGCAAACATGCCTCCTCCTGATACACGTCTCGCAGTAAAGTCAGCCACCAGTTTTCCCTTTTTTATCAATTTTCCCTTAATGGTTACTGATTTTGCTCCAGACCATGCGCCACCACCCGAACCGTGTAAACTGACGATCTCAATACTCAACAGATCACCTGCTGTGCTACTTTTTGTTGCATTTTCAATAATATTGGCATATTGATCATTCGCATATGATTTAACAAAACCAGATAACTTGGTTAATAAATGACATTCATTTTTAACAGCTTGCCTCACTACAGCATCTTTGCCAAAAATCACTTGTTTAATTAATAAAGTCCCTGTTCCTGTCGATACATTTGCGGAAACTTGGAGTGCAGAAGTTTTCTTACTACCATTGCTTGCACATGCTGATAATACAAGGCTAAACATAATTAATGCAATTATTCTCATTTTTTTCTCCATTCTCAGTTATTGTTGTTTTAATTAATTTTCATAGCTAATAACAAACCACAGGTAGTATAAATCATGGATTGTTAGCTGTTTGGGTCTCAAGATTGTTAGAAGCAAAGTTGCTGTCATCAAGGTAGCATGGAAGTGTTCACACCGTATCTTGAAACCCGAATAGAATGCATCCAGTAGCAAATTCATAGCCATGTTAATTTTTAAGTTTATTTCGTCCTCTTAACAGTCCTTGTTGAAACGAATTTGTTTCTGTCCATAAATCACCTGACAATAAACCAATTATTTCATTTTTTAAGCGTGGTTCTCTATCTGATTCAAAAAACAAATTTTCAACTATGTTAGAACAATAAAATCGCTCTATCATTAAAAACATAGTTTGAAATCCAGTTTGGTATACTTTATCGCTGTTAAGCATTAACTCAGGGTCAACTAACCGGTTTTCAATAAAACCACGGTGCACTTGATCTGCAACCACTTCTGCAGTTTTTACGGCAAAGAAAAAACCAGATGAAAAAACCGGATCTAAAAAACCGGCTGAATCACCACAACAAGCATAACGTAAACCGAAACGTTGACTGTTAAAATAACTAAAGTCAGCTTCTACTCGAACATTAGTCAATAACACAGAATCTACTAATAGTTCGGTCATTCTAGAAGATGCGTGAATATAAGAATCAAATAACTCATCCTGTTTTAATTCACTGGCTTTTTCCTTTTGTACCACTAAACCAACGCTAAGCCTATTTTCTGATAATGGAATACACCAAATCCATCCAATTTCTGTAGTTATTATTTCTATATTTCCTGATTCAAACAACTTCGCTGTAGTAGGTGTTATTGCTAACTTATAATGTCTGTACAGGGCATATTTCCCCAACATGTCAAGCTTATTGATAGTGTTATTATTTCTGCCCATTAATGCATTTCGTCCGCTAGCATCAATAAAGTATTTGCCTTGATAAGTTGCTTTTTCGGTAGTAATTATGGCACTGTCTTCACCACATTCAACAGCTGTTACCTTTTCCTGTTGATGAGCATTTACGCCTTGCTTGATAGCATTATTAAACATTTTTTCATCAAAATCTGCACGATCAACCTGGTATGTTCGATGCATACTCTGTAACGGAAAATAGACTCTTTTCCCAGATTTTTCATCAATAAACTCAGCACCTCCCTTTTTTAAATTCCCGGCACTCCAATCTATACCTAAACGCTTCATAATAGGATCTGCCATAGGCAACATGGATTCACCTATATGAAAACGAGGATGTTGCCCTTGTTCTAACAATAGAACCTGATATCCATATTGCGCTAATAAAGTAGCAGCCGTGGTTCCAGCAGGTCCACCTCCAGCAATAATAATGTCATATTCATTCTTGTCTAACATTAATAATCAGTATCTATATGGGTACACCAAATGCCCCCGCTAATATTAAGTGGAATTAAATTCATCTGTTTTTTATTATAAAAGGTTTGAATCAAAGGAATTGCAGCAGCAGCAGGCGCTTGTTTAACCAGCCGTTCCCATACAGTCTTATCTTTGTTCTGATATTGAGGTTCTACCCTGGGAATCGTGCATCTAATACTAGTCCCCCCACTATCAGTGCTTAATACAAAAGCACAGGCAAAAGCAACCTGACCAATCGGTGGTGCTAAATATTGAGGCCATTGTTCGTCATAACATACCAGTAAAATATCACCGGCAGTTTGTTGCAACTGAGACCATGCTTCTAACAATCCCATAGCAAAAGTATCATCCACAGCTGCGATGGCAGAAGTTGCAGCCTGGCAGTGCGTTAAAATACCCCAGTACCCAGCAGTAGTATTATGCACTGAATTGTGAAATTGGGTGGGGGATAATAATTCATCTGCATCAGGTAACATTCTACACAATGCATCCGTGACTTGAATCTCTCCACCTAAAGATGCAAAAACCGAAGGTAATTTCCCCGTATCCACCTCGGCTTCATTACAAGCCTGCTTTGCAGCAGTAATAGCTATTTTTGTGGTTAAGCTTGTTCGCCTTCGCATTCCGGCCGGGATTAAAGTTTTGTCTACATCGCCACCCTGAAGAGCAAACTGATCTAATATCTTCTGGACAGGGCAACAAACGGCCACACTTTTAATAAAAACATCATTCATAAAGCAAAGATAATACTGGCATTGTTACCACCAAAGCCAAAAGAATTACTCATGGCATAATTGACTGACTGCTTAGACTGAGAATCCTTAACTACTTGTAAATTACAATCATCATCCAGAAGCTCAAGCCCATGAGTTCCAGGAATAAACTGATGCTGTAATGTTATTAATGCAATTATTGCTTCTAAAGCTCCCGCAGCACCCAATGTATGGCCTGTAACACCTTTGGTACCACTGCATCTCAACTGATCAGAAAACACTTGCTGCACTGCTTTGCTTTCAACCTTATCATTTATTTTGGTTGCTGTAGCATGCAAATTTAAATAATCTATTAATTCTGCCTTAACTCCCGCTAACTGCAACGCACTCTGCATAGCTAAAACTGCTCCTTTACCCTCAGGATGTGGCGTACTCATATGATGTGCATCAGAAGACTCACCTACGGCAAGTAATTTAGGCATTGAATTATCCCGTGATATTTTTTCCAATAATAAAAGCCCTGCAGCTTCACCAATACTAATTCCTTTTCTATCTTTATCCATCGGTGTACAAGGTTGTTTAGCAACCAGATCCAGACTTTTAAATCCCCGTAAAGTTAATCTGCACAAAGTGTCTACACCGCCAACTAATACCGCATCACAAACACCACTATCTATTAAGCGGTGCCCTGCTGCAATTGCTTTAGCCCCAGAAGAACAGGCCGATGAAATGGCATAACAAGGGCCTGTTAAACCCAATTCCAGTTGTAAAAACCGGCCAGTAGCCTGATATGCATGCCGCGTAACAAAATGAAAATCATCAGGCATATTCCCTTGTTTTAATAAAACACCGTATGCAGATTCTGTTTCATATAATCCTGAAGTGCTGGTGCCAATAATGACCCCTACTCTATGTGAGCCATATTTAGACTTTGCTACCTCCAAGGCTTCCCTTAACCCACTGGCAGTATGATTTAAAGCGGCTAATGCCACTCGGGAATTCCGGCTATTATAAATTTCTAATTCCGTTTTAATTCCCGGTAAATCTTCCTTAATTTCACCTACATAGGTTGAAAATGGAATTTCAAACAATTCCAGCTCAGCAAGACTACTTTTATTTTCCTTAAGGGTCTCAAATAAAGCTTGATTCCCCAACCCACAGCCACTTATTGAAGAGTAGGCTGTTATAGAAACAGGTTTAATTGATTTAACAAGTTCTACCATAAAAATCTTTTATTTATTCTTTCCTAATTATTATTAATGGCTAACTAAATACCGGATTAGAGGTCAATAAAATAACATGGCTGTTAACAAACCAGATATAGTTCAAATCGGTTGTTTACTGTTTGGGTTTCAAGATTGTTGGCAGCATGGATGCTGCTGTCAAGGTAATATGGACGTGTTTACGCTGTATCTTGAAACCCAACTTGGATGCAACCTGTGGTATGTTCATAGCCATGTAAAATAAACTAAAAGATATGTTTGTAAAATAAGTTATTTAACCCCCTATGTAAGTTTCAACTTATAATTTACCTTGCCCAGCCATTTTCATAAATTGACTGTCAAAACGAAATTTAACGTTACGTTTAGAACCTAATATTGTCTGATCAGGAAAAGCAATACCAACAAAATCAACACTAGCAGCTCCCTGACCAAACAAACCCTTTTCAAAACTAAATTGTCTAACATGCTCCATTGTTTGTTTGATTTGTTGGTTTTCTGCTATGGCAGCTGCTTGCATTGGATCTGGAAATAATCTGGTTGTTTTAAGTTGCGACTTAAACTCCGCTACTGTCGCACCAGATTCTTTTGCCATATATGAAATTGCAACATCTGCTTGTTGTCCTCCAGCCGTTAAATGACTAAGTGTTTCATACCATGCACCGACTAAAGCTTTTTTAAATCGCATATCTGCGTCAGTTTTAACGACCATCAAATCAAGGATTTCACCAGGAGTTTTTGAAGAATCAAATACCATTGTTGCACCTTTGGCGTTACGCACTTGTTGTAGAGGTGGATTCCAGGTTACTGTTGCTGCACCGGCTGTTGCAATAAAAATGGAAGCTATATCGGCATCAGAGGTATTAATCAATTTTACATCGCGTTCAGTCATGCCGACACTATCCAGAGCTCGTGCCAATAGGTAATGGGATACAGATAGCTCAACCAGCAAGATTTCTCTTCCTCTTAGTGCATTAATACTGTCCCCTCCTTTTATAACAATACCGTCATTACCATTACTGTAATCACCGATTATCAATGCAGTAGAATCAATCCCACCAACTGCCGGTATAGTCAAAGCATCCATGTTTGTCATGGTACAAGCATCGAACTCTCCAGCGGTATAAAGATTGATTGATTCCACATAGTCATTGATCAGAGTCATCTCAATTTCAATACCATACTTATTTGCCCACTTTTTTAAAATACCTTTATCATAGGCATATCCCCATGGCTCCCAACCCGTATAATGTGACCAACAGGCTTTAAATTTATCTGCCGCATTACTGGATATCGGCATCATTAACATACCCAGTATCAAAATCAGACTAGAAAATAATCTACGCATTTTTCACTCCCTTTCAAGGTTATATAAGTTTGATAATTTAAGATTATGGTATTACTATTCATTAATAATATCTAAACCATAATATTGTTCGACTTGTTTACTACTTTCCATTTTATTAATAGTTTCTTCTGCTGTGGCAGCAAATTCATCCATCTCTAAAATAGTCGATGCCATATTAGGCAATGCGGCTTGCCGAAAGTTAGAAATATCCTGATAAGCCGTCTGGATATCATTGAATGCTTGTTTTAAAACATCCATAGATAACTGTGCGGAAGAAGCCTGTTTATGAATTTCAACGCCTTGAGTTTTCAGCTTTTCAGCTGTTTTACTGATTAGATTGTCTGTCGTTTTGTTAACTGAATTAATTTTTTCTAATACTATACGTTGATTTGCCAAAGCCAGCGATAAGGTGACTGCAACCTGCAAGGCATTGATAGTCACTCCCAACGCTCTTGAAACGCCTCGAACTAACTCTTTGTTGTTACGCTTGATTATTTCTATGGTCAGCACTGCTTGCTGAGAAACAGCCAGTTGTTGTTGTAAGTCCATAATCCTTTGACGAAGAGGAAACATTATTTCTTCTTTAATAAAGGAAACTTTAGGATCATCAGAAATTAATTTATTTTCCACTTTATCAGTTAATCCATTATCTACGATTTCAGCAAAAGCCACCGCTTTTTTAAGTTTTGCAGATAAATCGTACATATAATGCTGATCATCATCCAGAGTAATCACATCACGTTTTAGCTGATCTTTGCCTTTTTCTAAACTATTGACAATATTAGAGATGACACTATCTGCTGATTGGTATTGCGCAAAGTATTGTTCAATCGGAGTCCCGACAAAAGGTAACATTGATATCATACGACGAAACCAGTTCATGGAAAAATCGACTTTATTTGGATCCAGTTCTTCCACTGTAGTGCGTAAATCAATTAAAGATGTAGCGACTAGTCCGCCATCATCTCCTGTTTTTGATAAAGTGTGAATAGACTGCTTAAGCATATCTGATCGGCGGGCCGCCATTTTTTGTAATTCAGCACCTATGGCTTCGACCGCAGCAATACTATTATTTTTTTCTTGTATATTATTTGGATCTATCTTCATCAGTTGATCAACAGATGAAAGTGCTTGTTGATGCAGTTCACTGTTAGCATCCTGATAGGGTTCATTTAGTTTTAATTCATTTCTAACCTCTGAGGTTTCAAATGCCATTAATGGCGTCTGCATTTCAGTTTTAGTTACGTTCATGGTTTTATATTCTCCAGAAAGATAGGTTAACGGGCATATTGGTCTGTTCGTTCTGCCAGACGTCGTAGTTCCTCCATGGCTAAATCAAGATCGACATCAGCTCTGCCTTTATTCATCTGTACACTAGCTATTTTTGCAGACACTTCATCTAATTCAGTTAAGGCATGTTCATTAGCAAGCATCATATCAGAGGACCGATCCAGTTGTTGCTGATGCAAAACCAGCCTTCTATTCAAAGTTTCCTGCTCCTTTTTGGCTTTTTCCGACCCATCTTTCTCAAGTGTATTAAGTCGTTGTGTTAAGTGACTCTTGTCCACTGCACTAATACTTTTCAAAGTTAAAAATATCTTATCTAGATTATCTAATACAGCAAGATAAACTTGCTCAGCAATACTAAGGTAACGCGAATACGTCATTTCGGTCGGTGATAATTTACTACTCAGAATTTCTTCAAAATTACGGTACTTTACCTCCAGTAACTCAAGCTGTTTAATTCCACCAAGACTTTTTACTTGTTTTAATTCAATCCTGAGTTTAGATAACTTTTGTTTCTTTTCTCTGCTTAAACGAGCATGAATTTCTGAAAAATAGGTTTGTGAATATCTATCAGTTCTTAAAAAAAACTGAAAAAACCAACTTCCTACAGCTGTTACAGCACCTCCAGCTGATATAATAAGGGGAATATTTCCTAACTGAAATGCAATACTTGATGCTGCAAGCAAAATTCCGCTAATGGCAGAATATAAGACTAATGGATGTTGCAAAGAATTTACCAGCACCGCTTTTTTAACAGCTTTTTGAGAAAGTGGGTTGTTTTTCATTAATATTTATCTGCCACCAACACTAATTCTACTCTAGGTAAACGATAATTATAGGCTCGTCGACTTTCTCCGGGTAAACGGGATAATGGTTGCTCTCCACCGTAACCTATGGCTTTCATCCTTTGTTCCGGAATACCATGGGTTATCATTAAGTAACGAGTTACAGCACTTGCTCTATCCTGTGAAAGTGATTTATTTATCATCTTATCTCCACGGATTGAAGTGTGTCCACGCACCAAGACCCTAAAATCAGGATAATGTTTGAGTGTGTTCACCGCAACATCTAACTGCTTTTTATCATCTAGAGTTAAACTATCAGTTCCACTGGCAAAAATGACCGGTCTAATTTTGAGTTTCCCCACTTTTTGCAGATTATCCCATTGTTGTTCGGTTATCGGCTTAAATTCATTTTTTCCAATTGTAACTATATCGCTGGGCATACCTAATTGCAGGTTCACTTCAGCAATAAAATGGCTGCTGATAATTCGATAAGGATCATTTCCAGGCAAAGGTGAAGATGTCATAGAACCATAATCAATAAAGATGTTGATACTAGAGTTAACTGTTTCAACCAACTCCTGATTTGGCAAACCATTCTCTGCAACTGTGCCGAACCATTTATAAGCATTTTCGGTTAAATTTTGCCATTGCACACCCTGCAACAGAGACTTTACACTGCTGGCTTTTAAATTAGTTGCTTTTTCCACGTCATCCAGCAATTCATCGTTATTGTCGCGATAAAACTTCAGTGTGTGAAAATATTCTGTCAGCAAGATAGAAATAACATCAGGCTGTTCAGTAATCATTTTTTTTCCTGCCATTAACACATCAACAATTAATTGCTGTGTCTGCCCTGTGCCTAATAACAGATGTAAACCTTTTTGTGCCAAAGCTCTTGAAACATCAGGCTCCCATAAGACTGCAGCATCAACTTCTTTGTTTAACAGTCGTTGCAGAGCATCTTCTGAACCATTTGTTAAAACGGGCCAGCCTTGTCGGTGTTTTAAATATTCTATATCAAAATGTACTGCAACAGCCTTAAGCAAATGATCAGAAGGTGAATCTGGAGTAAATGCAATTTTAATAGCTTTATTTTGACGTAAATCATCCAAGGTTGCCACTTTTTCCTTCCAGGCTAACAAGGCATCGCCCCCTTTTGACTCATCTAACACAGCAATAATGGTCCCAGGATAATTCGCTTTGGCACCATTTAGTAGATAGCTATCAACAGTAGCTACAGCCATATCTAATTTACCTTTCTTTAAAGCTTCCATTCTTTGCGCATAGTTTGCCTGATCTTTTATACATTCCAGTAAATAACCCTGCTGATAAAGCCGACGCATCATGATCGGTGAACACAGTGGAAAATATCCAATCCAGTTATCAACACCTATGGTTATCTTACCTTTATTTGTTCCCGCATCAGTAAAAGTAAAGATTTGATTATCCTGTAATTGCATCATCACTACTTTACCGACAATTATTCCGAGTATGCCCAGTGCAAGCAATATTAATGCAAATTTAGTCTGTGCTTTCATCGTTAATTCAAATCAGGTTAAAATGAAAACAGGATCAAAAACTATCTCTACTGAAATCTGTAGACTCAGCCAACACTGCCTGCAGACCACTCTGCAGTTCTTTAGCATTACTGGCAGCTGTATAAAAGGTCAAGCCTGGTTGATTCAGACTGTGTTCTTCATCAATACAAAAACCTATACTATGAATAACCACTGGTGAATTTTGCAAGATAGTTTGTATAATCAGGTCTGGTACTTCATTTGCTGTGGCAATTCCATCAGTCACAACCACTAAATGATATTCACCATAACCTAATTGTGTAGCCGCTTGTTTTTGCAGCTGCCTATAAGCATAACCTAAAGCAGTCGAAAGTGGAGTTGAACCACTGGGCTGAATTGCTTTTATTTGATTAAAAAATAGTTCTCGATTATTTTTAGCCAGCGCAACACGTTGACTTCCACCAATCTCATCAAATGCATATAAAGCCAAATTCGCATCAGCTGGAATCTGTTGTGCAAATTGATTAACTGCGACTTTGGCAACTTCCATTTTAGTACTTTCTCCTGCACAATTACTACCATCCATTGAACCACTACCATCGAGGACTATATAATAATTGCTTGTCAGTAGATGTTCACTGAGCATACTTTGTTCTGTATATGTTGGCCAGTCATCAACTGTTGGACGAAGAGCATAAAAGAGACTTGCTGGTTCTGTTGGAACTGCTGCTACTCCTGCAATAGCAGTTACTTCATTTCCCCCGACTGAGGTACTTGTATTTTCAGCCGCTGGTTCCAGGTCACAAGCCGAAAATAAAATAATTAGTGAAGCATACAATAAATGTTTCATAGTCTGCTCCTATAAGGGTTTAAATACTGACTCTTCAGCTTCTACCTGAATAATACGAAACTCAACACGCATATTGGAACGCCAGTCTTGTTCTGTTTTTGGCGCACATGGCAAATTACCACAAATACCAGACTTTGGCGATGAAATACCATGTCCAACCACAGCAAATTGAGATGCATCCAATAAAACCCCTTTGCTTGATGCGAATTGGATTATGTTATCTCTGACGGCTTGCGCACGTCCCAGACTCAAATTTTTAGCACTCTGTTTAATTTGTCCCAAAACCACTTGTGGTACTGCTTCTTTATGTTTACGTAGGTAGCCCATAGGATCTGAATGCCCCTCTACTGTAATAACTGCACCACCATAGGTTGATGCCAGATTAATTACTTTATTAAATGCATCCTGATAAAAGTCGACTGAAAATGTTTTTTGATTCGGAGCAAAATATACTTCAAATTTAAACAACTCACCTTGCTCCAGTGCCCCCTGTTGTTGTCGTTTACTGATCATTGATGCGACTTTAACCTTATCAAATTTTGGTACTTGTTTTTTCCCAGTATCTGTTAAACCAGCCTGTAGCAAAGCGTAATTCCAATCTGCTTTGGTAAACAGTACATCTCCTTTGACTAGGCCCAGTTGTGCCAATCCTTTTTGCACTTCCTGATTTATTATTTCTAGCCGTCGTGGATACTTTGAATTATTAAAAAATTGTACATTGCCATCAAAACCAACAAATTCAGCATCTAAATACATACCCTCAGTATCCGCAATAGCCTGCTCACTGTCCAACAATGCTTTTGCTGATGCTTTTATCATCGTTTTATATGCAACCGATTTACTAGCCTTATTTTGCACAACCGCTTGCATAGTTTCAGTGGATTTCATCAAACCACGTACAAACTTTTCCACATCACTGCGATTTGATTGAAAGTAATCCGTACGAACTGCGTATACATCTGCAATGATACGGTTTGCCGTTTTTGTAGACATTAAAATCGAAGCACCTTTGACCGAGTCCTCTGACCCCGTTCCAATACTACCTCCAGATGTTAATGCCAAAGCATCTGGAATTATTACAAATGCAGCATCTACATCCTGTTGGTAGAATGCTTCCATTGGAGAATTATCCGTACCCGTTAAATCTTTGACCCAGCGAATATTGACATCATTAGCTGTTAGTCCTGCATCAGTTAACACACGCATCATGTAATCAACATGTGGACCATATGCCTGGAGAACAATGGTTTTACCTTTCAAATCCTTGGTATTACGTATGCCAGGCTTCACTATCAATGCATCCCCTCCCGCCGACCAGGTTAATTGATAGATAATAACCGGACGAGTACGTGGATCCTGGTTGAGTATATCCGATGCCTGATTGAGCATACCCAATGTACCACGTAGATAAGGAGTTTCTCCAGCCAGATAACTTTTGATCTGTTTAGAAAATATATCCTGTCTTATTAATCGATAGTTAAGACCCAGTTTACCTAGAATACTATCCGATTTGGTCATGGCAGAATCGCCATTGCCATGAAGTGTTGCAATATCACCACCCCAGGTAATAATTGGTACTACGGTTGTATCAACTGTTCGAACATTGCCTACAGAACCCTTAACAACCTTGTTCATCGGTGCTATTTTGATGTAATCAACTGCCTGTGCTGTTAGTGAGATACTCATCCCTAGCAACAATATTTTGAATTTAATGTGCATCTGGATCTCCTGTTATACAAAACCTTTTAATTCACGATGTGTTAATTATGTACTCTGTTTTCTTCAGCCGTTAAAGTTTGAAATGAGTCCGGGTGATGCAAATTAAAATCCCGCACATGTTGACGTACCCTTGGTTCAAAGCCTTCTTCTCTAACTGTGCTGATAAAGTCTTTAAAGTTAGTATTTTGTTTGATTTCCGTAGAGCTCACCACTGACTCCAATTGGTAATCCGCAACTATCTTACCTCCACGATTCACGTTATAGCTTTCACCTCGATCATCACTGTAATATTGTGATAATACTAACAATCGGCTACCCACAAAACAGGCTTCTTCCAGATCATGGGTAATAAAAAATATAGTAAGCTTTTCAGTTTCCCATAAATCCAGTAGAAATAGCTGCAAATCTTCACGAGTATCTGGGTCCAAAGCACCAAAAGGTTCGTCCATTAATAATACAGGTGGTTTCATAATGAGTGCCTGGGCAATTGCAACACGCTGCTGCATACCTCCGGACAATTCATAAGGAAATTTGTTTATTGCATCGCTCAACCTTACTTGCTCTAAATACGCCATTGCCTCATCCAGCCATTCATTATTCTTTGGCCACGGCAACCACCAACGTCCACTTGATAACCTCTTACCCAGTAACACATTTTCCAAAACTGATAAATGTGGGAATAGAGAATATTTTTGAAATATGATACCGCGATTATGATCAGGAAAACTGACGGGGCTTCCTTCAATAATAATATTTCCTTTTGTTGGAGGTTCCTGTCCGAGGATTAGGCGCAACAAAGTCGATTTACCACAGCCACTTGGTCCTACCAGCGCACATAATTCACCCGTAGAAACCGATAAATCAATATTATCCAATACCCGTTTATCACCGTAGCATTTTTCTATATCTTGCAGATAAATTTTATTTATTTTGTTTGTATCCATTACTGATTTTTCTCCTCACTCCAGGGAAATAATAGAAAATTTAACTTACGTAATAAAAAATCAAAACAAAATCCGAGTAGGGTAATCCATAGAACATAAGGAATAATAATATCCATAGCCAGATAACGTCGAACCAAAAATATTCGATATCCCAATCCATCAGTCGACGCAATCGCCTCAGCAGCAATTAAGAATAGCCATCCACCCCCGAGCACCAATCTAACAGAGTTTATTGCTCTAGGAAGAATTTGCGGCAATATGATACGATAGATAATAGCGGCTGATGAGGCTCCTAAAGTAAGTGATTTTACAATTTGTTGTTGAGGGATTTGCTTTACTGCCAAAAAAATATCTCGAGTCAAAATAGGAAATGTACCTATAAAAATCAAAGCAATCTTGGCTATTTCCCCAACCCCTAGACTAATGAACAAAATTGGTAAAATAGCTAAGGGTGGTACCATGGAAATAAATATAACAAAAGCAGATAGTAGAGACTCTATTCCACGATACAACCCCATATAAAGACTGATTATCAAAGCTGTAAAAAAAGCAAAGCTAACCCCGTATAAAAGGCGTGTCAAACTGGACAAAGTATCTGTCCACAACAAAAACTCGCCAGTACGCCTATCTTCTTCAAATGCTACTCTGTTAATAGCTTGTAACATACTCGAAATACTTGGTAATAGCTTGTCATGGGGGTTATCAGTTAGTCGTAGATGTGATGCATACAAATACATACTGATTAAAATGATGAAAGGCAATAGCATTAGCAATCGTTTAAGCAGTTTTGGTGGTTTTGCATGTAGACCTAGAAACATAGGGTGTTTCAAATAGCTACTCCTTTATATATTGAAGATTTTATAGTTAAGAATATATCTTATCTACTTATAATTTGTCATAAGTCATCCATAAACTCTAAGGATAGGTAATTCACCAGGGTTTTTCAATCTAAATTCAAGAAAACATTTATTGTAGAGTAACAAAAAACAATATATTTGGTTACCTTAAAAAAATATAAGTGTTACTTAAGTTTTTTCTCAAAACGTGTAAAGGTATAATACTTCCAACAGCAAAAATTATTTCCTATATGAGACAAATTGAATCATATCTATCGATCAGCCTGTTATCCAACTTAACTTACAATTCAGCTCTAATGCATCAATTTAGAATCATTTTTTCTACTATCCTACTGTTTTTTATAGCTAATATTTCTTATGCTGTCAATAAACCACCACGCGTTACTGCTGCCTATCAACGCCCACCCGTTACCAAGGAAACCTTACTTGGCAAAGTCGAGCCTTTTTGCCCTAAAACAGTTAAACCTGAATGGCGTAAACAACAGCAAATAGAAAACATAGACATTGCACCTTCGCCTGTTTGTGATCCTGATAATCCGTATACCATTGCTGCATTTGTTAAAGGTACAAACAATGTATCCATGGCAACCATGATGAATACTCATTTATCGCCAGATACATTAATCAAAACTAATGATATAGATGGCGATGGTGACCCTGACGAAATTCATATTCGTCTTGAGGTTATTGAACTGAACGGGTTTTCACCTGATTTGAAAAACCCTATAAACACGTTTAATATTGCACCTGGAATACAGCCTGGTTTTTGGGTATTTGCTCCCAAAAGCAGGGGCATGTCAACTGAAAGTTTCGCCAGTATAAAAGCCAATCCCTTATTACGTCTCCCCTCTCCTTCTATCCGTGTTGAACAGGGAGATAAGGTAATTATTACACTGGAAAATTCACATTATTTTCCTCACAGCATACATTTACACGGTGTAGATCACCCGTTTCAAAAGACAAATGGCGAGGGTAACGACGGTGTTCCTCAAACCAGTAATAAATTGATTATGCCTGGTAAGCAGTTTTCCTATGAAATAACAGCCAGACAACCGGGTACAATGATGTACCATTGCCATGTGCAGGCACATACCCATATTTTAATGGGACTCATTGGTATGTTTATTGTTGAAGAAAATCGGCCTAACAATTGGGTACAAACATTTAATATAGGTGATGGTTTTGTCAGACATTCTTCAGTTTCTGTTAAGGAGAAGTATAGTCAGGAATATGATCTGCAATATCAAGATATAGATAAAGATTTACATCATTTAATACAAACCGGTAATGATTCAAGGTTATTAGCTAAAGCCATTAATCGTGAATACAATATTACCGAAAGAACACCTGAATACTTTGTTTTAAATGGACGCTCATTTCCTTATACCTTGAGAGAGTCACTGATTGTTATTAAACCGGAAGAAAAAGTAAAATTACGTGTTTTGAATGCTGGTGATCAACAACTTGCCCTACATATCCACGGATTTAAACCCACTGTCACCCATTTTGATGGCGTAGAATTAAAACCTAAAGCACGCATACAACGTGATGTTTTTACTTTAGGTCCTGCCCAACGTGTAGATCTTGAGATGTATGCGCATAATAATGGATTGAATAATATGGGTGCTGGTATATGGACCTTTCATGACCATAATGAGCTAGGAGTAACCACTGATGGTATTTATCCAGGGGGGAATATCAGCAGTGTTGTTTTTGAGTCTTTTCTTGGGCCTAATGGTATGCCAAAACTACAAGGCGTTGATGTTAGCCCTTTTTTTACCAAAGATTTTTATCAAAAGAAATATCCAATCTGGACTATGTCAGATGATATGAATCTCTACGGCGAAATAGATCCGCAAGTTAATCTGGCTAATGACAGTCCAGAAGCCTTATCAGTGGATAAAACACAAATAGCCATACTTGTTATACAAATTATTCTTTTAATCGCTACCCTTATGCTCATTAGAAAAAGCGCTAAGAAAACCAATGATTAATAATAAACCACTAAAATCACTTTCTACGACTACATTAGGCTTAGTAGTGCTCTCTTTAAGCATGCACTGTCTAACTTCTATTGCCTATGCTACTGAAACAGCTATTGATAACAAAGAGCAAAATAAAACTTCACTTAAAACCACAAAACATGATCACCATAAATTAATGAAAGGAGGACATGGTAATCATATGAATATGAATATGGATATGAATATGGATATGAAAGGAATGGTAATGAATGAAAATAAGGACAAGATTCCCAAAGATTGCTCTGAAATTTCTGAAGATGTGACGATAGAAGTCAACGCAGGTGTTAAATATGCAAAACCATTTCCAGGAACAGTTTTTGGTTATAATGAACATCAATGGCAGGTCAAGCCTTGTGCTCGTATTACTGTTGAGTTTACTAACGATGATGATATTCGCCATCAGTGGATGATCCACGGCTTACCTACTTATCTCTATCCAAAGGGCATGTTTCATATTGAGGTGAATGGACCCGGCAAAAGAACTGGGACTTTTATTGTTCCTAGCAGCCATTTCACTTATCTAGTGCATTGTGATATTGCTCAGCACACAGAAAAAGGTATGAAAGCCCAACTCAAAGTTGGAAATGGTCGGGGGGATTTACCTAGTATTCCTGGAATATCAAATCCAACTTTCCCCGATTCATTTGTACAGAAACCATTGTAGTATCAATAGTTTTTTGTAGAGCGGACTTCACAGTCCGTTTTGAATGGGATGGTATTAATTCTACTTTGTCATATATGAATGGATACTATACAAAAGTATTTTCGGGTGCGTTCAACCTAGAAAGATCAGTTGGATCACGGATTCTAGCACAACCCATTGATTCCACAGAACTTCAAAAAAATGCCCACCTAACCGAATGGGTGAGGCTAAGATTTTTTCAAAGCACTGTGAAACCAATGGATTGCACTATAATCTCGCGCCCAACTGATCTTTCTAGGTTCAACGCACCCTACATTTATAATCTGACAAAGTAGAATTAATGACAGGCTGAAGTCCGCTACCTATTAATCTCCTGAATGACTAAATAGTCTCTTAAAAAAAATCTATATATCAGTACTTTGAGTAACATGAAAAGCATCTGTATAAATATCTGCCGAAGAAGCGCCTTTAAGAAATACCAGCGTTTTCATTTGGCTGATCATTTCTGGGTGTCCACAAAGAAATACACGCCAACCCTTCAGATCAGATAGATTATTCATAGCAACCTCATTTGCACGTCCACTGCTAAAACCTTCAGGAACATGACCTCTAGAAATACATGGTGTGTAATGAAAATTGTCATTTTCTGCTGCGAGCTGACGCATTTCATCAATTCTATACAAGTCTTCTAATTCACTGCTACCGTGAAATAAATGGATAGGACCTGAATGTCCATGTGAAAGCGCATCGGTTAAAATACCGGCAAGTGGCGCAAGTCCACTTCCTGTACCTACCAGCAACACACCCTGTTCTTTACGGTCAGGTAGATAAAAGCAATGTCCCTGAGGTTCGGAAATCGCCAGCATTTCACCCACTTTAAGTTGGTCATGAACCCACTCACTAAAACGACCACCAGGTAAACGACGAATATGAAATTCCAGCGTTTTTGAGTCCTGAGGTGTATTGGAAATTGAATAGCTACGAGTTAGTCCATCTTCTCTTTGTAAATTGACAAATTGACCCGCTTTGAATTCAAGTACATCCTGACACTCGATAATCAATAAAATTGTATTCCTATTAAGCATTTCATTCGCAACAACTTTGCCCTCAGTATAGAACTCTGATTGATCAGGTAGTTTAAGAGTCATATCCTCTTCAGGGACACAAAGACAGGCCAGGAAAAAATCCTGATGTACTAAAGTATCTTTTAACCCTTTTTGGGCATTTTGGGGTGGTGCAGCATCCATACTTCGCAATATACAACTATGACAAGTTCCTTTTTTACAGGCATAGGATATATTAGCCTCTTGCCTTAATAAGGCATCCAGTACAGTTTCTTCAGCTAGACAGTTATAATTGTTTTCACCGATTGTTAATTTAGCCATGATTACTACTGTCTCTTTCAGAGTTTTCTATTATTACCGTGTTATAAAAGGCTAGGAAAAAGACAAAACATAAAATTGATTTCTGTTTTCCCTTTCTCCGTAATATTTTCTTTCAACGGAAAGTAATATTTATTGGTCTGCCAACCAAGCTTGGATATTATTTCCCAAGTACATCATTTCTGGTGCTTTCTGCAATTGCAGCAGCTTCACCAATTAGATCAGCCGGTACATTTAGCTCAGTTAAAGATGCGCCCAGATGTTCCATTACTGCATCAAAATGAGAATCATTCAGACCCATTTTGACCATCTTGGCATGTGCATTTCGCATATCCTGGCCTGTATAAGTATTTGGACCACCAAAAGCCATAGTGAAAAAAGCTTTTTGCTTGGCAATTTGTGTATCCATATCGGTCTTATCAAAAAAACGATTAATACGATGATCGTTCAGTACTTTACGATAAAAAAGTTCAACGGCTGCATCAACTGCTGCTTCACCACCTATTCTGTCGTATAAAGATTCAGATTCACTCATTTTATTTCCTCTTTTTTTATGCTTATTTGGATTGAGCAGTATAAACTGCATTAAAAGAATAACAAACACAAGCAACTTTTACAATATTTTTATGTTATAAGATTTAGATATATTAATATCTTATTTTTTTTGTTATTCTGTACTATCTTTATAAAGGATTAATATATGTCAAACAGGATCAGTTCTCGGCAATGTGAAATTCTTAATCTGCTGCTAAAAAACAGAGCAGGTCTCAGCATTGATGAAATTGCCAATGCCATAAAAATTTCACGCAATGCTGTTCAACAACATTTTGCATCATTAAGATTAGAGGGTTACATTCAGGCGGGTGAGCTAAAAAAAACACCCGGTCGACCTGTACGTACTTTTGTTTTAACAGAAACCGGTTTAAATTTTTTTCCTAAACAATATGCCTGGTTTTCAGAACTTATCCTTACTGATTTAAAAAACGAAATGGGCTCTGAAGCATTCAAGCGTTATTTACAAAAACTAGGAACAAATTTATCACAAAGTCTCATTTCTAGATTTGATGGCAAGCCAACAGAAGAACGAATTGATGAGCTAATGTTGATCATGGAAGAACTTGGCTTTCAAGCAACATCCACTAAAGCAACTAATGATGATGACCACTATATCAAGGCCTGTAATTGTATTTATCATGATCTAGCCCAAAAACATGACGAAATTTGTGAACTGGATAAGACACTTATTTCTACATTACTGGATAAAGAAACCGAACTAGTTGAATGCATAGCAAAAGGTGGCCATATTTGCAGTTTTAAAATTAAACGTGATTCTTAATTATTCTAACGCTCTCATACTAGAGACAAAAACTAGTACTCAGTCATTGTTGTATTGAACCTAGAAAAATCATTTGGCTCACGGTTTCTAGTACTAGTGCTAGACTTTAATTTTTATTCCGCTGAAGCAAGCATAACCTCAACATACTTATCCTTGCTAATCAGTTTCCAGGCATTTTCATAGCTTATTACATTCTCATGATGTGCTCGCCAATGTGCATCAATTCCATCCCAGCCATGCGTTGAAAACACATGCCCACATTCAGGGCACACTTTATTATTTAAAGCATTCCATACTGCATTCGTTATTGCCTGTTTATCTATACAATGCACCCTACTCTTTTCCATATGCTTATAATAACTTCCTACATGAATGCAGACACAAACCCAAAAACCAATCTCTTCTAATTCTACCGCTGGATAGACTTCAACTTTTGTATTCATTTTGTCCCCCTATACGAATCAAACTTAATCAACAGATGTCATATTGACAGTTGACTTAGGTTCAATTGATAAGTGCAAAAAATATTTTTTGGATTGAGGTTGGAATATAGCCATAGAAGTAAGGATTTAATAAGTTCTGGAAGTTATTAAATCTTTACTCCTAATGGTCGTCAATACACCAACTAAAATTAAAAGTTTATTGAGCTATCGACTCAAACCCCATATTACAAACCAGAATAACAATTTCCTGGTTTGAAAAATCCCCATAAACCTTAAGAATTGAAGAATTATAATCTACACTGGCTCTAGTAATTTTAGGGTACCGATTAATAACCATTTCAATAGATACGGCACAAGACTCACATTTCATACCCTTGATTAGAAAATTGGATACTAATTTAGGCGGGGTGGCATTTACTGTTCCGGATGTCCATTGTTCTAAAGTGTTAGTTACTTTAGACCCTATATTCGCCAGGATAGAATCTAATAAGATAAATAAGTTTTCTAGAGACAGTTTTTCAGAGTCAAATTGAATGGCAACTGAAGCAACATTTGGAGATACTTTAGCAGATGTTATTGCATCCCTTTTACATAAGATCATCTCAAATATACGAGCACGTTCAGGCTCATGATACAAACACGGGGCTTTAATACAAAGCAGTTGCTTTATATTCTGGATAATTTCAAAGTTATTGAATTTCTTACTACTTATCACGCTATCCAACATAACTTACCTGCACTAACCATTCTGTACCTAAAACATTTTAGACTATTGGATAATCCTACTAAAAAATGCTGGTGTGAATATTGATCTAGATCAATTAAAGTGCTGATAGTGAGCTTATCCCATATTCGTGAGCTCAGATAATATTTAAAACTTCAATTTCCACTCAGTTAGAAAATTATTTACCTAAATTATTCTGAAAATAACTCTTTTTTCAATATAAAAAGTTCTACTCAAGACTAATTGATGATTACCTGCACATGGCTTAGACCAGCTATGCAGCAAATTATACAATTAGCTTGTGATCTAGTTTAAAAATATAAGATTGAGTTTGAGCTAAAACACATAATCTGTATTAACTAACCCCTCTATCATTCCTCATCCATATCAGTATTTCTTTTATCTCTTTCTTTATAGTCTTTAATGGATAGTTGCAGAGCTAGTCGTTGTTTTTCCAGTTCTAACAATTCAATTTCTCTTTTAAGGTAGATATCTGCTTTTTTTCTAGCTGTAAAACTTTCTTCTTGCATGGCTAAACGCTGTAACTCATAACGTTTTTTATATCCCACATCTGTGTCAAACTCCAACTGCTTCTGACGATGTTTTAACTCCAGTTCTTCTGCATGGATTTTATCCTTTGCTTCTCGCCATTGCGTCTGCTCTTTTTCATAATTCATTATCTCTGCTTCCAGCTCTCTTTCCTTTATTTTTGCTTCCTGGGCAATCAAGTTAATCTTATGCAGTTCTTCATTTTCTCTTAACTTAGCCTGGAACTTTTCTTTCTCTTTTAATTCAGCTAACAACGTCATTTCCTTCAGATGGTTGTTATGCTTGATTTTATCAGCATGAACTCTTTTTTTAATTTCAAATTGCTTTAATTGCTGTTGTTCTCCTTCTTGCAGGAAACGCATATTGTTTTCCGCTTGTATAGCCTGTCTTTCACGGTCTATATCAGCTAATTCAATTATTTGCTTTAATTTTTTGCGTTTGTGGTCAACTTTTTGTGTTTCCACTGCTTGTTGTTGACGAAACAGTTCTTCTTTTTGTTGTTCACGAAATTCAAAACTTTTCTTGAGTACGCAAAGGTATACATGTTCTTTAGCAAATTGTACGTCAGGAAACTCTTCAAAAACAGGTTTGAGCTTACAAACTGCCAATGATTGAATATTTTGCAAAATTAACATTTCATTAACTAAAACACATATTCTTTTCTCAACTGCTTCTAAACCTTCCTGTATCCACGCACCATCAGATAAATTCAATAATTCCCTATTTACAATATCAATAACCAGCCCATGATAGGCATTTTTAATATGTTCATTAAGCTCGGAAATAATTTCCATATTACTAAGAGCATATTTAAAGGTTGCCTGGAATCGCAAATCTAAGGTTAAACTTATAGTACAAAAGCCATCATAAAGTTTGACTTGATCTGTACAATGCCATTCTTCTATAGGTAACGGGTAAACCGTATGGTAAAAACGTTTTACAAATTTTTCAGGTCGCAAAAATATTTTTTTATAGGGCCCTAATTTTCTATAAACAACCTGCCGGTCCACATTAAAACCTGGCTCCCAGGTATCATACGCTGCACTTTCAATATCTGGGTCTGCAGATACCAACCAGTTATCTATTGTAATTTCTGAGTTATTCATCAGCTTTTTTTGAATTTAATGATGCAGTTCTTAATTGATAAATCTTTTCTCCCATTTTTTCTGCAATCAGTGGATAAAGATTGGGAGAAAATTCGACCGTTCGTTGATCGATTTTTCTTAAAAACCCACGATTTAATAATAACCCTACGGCAAACATTCTGGATAAATCGGAGTATCGCCTGGCTTTTTCTATTTCAGTTTTTTCTATCACCATTTGTAATTCATCATTTTCATTTATACTGAATTCGGTAAATTGCTTTAAACATTCGAAAACCAGATCTTCTTCATCCGCAGTTAACGGGCCTGGTGCAGTAAATTCAAGTCGATAAGAAAGTAGCACCGTAAAGAAGTCGACCATGGCTGCACAGATGAAGGCAAATATTGAAAACCCATTCCACATAGAAACCGATGGTTGTACCTCTTGTGTAAATTGATTAAAGGTCATCAATAAAGGTGCCTCAGGTAAACCCAACCCAATGAAACCGGATAACTTTCTGGTCTGTAACTGAACATCCTGGTAATTGGTTAACACTCTAAAATAAGAAGTTTCAAGATCCTTTGCTACATCAAGGTCACTTAAGCTGGCCTGTAATTTCTGCATTTTTATGTCTAAGTCAGAAAATTCTGAATCCAGTGCTTCCTGTTTCTGTTTTTGTTGCTGATAAATTTCATTGTAATGTCTCCAGAATGGCCCCTTCCCCACCTGATTTTTAAGTTCTTCAGGTATCAAGGGATGTGTTCCAAAATAAGCTTGTGATACTTCTTCAGAGATTTCTTTCAATTCTGCATGTTGCTGTTTTAACACATTCCCTTTTATGCTTAACACTTCACCCAGATAGGCTTTGATATCCAGTCTTATTTGTTCAAGGCGATTTATATGGATTGTATCCTGCTGTGAAATTTCATAAAACTTAAAATAAGAGAATGATATTGAAGCCGCTAGAGCAATCAAAAGAGACAACATAACAGAAAAATAACGAAGTCGATTCGCTTTCCAATGAATCCCTGCTATTTCGAGTGAACATATCACTATAATTGACTGAATAGCCACTGTTATAACCAGTGCAATCCACGCTGTAATAAAATGTGACAGGCCGTAAAAAGTGGTAAATCCAGAGGCTATACTTAGCATTAGAACAATAGGTATGGTCCATATTCTAAGCATACCAACAAATAAAGTCTGAATACTGTTTAACAGGTAGCCTACACCTGCTGGTTTGATATTAGTGCGTTTTAGTTTTGACATCGTTAAATTTTAAGTGACTGTTAATAGAAAAAAACTAATCCACCCTTTCATCATCCTTATAAACGGTTTTACTCATTATTTTCCCCTCTTTATTCCAGATAGTAACCAACCCTTCTCTTTTTCCATTAATAAAGTTGCCTTCAACTTTCCTTTGTCCATTTTCATGCCAGTCAATCCAGAGGCCATGTTTCACTCCATTCTTATAATGTTTTTCTATAATTTGCTGTCCGCTGTCATTCCACCAGGTCCACAAACCTTCTAATTTGCCATCAATATAGATACCTTCACTTTCTTTGCGTCCATTTAAATGCCATGCCGTACATAATCCATCAGCTAAGCCATACTTATAATGTACTTCTTTTTCTATTTGTCCATTGGCATAACGGGAGATAAATTTTCCATTAAAAGGTTGGTCGTGTCCCAGTTCAAATTGTATCCCCCCCTCTCTTTCCATTAATCGGTTTACAACTTTGCTAACTACCTCTTTACCACAATCGGGGCAAAAATTTACATTTCCTACCTCTGGTAATTTAGTCCCACAATTATGACAAAACATTAATTTTTACCTATATCCAAATTTGAACAGCACAAAAAAGTATCGATCTGCTTAGGGAGGTGGAAATAAATAATCATCCAATCTCACTTATCTTTTTATCCCTGTTTAAAACCTTCTCAATCGTCATATAGAATAACTATGCTCCTCTTGAGAAGGTTTTAAACAGAAAAAAAATCTACATGAAATTTGGATGATTATTTATTACCATCTCCCTTACTCTAAAACCATCTCACCATCTTTGCAATTCCCTTGCCATTTCTTTTGTCCATTGGGTTTCCATACAGTCCAGAGTCCTACTTGCTCACCCTTTTCCCACAAACCTTTTGAGTACATCTGCCCACTTTCATACCATAGCATTTCGCATCCGTGTTTTTTTCCATTTTGATAACTTAACTCTCCTTCTTTTTGTCCATTTTCGTACCAGGATAACCATTCCCCTTGAAGTACTCCCTTTAACCAGTTCACTTCGCTTTTCTTTTGCCCATTTTCAAACCAGTCACACTCCAGACCATCAAATTCATTGTCAATATATCGTACTTCCTGAGCTTTGCTACCATTTTCATACCAGTAACACCATGTCCCATGTGCCAGACCCTCTTTATAAGTTTCCTCATTTTTTTTCTGGCCATTACTATAATAAGTTACTCCAGAACCGCAGAAGGGTTTCCCCTCATAACACATCAGATTGTTTATTTTTTGTAATTTGTTGTAATCTACAATTTGTACAAACACTTTATTCCCGCACTCTGGACAAAAGTTTATATTTGCAAGTAATTGATTACCACAGTTGCAACAAAACATATTATTTTCCTTCAACACAATCTCAATAGTACAAGTATAATTCATCAATTTACACAAGCATACTAAAAAGAGGACAAGATTTTGCCTAAAGCCAGTGATTTAAAACAAGGTTCTGCCATAGAAATTAACGGTGAACCCTATGCAGCAAAAACAATTGAAGTTAGAAACCCTACGTCTCGCGGGGCTTCTACTTTATATAAAATCCGTTTTATTCATATGAAAACCAAGCAAAAACTTGATGAATCCTACAAAGGTGATGATTTTCTAAAAGAAGCCGACTGCACAAAAACAATGGTTCAATATTCTTATAAGGACGGTGAAAGCTATACCTTTATGAATCTTGAAACTTTTGAGCAATATACCCTAGGTGCCGATGATTTAGAGGGTCAAATACATTACCTCACCGAAGGTCTTGAAGGTATTATTATTTTACTTCTGGATGATGCGCCTCTTGGTATTGAGCTACCCACAGCAATTAGCATGGAAATCATTGAAACGCCTCCTGCAATGAAGGGAGCAAGTGCAACAAACCGCACCAAACCAGCAAAATTGCCAACGGGTCTGGAAGTACAAGTACCCGAATATATAGAAACAGGAGAAATTATTAAAATTAACAGTGATACCGGTAAATTTATGTCACGCGCATAATCCATTATTCACATCCTGTATTCACCACATTATTCTCGTCATGACGCAAAACATTATAAAACTTCATCATTCCAGCCTTCTGGTAGCTGACACAGAGTCTTCTCTTAAATTTTACTGTGGCATTTTAGGTTTAAAACAACTTGATCGACCTGATTTTCCTTACCACGGCGCATGGCTTGATCTTGGTTTACAACAACTACATTTACTGGAATTACCTAACCCAGACCCAACTACCGGTCGACCAGCTCATGGCGGAAGAGATCGTCATGTTGCCTTTAATGTATTAAACCTGAATGTGCTGAAAGAAACTCTGGAAAATAATAATATACCTTTTACATTAAGTGCTTCTGGACGTAGAGCCCTTTTTTGTCGAGATCTGGATGGCAATGCCCTGGAATTCATTGAAAATCCAGTCTAATTTTTACAAAAGTTTACATGGCTATTAACAAACCACGGGTCAAACTTTAAATGGGTTGTCATTTCGACCAGCAGGACGACTTGTATGGACACAGGAGGTAGGGCAATGCAGATATTACATGGAGCAATATTTCTGTCAATGCAGTCGTCCCGCTGGTCGGAATGACACCATTTGTGAAGTTAAACTACAAACGTCAAAATCGAGAGTAACCTACGGTTGTTCATAGCGATGAAAGTTTATAAGGCGGAAAGCTTCCGCCATTCTACCTTTTGAATTTTCACTAAACCTAAAGATCAATCCTCACCCTGTCGATTCAACAATAACTGTAACTCTTCCTTTTGTAGTTTTTGATTATCTACTTTCAAATAGGCAACGCTTTCTTCAAAATGCAGTTTTACTTCTTCAATCCCTGTAATACCGAGCAATTCTGAAACGAATTCATCGCCTTTATCCATACTGATATCATCCAGTGAAATCAACATATTAGCCAAATATTTTGGCGTATTCATAAATAATGCAACAATAACCCAGGTACCTGTTGCTACGGCACATAATAGAAATATAGTTTCCGCACCAAACTCCCCATAAAGCCAGCCACCAGACGCACCTCCAACAAAAGCCCCCATGAATTGAGAACTGGAATATGCCCCCATCGCTGTTCCCTTTAAATCGCCAGGTGCTGTTTTAGAAATTAACGAAGGCAAAGTAGCTTCCAATAAATTAAAACCACAAAAAAACAGCCATAAAAAGCCCACTATCCCGATTAAATCATTATGAAATTTAAACAATCCGATATTAGCCAAAAACAAGGTGATAATCGCGCCTATAAACACTTTTTTCATTTGCCGTTTTTTTTCTGCAATGATCACAAAAGGGACTATTACGGCCATTGAAGTTACTAATATTGGCAAGTACACCATCCAATGGTTTTTTGGAATTAGGCCAGCATCTCTAATTAATAATGGGAGAACAACAAAACTAGCGGTCAAGCATAAATGCAAAATAAAAATACCATAATCAAGTCTAAGTAAATCTGGCGTTTTTAATACATTAAAAAATTGTCTGGGCACGAGCTCAGCGTCGCCATGAACTCGTGATTTTTCAGGATTAGGCACAACAAACAATACAACCAATATTGCCAATAGCGCCAATCCCGCTGTTAACCAAAAGATACCTGAAATACCTATGTAAGTCGCAAGCACAGGCCCTAAAGTAATGGCAATACCAAATGAAACACCAATACTTGCACCAATCATGGCCATCGCTTTAGTACGATGTACTTCCTGAGTTAAATCAGCAACCAGAGCCATAATAGCAGCTGCAATAGCACCCCCACCCTGTATAGCGCGACCAATTAACACGCCATAAATTGTGGTTGATACTGCAGCCACTACACTGCCAGCAGAAAATAAAATCAATCCAATAATGATGATTTTTTTTCGACCAAAACGGTCAGAAAGCAGCCCAAAAGGTATTTGCAAAATAGCTTGAGTTAAGCCATAAACACTAATTGCTAGGCCTATCAATACTGGTGTTGCTCCTTCCATTTTCTCAGCAAATAAAGACAATACCGGTAAAATCATAAACAATCCCAGCATGCGTAATGCATAAATACTGGCTAAAGATAAGGTTGCACGTCTCTCCAGCGCTGTCATTGGGCTGGTAATATCCTGCATCTGGGTCAAAACTTAACTCTCCTAAGGAATGAAATGAAATTCACGTTCCGTTGCTATTTGGGGATAAAAGGACGTATATTATCAGGTTCTTTAGCAGTCAGGAATTCTATTAGTGGAAACAATCAGTATTCGAGGTGCAAGGACGCACAATCTTAAAAATATAGACATCGATTTACCCAGAAATTCCTTAATCGTGATCACAGGGCTTTCAGGATCTGGCAAGTCATCTTTAGCATTTGATACTATCTATGCAGAAGGTCAACGACGTTATGTAGAATCACTGTCCGCTTATGCCAGACAATTTTTGTCGTTGATGGAAAAACCTGATGTTGACCATATTGAAGGACTTTCCCCAGCTATATCTATTGAGCAAAAATCCACCTCTCACAACCCACGCTCTACCGTCGGCACCATCACCGAAATTTATGATTACTTGCGGCTTTTATATGCTCGGGCAGGTATTCCACACTGTCCTGAGCATAAGACTTCATTAGAAGCCCAAACTGTCAGTCAAATGGTCGACCAAGTATTGGCGCAACCAGAGGGAGAACGCTGGATGCTACTTGCACCTGTCGTTAATGCTAGGAAAGGTGAGCATATACAATTAATGGAAGACTTGCGTGCTCAAGGATTTATTCGAGCCAGAATTGATGGCGAAATCATTGATCTAGACGAGCCCCCGACTCTTGATCTAAAAAAGAAACATTCTATTGAAGTGATAGTCGATCGTTTTAAAATCCGTAATGACATGAGTTTACGTTTATCGGAATCTTTTGAAACTGCCTTACGACTGACTGACGGTATTGCAATTGCTGCCAACATGGACGATGACAGTAATAAAATATTATTTTCTGAACGCTATGCCTGCCCCCAATGTGGTTATAGTATTCCTGAACTTGAACCACGTATTTTTTCATTTAACAACCCTAAAGGCGCATGCCCCGGCTGTGATGGCTTAGGTGTTAAACAACATTTTGATCCTGCCCTGGTAATCCACAATTCAGATATCAGCCTTTCAGGAGGTGCTATCAGAGGTTGGGATAGACGTAATGCTTATTATTATCAAATCATTTGTTCTTTAGCTGAACATTATGGTTTTGATACAGAAGTGCCATTTTCTGAAATTCCTAAAGAGTTTCAAGCTATTATTCTTTATGGCAGTGGAAGCAAAAAAATTAATTTCCAATACATATCGGGGACCGGTAAAAAACAAACCCGTAGCCATACATTTGAAGGCATTATTGCCAATATGGAAAGACGCTATCGTGAAACAGAATCTCAAATGGTCAGGGATGAACTATCAAAATATCTAGCCCAAAAAACCTGCAGTCAATGTCATGGTGCTCGCTTAAATACTGCGGCAAGACATGTATTTATTTGTGACAAACCCCTGCAGGATTTAACTAGTCTGCCAATAAAACAAGCATTAGATTTTTTTAGTGCGCTACACCTTCCAGGACATAGAGGAGAAATAGCTGAAAAAATCAATAAAGAAATTCAGCAACGTCTAGAATTTCTTGTCAATGTTGGTCTGGACTACTTAACACTCGACAGAAGCGCAGACACTTTATCAGGGGGTGAAGCTCAGCGTATACGACTTGCCAGCCAGATTGGTGCAGGATTAGTCGGGGTAATGTATGTGCTGGATGAACCCTCTATCGGATTGCATCAGCGTGATAACCAGCGTCTGTTAAATACTTTGTTCAGGCTTCGTGACATGGGAAATACCGTCATCGTAGTAGAACATGATGAAGATGCTATTTTATCCGCCCAACATGTGGTTGATATAGGTCCGGGGGCAGGTATTCATGGTGGCGAAATTGTTGCAACAGGTACGCCAGAAGATATTAAAAATAACCCAACTTCATTAACGGGACAATATTTATCTGGCAGACAGAGCATTGAGATTCCTCAGTCACTTACCCCAATAAACAAAGATAAGTTAATAACCGTGCACAATGCTCAGGGTAACAACCTGCAAAATGTTAACATCTCTTTTCCGATAGGACTTTTGACCTGCATCACCGGTGTCTCCGGGTCAGGAAAATCAACCTTAGTCAATGATACGCTCTACCGATATGCAGCTCGCCTGATCAATAAAGCCAGTTGTATTCCTGCACCTTGCGATGACATTAGCGGCCTGGAACAAGTCGATAAAGTGGTCGATATTGACCAGAGCCCGATAGGCAGAACACCACGTTCAAATCCTGCAACCTATACCGGTATTTTTACCCCGGTACGTGAATTATTTGCAGCCACCCATGAAGCAAGATCCAGAGGATATACGCCAGGCAGATTCAGCTTTAATGTAAAAGGAGGGCGTTGTGAAGCTTGTAGAGGAGATGGTGTTATTAAAGTGGAAATGCATTTTTTACCCGATATTTTTGTCTCCTGTGATATTTGCAGTGGAAAACGATATAACCGAGAAACCCTGGAAGTCCGTTATAAAGGTAAAACCATCAATGAAATCCTTGAAATGACGGTTGAAAATGCGGCTGAATTTTTTAGCCCAGTACCCGTGCTTGCAAAAAAGTTAAATACACTGATCGATGTCGGGTTAAGTTACATCACACTAGGACAAAATGCAGTGACACTATCAGGCGGTGAAGCGCAAAGAGTTAAATTAGCAAAAGAACTTTCCAAACGTGATACGGGGAAAACTTTATATATATTAGATGAACCTACAACTGGCCTGCACTTTCACGACATTAAACAATTACTATCCGTGCTACATACACTACGTGACCATGGGAATACAGTGATCATTATTGAGCATAATCTTGACGTCATTAAAACGGCTGACTGGGTTATAGATATGGGTCCAGAAGGAGGACTTGGCGGTGGCACACTGGTAGCAGAAGGCACACCTGAAGAGGTGGCTAACAATGAAATATCTTATACAGGTCACTATTTAAAGCGATTTTTTGAGGCATCTGAAAATAAGTAATGGTCAATATTGGGCAGTAGTTGGATTGTCTTCTGTAGTGTAACAAATGGCGCATAGCAAGCTACGTAACTAACGCTCCACCGCTGAAGACCCTATAAAAATCAAGTTTTATTTATCAAGCTTTTTGGAATTACTGTGAAATTGAGCAATTTCCACCATTGTTTCAAGCCTAACTACGCGCTTGTCAACGTTTTTCACATCATCTGCCAGGCCAAGTACTGCATTGTTTAGACGCTCTACGGAATCAGTCAATTTTACCGTATCTTTGAGAATTTTTAAAAACTCAACACCTAACCCCACTACTTACTCCTGTCTAATTCTTCACGAGATGCCTCTACAACACGGGTTGCCTCATCGGTCATTAAAATAGCATCTGTTAAACGCGTCTGTACAAAGCTAAGTAACTCCTCTGCTTCCGGCACACCTGTAAACAACTTATCAAACATCTGTTCATTCGTTGTTTCGTGTGCTTGAATAACCAAGCGACCTTTACTTGTTTGAATATCAATCTCGCTACCAGGCATAATTCCAGATGCCGCAAGTGCTTTTGCTGGCAAACGGATAGCTGAACTGTTACCCCATTTTTGTATTTTGCTGTGGATGAGCATTTCCAACTCCAGTAGTGTCTACTAATGTAGATACTATACCCGTTAATTTGATATGTCAATCATTGCTGCCAGCTATTTTTAGGCATCTGCCCAAGAAGGTCTGACTAGAAAAATTAGTTGACCGCAGGAAATAGAAACCGCGCTTCTAACACGGTATCATTCAACGGTGTAGTCTGTAATGAGTCTAATTTTTTTGACATTATTTTTAGCATGAGTTATTGATTATAAATAGTATTACGAAAATATGCCGTATACAGCCTGTCAAGATTTTTTTATTTATTTTCCATCTGATTATGGTCATTCTGACCTTGTCTAATGGCCAAATTTGACAGTATTCTTCAGCAGCTATAAATCGTTTTCTATGCTTTGGTCATTGTCCTTGTCACTGTACTATGATCAACATTTATTACTCTATGATTTATTGCGGACAACCGTTATCGCTTGGACGACCTTTCTTACTTTTAGGTTAAAGACTTGGCTTTATTAAACTCCATTGTTGTTCTGTTAAATCGCTCGGATATTCCATTACTAAAAATGTCTTGAATTTATAACAAATTTATTTTCAAGACAGCTTCTAAGAGTTATCAGAAAAAGATAGATCGCCCAAATAAGCAATGCCATAGTCTTTCCCATAAATATGGAAGCGATGCAAATGGTCATCGTCCCAGCCAAAAACGATTAGGGTAGTGCGATGTAAATCGGCTGATGATGTAGACCCTGGAATCCGAAGGCGACTCAAGATCATCAGACTTACTCCACGAAGGGCGATCTTGATGCATTAGTTTTTCATTCGGGTCAGCACTCAAATCGGTTAAACTTTGAGTATCACTCAGATCATAGGCGTGGGATAGAGTAGAGGAAAATACACTCCACTTTTTTATGCTTTCCAATAGACTGCCAGAACTTTTGGAAAACTAATGCTAATAAAAAGTCGCTAAGAAGGATTAAGTTCAATGCGCGTCCATGTCACTTTATCAGGTTCAACTTTAATGTCTTTAATAACCTTAGGTTTAACATCTATTTCAACACTATATTGGCCCACAGGCAGTTTTATTTTATCTCCGCCGATCTGGCCTTTTTTGACTTCTTTACCCTGCATATCTAAAATTACAAATTCAGCTACTAATGCTTTAGAAATAGCATCCGTTAATGTAGGGCTAATCAATGAAAACGCTATTGAACAACAATCTCATCAGTAGCAGTAATCCGTGATAGACGCTGCATTAATACTTTCCAATCAACTTGAGGGTTATACCCAACGACATCTATCCTGGGCAATCCCCCTCCTTTTACTATGTAATAGCCTTGTTCAGCGGCCTCTACCCCCATTAATTGACAAACACCTTGATGAAGGTAACATCCGAAACCTAATTTATCATAGCCAAAAGTATCAAAAAACCTTAGAAAACCTCTCGATAAAACATCTGCAGCACCTCCGCCACCTATACTGGCAATATTCTGCACTGCTTTTTGGCTGATTCTATGCCTTGAGTTATCGTTTTCTGGCGTACCTAACCAGGCATAAAAAGTGACGGGTTCCCAGTTTTCAAGATATAAATTATTGATATAACCGGAAACACGGCCTTCCATGCCACCTACTTCAAATTTTTGTGTTATTACATGTAAATCCAGATTATCAATTTCCATATCCATGTAAAATCGGGAAAAATCGGTGAATAATCCAGAAGAAGCTAATTTTTTAATTTTTATTATGCCATCAAACACATTAACGCTCAGCTCGCCATTAACGGTTAATGTTTTATTTTCATAATGAACCCCCGGTATATACCCACTAATTTTGCCGGACAATGGTGTCCAGCCAAAAACATTGGATAATTGTTGCAATGAAACATGACTGATTCCTCCTTCAAAAAAAACCTTGGGCTCATCATTTTTTTGCCTATGCCAGTTAAACTGGTTAATCTCCATAACGCCTCCCAATAAAGGGATGCTAGTTTGTTCCAGTAACTGAATACTTTTGTTTTTCAGTAGAAACTTTAATTGTCCTGCCTCAATGGGTATTGCCCGAATATGTAAAAGATCCCAATGGATTGTGGATGGCGTAAGAAAATCAGAGGCGATTGACCAGTTAACTATTCCGCCTGCATTGTCAATTGCTATCCTTTTTTTATCATCGGTAACTACAAGGTTTAAAAAATCCACAGACAATTGATGCAGCTTTGACTGGATTACTTCAATTTTTGTATGCAATTGGCCTTTTAGGTTAATCCCTTCAAAAGTTGTCTGTTCTACAAAAGGTGAAATATATTGAGCTGTAAAGTTTTCTAAATCTTTTATATCTGCAGAAACACTTGCCGAGTCAATCCTAAATTCAGCTTTCTGCTGGATAACGCCATCAATATTCAAATCAATAACTCCAGGATGATTTAGTCTGGCCTGATGAATTATGATATTACCATTTTTATCTAATACTCCCTGACTCTTAAGAGTTAAGGCTTCATCTTTAATTTCAATATAAACGGGGTCTATATAAAGCTCACCCTGATTGATTTTATTACTGTTCTGCCACTGCCAGACTCCATTTTTATACTTTGCCAGAACATCAAAATTAATGTTTAAAGATTCTGTCACTAACCGGCCCTCATTTGCCTGTAAAGAAATATGCTGGGCATTGGAATTGACAATCAATTTAGTTAACCCATTATCATTACCAATCCATTCAATATCCGCATTAATATATCCTTTGCTAATATCAATATTTGTTAATTCAATTTTTGATAACAAAGATTTAAGACCTTTTAGCTGCAATCCTTTGGATTTAATGTTGACAGACCAGTTCTTTCCTATCTGTTTTGCACTCACAGAAAGCCTTCCTTTTGCCAGTTTTAAGTTTTGTATATTAAAATGACTTAATTGCTCTGTTATCGAAAAAGAAAAAGCAAAAGGTGAAGAATGAATGAATTTGAGCGTTGCTTCCCCTTTTCTACAATTAATTTTGTTTTCTTGCCAGCTAAACGACATGCAGCGAACATCAAACAAATTTATATTTTGAAAGGGTTCGGGGAGTGATAATTGTCTGATTGACAACACGAGTTGTTGCGTGTGTTGGTGTAATTCTGTTAAAGAAAAACTAATATCTTTGAGTTGCCACTCTTTGCTATCTATTTGCTCGATATTAATAGATAGTTTTTCGAACGCAGAAAGTGAATGGCTGAATAGTAATAAAAAAATCAAACAGCTCATAACGCTGTAATTTGGACAATATTTCATCTAAATCACTCTCTGCTTTGCCTACAAGGGTATAGACAAGAAGCATGAGCATGTTTGATTGAACCCAATACAAACTTAGTTTTAACTTGGGAATACCCCTGTCGAAAGATAGCGATCACCTCTATCACAGATAATAACCACTATCACAGCATTTTCCAACTCATTAGATAATTTCAGAGCCGCTGAAACAGCGCCTCCAGAGGAAATACCAGAAAATATGCCTTCTTTGGCCGCAAGTTCGCGGGTTATGTTTTCAGCTGATGGCTGATCTACATCTATAATACGGTCAATATTTTCTGGGTTATAAATTTTAGGTAGATATTCTTTGGGCCAGCGTCTAATACCGGGTATTTTAGACTTCCCTTCGGGCTGCACACCCACAATCTGAATATCTAAATTTTTCTCTTTCAGAAATCTAGAGGTTCCCATGATAGTTCCGGTTGTCCCCATTGCACTCACAAAATGTGTAATTTTTCCATCAGTATCTCGCCAAATTTCTGGTCCAGTACCTTCATAGTGCGCAAGTGGATTATCAGGATTGGAAAATTGATCAAGAATTATTCCTTTGCCTTCAGCCTGCATTTTTCTGGCTAAATCAATGGCACCTTCCATACTTTCAGTCGCAGGTGTCAGGATAATTTCTGCTCCATAGGCTTTCATCGAAGCAATCCGTTCAGCACTCATATTATCCGGCATAATCAAAGTCATTTTATAGCCTTTAATTGCTGCAGCCATAGCCAGTGCAATTCCTGTGTTTCCACTGGTTGCTTCAATTAAGCTATCACCCGGTTTTATTTCGCCTCTGGCTTCAGCCTGCTGAATCATACTCAGTGCCGGTCTGTCTTTTACTGATCCTGCAGGGTTATTGCCCTCCAGTTTAACCAAAATAATATTACTGGTTACACCTGGCAATCTTTGTAACTTCACTAGTGGTGTGTTGCCTACAAATGATTCTATAGTTTTATAATTCATATAAAGTATTTTAAAGTAGTACTGATCCGTTTCATAAATTTCTATTACGACTATAGGTCTAAAAAATATAAAAACCATAACTGTCTATCATGATATAGACCTATAAAAAATATTGAATACTAAGGGCGCTGGAAACAGTTCTTGTCTGTTGCTATTTCTTCACAGTCCAATAAATAACTGATTCTCATTAAATAACCTAAAATAACAATAGGTTTTTAATCGTTAATCAATAGTAACAGTTACACCAATTCATCCAAATATTTAACTCTGTAAGTCTATAATTAATAGCAGCTCCACAACAAGTGTTTTATACTGCGTTCTTAAGTACGGATTTATAAACTAATAGTACTCTAAACAACTTAAATTCATTGATTTTAACTTAGCCTCATCACTGTTTACAAATAAATTTGTGTCAAAAAAAAAACTTTCATATAATAAAAATTTCATTTTTGGTTCTCTGTACCAATGGGCTTTATTGAGTTTTTTTATTGTTATCATGCCTTTGGTATTCACTGTTATTTATACTGTATCTGAGGTTTCGAATTATACTGAAAAAAGTCAACAAACCTTATTCCAAACCGTCAACACTACTGAAAACAGTCGTATTATACTTGAACGATTAATCTCAATGGAACGTAGTATTCGACAGTTTCAGGTACTCAACGAACCCGAATTTTTCACCACCTATCAAGAACAACGGCAGAAATTTCTGGATGTGATGAAATCGTTAAATACCACAGGACTGAATCCAGATTTAGTTAAAAAACTAACTGTATTACAGCATAAAGAATTTCAGTTATATCAAAAAATTTCAAGTATCTCTGTGGATAATCAACTAGAACTATTAAAGTCAGATTTTGATGCATTTGACCAATTAACTGCACAGGCAAGAATTCTGTTAGCTGAAGGTCAAAAAAGAGTTAGCCTGGAAGCGCGGGCATTATCGATAGTTGCCCAGCGTGTACGCCAAAGACTATTGTATTCCGCATTAGCGAGTATCTCTCTGGCATTAATCTTTGCATTTGTATTCGTGAATTTATTAATCCGCCCTATCAGAGGTGTAGGCCAAGCAATACGTAATTTAGGAGAGGTAGGATTTGAACAACCTATTTCTATTAAAGGACCTCCAGATATAAAAGATCTTGGCATACACCTTGAATGGTTAAGACAGAGGCTCAACCGTTTAGAATATGAAAAAAAGCAATTCATTAGAAATGTCTCTCACGAACTTAAGACACCCTTGGCTACCTTAAAAGAAGGCACTGATTTGTTATCAGAAAATGTTGTTGGTGAACTAAATGCAGAACAACAAGACATAATTCAATTAATGAAAATAGGTAACATCACTATCAATGATTTAGTAGAAAACCTGTTAGAATATCAGAGAACCATATCAACTCCGATAGACTTCAACTTTTCTACTTTTGGTTTGGAATCTTTAGTTGAAAGAATTGCAGAAGAGTATCAACTACTATTGCGAAGCAAAAACATTACTTTAAATAATAACCTCAGCCCAATCAGTATGCGAGCAGATTATGACAAACTTAAAATAATTATTAGTAATCTGCTCTCAAACGCACTAAAATTTTCCCCACAAAATGGAATTATAGGCTTACGTTTATATTCTCGTCAGAATATCATTGAGCTTATTGTAGAAGATCAAGGACCGGGTATAGCTAAAGATATACAACCCTTTATTTTTAACGATTTCTACCAAGGTAATAATTCTCAGGACTGGAAAATTAAAGCAACTGGCTTGGGACTTGCCTTAGTGCAGTATTACCTTGAAGCTCAGCAGGGTTCAATCAATTTGCTACCGGCCAACGAAGAGTTTTGTGGCGCCAGATTTTCTGTAAAAATACCACAAAAACAAGGACGTGAATATGATGCATCTTTTATTTAGGCTGTTTTTATTATTAATTATCCTGACATCTCAGGGATGCCATAACCTTAAGGACTCACTGAAGTCATTGGTAACTTTAGATGATCAAAATCACCAGATGCAACGCCTTTTAAACTATGGTAAACAATATAATGAGCTCGGTAAGGAACAAAGACGATCTTTATGTAAAAAGTTAAAACAGGATTTTAAGACCCAGGATAACTGGGAAACTGCCTGGCTACTGGTATACTCCTTGAATGACAACTTTAACTGTGTAAGTCTAAAAGAATCTTTATCCATGTTAAATTCTATTCAAAACGCCAAGAATCCCAACAAGCATTTACAATGGTTAAACAAGAACCAGATTAAATTACTCAATAACCTTAATAACTTCCAAAAACAGAATAATAAGGTTCATAAAAGAAATCGTTATATCCATACAAAACTGGATCAATCAAAGCAACAGCTGGAAGAGTTAAATGCAAAACTGGAAGAGTTAAACGCTAAAATACAAGAACTTAAAGCTATAGAAACTAGCATATATAAAAAAACTCAATGACAAACAAGCCAATCGAAAATAATTTTCAAGAACAGAAAATCTTACTGGTGGATGATGACCCCAGTTTGCTTAAATTACTTTCTGTGCGCTTACAAGCTACTGGTCTTGAGGTTAAAACTGCAGAAAGTGCAAGCCAGGCGATAGCATTAATACCAAGCTATCATCCACAACTCGTTATTACTGATTTAAGAATGGAGGAAATGGATGGTCTGGAATTATTCAATTTTTTACAAAAAAAATATCCCACTTTACCCGTCATCATTTTAACTGCACATGGAACAATAAAAGAAGCCGTATCAGCAACACGCCAAGGGGTCTTTGGTTTTCTTACTAAACCTATTGATAGTCATGAACTACTTGAACTCATTAATAAGGCTTTAGAACTAAATAAACATGTTTCATCCGATCCACAAACTGAAAAAGGTGCATTCTGGCGAGAAAATATCATAACTCGCAGTACAATCATGGAAAACTTACTGAGTGAAGTGCAACATGTTGCACACAGTGAGGTAAGCGTATTTATTCATGGAGAAAGTGGTACTGGCAAAGAACTCATTGCTAAAGCAATACATAAAGCAAGTTCTCGAAAAAATGAAGAATTTGTCGCGGTGAATTGCAGCGCTATACCTGAAGAATTACTGGAATCAGAATTATTTGGACATTGCAAAGGTGCTTTTTCAGGTGCCTCTGCAAATCGAAAGGGTTTATTTGAAGTTGCTGATGGTGGCAGTCTGTTTCTTGATGAGATTGGCGATATGCCCCTGTCTTTTCAAGTTAAATTATTGCGCGTTCTGCAAGAAGGTGAAATCCGTCCCGTCGGAACAAATAAATCCATAAACGTTGATGTCAGAATTATTTCTGCCAGCCATCAAGACTTGAAACAACTAGCATCTGAAGAGCGTTTTCGGATGGATCTATATTACCGCCTCAATGTTGTTACTTTATCCTTACCTCGTTTGACAGAAAGACTGGAAGACATCCCTCTGTTAGCCAAGCATTTCATCACTAATAATGATTTCAAAGTACAGCCGATTGCGAAAGGTTTATCTAGCGAAGCAATGGAATTATTAATTGCATACAGTTGGCCGGGTAATGTAAGACAATTCAAAAATGTCATTGAACATGTTTGTACGTTTGCCACTACACCTTTAATACCGGTTAGTCTAGTTGAAAAAGCCTTGCAGGAAAAACAAATATCTCTGCCAAGTTTTAATGATGCAAAAAAGAATTTTGAAAGAGATTACTTAGTTAAATTGCTGCAATTAGCCAATGGAAATGTCACAGAAGCAGCGCGTTTGGCAAAACGAAACCGAACAGAATTTTATCGGTTATTGAACCGACATGAACTTAAAGCGGCCCAATTTAAAACATTATAATTAGGAGACTGTCTGAGAATAGAAACCGTAGCAAGGGGAACACATTTTGAGTCAGTTTTTTAGATCATTTAAGGCGAATAGTTGCGCTACTAAACGAAAATAATCAGAAAAACTAGCCAAAATGGGCTTATCCGCATTAGGTTTCCTATTCTCGGACAGCTTCCTAGGTAAAACCCTAATAAATCATCTTATTTTAAACGGTCGTGATTCAACGCTTTCTTGTTACAAATAATTTATTTCAATACTACGCCATTTTAATAATCGCCAAAATAGTAATCGCATATACACTTTTTAGAATCATAAGATGTTGTAGTTCCAGGTAAACGAAGTGTATTCTTCAACGAATCCATAATGATGAAAGGAAAGGTATGAAAGCCAGTGACTTATTTGTAAAATGTTTAGAAAATGAAGGCGTCAAATACATTTTTGGAGTTCCAGGTGAAGAAAACCTGGATTTCCTGGAATCATTACGACACTCCAGTATTAAATTAATTTTAACACGACATGAACAACCTGCAGGCTTTATGGCTGCAACCATTGGCCGATTAACTGGGCGCCCCGGTGTTTGTTTATCAACTCTTGGACCGGGAGCAACTAATTTTTTCACTCCTGCCGCCTATGCACAACTAGGTGCCATGCCTATGTGTATGATTACAGGTCAAAAACCAATTCACTCCAGTAAACAAGGCCATTTTCAGATCATCGACACAGTTGATATGATGAGACCGATCACCAAATTTACTAAACAATTGGTAAAAGGTGACCGTATCCCTTCAATTATCCGTGAAGCATTTAAAGTTGCCAGCGAAGAACGACCAGGCGCTGTACATCTGGAATTGCCTGAAGATGTAGCAGCCGAAACCACCAGTCATTTACCTGTTCCTTGCTATCCAGTTCGACGTGCTGATGCTAATGAAAAAGCGGTTGATATGGCTATTTCTTATATCAAAAAATCTCAGTATCCTTTAATTCTCATTGGCGCTGGTGCCAATCGTAAGCTCATAGCAAAACACTTAATCGGCTTAATTGAAAAAACAGGTATTCCATTCTTTAATACCCAGATGGGAAAAGGTGTCGTCTCAGAGGACCATCCTTTATTTCTTGGCACAGCTGCCCTATCCGATAATGATTACCTGCATTGTGCAATAGAAAGAGCCGATTTGATTATTAATATTGGTCACGACGTTGTTGAAAAACCACCTTTCTTTATGACTCCAGGCGGTTTTAAAGTAATACATATCAATTTTGTTGCTTCGGAAATAGATGAAATCTATTTTCCACAACTGGATGTGGTTGGTGATATTGCCAATGCTCTCTGGCAAATAACAAATCGCATTATAACGGCTTCTCATTGGGATTTTTCTTACTTTATGAAGGTCAAACAGCATGTCGATGAAAAACTGCTAGAACGTGCAAATGACGATAGTTTCCCTGTGTTGCCACAACGTATCGTTAGTGATGTCCGTGCATCATTAGCTACAGATGATATTATTGCATTGGATAATGGTGTTTATAAAGTATGGTTTGCCCGTAATTATCGCGCACTTGCACCCAACACTATCCTATTGGACAATGCTTTAGCTACCATGGGCGCAGGTTTTCCATCGGCAATGGCTGCAAAAATGGTTTATCCAGAACGTAAAGTTGTTGCTATTTGTGGCGATGGCGGATTTATGATGAACAGTCATGAAGTCGAAACCGCCGTAAGGTTAAAACTGGATATTACCATTCTAATATTAAACGACAGCGCTTATGGCATGATTAAATGGAAACAGGAAGGAATGGGCTTTAACGACTTTGGCCTGGATTTTGGTAATCCGGATTTTGTTAAATATGCCGAAGCTTATGGTGCAAATGGCTACAGAGTTGAAAGCACTGAACAGCTTAAACCGTTACTAATTCGTTGTACTACCACACCTGGAGTACACATTATTGATTGTCCAGTAGATTATTCAGAAAACGCTAAAGTTTTAACTAAAGAATTATTTGAAAAAGCCTGCATTATTTAACCGAAACCAGAAAATATGAATACCGCACAAACATCAGAGATACCTCACTTTCCTATCTATGTAGGTGGTGAATTTAAAACGACTGAACAGCCAGTAAAAATAATCAGTTCCTACTCAAACCTGTGTGTATTTCAAACTTGTTTAGGTGGGCAAGCCGAATTTGAACAAGCAGTTCAAGCAGCCTGTGCTGTTCAAACTACAATGCGTGATTTACCCATTTTTCAACGTGCACAAATTTTAATGAAAATCGCTGATTTATTGCGTAGTGAACGTGAAAAAATGGGCCTGATTATTTCGCTGGAAGCTTCAAAACCCCTTAAAACAGCATTGGCTGAAGTAGATCGATCAATACAAACTTTCATAATTTCTGCCGAAGAATGTAAACGTTTGCCGGGTGAGGTCATGAGCATAGACTGGATAGAAGCTGGCGCAAATAAAGATGCTATCGTAAAATATTTTCCTGTTGGCGTTGTTGCAGGTATAGCCCCGTTCAATTTCCCACTCAATCTGGTTTCTCACAAAGTTGCACCTGCTATTGCTGCAGGCTGCCCCATTATTCTAAAACCAGCATCAAAAACACCGATTGCGTCTTTGTTTCTGGCACAGCTTATAGATCAGACCAGTCTACCAAAAGGTGCATTTTCTGTTTTACCCATGAATAGAAAAACGGGCAATCAACTGGTTACTGACCCACGCTTGAATCTACTCAGTTTTACTGGCTCACCAGACATCGGCTGGGAAATGAAAAAGAATGCGGGTAAGAAAAAAGTAATTCTTGAACTAGGTGGAAATGCCGGTTTGATTGTAGAACAAGATGCCAATATTGAACGTGCTGCTAGCAAAGCCGTAACTGGAGCCTTTGCTTATGCCGGCCAAACCTGTATCCATACACAACGTATTTATGTCCATAATGATTGCTTTAACAAATTTCTTGATTTATTTAAGCAGGGTTTATCAACTTTGAAAATTGGAGCACCAGAAGACCCAGAAACTGACTTCTCAGCCATGATTGATGAAAAAAATGCCATGCGCATTGAAGCCTGGGTCAATGAAGCCGTTTCAGCAGGTGCTGAGGTCATTGCCGGTGGCACACGTAAAGGAAATATCTATTCCCCAACCATATTAACCAATACCCGACAAGAGATGAAAGTCTGTAGCCTTGAAGCTTTTGCTCCTATCGTAATTATCGAAAAATTCACCAATTTCAAACAAACTATTAGTGCTATTAATGATTCAGACTTTGGCCTACAGACAGGTATTTTTACCCACGATAATCGAAAAATACACTATGCTTTCCAAAACCTTGATGTAGGAGGCATTATCATTAATGATGTCCCTACATTCCGTGCTGATCATATGCCTTATGGTGGAGTGAAAGATTCGGGCTTAGGCAGAGAAGGACCTAAATACGCTATACACGATATGTTGGAAGCGAAAGTATTGGTTACAGACCATACGGACTGTCTTTAGTGTCATAATTAATTAGATTAAAGTTGCCTAGGATTACTATCAGGCAACTTGTTCTACAGCATTAAGGTCGTTTATCTAAAATCTCCAGAGCAGCAATACGATAAGCTTCGGCAAGTGTTGGAAAATTAAAAGTACTGGAAACAAAGATATCGACCTCAGCATTACAGAGCATGGCCATTTGACCAATATGCACGACTTCCGTCGAGCCTTCACCGACTATCATCACACCCAGAATTTTTTTCCCTTCAGTATCAGCAACAATTTTAAGCATGCCTTCAGTATTACCTGAAATATGCCCCCTTGCCACTTCTGAAAAGCTGGCATTTCCTACGATTACCTCTCCATACTGTTCTCTTGCCTGTTTTTCTGTCAGCCCGATAGACGATAACTCTGGAATGGCATAGATACCTATAGGAATAAACTGGCTCATATCCCCTACTTCTATTTCCAGGGCATTGCAGGCCGCACGACGACCTTGTTCCATGGATGTTGTAGCTAATGAAGGAGGACCAATAATATCTCCGGCAGCGAAAATATTGGGTACAGCCGTTCTTAGTTGTTCATCTACAGCTATAATCCCCCGATCGCTCAAAGACAAGCCAACATTTTCAATGTCCAGATTTTGTACATTGGCAATTCTCCCTGCTGCACACAGTAATTTTTGGCTACGTACCACCGTACCATTTTTACACTCGGTAACCACCTCACTTACATCATCCCAATAGACCTTTTCAACATCGTGGTTACCTAACCAGGTACCTCCCATCGCTTCAAATGCCTTTACAAATGTTTCAGTCATATCAACGTCTAAGAACCCTAACGGGTAAGGATAGCGATCAATCATGGTAACTTTAACACCCAGGGCCTGAAATATAGTGGCATATTCACTGGCAATAACCCCACCGCCCAATACTGTCAGACTAGCAGGAAGATATAACATTGATAAAATTGAATCACTGTCGAGAATATGCTCATGGTCTATCGGAATATTATCTGGTGTTCTTGGAAAAGACCCCGTTGCAATAATAATATTTTTGCAACGAAACGCTTTGACTTCACCACCAACCTTGGTGATTTTAATAGTTTCAGTATCAACAAAACTAGCACGTCCGTGAATACGCTCAACATTTTCTCTATCGACCTGTGAACGCATATAAATATCGTGTGCTTTTAATACTTCATCTAAACGGTTTACCAAAGTTGACATCTCTGCATTCTCACTTAAAGTAAAATCTGCCAGCGCCGCATTTTGCCGCATATGTTTAACTCTAAGGGCATTTTCACGTAAGGTTTTGGATGGGATAGTGCCACGGTGCACACAAGCGCCACCAAATAATTTATCCCGCTCAACAATGGCTACTCGTTGACCCAACTTTGCCGCTTGAATTGCAGATTTTTGTCCCGCCGGACCACTGCCAATAACCATGACATCATAATCGTAGGATGAATTATTCATGATGATAAGCCCTCCAGCCGACCTTTGACATTTTCTGTTTGCTGTAATATTTTCTCGACTTCATCCTGATACAGATTCAATGTGCTTAATACAGGAATCGTCAATAAGGTTTCCTTGCCTATAACTTCAGGGGTCAACATATGAGTGGCAAACTGTACACCTGCATTAACCAGAGCAGCATGAGTTGCCGCAGTTGGTGCATTGTCATAGTCATCACAAAAATTCACTGCCTCAATGACCATTAAGGGCATTTTCCAGGAACTAATAACAGTGTCTGAAACTTGCTTTGCGTATAATTGTTCCAAATACAATGTCTCCGACTCAGATAATTCGAGTTTCTGCTGCTTTGCTAAGTCCAGAATTGATTGCAATATCGCAGGACGACCAATGGAATGAAGTAATCCCGCTAAAAAAGCAACTTCGACATTTGTTCGACAATGCCGGGCAATTTCTTTTGCCCATAATGCAGTAGATAAAGCATGTCTCCAGATATCATTAACATAATCTTCATAGCCCGGTGTATTAAAGAATTTAGCGCCAATTGAAGCGGATAAAGCAATTTCACTAATCATTCCCATCCCCAGGCGAGAAATAGCCTGTTGTAATGACACCAAATTAGCCAGTGGTGTATAAGCTACAGAATTTGCAATTCGCATAACATGACCAGCTAAGGATTGATCACTTTGAATTAATTGGGCCATTTTACTGGCATCAGATTCGGGATCTTGAGCTAGTATTAATGCTTTATTAGCGACTTCCGGTAGCATAGGTATATCAATACCATTACTGTTAATCAGTTGTTCCAGCGGTTCAACCAATAATTGTGACTGATTGCTAAAACTTTCTTCATCTAAACTCATTCTATTACCTGTTGTGATGCTTCATTAAATAAATTTAACGTTTAATATGAGTCTAGCAGAAGCTTTTGGTTGTTCAACCAGGGTGAAATGCTTTAGCCTAGAAAACTCAGAATGTGTAAAACATTTTCATATATAAATCGTCCAAAAAGTTTTCGCACCTTGATTTAACACATACTACTTTCATTGCACCCAGTGGGAGAAATCTTTATAAATGTAAGCAATAGTTTAATTTTAAGATTCCTCATTTCACTCGGAATGACATATAAATCGTAGCAAAAGAAAAAGCGGTGACGGGGGAATAAATAACAAGGAATCTATATAAATTCCAGGTCAATCCTACTTTAACCAAGAAAAATCAGTAGATCGCTGAAAATTTACAAAAGCTATTGAATGTAGTGGGTAGTCAAAGTTTAATGTGAGTCACCCATTTGGTGGGGGTCAACCGTTCCATGGTTTTGTGAAAAATTTCGACGAAAAATTCTTCAGAATCACTCTTGATAAGGACTATGGCCATTATCTGTGAGTGATTCTTAGTCTTTGAAATACATGGATAATGGTATGGACCCACGCCAC